>NZ_JBQFTB010000058.1:0-542 GCF_056538465.1 Ruegeria sp. BG6 | reverse complement strand
GTCCGCATTGCGGTCGTTCGCCCAATCGGAACGGATGTCTACTTTGCGGGACACCTGTCGATTGCATCGCTTACATTGGGCTATCTGTTTACTTAATCGAAAATGCGTTCGCCCTGCTCGTCAATCACCTGTTTCGCCTTTGCGATACTGAAGCTTTCGCCCTGATCCCGGGTTTCAAAGACATCCGCACGGATCACTGTATGGGTCTTGCGATCTCCATCGATGGTCTTTTCTATACGGGCCAAAAGACGGTATTTGCCACCTTCGTGCATCAGGTCCGGAAAGATTTCGAACCCTCTGTAATAGACCGGCTCCGGCTCCGATTTTTCGCCACCACCGAAGAGTTTAGAGAAGAGGGACATTGGGCGGCTCCTTTCAGCGTTGCCATGACCGGAGACTAGCGCCGCTTAGGACAGGCGTGAAGCATGTCATGCTATCAGAACACCGGTCTTCGATCCGACGGTACGCTCCTTGCGTGGCCTAGTACGTCCAGATCCTTGGCAAAAGTCCATTCCCCCGCATCACTTTCTCTTGCACGGAGG
>NZ_JBQFTB010000057.1:0-612 GCF_056538465.1 Ruegeria sp. BG6 | reverse complement strand
TGTGTATCGACGGTCCAGATCTCGTCATACCACAACGGCGCGTTCAGCCCAGCGGTTCTGAGCACTGCGGCAAAGAGCAGGATGAACAGAAGCACTGCCAGATCATGACGGCCAATCGCTGGGGAGTGTTGGGTCATAGGGCGTCTCCGGTTACATTTGCCTCGATCCGGGGCATCAATCAAGACCATCAATATCAGGGCACGTCGCGACTGTTCGCCGACCGTCTTGCAAAAGCGCTCCGCACTTAGGCAGTTCAATGAAACAAAATACCAGTGCAGGCAATCTCATCTGGAAAATGTTCCCCAAACCCTGACGTTTCGTCCATTTTCTTTGGATTGTTGAGAAACCAGCACTGACTGCCCTTCTTCGCATCGATGGGAAACACCACAGGCCTGCAAACCGGATGGTTCCATTCGCATCGGGTTCTCCAGAGCGTACCCGGCTATAACTTTCCTTAAATTCGGGAATATCACCCATCATCAATACATCACTCGAACTAAAGTCACTAAGGAAACGAGCTGATCGTTTGACTGGCAGGTGTTAAAGTCAACGCCATTCCGCTTTTAGCAGAGAGATTATTGTATTAACATACGGCCCAAATCCGCAATTATG
>NZ_JBQFTB010000056.1:0-615 GCF_056538465.1 Ruegeria sp. BG6 | reverse complement strand
GCGGCACGTGGGCTGCAGGCGCGGTTTTTCGTGCTGACCGGGCGGATCGGACAACCCGGCTCGCTGGATGCGCCGCATTTACGCGCCCTGTCGGATGCCGGCATGACGATCGGCAGTCATGGGATCAACCATATCGCCTGGCCCGGCCTCAGCGATGCCGATCTGGAAAAGGAACTGCGCAGTTCGCGCGCCCGGCTCGAGGATATCTGCGGATATCAGATCACCGAGGCCGGCATACCCTTTGGCAGGTATGATGCGCGGGTTCTGCGAGCCTTGCGGGCGGCCGGATATACTGCGGTATGGTCCAGCGATGGCGGGCTGTTCCGGCATCAGGCTTTCCTTCGGCCACGCACCTCACTTCGTGGCGATATGACCCAGAACGACATACGGGCGATTTTAGCCGGACGGATGTCCCGACCGCAGAAGCTGCGCCGTATGATCGGAATGACCCGACGACGGTGGATGGTGACCGGTTAAGTCAGCACGCGGTTTCAGGATTGCGTTTCAGCAGAGTAGTTAGCAAATCTTGTATACCTGACTGCTCTCCTTTTTGTCTGAAGCGGGCCGCTTTCCTCTGCGTCGTTCTGTGTACAGGTCGGATCTGAAAACCAGACC
>NZ_JBQFTB010000055.1:0-651 GCF_056538465.1 Ruegeria sp. BG6 | reverse complement strand
CGATCCTGGTTGTGAACGCCGCTGACGGCCCGATGCCGCAGACCCGCGAGCACATCCTGCTGGGCCGCCAGGTTGGCATCCCGAAGATGGTTGTGTTCATGAACAAGGTTGACCAGGTCGACGACGAAGAGCTTTTGGAACTGGTTGAGATGGAAGTTCGCGAACTGCTGTCCAGCTACGACTACCCCGGCGACGACATTCCGATCATCGCAGGTTCGGCTCTGGCGGCGATGGAAGGCAACAACCCGGAAATCGGCGAGAACAAGATCCGCGAGCTGATGGCGGCTGTTGATGAGTATATCGACACCCCCGAGCGTGCTGTTGACCAGCCGTTCCTGATGCCGATCGAAGACGTGTTCTCGATCTCAGGCCGTGGTACCGTTGTGACCGGCCGTGTTGAGCGTGGCGTGATCAACGTTGGCGACGAGATCGAAATCGTTGGTATCCGCGACACCGCGAAAACCACCTGCACCGGCGTTGAAATGTTCCGCAAGCTGCTGGACCGTGGTGAAGCCGGCGACAACATCGGCGCCCTGCTGCGCGGTGTTGACCGTGACGGTGTTGAGCGTGGCCAGGTTCTGTGTAAGCCGGGTTCGGTGACACCGCACACCAAGTTCGAAGCCGAAGCCTACATCCTGACCAAGGAAGAAG
>NZ_JBQFTB010000054.1:0-651 GCF_056538465.1 Ruegeria sp. BG6 | reverse complement strand
CGATCCTGGTTGTGAACGCCGCTGACGGCCCGATGCCGCAGACCCGCGAGCACATCCTGCTGGGCCGCCAGGTTGGCATCCCGAAGATGGTCGTGTTCATGAACAAGGTTGACCAGGTCGACGACGAAGAGCTGCTGGAACTGGTTGAGATGGAAGTTCGCGAACTGCTGTCCAGCTACGACTACCCCGGCGACGATATTCCGATCATCGCAGGTTCGGCTCTGGCGGCGATGGAAGGCAACAACCCGGAAATCGGCGAAGCGAAGATCCGCGAGCTGATGGCGGCTGTTGATGATTACATCGACACCCCCGAGCGCGCTGTTGACCAGCCGTTCCTGATGCCGATCGAAGACGTGTTCTCGATCTCGGGTCGTGGTACCGTTGTGACCGGTCGTGTTGAGCGTGGCGTGATCAACGTTGGCGACGAGATCGAAATCGTTGGTATCCGCGACACCGCGAAAACCACCTGCACCGGCGTTGAGATGTTCCGCAAGCTGCTGGACCGTGGTGAAGCCGGCGACAACATCGGCGCCCTGCTGCGCGGTGTTGACCGTGACGGAGTTGAGCGTGGCCAGGTTCTGTGTAAGCCGGGTTCGGTGACACCGCACACCAAGTTCGAAGCCGAAGCCTACATCCTGACCAAGGAAGAAG
>NZ_JBQFTB010000053.1:0-729 GCF_056538465.1 Ruegeria sp. BG6 | reverse complement strand
CCGAATTTCAAGGCCGCTATCAAGGCTAAAGCATGCTGCATATCGGTGTAGACGCCAGCTCCTGGGAAAACGAACGTGGCTTTGGCCGCTTCACCCGTAATCTGATCGCTGCTCTGGCCGCCCGCGACAGCGGCTTTCGCTATACGTTATTATTCGATCAGGAACCAACGCGGCCCGTGCCGGACGGGGTCGAAACCCTTGTTGCAGGGTCTGATTTGTCCATGTCCGAGGCATCTTCAGGTGCCAGGGCCCGGGGCGGTGCCGATCTGCTGACAATGGCCCGGGCGGCCCGGCGTATCGACTGCGACGTGTTCTTCTATCCGGCGGTTTATTCCTATTTCCCCCTGCCCGCCCGGCGCCCCACCGTGGTGTGCTATCACGACACGATCCCCGAACGCTTTCCCGATCTGATCTTTCCCAAACGTCTGAATTTCAGGCTGTGGCAGGCGAAATGCTGGCTGGCCAAGATGCAGGCAACGCGGGTGATGACGATATCGGATGCCTCGGCGGATGATCTGACGCAGTTCCTGCGTATTCCCCGTGACCGGATCGATATCATAACGGAAGGGGCCGAACCCGTTTTTCGACCATCTCAGGAAAAATCGGCTCTAACAAAGGCCCGGCAGGCCTATGGCATCCCGTCCGACGCACCCTTGCTGGTCTATCTGGGCGGCTTCAACCGGCACAAGAACGTGCTGCGCCTGATTGAGGCCATGCCTCGGAGTCTGG
>NZ_JBQFTB010000052.1:0-777 GCF_056538465.1 Ruegeria sp. BG6 | reverse complement strand
GTGATGTCGCCGTCCTCGAAGATGTTGAGCGTCTTGCCCTGCATGATCTGGTCGGCAAAGATCGAGATCACGCCGGTATAGGGGTTCGACATGGACTGCCCCGGGCCATAGACGTTCTGCAGGCGCAGAATGCCGACCTCGGTCGGGGTGCCCCAGAAGGCCTGGGTCAGCAGGTATTCCTGCATCAGCTTGGTCGAGGCATAGATCGAGGCGGGCGCCACCGGGCAGGTATCGGCATTGGTCGGCACCGGCCTCAGGGTCTCGCCGCTGGTCGATTTCGGCAGGAAATCTCCGTTCGACATGTCCTGGCTGGTGCGGGCGACCGCAGGCACAAGGACGTTGTTGGCATCCACGCAGGCACCCTCGCCATAGACGCTGCGCGAGCCGGCCAGAATGATGCGGCGCACCGGGGTGTCGGCGGCGCGCACCGCCTCGATCAGGTTGGTGGTGCCGATGATGTTGACCTCGTTGTACCGGGTCGGGTGGTCAAAGGACTGGCCAGTGCCGGTTTCGGCGGCAAGGTGGAAGATGAACTCGGGCCGGACCTGCGACATGGCGCGCTGCATGTCGTCGCGCGAACGCACATCGCCCACGATCATCCCCGCGCCCGAGGATTTGGCGATCCTGAAATTGGTCTCGTTCTGGAAATGAACCTGTGGGTGCAGAGAGTCGAAAATCGTGACGTCATGCCCTTGCTGAACAAGTTCAGCGCTCAGCCGCGACCCGATAAAACCCGCGCCCCCCGTGATCAGAATCTTCATTAAGCTATCCACCATG
>NZ_JBQFTB010000051.1:0-839 GCF_056538465.1 Ruegeria sp. BG6 | reverse complement strand
GGTTTTTTCACCCAGTCTCTTTCGGATCGTGATCCTGAGCTTTTCGGCTCGATCCGGTCCGAGTTGGGGCGCCAGCGCGATGAAATCGAGCTGATTGCGTCCGAGAACATCGTCAGCGCCGCAGTGATGGAGGCGCAGGGCTCGGTGATGACCAACAAATACGCCGAAGGCTATCCCGGGCGGCGCTATTATGGCGGCTGCCAGTTCGTGGACATTGCCGAGAACCTGGCCATCGACCGCGCCAAGCAGCTGTTTGGCTGCGGTTTCGCCAACGTGCAGCCGAACTCGGGCTCTCAGGCCAACCAGGGCGTGTTCCAGGCGCTGATCAAACCCGGTGACACCATTCTGGGCATGAGCCTGGATGCCGGTGGTCACCTGACCCATGGCGCCCGCCCGAACCAGTCGGGCAAGTGGTTCAACGCGGTGCAGTACGGCGTCCGCAAGGAAGACAACATGCTGGACTACGATCAGGTCGAGGCGCTGGCGAAAGAGCACCAGCCCAAGCTGATCATCGCCGGTGGCTCGGCCATCCCGCGCCAGATCGACTTTGCCCGCATGCGCGAGATCGCCGACATGGTCGGCGCCTATCTGCACGTGGACATGGCGCATTTCGCCGGTCTGGTGGCGGCGGGCGAGCACCCCAGCCCCTTCCCGCATGCGCATGTGGCGACCACCACGACGCACAAGACCCTGCGCGGCCCGCGTGGCGGCATGATCCTGACCAATGATGAAGATATCGCAAAGAAAGTGAACTCGGCCATCTTCCCCGGCATTCAGGGCGGCCCGCTGATGCACGTGATCGCGGCCAAGGCCGTGGCCTTCGGCGAGGCGCTGCAGCC
>NZ_JBQFTB010000050.1:0-881 GCF_056538465.1 Ruegeria sp. BG6 | reverse complement strand
GCGGGGGGTGCGCGCGGCAATACGCGGGAACCCGTGGTGAACAGGTCTTTTTCCACCTGCGGCTATGGCCGGATGCGCAGGGCGGGTTGTACGATCCGGCATATCGGTTCTCAACAAGTGACAGGTACGAACATATGCATATTCTGATTACCGGAGGCGCCGGGTTCATCGGCTCTCACCTGACGGAACGGCTGATCGGGGATGGTCATACCGTCACTGTTCTTGATGATCTGTCGACCGGGCTGATGTCCAACCTTGGCGCCGTCGCCGATCACCCGGATTTCACCTTTGTCGAAGGCAGCATCCTTGACCGTCAGCTGGTGGCCGATCTGGTTGGCCCGGCGGATATCGTTTTCCATCTGGCGGCGGCTGTCGGGGTCAAGCTGATCATGGACGAACCCAGCCGGTCGATCCTGACCAATGTTGCAGGCACCGAGAACGTGCTGGATGCCGCGCTGGTGGACAAGACGCACACCTTCATCGCCTCCAGTTCCGAAGTCTACGGCAAAAGCACGAACTTCCCGTTTCAGGAAGAGGGTGATCTGACCATCGGCGCCACCCGCAACCTGCGCTGGTCCTATGCCTGCGCCAAGACACTGGACGAGTTTCTGGCGCTGGCCCATGCGCGTGAATCCGGCCTTCCGGTCACGATCCTGCGGTTCTTCAACACCACCGGCCCGCGACAGACGGGGCGCTATGGCATGGTGCTGCCGAACTTCGTGAAATCCGCGCTGGAAGGCGCACCGCTGATGGTGCACGGCACCGGCGAGCAGTCACGCTGTTTCGGCCATGTGGCGGATGTGGTCGAAGCCATGTGCCGGCTGATGACCCTTCCGGACGCGCGTGGCGACGTCTTCAATGTCGGCACCGATCAGGAGGTC
>NZ_JBQFTB010000049.1:0-891 GCF_056538465.1 Ruegeria sp. BG6 | reverse complement strand
TCGTGAACAACCCGACAGAGTATCGGACCGATTTGAACCCGCTGGGTCGCAGTTCATCACTACGCCGGGAGAGATAGGCGCGGCTCAGGTCCCGGATCACTACCTTTACCGGTGCGGCTTGTCGGGTGAAGGCAGGACCGTCCAGAACTGTCCCGGAGCCCTCCAGAGTGGCCCGGAGACGCACGAGAGACGACTCTGGCTGGTCGAGCCAATCCGGAACGTCAGCGGTGCTCTCTGTGGCAGAGAGGGTGTCCTCTGCCTGACCCCGGACTTGCTCCACCAGAGTCTCGAAGCGCGCATTGACTTCAGCGGCACGGACGCGGGCAGTGTTACGATCCCCGGTCTTGAGGCTCTGCTTCAGCGCCTGAGCGCCCAGCGCGAGAGCCACGTCAACGGGATAGTTGCGTCTGAACAACCACGTATGGCCCTTCAGATAGGCATAGCGAATGTGAGCAGACATGGGTCTCCTCCTTTCAGATTTGGAATGTGGGATAGGTTCAGGTGTCTGAGACGACTCTGACGATCATCTCCCGATCCGGTTCGCCGTAGGTCCCAGCCAGTGGGCCGGTGACGGCATGGCCGGTCACGCAGTCTTCGAACACCTCTTCCACGCGGAACAGATGTTCGGGGACGTCATCGAAGGCGCGGACGACCACGACGTCACCAGGGTTCAGTTTCAGCTCAGTCATCGTCGGACCTCCACGTCCAGAGGACCGCCAGCAGAACCAGCGCTGAGACAGCGGGATGGGACCGAGACACCACCCAGAGCATCGTCGTCAGGACGGCCTTGGGCGGTGGGTGCAAAAGAAAACCCCCGACGAGAACGCCGAGGGCAGACAGGTACTTCATGGATCAAACTCCTGCAGTTGCTTCTTTATTTAGATGCAGGAG
>NZ_JBQFTB010000048.1:0-1051 GCF_056538465.1 Ruegeria sp. BG6 | reverse complement strand
GACCTGAGCCGCGCCTATCTCTCCCGGCGTAGTGATGAACTGCGACCCAGCGGGTTCAAATCGGTCCGATACTCTGTCGGGTTGTTCACGAGCCGGTACGGCGACCGATCGGTTTACGGTCTGACGCGGGCGGAGGGGCGAGAGTTCCTGTCAGCGATAGCCCAGCTATCACCGATGATCGGCAAGTCGGAACGGACACGCGGGTTGAGCCTGGACCAACTCGTTAACTACTCGTCTCGGGGATCGTTGACCATAACAGCCAGAACCCAGCGACGTATCTGGTCACAGGTTAATCACTTCCTCGAATGGGTGGTCTACGAGGGGCATCTGGAGGTCAATCCTTTCCGAACGGTTCTCTTCGACCGGAAGGTGCGTCCTCAACCGTATGCAGTCCCGACCGACGATGAGGTCTCCAGACTTCTGGCGGCTCGTGATCCTGAGCTTCATTCCGTTCTGCTGACTTGCCTGCTGACAGGACTGCGCGCGGGGGAAGCGGTCGGGCTGCTCCGGGAAGACCTCGTGACCAAAGGCAACCTCGGCTGCTTCATTCATGTTCAACCCAATGAACTGAGACTGCTGAAGACTGACGCCGCTGAACGACTGGTCCCGGTTCACCCGGTGCTGGATGAGATGTTCCGGCAGCTACCATCATCTGGTCCTCTGTTCCCCGACCTGACCGTGGCACATGTCACTAAGGGCTTCGCGAGACTGAGACGGCGGCTGGGTCTGGAGCGACCGGGACTGGTGTTTCACTCGACCAGGAAGTGGTTCATTACCCAGTGCGAGCGAACGGGTGTTCCTGAGCACTTCACAGCCTCTCTGGTCGGGCACAAGTCGGCACGGTCGGAGAACGGGATCACCTACGGGATTTACTCGGCAGGGATCAGTGACGAGCAGCGTCGGTCGATCGTTGACCAGATAAGACTCCCACTAGGGACGGTTGCCTCATGAGCTTCCCGGACATTGATGCGTTCGAGGAGCGGGCTGCCATTGCTGAATACGATGGTGGCTGCACCCGTAAAGCAGCGGAGGATCTGGCGGCGCGTGCTCA
>NZ_JBQFTB010000047.1:0-986 GCF_056538465.1 Ruegeria sp. BG6 | reverse complement strand
ATCCGGTAAGCCCACCCCACATGGGGCGGAAAATATCCTTGATGCGGTTGCCCGGTCCAGAGGACCTCTTCGCCCGCAGGGATATGTGTTCGCCACCACCCGTCGCTCATCCCGCGGCCCTTTCGATAGCGGCCTTGGTGGCGGCAGGGTTCGCCTGGTATTTGATGAGGTGCTTGTCGCCGCCCCGTGTCACAACCTGAACAAAGCTGCCCATCGTATTGACGGCTTCGATCTGGTTCAGCGCGATAACCCGAGGGCCCGGGCCGGTGTGGGTGGTGTCAGACAATTCCCACGTATTGTTCAACTCCTCCGAGGCCAGATACCAGGCGCGAAAACCGATAGCGGCCAGCCCGGCTGGCGCGCCGGTCCAGACATAGGGGTTGCCGATCAACCACAGCACCAGCATCGCGCCCGCCATCGCAATGGCGGCGAGGGTCAGGTTGGTCTGGATATAGGCGCGTTTGTCCGGGGTGAAGGTTACAGGATAAGCCATAGGGCACCTCCGATAACGAGCAGGGCGAGAACCGCCATCAGGGCCGATCCGACACGGCGAGGGGCATCGTTGTCGATGGGCATCTGCGGGGCCGAGAAAGGCTTGGCGCTTTCGGTTTCGATTGCACCGCCGGTCCAGTTCGTGGACTCTTCGGTGAAAAGACCCAGCAAATGCAGGCGAGGATCAGGGTTCAGTTGCGCTGCGCGCCCGCCAAAGGCCGCACTGCGGACAACCAAGACCCAGCCTTCGATGGCTTCAAGCATGCTGCGATCCAATTGATCCTCGGACACGCCGCCGCCCTCGTGCAGATAGCCATAAAGCCCAAGGTCTTCGAGGTCGGAGACCGGGAAAATGTCGATTTGATCGGCGTCCAGACCATCGACACCCAGAACCTGATCGGCCGCGCCGGGTTCGCGCAGGAACTTGGCCTCTTCCGGGCGCATGTCCAGCGCGAACAGGCGGATCACGCCGTGTTCATGGGGGGCGACGGTCA
>NZ_JBQFTB010000046.1:0-1144 GCF_056538465.1 Ruegeria sp. BG6 | reverse complement strand
TGCTGTGAGGGGATATGGCCGGATCACTCTACAAGTTGAGCGCGGCGAAGGTCCGCAGTGCCGGATCAGGCAAACACAGTGACGGCGGAGGGCTGTACCTCTATCGACTTACCACAGGGGACCAATGGGTGTTTCGCTTCACCTACTCGGGTAAGCGCAAAGAGATGGGTTTGGGCGGTTATCCCGGCGTGACTTTGGCACAGGCTCGCGAAATGGCTGACGCCTACCGGGGGATCGTCAAGCGTGGCGGCAACCCTATTGAAGTTCGCAATGCAGAAAAAGCGCAGGCCGTCGCCAACCAGATTGCCAGCGATCCCATGGCCCGCGAAAAGAGACTGTTGAAGAATATTGCGCCTTTAGCCTTCGAAGCCCGCAAAGCGCAGCTGAAAGACGATGGGAAAGCTGGGCGTTGGTACAGCCCAATCAAAACACACATCCTGCCCACCTTGGGTGAAAAGCCAGTTGAGGATGTCACCGGCACCGCTATAGCCGACGCCCTCCGCCCGATATGGCACACCAAGACGGATGTCGCCCGGAAAGCTCTGACGCGCCTGAAAGCCTGTCTGAGCTACGCCAGCGCCAAGAAATACGAGGTTGACCGCCACGCCATCGAAGACGCCCGTGAACTTCTAGGCAAGCAAGTACATAAGGCGAAGAATATACCATCGATGAACTGGCGGGACGTTCCAGCGTTCTATCAGAGCCTCGACGGCGGCGGCACGGTTCAACTTGCCTTACAGCTTTTGATCCTGACGGGGTTGCGATCTCGACCGATAAGGTTCGCAAAGACGAACCAGATTGACAACAATGTCTGGACGATCCCGGCAGAAATGGTCAAAGGCCCGCGGGGCAAGACCGATGACTTTCGGGTGCCGTTATCCAATGAGGCACTTCGGATCGTTGATAAAGCACGGGAAGCCGCCCGCGATGGATATTTATTCCCCGGCGTCCGTAAAGGCGTAATCAGCGACGCCAGTATGTCCCGCCATATGGAGCGGTTGGAATTGGAAGCGCGCCCACACGGGTTCCGTGCCAGCTTTAGGACCTGGGCCGACGAAGAGACCAATACAGACTTTGAAATTAAGGAAACTGCGATCGGGCACAAGGTTGGGTCAGCCGTCTCACGCGCCTACCAAAGGTCCGA
>NZ_JBQFTB010000045.1:0-1183 GCF_056538465.1 Ruegeria sp. BG6 | reverse complement strand
ATTGTTAGTGCATTGTTGGCCTCTGATCCATGTGGATGATGGTTTCCGGGGCTGGTGGGCGATAACCCAATGCACTGTGGGGTCTCTTGTTGTTGTAGTGTTTCCTCCATTGTTCGATCAGGATTTGGGCCTCACGTAAGCTGTAGAAGATCTCGCCGTTGAGCAGTTCATCTCGCATCCGCCCGTTGAAGCTTTCGCAATATCCGTTTTCCCAAGGTGACCCTGGCTCGATGTAGGCGGTCTTCGCGCCGACGGCGGTGATCCAGTCCCGAACAGCCTGTGCAACGAACTCAGGGCCATTATCCGACCGGATGAATGCGGGAGCGCCGCGCAGGATGAACAGGTCTGTCAGAACATCGATCACATCTGTCGAGTTCAGCTTGCGCTTCACTCTAATCGCCAGACATTCCCGGCTGTGCTCATCAATGATGTTCAGCGTCCGGAAGACCTTTCCATCATCCGTCCGACAATGCACGAAGTCATAGCTCCAGACATGGTTGCGATACTCAGGCCTCAAGCGAACACATGATCCATCATTAAGCCATAACCTCCCTTTCTTCGGTTGTTTCATAGGCACTTTCAGCCCCTCTCGCCGCCACAGGCGTTCAACCCGCCCATCACTGACAGACCATCCAGCCTCTCTCAGCAGCGATCCTGCGATAGCCATATCGGCCGTATTGACGGGCCAACTCGATCATGTCGGCCACCAATCGGTCTTCGTCTGCGCGACCTTGTGGGACACACCGTTGCGTGGACCGGTGTTGCCCAAGCACGCGGCAGGCGCGTCTCTCGGAAACGTTCAACTGATTGCGTACATGGTTAATACAAGCACGACGGCGAGCGGGGCTTAGTAGTTTCCCTTTGCGGCTTCCGTCAGGATCAGTTTGTCCAACGTCAGATCAGAAACCGCACGTCGCAGTCGTTCGTTCTCTTTCTGAAGCCGCTTCAGTTCTTTCAACTGATCTACGCCCATTCCGCCGTACTTCTTGCGCCAGCGGTAATAGGTTTGCTCGACAACGCCGATCTGCCAGATCGCATCAAGACGGGACATGCCTTGCCCCATCAGAACTTCAACCTGCCGTAACTTCGAGACGATCTCTTCGGGCTTCGGTCTCTTGTTTGCCATTCGTGGTCCTCCGTTTCCTAAACATAACGGTCGACCAGTTCAGTTGGGGAGGCTCAG
>NZ_JBQFTB010000044.1:0-1184 GCF_056538465.1 Ruegeria sp. BG6 | reverse complement strand
ATCAGCCCCACTTGTGTGGTCTAATTTGATTGTTAGTGCAAGGCCGGCCTTTGGTCCATCAGAACGATGGTTTCCGGGGCCGGTGGTTAATATCCCAGAGCACTGTGCGGGCGTTTAGTGTTGTAGTGTTTCCTCCATTCTTCGATCAATATCTGCGCTTCTTTTAGGCTGTAGAAGACTTCTCCATTCAGGAACTCATCTCTGAACCGCGCATTGAAACTTTCGCAGTAACCGTTCTCCCATGGGCTGCCTGGCTCGATGTATGCGGTCTTTGCTCCAACTGCATTGATCCAGTCTTGAACCGCTACGGCAATGAACTCAGGGCCATTGTCGGAGCGAATGTAGCCTGGCACACCGCGCATGATGAACAGGTCACTCAGAACGTCGATGACATCGCCGGAGTTCAGCTTTCGGTCCACTCGGATCGCCAAGCACTCCCGGCTGTACTCATCGATAACGTGGAGCGTGCGGAACGCCTTTGCGTCATCCGTTCGACAATGCACGAAGTCATAACTCTAAACGTGGTTTCGATGCTCCGGCCGCAGCCGAACACACGATCCATCATTTAACCAGAGCCGTCCCTTCTTTGGTTGTTTCATTGGCACTTTCAGCCCCTCCCGACGCCAAAGCCTTTCGACGCGCTTGTCATTTACCTGCCAGCCCGCATCTCTCAGCAAAGCCGCGATCCGGCGATAACCGTAGCGGCCATACTGGCGGGCCAATTCTATCATGTCCGCCACCAGGCGCTTCTCGTCAGCTCGACCTTTCGGCAGCTTTCGCTGTGTGGATCGGTGCTATTTCAGGACACGACACGCCCCCTCTCATCGTTTGCCTTGCAAACGACTGCCGGGCAGCGGGACGTTCTGAGACACGCAGTTTGTGGCGCACATGGTTGATGCAGGCACGGCGGCGGGCGGGGCTCAGTAGTTTCCCTTGGCCGCCTCCGTCAGGATCAGTTTGTCCAGGGTCAGATCCGAGACGGCCTTTCGAAGACGCTCATTCTCTTTTTGAAGGCGCTTGAGTTCCTTCAATTGATCCGCACCCATTCCGCCGTACTTTTTCTTCCAGCGATAATAGGTCTGTTCAACAACACCAATCTGCCGGATTGCATCCAGACGGGACATGCCTTGCCCCATCAATATCTCAACCTGTCGCAACTTCGAGACAATCTCTTCCGGCTTCGG
>NZ_JBQFTB010000043.1:0-1186 GCF_056538465.1 Ruegeria sp. BG6 | reverse complement strand
CGCCAATCCGGCAAGGAAAAGGACACCAAGGGTAATCAGAAAGCCGGCAATGTGCATAGAAAACCAAGCGTTAAGTTCTTGTCTAGACTACTCTAACTCCAACCCGGCCTGCTAGGAACCGATGTCGGAGAGATTGCGACTGTCCCGTCGCAGCTTTAGCCGAAGGTCCTAAAAATAAGGGATATTGATCTGTATTAAGGCGAAAGCGCGCCGCAGGTGGCAAAAGAGCTCATTCAGAAAATGCGGAGGAATTTTCGATGCCGACAAAGAAATCCAACACAAATAGCCCGACCTCACTTTTGGATGTTTTCAAGCAAATGCAGCCGCCCATTTCTGGCAATCCGGCCTTCGGTGCCCAGATCGAACAATTTTGGGACGCGCAAGAGAAATTGCTCGAAGAAACCGAGGCCTTTGCACAGCATTGGTTCGAACGGCGTCATGAGGCGGTCCGGACGGCTCTAAAAGCTGCACGCAATGTGTCTTCCGCGAACCCGTCCGATCCTTCTAAAGCCCTTCAGAGTATGGCGGAATGGCAGCGCCACTCGACGGAGCGATTGGTTGCTGACGCGCAGGAATGGTTCGAAACCGTGGCCCGTTGTGCAGCATATGTCGCTGAAACCGAGGCTGAAGCTGTTGAGCAAACAGTTGATGATGTTGCAGCCGCTACAAAGAGCGCAGGCAAATCTTCAAAGTCTGAGCCGGTTTAGATTTCCTGCTGCCGACTAAACCAGATTGAAATCATCAGAGAAGTAGATAGGAGGTCAAATGTACAAGAACATCCTGATCCCGGTTGCACTGGACCAAGAGCACGACACCCAAGCATCGTTTGAGGCCGCACACCAATTGGCTGATGCGGACGCTGTATTTACTGTTGTGCACGTCCAAGAGCCTATCCCCGCGTATGTGGGGTCTCAGATTCCAAGCGAAGTGCTTGCAAATACGCGGCATGAGATCCTTGAGAACTTGCATCAGACAGCGTCTGAAATTCCAGGCGCGGAAACTCGGCTTATCTCTGGGCATGCGGGCCGGGCTATTGTCGATTTCGCAAATGAGAGCGACGCGGATTGCATCGTCTTGGCCTCGCACAAGCCTGGTTTTGAGGACATATTTCTAGGTTCCACTGCGAACAGAGTCGTGCATCACGCCAAGTGTTCGGTTCACGTAATTCGTTGATCCAAAGCTAGCG
>NZ_JBQFTB010000042.1:0-1243 GCF_056538465.1 Ruegeria sp. BG6 | reverse complement strand
GTGATTCTTTTGGGAGTAACGGCTAAGCTGTTAATGTTAAATTAAAAATATCCACTCCGAAATGTCGGATCGTTGCCACATTCTGGCCCCGTTTTGACAACACTCTTAAGTGTGGTATTTGCACGTCGCCGCTAATCTGTATTTCGCTACGTAAAAAGGATTTCTTACGTGTTGAACTTCCTTAAAGTGAGTGTCTCCGCACTCGTGCTGTCTGCATTTGTAGTCGCGCCAATCGTGACCGTTTTCGCCACCGATTACGCATATGCAAAAAATGGTAACGGAAAAGGTGGGGGCAACGGCGGCGGAAAAGGGGATAACGGAAGTGGCAACGGTGGCGGAAAGGGCGGCAACAGCGGTGAAAAAGGTGCCAAAAAGGGATGGGGTTCCGACAAAACGCTAAACGGGACAAGAACGAAGTCTGCCAGCAAAAGTCACAAATCAAAGAGCGGCAGTCGTTTGGGTCGGGCTGTGAAGGAAGACTTTCAGGCCTTGGGACGTAACCTGAAGCAAAACGGTGTCAAAGGTCTATTCAAAGGGAACAAGGCACGGACCACCACAACACGAACAAGTAAAGCGAGTGTCGCGCAATCCCCGAGACCACCAAGCAGAAAAGCAAAACTCCTTGATGATGGCACGCTTGCCCCGCGTAACCTCGGCAAACTGAATGGTGCCATTAACTCCAGTGTAAATGCAAAACTCGCGCATATCGCGAACGGACAGTATGCGAAAGGTACAGGGCCTGTGAGCCTGGCCGCTGGCCTCGCCGTAGCCGACGCAAATTTCAATCATGTCATGGGTGAAGATTACGACTTGAGCCCTGAAGAAGTGAAGGAAATTGCTGCGGCGTATGACTATTTGGACACGGCTCCGATGACGCTGGAGGAAGCTGAACAGGTTCTTGCCGATGAGGCGGCCACCCCCGGTACGATTGCGCCCGAAGACTTGGAAACCGCACAAGCGGTGAAAAATGCGCACGACGTAACAACAGATGAGGACGGAAATAAGATAGGGCAGCCGACCGACGATCAGTTGGCGGCTGCGGAGGCGGTGCATGACGCGGAAGCCAGCCTGTTGGGGCACTACAAAGGCGACTTTTCTGACGACACAATCATCGCGGAGGAACAGCAAGACCGCGTCCTTGGCGCCGTCCGCGCCTCCAATCCCGATGAAGAATCGGTAAAAGCCACGCTTGGCACTTCGGACGACGGAAGCCTTTATGCCGACGGCCAGGAGGACGATGATG
>NZ_JBQFTB010000041.1:0-1376 GCF_056538465.1 Ruegeria sp. BG6 | reverse complement strand
ACTAAGGACCAATGGGCAGGTTTCTGACAGTCTGCTTTGTCCGGAAGTTTAACGTTAGGCTCTAGTGCTGAGAGTATCCTAAGTTTTTTAGGCCCTCTTATTTGGCGAGGTCTCCGACGATGCCAACTGCGTTTACGACCGTTGACAGGTCATCAGTAACTTCCAAAATCTCATCGTTGACGCGTATGTAACGATTGCCTTTTCCCGGAGGCTTTAATTTCCAGTCTGCAAGGTCTCCAATGTCCGTGTAGTCCAAGTCGCTGGGAAGCTTGGCGCCCCGTGTATGTCTCTTTATTTGTCCTGGAGGCACAGCTTTCTGGCCCTTGCCTGGTTTGCCGTCCAGCTGAACTTTCTTGTCTTTTGAGTTTCCGCCTTTCTCTTTGGCGGATGCCAAATCAACGCCTCCAAATGTCAAGCTAAGAGCAAGCAACCAAACGAATACGGAATAGATCTTCACGCGATGTCCCTTCAATTTCACAGAGCTCTTACTAACAATGCACAAGCCACAATTGCTTTGGAAGCATCAAATTATGCAGCAATGATCGATGGTGTTCCAAACCATTGCGCTTGTCGGTCTGACTTTGAAAACGCCTGGACAGTCTGGCCATGATTGATGTGTGCGTGTATTTTTTTGAGCGAGCGCACATATCCGTGCCGAGTACTCTTTGGGGAGAGAGTATATGACGACAACACACACAGGTTATCTGCTTATTGCTGATATTACCGGCTACACACAATTTCTGACTTCTTCAGAAATGGATCATGCCAATCCGATCCTACAATCTCTTCTGGGAGTTTTGCTCGAGCAAGTTGGAGACCCGCTGCATTTCTGGAAAACCGAAGGCGATGCCGTTTTGGCGTATTCGACAAGGCAGGATTTTCCAGCGGGTGAGACGTTTCTGACCATTTGCGAAAATCTCTATAACGCGTTTGCGCTACGACGCCAGGATATAATCGCGAACACAACGTGCAACTGTAATGCTTGCGCAAATGTCAGCACATTGGACCTCAAAATCATCGCCCACCATGGCCAATTCGACGAAATGCAAATGGGTCCTACCAAGGACATATCCGGTGCCGATGTCATTCTAGTCCACAGATTGACCAAGACAGATGTTGCAGAACGTACGGGCATTCGCAGCTATGCCCTCTTCAGCGAAGCAGCCGCAGATGCCATGGATATCAGTGAAATAATGGAGCCATTTTCGCAGGATATTGAACACTTTGGTGAAGTCTGCATGAAGGTCTATGATCTGGCTAAATCATGGGAGCGCCTGCGCGCCAAACGCCAACGCCATTATCTCGCCGAAGAGGATGGCGTTTGGACTTTCCGACACCATTTCAACGCGCCTATCGGCGTGGTTTGGGAATTTCTG
>NZ_JBQFTB010000040.1:0-1518 GCF_056538465.1 Ruegeria sp. BG6 | reverse complement strand
TCACATTCGCTATGCCTATCTGAAGGGCCATACGTGGTTGTTCAGACGCAACTATCCCGTTGACGTGGCTCTCGCGCTGGGCGCTCAGGCGTTGAAGCAGAGCCTCAAGACCGGGGATCGCAACACTGCCCGCGTCCGTGCCGCTGAAGTCAATGCCCGGTTCGAGACAATGGTTGAACAGGTTCGGTCGCAGGCAGAAGGAGCCCTCTCTGCACCGGTGAACTCCGCTGACGTTCCTGAATGGCTTGACCAGCCAGAGTCGTCTCTCGTGCGTCTCCGGGCCACTCTGGAGGGCTCCGGTACAGTTCTGGACGGTCCTGCCTTCACCCGACCAGCCGCACCGGTAAAGGTAGTGATCCAGGTCCTGAGCCGCGCCTATCTTGCCCGGCGTAGTGATGAACTGCGACCCAGCGGGTTCAAATCGGTCCGATACTCCGTCGGGTTGTTCACGAGCCGGTACGGCGATCGATCGGTTTGCAGCCTGACCAGAGTGGACGGGCGAGAGTTCCTGTCAGCAATTGCCCAACTGTCCCCAATGATCGGTAAGTCAGAACGGACACGTGGGATGACCCTGGACCAGTTAGTCGCGTACTCGTCTCGGGGGTCGTTGACCATAACGGCCAGAACCCAGCGGCGTATCTGGTCTCAGGTCAATCACTTCCTCGACTGGGTGGTCTACGAGGGGCATCTGGAGGTTAATCCCTTCCGAACGGTTCTCTTCGATCGCAAGGTGCGTCTTCAACCCTATGCCGTGCCGACTGACGATGAGGTCGTGCGGCTGCTGGGAGCCAAAGATCGGGAACTGCATTCCGTGCTGCTGACCTGCCTGTTGACAGGACTGCGCGCGGGGGAAGCGGTTGGGTTACTTCGGGAAGACCTCGTGACCAAGGGCAACCTCGGTTGCTTCGTTCATGTCCAACCCAATGAACTGCGATTGCTGAAAACCGATGCTGCGGAGAGACTGGTTCCGGTTCACCCGGTGCTGGATGAGACCTTCCGGCAACTGCCTAGCCATGGCCCTCTGTTTCCTGATCTGACCGTGGCGCAGGTGACCAAGGGGTTTGCAAGACTGAGACGGCGGTTGGGTCTGGAGCGGCCGGGCTTGGTGTTTCATTCGACACGCAAGTGGTTCATCACCCAGTGCGAGCGAACAGGTGTTCCTGAGCACTTCACAGCCTCGCTGGTCGGTCATCAATCGGCTCGGTCGGAGAACGGGATCACCTACGGCATCTACTCAGCTGGCATCAGTAACGAGCAGCGTCGGTCGATCGTCGATCAGATACGGCTCCCGATATGAGTTTCCCGGACATTGATGCGTTTGAGGAGCGAGCTGCTATTGCCGAGTTCGATGGCGGGTGCACCCGTAAGGCAGCAGAAGATCTTGCTGCTCGTGCTCAGGGATTCCGGGATGCGGACGCCTACTGGCAGTGGTTGGCTGACTATGTCGTCAACCGAAGACCACCTTCATAGACAGAACCCTCGGCGGCCCTCAGCGGGTTGCCGGGGGATCTCTGCTTT
>NZ_JBQFTB010000039.1:0-1605 GCF_056538465.1 Ruegeria sp. BG6 | reverse complement strand
AGCAGTTCATCTTCAAATATTGCTCGACCTTTGATTCCACGATGGAGGGAAATATCGGCCCGGTTGCGGAAGCGTTGGCCAATGAACTGGGCGCGCAAAAGGTGGTTTTCTGTCCGGCCTTTCCCACCACGGGGCGTACGGTTTACCAGGGCCATCTCTTTGTGCTCGGTAAGCCGATACACGAGTCTGGGATGGAAAATCACCCTCTTACTCCGATGACGGACGCCAACATCAGGCGGTGGTTGCAGCATCAGACCGAAGAAGAAGTTGGGTTGGTGCCAGTTGACACCGTGAAGCAAGGACCGGAGGCGATTTTTGCTGCTTTGCAGAACGCCGACGAACGCTTTGTGATCGGCGATGCGATTTCGGACGAGGATTTACTGGCTTGGGGCGAGGCTCTGAAGGATGCCCAGCTCATCACCGGGGGATCTGGGATAGCGCTGGGGCTACCCAGAAACTTCGTCAGAAGAGCTTCGTCCAAAAAAGGTGGCAGTGTGTTTACAGGTATCACTGGGCCCGCTGCTATCCTTGCAGGGTCATGTTCAGGTGCAACCCGTGGGCAGATCGATGTTCATGCGGAATCCAATCCGACGTTCGCCATCGATGTTCCGGGTGTCATGTCCGGGGATGTGACCACGCAAACGCTTCTGGATTTCTTTGAAACGCATCCCGGTCAGGCACCGCTCGCGTATTCATCGGGAAGCCCGGATGATGTGCGGGCGATCCAAAACAAATTCGGTCAGGAGGCTGTGGCGGAAAAGCTGGACAATCTCTTTGCAGATACAGCACGAGAACTTGTCGATGCTGGGTACAAGCGCCTTGCGGTGGCAGGAGGAGAGACGTCGGGAGCTGTTGCCAAGGTCATCTCTGAGGCACTGGGGTCTCCGGCCATGTCAATTGGGCCAGAGATCGACCCGGGCGTGCCAGTCCTGAGCGTTGGAAAAATTGAACCCATTGCGCTGGCCCTAAAATCTGGAAACTTTGGCGCTCCGGACTTTTTTGCGAAAGCCCTCAGAATGATGGAGGCAGGCAAATGAGATCTGAAGAATTGGCTTTACGGCAGCAGATGTCGGAACTGTGTGCTTCGCTGTTTGCGCGTGGCTTTTCCGTCGGCACAGCGGGCAATGTCTCCGCGCGCCTTGATGACGGAATCCTCATGACGCCAACCAATTCCACCTTGGGTGATATCGACCCCGAACGCATTGCCAAGATTGATTTGGATGGCATCCACGTCTCCGGCGACAAGCCGACCAAGGAGGTCTTTCTGCACCAAGCCTTCTATGAGACGAGGCCAGAAGCGGGCGCCGTGGTTCATCTGCATTCGACCTGGGCCACTGCTCTGTCCTGTTTGGAAGACACCGATCCAGATGACTGTATTCCACCGCTTACGCCGTATGTGGTTATGCGTGTTGGCACGGTCAAAATGGTTCCATACGTCAAGCCGGGTGATCCGAAATCCGGTGATTTGATCCGCGAACTGGGTGGGAAATTTAGTGCAGTTCTGTTGGCCAATCACGGACCTGTCGTATCGGGAAAGGACCTCTTCTCGGCGGTCTGTGCAGCTGAAGAGTTGGAAGAAACAGCCAAGCTGCTCGTGGCATTGCG
>NZ_JBQFTB010000038.1:0-2159 GCF_056538465.1 Ruegeria sp. BG6 | reverse complement strand
GTAGTCTAGACAAGAACTTAACGCTTGGTTTTCTATGCACATTGCCGGCTTTCTGATTACCCTTGGTGTCCTTTTCCTTGCCGGATTGGCGTGCCATCCGCTTGTCTGACCGGGCGCTTGAAAACGGGAGAGCCCCTGAAAGCCGAAGCGGTGTGTATCGTCTTTCTGACAGCGGGTCTTTCGCTATTGCTGGAGGTTTCGTTTCTTTTATCAGGCATGGTTGCAGGCGCAGTTGTCGGACATCTTGCCCACCATCATGACCGTGCTTTTCATGAGATCGAGCACATTCAATGGCCATTCATCATCCCGTTCTTCCTGTTGGCTGGCGCCACGTTGGATATTGAGGCCTTTGGCTTGATGGGTTGGGCCGGTGCTCTTTTCCTGATCTTGCGCGCCGTGGCACGCCTTGTCGGGGAGTAATTGCGGAGCAACCCTACGCCGCGAATGATCCCATCCCTCAGCAGCGCGGATTTTTCTTGCCTGCGGCGCTGCGACGCGGAGCCGGGTCAGGCAATCACGCTAACTATTTATTACTACCACCCTTCGGGGGGCCCGCGTTGCTCTTGTCCCCTCTAGCTAGCTTGCAGCGCGGGCCAACTAGTACCGTTCGTTTTTCTGCATTGCCTGTCTCGCCGCCGCTGATGATGCGCAGCGAGAGTTGAACCTTGACGACCCACAACCGCATAGTTGATTTCGGCGACTGATATGTCAGCAGGACCTTGTGCAAGCAGTTCGCTCGGACTTTTAGTAAGATACCGACATCTACTATGGAATTGCTGACATTGACGCTTCTACTTCCTTCAATCTAGAACAGCACGTCGCCAACTGGTGTGCCGGGGGGGGACCGACTACATCGCTATCAAAATCGGACCTGAAGTACCTCGTTCAAGAGACAGCCGCGGACAGCGAAATCACAACAACGCCGATCAGAAAAAGCCGCATAACGCTGCAACCCTAAACCAAAAAAGTGTTCAACGAGATTGAAGAAAATAGTACGAAATGGCTTCTGAAACAACGCGACCCGAGTGTCGCACACCTGGAACTCCCCGAAAAAAGCGAGTGGACCAAACCGTGAAGCTGATATGCACTGCCAATTACAATCAGATCAAGCATACTGCCTGTCGCAATTGATAGCTTTGTGATGGGTGAAGCGAGGGGCTGGACGAGGGGGTAAGAGCCAGCCCCTCTCTCACAAGGGGGAATTCCGGAGTGGTAGTAGTGTTTCGTTGAAGACAACTTACCTTGAGCACCCAATCCTCGAAATTGGGGAATTCCCGTAGCATTGCAAAATCTGGCGAAATAGTCTGTTTCCAAAAGGCAAACCGTAAGTTTCGTAACGAGCAGCGGGCATAATTTTGCCACCATACAATCCTCTGACCGTGGGTGGCACGCGTTGATTTTTGCGCATTCCGAATATTGCGACCGGTTATGTGCGGGTTGTTGGGTTCGGCGCGCTGCCCCACGAGCCCCAAAAAGCTCGCTGGAGAATTGAATTGCGGTTTTTAGATGTCAGAACACAACCGCATTTTCCATTCAACCGACCCAATTTGAACAAGCCGAACAAGTAGCAGTGTGGAGCGGCGCGCCTTCATGAGGATTTACGATTTCAATGAGGGGGTACGAGTTCGGCGCGTCGCACCATGCCCCAAAAGGTGTACTGAGAGCAGAGGACTATGTCCCCACGAGCCGTTTGCTCAAGCTTTCTGATGCGTAAAATGAACTGCTCCCCTTCGAGTCCGCTAATTTAGGTTAGCTCTGTTCAGGTTTTGGTCTTCCTTTGTCCAAACGCGCAGGCCTTGAGAAATATTTCTCAACCATCAAAAGGGTGGCTAGTAGGGTGGATTAAAATTAGCAAGAACATATTAAGTAATTGTTATATATTTGATAAATTAGGAGTTTTGGTGCCCCCACACGGCATTGAACACATTCATCACAATGCGTCACAATTCGTCCGAAAGACTATTTTTTTCAACAAAAACAATATTTTTTATCAATTTGACGATCGCCGTGCCTCAAAGTGCGTCTTGAAACCGCATAGAAAAGAGGGGATAAAACGGGGGATAAGAGTTGCTGTGAGGGGATATGGCCGGATCACTCTACAAGTTGAGCGCGGCGAAGGTCCGCAGTGCCGGATCAGGCAAACACAGTGACGGCGGAGG
>NZ_JBQFTB010000037.1:0-2396 GCF_056538465.1 Ruegeria sp. BG6 | reverse complement strand
TCTCATCCTCTGTGGTTTGCGATAGGACGGAGGTGGCCCTCGAAAGGGCCTCCTCGTAGTGATTGTCCATGATGTCCTGAAGCCAGATCTCGCAATCGTCTCTCAATATGAAGTGCTGACCATCCATCATATGATCTCCACTTCGGCGAACCGGACGTCACCAGCAAGGTGATCACTGATGCTCACGGGCTCGAAGTCAGGACCGTGGATTTTGCCCCTGTCGATCCAGTAACCGGACTTGACCCAGATCGCGCGTTGATAGTCTTTGCCATCCCACTTGGCCTTGGTCTTCTGCCAGCCGAGCTCATCCATTAGGTGCTTGGTTTGGTTGATGTTTCCCTTGAGGTGCGCCTGGACGAACTCAACCACTTCAGCTTCAGGCAAGGCAACGAGCCCACGCTCATTCAGTTCTTCCTCCAACCGATCTAAGATAGTGTCACGGCTGGTCTGACGCAGGCGTTCCATGGTCGGGGTCTGATGGTCAGCGATGTTCAGGCTCTTGGCGCTGAAGCCTTCCGGCAGTTGTCTCCGCATCAAGGCGTTATAGACACGAGCCACATTAGCCGGATCATCAAGGAACTGATGAACCCGACCGACGAGGTTCGAAAACTCATTGGCGCGAGAGCCCCCTGATCGTCCGTCATGGTTTACGTCCATTACGAGGTAACGCCGCTCACCTTCGCCAATCCATGACGGCCAGATGTTCGAGGTGAACAAGAAGCAGCAAGACTGCCTGGCGCGTTCAGCTTCAATCCCTTTGCGCTCTATTAGAACGTAAGGGTCTGTGATGAAGGTCTTGATTGCGTTTTCCTGTGGCGACCCCGGCTTGATCTGGGTTTCCTCACACACCACAAGTTTGCTTGTCAGAACCGTGGCGTTGAATTGCTGCGTTAGCTTGCTGACGTTATTCGGAACGACGGTGTTCTGGGTGCCGAAGAGTTCGGTCAGAATGCGAGCAGTGGTGCTTTTCCCGGTACCTCTTCCCCGCGAATACAGGAATGGAGCCCAAGCTGGCTTTTCTCCCTCGTTCTGAAGGCTCCATGCCAGCCAGTTCAGGAACTGCTGTCGGTCGTGATCAAGCTGAAAGAACTCATTGAAGAATTGCCCGATGATACCAAGCTCAGCGGAATTGATCTTGAGTTTGCGATACTCGGGTTCGACCCATGTATTGGCGGCGACCGCTCCCCTAGACCGTATCAGTCGATTAGAGTTTCCGGCCTCACAGATGGCCGTTCCGTTCCAGACCTGAAACGATCGGTCGGCGTCAGTATGCTGCGCTTCGATCAGAAACTTGAATAGACCCTTGACCAGTTCTTTGTTCAGTGGAACTTCGGGGTGCTCGTCACGTACCCGGTTCAGGATCATCCGCTCCACGTCATTGCGCGACAGGGGAACACTCAGATTCTCCACGTCGAAGAACTTGTTGTCCCTCCGAACGATCTGATCGCCATAGGCCTTGGCTAGACGTTGGACTTGCTCGGTTACCTCCGTTCCAGTTGCAGGTTTATTGTTATTTTGCATTGATGGTTATCTCCCATCATTGATGCTCCCGGCTTAGCCACGCACCCCGTATCAGGAGACGGCTGATTAGACCGTTTATGAGGGGCTGGCATCAGGTGCATAATCGCGTTCTTCTCTCCTATAGAGTGCCCTGGAAGAATTTCCGGCCTGAAATTGGCTTAAAACCCCTTATTTTTATAGCAAAAACGGCCATCTGGGGATCGTGGCTTGTTTTTGGCTCATTTTGATCGAATTTGGCCGCTGAAATTGGGACAAATACTAAACTTCAACGGGGTTTTGGGGATGGTCAACAGCAAGCATCAATACCTGCGACGCATGGTTGAAATTGACCTCTTGACCGACAAGCCCGGAATGCCATTTGAACCCATGAATGAGATTGGTTCTTAGGCAATATGCGACATGTAATAGCGCTGCAATCCGTTGGGTATAGTCGTCTGGATCGTCCCTGAAGACCTGTTGGATGCGGTTCCTGGAATTGGTGGCTTCCTGTGTTAGCTCTTCTAAGTGCGACGATATATTGGCTCCTTCAAGTTCAAGGTGCCGATCACTGAAGTACGCGAAAGCTCTAATAAATTCCTTCGTCGCAGTGAAGTCGCCCAACCCATTGGCCGCCGCTTCCTCGATCCGATCATAGTTAGTAGCTTCGTGTGGCTTATTGGCTTCCGCGCTTTTTCTCAGCAGCCGAGCGTCTGCAGGCTCGATGATCTGTTGCTCGAAGTAACTCCAAATCAATACAAAATAGGCAATGGAGCCCTTGAGACGACGATCCAGCTCCGGGCAGTCTGGCCGATGCTTTTTAAGCCACTCGTCGAAAACGGTCATTCAACTCTCCATTATGCACACCTCCGTCCTATCGCAAACCACAGAGGATGAGG
>NZ_JBQFTB010000036.1:0-2563 GCF_056538465.1 Ruegeria sp. BG6 | reverse complement strand
GCAGTTGCTTCTTTATTTAGATGCAGGAGGTTGCTCGGTTTATACGGGAGCGGACGTTCAGGTTTTTTGGTTGAATGTCTGGTTTGCGGACAAAGCTGCCGTTCACTGCGGTGTCGAGTTGGGGGCCGCGTGAACGACATCTTTGCTACCCAAAGGCTGAATTCGAAAGTCGTTTCTTTTCGATTGTGGAGTTTGCCAACGAAGACCCGCAATTTGCGGGCCCCTTTTTGCAGTCAATCTCCCCAATCAAAATCCATCATTTCGAAGCTGGGCTGACGCTGAATAAACTCCTGCACGGTTACCGGCAGGCCTTGCAGATTTCGTTCAAGCCTGTCCGCAATTGCAAGAGTTTCTGGACGGGCGTTTGATAACCCTGTCAGAGGAATTCCACGTGCGTTTGGTTTATCGGGATACTGTTCTTTCAGCAGCTCGTGTCGCATACGCATCATCTTGAATTGTCCAAGAGTGTGAATGAGAGGAACCAAGTGGGGGCTTTCTTCGTGTGGATCTTGGTAAAGGTCGTAGTATGACGCACCGATACCAGATGCGGCGCCCGGGTCCGCTGATATCCAATGCTGCTTGTAACGCCCTTTCACAGTGGCCGCGAGTGTGTGACCTTGGTAAATATGCACCCAATCACGACGCGAGAAAGTATCTCCGTTCAACAGCAATGAGCTCTGGTCGACGCCATCGATAACGCGGTCGCGAGGGATGTGATCTGTTGCTCCGGCAATAGTTGCGAAGGTTGTAAACAAATCTGTGACGTGTACCATGTCGCCAACCAATTGACCGCCATCAATCGTACCGGGCCACCACGCAAACGCCGGCACACGAACGCCGCCTTCGGTAAAATCACCTTTTCCACCTGAAAACATGATTTGCGTCATGCCCCACCCTGGCGGAGGATTGTGAACCATTGGCCCATTGTCCGCCATCGCCACGAAGATTGTGTTCTCGGCGATACCAAGGCTCTCAAGTTCATCCATCACTTGACCAACGAACAGATCAAGCCTGTGATATGCCTCAGCGACTTTGCCACCATTCAATGTGTTTCGTTCGATATCCGGCTGAAGGAAATTCAGCCAATTGGGCCAATACTGTACGTAGAATGGTTTTTCGGCTTCAGCGTTCCGTCGGATGAAGTTGATCATCCTGTCTTGGCTTTCGGGATCGACTTTGGAATACCATTCGTTGTTAGGTAATCCCCATTCTTCCCCTAGTTCGCCTTTTCGCCCGTCAATCGTCTGAACCCAACCTTCAGGAAGAAGACCCGGGTCATCTAACTTGTATGGGTCTTCTGGACCAATATTGGGGAACCCAAGCGTTGCATTGGCAGCGGAACCCATAGCGTCATAGAGAGATGTTATTTGGTTCATCGGGGTGAAAAGAGCTTCGTCGAAACCTTGGTTGTGCAAGTAGCTTTCTTCGATGTCCCCCAGATGCCCTTTTCCATAGTGCGCAGTTGCATAGCCAACTTCGGACAGTACTTCGGCAATCGTAACCTCGTCACCTCGTAGACCCGCGTACTCATGGGGCATCCCCACGACACCCATGCCATGTCTGACAGGGATGCGACCTGTTAGAAATGCGGCTCGAGTTGGAGTGCAAGACGGCTCGGAGTACATCCGAGTGAAGTTAATTCCTTCGGCCGCCATTTCGTTTAGATTAGGCGTCGAAAACCCAAGAGTTTGTTGAATTCCCGGAAAGCCCACGATGCCAAACGGCTGATCGTCCCAAAGAATATAGACGATGTTTGGTGGCCGCCCGTGTTCTTCTTTGAGTTCCGCCAATCTCGTTTGAATGGCTGCATCCTCTTCTGCCCAGCGATCTCCATGCTGTGCATTTAGTACAAAAAACTCTGCATCGTGAATAATTTGGTTGTCTTGCGCGGCGGCGACAGATGCCCACATCGCTGCGGATGCGATCAGTACCTTCTTCATCATTCGGTCGTTTCCCCCATGTTCTGATCTTCCAACCATACCAAAAGTCATTAGAGTATCTTGCCAGCAAAGGAATAGAAGATTGGTCGACGACCGCTTCACTCGATGCGTGTCCGATAGAACAGCAAAACTAACGACACGTCCAGCAGTATGAAACTGTCCGCTCCGGGCTCTCAGCAGCCATTCGCTGCACTAGGCTTGAACTTCCGCTCACCCCACCAAAGCCCCCGCAAACCGCCAGCACTAGCGACCACCGCCAGCACCCGGAACGACTCGTCAGCGGTCCAGTCCTACGGATGCCGTCAGCGCCAGTAAGCGGCCTCTCCGGCGGTCGAAAATATCCCGTGCTGACCCGCTGACGCTCCATTCCGCCCGTCGCTTCACCCTCTAAATGCCCCCGAAACCGCCCCAGTTTCGGTCACCGGTTGGAAAAGTTGATAGGTTTCATCGGTGGGGAAGGTTTCCTACCACCCCAGCCAGGTCATCGGAACATCGTTACTTCGATACCCGTGGCACCCGTTTGCTACGGAACATGCCCCCGTTTATGCCCCAGTGGTTTCGGGTGTTTCGGGTGTTGAGGGTGGGCCCTCTGAGGTCGTTGAAGGCCCATGCCACAGGTCATA
>NZ_JBQFTB010000035.1:0-3444 GCF_056538465.1 Ruegeria sp. BG6 | reverse complement strand
CAAAACTACAAGCGTTGAAGTCAGGAGAGAACAGGAATGTCGACGTATTATTCTGAAGAGCACGAGTGGCTGCGAGTTGAAGGAGAAGTTGCGACGCTGGGGATTACGGTTCATGCGGCTGAGCAGCTTGGCGATGTTGTTTTTGTCGAGCAGCAGGAAGCGGGTGACGAGTTTGAGAAGGGCGGCGAGATCGGCGTGATCGAGTCGGTCAAGGCGGCGTCCGAGCTTTATGCGCCGGTGGATGGCGAGATTGTCGAGGTGAACGAGGCGCTGGCGGACAATCCCGGTTCGCTGAACGACGACCCCGAGGGCGAGGCGTGGATCTACAAGATCAAGATCGCGGATGCGTCGCAGCTGGAGGATCTGATGGATCTGGACGGCTACAAGGCCCTGATCGGCTGAGCAAATGGCGGGTTCCGACGGGATCCGCCCCTTCTTTCACCCGGAGCCGCTGATTTGGGCTCCGCCCGTTTGGGCCTGACACTGTCCCCGGACAGGTTCCAGGACGGCCCTTACCCCACGCCGGAGGCTCCTGCCAGAGCGGCTGGGTGAGACATTTCATGAGGAGCGCTGCAATGGCCTTCAAACTGACCGATTACGAAGCCTATGACTTCGCCAATCGCCGCCACATCGGCCCGTCGCCCACCGAGATGCGCGACATGCTGAAGGTGATCGGCTTCAAGACGCTGGACGAGCTGATCGACGCCACCGTCCCGCCGGCGATCCGGCAGACAGAGCCGCTGGACTGGGGTCCGGCGATGACCGAGCGCGATGCGCTGTTCCACATGAAAGAGGTGGCGCGCAAGAACAAGGTTCTGACCTCGCTGATCGGTCAGGGCTATTACGGCACCACCACGCCGGCGCCGATCCTGCGCAACATCCTGGAAAACCCGGCCTGGTACACCGCCTATACGCCCTATCAGCCCGAGATCAGCCAGGGCCGTCTTGAGGCGCTTCTGAACTTCCAGACCATGGTCAGCGACCTGACCGGGCTGGACGTGGCCAACGCCTCGCTGCTGGACGAAGCCACCGCGGCGGCCGAGGCGATGGCGATGGCCAAGCGCGGCGGCCGGTCCAAGGCCAACAACGCGGCCTTCTTCGTGGACAAGAACTGCCACCCGCAGACCATCGCGGTCATTAAAACACGCGCCGAGCCTCTGGGCATCGACGTGCAGGTGGCCGATCCGGATACGCTGGATGCTGGTGCGGTGTTTGGCGCCATCTTCCAGTATCCGGGCACCTATGGCCATGTGCGCGACTTCTCTGCCGAGATCGCGGCGCTGCATGAACATAAAGCGATCGCCATCGTAGCGGCCGACATCCTGTCGCTGGCACTGCTGAAGTCACCGGGCGAGATGGGCGCGGACATTGCCATCGGCTCGACCCAGCGCTTTGGCGTGCCGATGGGCTATGGCGGCCCGCACGCCGCCTATATGGCGACCACCGACAAGCTGAAGCGATCCATGCCGGGGCGGATCATCGGCGTCAGCATCGACAGCCGTGGCAACAAGGCGTACCGCCTGGCGCTGCAGACCCGCGAGCAGCATATCCGCCGCGAGAAAGCCAACTCGAACGTCTGCACCGCGCAGGCGCTGCTGGCCGTCATTGCCTCGATGTATGCGGTCTATCACGGCCCCGACGGCATCAAGGCCATCGCGCAATCGGTGCACCGCAAGACCTCGCGCCTGGCCGACGGTCTGGAGGCGGCAGGCTTTGCCGTGGAACCCGAGGTGTTCTTCGACACCATCACGGTCGAGGTCGGCCATCTGCAGAAGACGGTCATGGAGGCCGCCGTGGCCCGGGGCGTCAACCTGCGCAAGGTCGGTGACAGCAAGGTCGGCATCAGCCTTGATGAACAGACCCGCCCCGAGACCATCGAGGCGGTCTGGGGTGCATTCGGCATCGACCGCAAGGATGACAGCTCGAACAAGCATTACCGCCTGCCGGAACATGCGCTGCGCGAAAGCGCGTACCTGACCCACCCGATCTTCCACAAGAACCGGGCCGAGGCCGAGATCACCCGCTACATGCGCCGTCTGGCCGACCGCGACCTGGCACTGGACCGGGCGATGATCCCGCTGGGGTCCTGCACCATGAAGCTGAACGCCACGATCGAGATGATCCCGGTCACCTGGCCCGAGTTCGGCAATCTGCACCCGTTCTGCCCTGAAGATCAGGCGCAGGGCTATCACGAGATGATTGCCGATCTGAACGACAAGCTGTGCCAGATCACCGGTTATGACGCGATCAGCCAGCAGCCCAACTCGGGCGCGCAGGGTGAGTACGCGGGTCTGCTGACCATCCGCAACTATCACTTCGCCCGCGGCGAAGGGCACCGCAATGTCTGCCTGATCCCGACCTCGGCGCATGGCACCAACCCGGCTTCGGCGCAGATGGTGGGCTGGCAGGTGGTGCCGGTGCAGTCGGACGACAAGGGCAACATCGATGTCGCCGATTTCCGCGCCAAGGCGGAAAAGCACAGCGACCATCTGGCCGCCTGCATGATCACCTACCCCTCGACCCATGGCGTGTTCGAGGAAACCGTGCAGGAGGTCTGCCAGATCACCCATGACCACGGCGGTCAGGTCTATATCGACGGCGCCAACATGAACGCCATGGTCGGTCTGGCCCAGCCGGGCAAGATCGGCGGCGATGTCAGCCACCTGAACCTGCACAAGACCTTCTGCATCCCGCATGGCGGCGGCGGCCCCGGCATGGGTCCGATCGGCGTAAAGGCGCATCTGGAAGAGCATCTGCCCGGCCACCCGGAATACGGCACCGCCGTGGGCCCGGTCTCGGCGGCGCCCTTCGGCTCGCCCTCGATCCTTCCCGTATCGTGGGCCTATGTGCTGCTGATGGGCGGTGAGGGTCTGACGCAGGCGACGAAAGTGGCAATCCTGAACGCCAACTACATCGCGGCACGGCTCAAGGATGCCTATCCGATCCTCTACACCTCGGAAACGGGCCGGGTTGCGCATGAATGCATCCTCGACACCCGTCCGCTGGACGAGGCCGCGCATGTCAGCGTCGACGACATCGCCAAGCGACTGGTCGATTCAGGCTTCCACGCGCCGACCATGTCCTGGCCGGTGGCGGGCACCCTGATGGTCGAACCCACCGAATCGGAACCCATGGCCGAGCTGGACCGCTTCTGCGATGCCATGCTGTCCATCCGGGCCGAGGCGCAGGACATCATCGACGGCAAGATCGACGCGGACAACAACCCGCTCAAAAACGCCCCCCACACGGTGCGCGATCTGGTCGGCGACTGGGACCGCCCCTACACCCGCGAACAGGCCTGCTTCCCCCCGGGCTCCATGGGCGTCGACAAATACTGGTCCCCCGTCAACCGCGTCGACAACGCATACGGCGACAGAAACCTCATCTGCACATGCCCTCCAATGTCAGAATACGAAGAAGCCGCTGAGTGAAAGATAAAACCCC
>NZ_JBQFTB010000034.1:0-4594 GCF_056538465.1 Ruegeria sp. BG6 | reverse complement strand
CAAATCCGTCGCATAATCAAACCAATCAGATGCGCCGACCATCTCTTAGCTCAGGACGCCATCTGTCCCAAAATCCCTGACGACGGACAGAGGCAGTGTTACTGATACCCTGCTCTTAGTAAGGAATTGATTTCTAGCTAAATAACTGAACAGGCATCAGTTGCATTCCCTCAGCTGCCAGGTGGGTTTACAAGTCCCTAATTGATCTCCATAACGGCATCCTAATTTTGGAGATACACGCCGACCAGATTGTGCAATGTCGCTTTCCGCACGATGCGGTTTCCTAGATGTTGGGCGCGCCAGAGGCATTAGACCACTAATGTTATCACGTAATCGGATAAGTGTGTGTAAAGGTTGGGAGTTTGGTTTGAAGCGCGCCAAAAAAAAAATGATCGGTAACACAGCTCTAAAGTTGGGTAATATCTCGAATTTTTGGGGAGTGAGATTGCCATGAGAGATGAATTGGCGAACAAAGTAGGCAACCCAATAAAGGATGTTTCGCTACAGGTTCAAACGATTGTGTACTGTCTGGATGCCAAAAACGTATTTCGTACGGTGGAATGTCTCGCCAGATCATTCGAGTTGGCCAAGGAAAACAACGTGCTTTCCGACTTGAAAATTCGAATTGGTGACACGTCGCCCGATCCTTGTCTGACTGATGATGTATTGAGGTCGCTAGTGGATACCTATGCAGGCGGGATTGAAATCGACTACTACCATTTTGGACACAATCTGGGCTCTGCTGGTGGACACAACGCCCTGTCGATGGAAGCGATTGCCGACTATCTGATGATACTGAACCCTGACGTGGTTGTGTCTCCGCGCCTGCTGGAAAAGATGATAGAACCTTTCGCACAGCCAAGCACGGGTATGACAGAAGCCCGACAAATCCCTATTGAGCACCCCAAGGATTACAACCCTACAACCGGTGAAACAGGTTGGGCAACTACCGCATGCGCGATCACACCCCGGGCTTTGTTCGAGGAAATTGGGCGCTTTGATGCCGAAAGCTTTTTTTTGTATTGCGATGATGTCGATTACTCGTGGCGAGTACGCGAGGCCGGAAAAAAGGTGATCTATCTTCCTCAAGCGACCGCTTTCCATGACAAACAACTGGGCGAAAACGCGGAATGGCAACCATCGGGGGCTGAGGTTTTCTATTCTGCGCAGGCCGCTCTTTTGATGGCGCATAAGTGGTCGAGAGTCGACATGCTGGGCAAAATCCTCAGGAACTTCGAAAAGGGTTCCGAGCAGGAAAAAGCCGCTCGGAGGAATTTTCTGGAACGAAAGAAAGCCGGAACCCTGCCGGCACCGCGAGACGCCGGAAATGAAATCGGAGAATTCACGTCAAACTACTTTTACACCAATCACCGGTACGACCTATGACGCTCAATCCGCACGATGACTACGACAATCCTTATTGGCCGAACAACGTGATGGGTCATGCCGTAGTGCTGCTAAAGCGGTATCGGGACCAGTCCACGAAGGAAAGCGGCATTCACCTCGATCTCGGTTGCGGCTTCGGCCGGATGGCGGAGGCCATCACCGAGGAATGCGGTGCAATCTACGTGGGCGTTGATGGTGCGGCCGCGGGGCCGGCTTCGTTGAAACAGCGCGGGTTCGAAGCGCACCAACTGCTTTTTGGCGACCCCGAGGGAACCCTGTCGGCATTGCGCAAGATCATCAACGGCCGTCCGCTTCTGTCCTTGAGCATGCTGGATACGCTGGAGCATCTGCCGGAAGGTGACGATGTTTTGCGCGTTATCCGAACCCTGATTGCGGAACACGAAACTCATGCCGTTATCAGCGTACCCAACAATGCGCATCGTGATGTCGGGTTCAAGTTAGCTTTTGGCCAATGGGATTATACGCAAGACGGTTTGCTCGACCACACGCATTGCAGATTGTTCAGCGAAACCACGCTGGAAAGGGTTCTGCATCACGCCGGTTTGCAGATCGTCGACCGCAACCCCTGCCGCATCGCCAACAGCGATCAGAAATTCCCGCGCACCCATCCAGCTCTTGCCGATGGTACGCACCTGAACGAGGCCCTGCGTTTCTATCGTGGGCAAGTCGACGAAACGGCAACGATCAATCAGTTCGTGATGCTGGTTCAGGCCGGTGCCGTCACCGAATCCGAATCCTACAAGACGCCCGAAGAAATCAACCAGACGACCCCTTTTCTGACCGTACTGACCCGCACCCAAGGCATTCGCCTGTCCTGCCTCGAAGAAGTTCTGACCGCCCTTGCCGCACAGCATGACCAGGATTTCGAAGTTCTAATCGTCGGGCACAAGCTGCCGGTTGAACGGCAGCTACTTGTTGAACGTACAATTGACGATTGTGTCGGCCGGCTGCGCGACAAATGCCGCCTTGTGCTTGTAGATGAAGGCAACCGGACCCGGCCGCTGAATGTAGGCTTTGCCGAGGCCCGGGGTGATTATGTCGCCATTCTGGACGATGACGACATGCCTTTTGCGAATTGGGTCTCTTCTTTCCGTAAATTGTCAAAGGAAAAGCCCGGGCGCGTACTGCGCAGCGCCACCGTACGTCAGGACGTCACCATGGCCAAAGTACGCGGCCATGACGGCATCCGTGCCACTTCCAAATTTTCGCTCTATCCCAAGACGTTCAATTTTTACGAACATCTCGACGTGAACCAAAGCCCCCCGGTCGGGTTGGCCTTTCCGCGAAGTGCCTTTAGCGATCTTCGCATCCATTTTGATGAATCGCTGACAACGACCGAAGACTGGGACTATCTGATGCACTGTGCGGCCATTCTGGGCGTGCACTCTTATCCAGGCGTGACCAGCGTGTATCGTTGGTGGTCCGACAATGACAGGTCATCGCGATCCGATCACAATCAGGCCGAGTGGAAGGCAAATCACGAGAAAATTTGGCAAAAGCTGGATCAGATGCCGATTATTTTGCCGCCGGGATCAGCCCGCGAACTGCGCCAGCAGCTTGGTCAGGATGCAATGGAAGAACGCACCCAGCTTCTTGCAGAAGTGTCGGAAATCCTGTCCTCCTGGAGTTGGAAGCTGACAGCACCCCTGAGGTGGCCTGCACGCAGACGCGGCCGTAAGGATCCGGTAATCAGCGCGTGCTTTGACATGTCCCCCGGAGAGCTGAGGCGGGTCCGCGACAAGCTCAAAAAATCCGGTTCGTGGAAGAAAACCAAGGTCTTCCGCAAAAGAAAGAAGGCCCACAATGGCTGACCAGCGGCACCGTGACAACTTTATGATATTGCGGCTCGTCGCCGCAATTCTGGTCATCTACGGACATGCGTTTCCGCTGACCGGCACTGTCCCGCCGGGTTATCTTGGGAATTCGATCCAGACCCTTGCTGTTAAGATCTTTTTCGTCATCAGCGGGTATCTGATTGCGCAAAGCTGGTCCAACGATCCTAATATTTTGCGATATCTGGCGCGGCGCACCGCCCGGATCATGCCAGGTTTGTGGGCGGTGTGTATCGGCAGCGTTCTGATTGCCGGCCCATTGCTCACATCCCTGACGCTGGGTGAGTATTTTGATTCCTCCCAGACCTACGACTACCTGAAAAATCTGGTGCTCAATCCGCAATATGCCCTTCCCGGAGTGTTCGAGGATACGATCTATCCAAGGGCGGTTAACGGGTCGCTCTGGACTTTGCCGGTCGAGTTTTTCATGTATCTGATGTTGCCCCTGATTCTGGTTCTTCCGAAGTCCAGATACCTTGTTGTAGTTGCCGCCTTTGTACTGGCTGGACTATCGCTCTACTTCGCGCGCATCAATGTTCCGGAGAATGCCCCGATCTATTGGGGAACCCATTCCATTAACGCACTTGAGATGATGCCGTATTTCCTGTTTGGTTCGGTGTTCAGAATCTGGGTTCCGCATCATCTTTTGAACCTTCAGTTCGCAGTCTGCCTGATGTTCCTTGGACCATTGTTTGCAAACAGTTGGGCCGGAAATGAAGCCGTCAGCTTACTGATCCTGCCTTATTGTGTGTTTGCTTTCGCCTATGCGCCGTCTCCATTGTTCGCGGGCGTCGCGAAACTGGGTGACATTTCTTACGGTATTTACCTGTATGGCTTCCTCATTCAGCAAATTGTATCCGATGTTATCGGAACGGATGGCGCGCCCATGCAAAACTTTGTCATCTCGACGCTTCTGACCATTCCATTTGCCTATCTGTCTTGGAACTTTGTCGAACGCCCGGCGCTGCAGTTTACCCGGAATGCGCTGAAATCCGGCAGGTTTCTGGCGATACGGATGCCAAAGTTGTTCAAACCGAAGTCCTGAATTCCGTAACTCTCAAGTAGGCGTTGCCAAATTGTCTAGCAAAGCTGCAGTTTCGGGAGCTTGGCGTTGTCAAGTATTCATGTCGGCAGGTTAGTCGAAACAAAGCTGGCAGCAACTGTTTCGTAGCGCGCGCTTCGGGGGCACAGATGCAGTGTCCAAGACGGCAGATAAGACTGCGTTGAATTTGACCCCCTAGATTGCCCGTCGTCGGCACCAATTGGACAGATGGCGTCCTGAGCTAAGAGATGGTCGGCGCATCTGATTGGTTTGATTATGCGACGGATTTGCGGTGAAGCAAGCGCCGGGTTTC
>NZ_JBQFTB010000033.1:0-2500 GCF_056538465.1 Ruegeria sp. BG6 | reverse complement strand
GCGGGTGTAATGACGGATCGAGTTCTTTCGATGAAGCCGGCCTGTGAGGGATCCGGTGGAGAGATCACTAGTGAGAATGATGACATGAGTAGCGACAAAGAGTGTGAGAGACACTCTCGCCGAAAGTCCAAGGGTTCCTGCTTAAAGCTAATCTGAGCAGGGTAAGCCGGCCCCTAAGCCGAGGCCGAAAGGCGTAGGCGATGGGAACTAGGTTAATATTCCTAGGCCAGGAGGATGTGACGGATCACAGGTGTAGTTCAATCTTATCGGATTGATTGGGCTGCTGAGTGGTTCCTGGAAATAGCCCTCCATCAGACCGTACCCTAAACCGACACAGGTGGACTGGTAGAGCATACCAAGGCGCTTGAGAGAACGATGTTGAAGGAACTCGGCAAAATACCTCCGTAAGTTCGCGAGAAGGAGGCCCGGTTCCTAGGCAACTAGGGGCTGGGGGCACAAACCAGGGGGTGGCGACTGTTTATTAAAAACACAGGGCTCTGCGAAGTCGCAAGACGACGTATAGGGTCTGACGCCTGCCCGGTGCCTGAAGGTTAAAAGGAGAGGTGAGAGCCTTGAATTGAAGCCCAGGTAAACGGCGGCCGTAACTATAACGGTCCTAAGGTAGCGAAATTCCTTGTCGGGTAAGTTCCGACCTGCACGAATGGCGTAACGACTTCCCCGCTGTCTCCAACATCGACTCAGCGAAATTGAATTGCCTGTCAAGATGCAGGCTTCCCGCGGTTAGACGGAAAGACCCCGTGCACCTTTACTACAGCTTCGCACTGGCATCAGGATTGTGATGTGCAGGATAGGTGGTAGGCTTTGAAGCAGGAACGCAAGTACCTGTGGAGCCTCCCTTGAGATACCACCCTTCGCACTCTTGATGTCTAACCGCGGTCCGTTATCCGGATCCGGGACCCTGCGTGGCGGGTAGTTTGACTGGGGCGGTCGCCTCCTAAAGCGTAACGGAGGCGCGCGAAGGTTGGCTCAGAGCGGTCGGAAATCGCTCGTTGAGTGCAATGGCAGAAGCCAGCCTGACTGCAAGACTGACAAGTCGAGCAGAGTCGAAAGACGGCCATAGTGATCCGGTGGTCCCGAGTGGAAGGGCCATCGCTCAACGGATAAAAGGTACGCCGGGGATAACAGGCTGATACTGCCCAAGAGTCCATATCGACGGCAGTGTTTGGCACCTCGATGTCGGCTCATCTCATCCTGGGGCTGGAGCAGGTCCCAAGGGTACGGCTGTTCGCCGTTTAAAGAGGTACGTGAGCTGGGTTTAGAACGTCGTGAGACAGTTCGGTCCCTATCTGCCGTGGGTGTAGGAGACTTGAGAGGAGTTGCCCCTAGTACGAGAGGACCGGGGTGAACGATCCACTGGTGGACCAGTTGTCGTGCCAACGGCAGTGCTGGGTAGCTATGATCGGACAGGATAACCGCTGAAGGCATCTAAGCGGGAAGCCCCCCTCAAAACAAGGTCTCCCTGAGGGCCGTGGAAGACCACCACGTCAATAGGCCGGAGATGTAAGCGCAGTAATGCGTTCAGTTGACCGGTACTAATCGCCCGATAGGCTTGATTTGATCCAGTAATGGAAAGACAAATCAAAAACATACACCTCTTTGACTAGGGATGGCTGTGTCGCGCCAAGCGGCACTGTTGATTGACATAACAACTGTGCAGGAACGCGCATCCGCTTCGCGAATACGCTGCCTCCTGCGCGTCGCCTTTTTGCTTCGCAAAAAGAGCGACGGGGATTTTCCTCGGTTTGGTGGTCATAGCGCAAGTGAAACACCCGGTCCCATCCCGAACCCGGAAGTTAAGCACTGCCGCGCCAATGGTACTTGGGCTTAAGCCCCGGGAGAGTAGGTCACCGCCAAACCTAGTAAAATCCCCCAAAACCTCTCTAAACGATGACACACTTTCCGACCCTGACGCGGGATGGAGCAGCCCGGTAGCTCGTCAGGCTCATAACCTGAAGGTCGTAGGTTCAAATCCTACTCCCGCAACCAGCGTCGGAAACTCTCAGAACAGCCCGTTCAGACTACAATTGATCCACTGGATCAATTGCTTAACGTCTTCACCTCGTCAGGCTACTAACCTGAAGGTCGCAGGTTCAAATCCTGCTCCCGCAACCAGCGATATTTGCGATGCCTCCGCCGGTCCTGCCGCGGAGGTTTTTGCTTTTGGGCCTCCCGCCTGCCGTGATCGTCTGCTGCGTCCTCCCGCAACCACTTTTACCGAACCAGCCGCCGCAAGGCGGCTTTTGTCGTTCTGGACCAACCCAATCATCGCGGTCAACGCACCTTCCAAGTCGATCTGAACGCCATCGTTGGTGTGCCTGATCGTAACACGTTCGATCAAGCCCCGGATAATCTCCAAGGCCCCTGTACGGATCGACGGATCCGACAAAACCTGCGCCAGATCGGAAACCTTGGAGCGATAAAGTTCGGAAAGGTTCGGCTGCAGTCGCACCGGTGAGGGCGTAGCTTCGGAGAGCTTCGC
>NZ_JBQFTB010000032.1:0-6682 GCF_056538465.1 Ruegeria sp. BG6 | reverse complement strand
ACGCCAACGCCATTATCTCGCCGAAGAGGATGGCGTTTGGACTTTCCGACACCATTTCAACGCGCCTATCGGCGTGGTTTGGGAATTTCTGTTAGCTCCTGAGCTCAAACAGAACTGGATGGACCGCATCAAGACGGTCACGGTTGAAAATCCGCAAGGTCGTCTTGCCCCCGGATCTAACTATCATTGCGCTCATGAGCTGGCAGACTTTCATTATCGCGTCACTGATTGGGAGCCGTTTGAGTACTTTTCGACGCGAATCCAAGATCCCGCCCGTCCGCACATTAGCCTGCCGGAAACCTATCATCTGACGGAAAACAATGGTGGCACTGATTTGCGCTACACATTCGGCGAAGCAACTGATTCAGCTGGAAACCGTTCAGAAACCTCTGAACAAGAGGCGGCGGCATTTCTGGCGGAATTTTGGGCTGCGTCCTTTATGGAAATGGACAAAAAACTCGGCCAATCCAATTAATGACATATGGTGTAATGCCCAAACTAAGGTCGAGTTACTGGTGGATGCTAGACCTGTCTTATCCGTGACGTGGACAATGGCGTCAAAAACCTGCGGCCATGCCCTGATAGGTAATGGTCACGTTAAAGCGCTACGCAAGCCACTTTCAATGAGCGCGACCTGCCTACGGAAAGAAGTTAGATTAACCCTTGACCTGTTCCAGACCCTCCGTGCGTCATGCGTCAAAGTTCCAGATGTCACGCTGAACCTTCCAGCCGTCGTTGCCTTTTCGGAAGTAAAGAATGTACTTCCCAGCAAGTGCTTGCCCGCCCATTGAGCCTGTCAAAGTCCCCATCGTAACTGCAAAGTCTCCACTGACATGAGCTGCGGTCGGATTGGCCAAAACGTTCTCAAGGCCCCCATCAATTGCCGCCTGCCAATACTCTCGGATGGCCGCGTGGCCAGACATTGTAGGAGCACCAGGTGGCATGAGGGCTCCATCTTCGGCGTAAGCGGCTGTCGCCATACTTGCATCCTTTGCATTGATCCCTTCAATGATGGACGCGTCGAGGGCTTTTACACTTTCAACATCAGACATCTTTTCCCCCTAAGTTTACCCGCTGGTGTCATCAGACTATCACAAAAGCCTGTCTCGATGCTCGTCTTTGTGCGCCACGTGAGAAATACTTAAATTTGGGAAAGCGAATTGTCGCGGCTTGGGCCGTTTACTCTGCACGTAAGGCGCATGATGCATAGCAGCTTTGTCCGCGAAGCAGACGCTCCACCAAATTTGCCGACTGTCCGCTTCGAGCCCAAACCTGCCGTTTTTCAGCTTCCGGTGAAGATCCAGTCTTATGCGTGTAAACCCGCCACCAACAAATCATTTGGACAGATTGAATTGGTTCCAATTACTTCCGCTAGAGCTACAAGCGGCAAGTATCGAATTGCAGTGTCTGGCAATCCAGTTCCTAGTCCGACGGGATGCTAAACTAACTGTGAGAAACGCTAAATACGACGAGTTGTTTCTCGTAGCCTTTGAATCTCCGGCTACCGAGTGAGACCAACGAAAACTTTTCACGCGCAGCCTCTGCCAAAACGGGATCGAGGAGGATTTGATCATTGTCAGCAGATGAACACAGTCTCGAAGCCAAATTCACGACGTTACCAATAGCAGTGTATTCGACGCGTCCCTCATAGCCAATTCGACCGACCGTTGCCTGGCCGATCGCAAGTCCAACTCCGAACCCGAGTTCATAACCACAGGAGCGCCACTGGGAGACGAGCCTTTGAACTTCCGTCTGCATGTCGATTGCCATGTCCACTGCACGTATTGCTGGCTCTGCACATCGTACCGGCGCATTTAAAAGTATCATCAGCCCGTCTCCCGAAAAGTTCGTCAACGTGGCCTCATAGCGTGTGATTATGGAGCCGAGTGTCTCATGGTAGTCAGATAACACCTGCATTATCTCGTCAGGTTCTGATCCGGCTGAGAAAGCGGTAAAGCCGCGAAGGTCGCAAAAGACGACGACAACTTCCGCGCGCTGTCCTGCAAGCACGCTTTCATCTCCTGACTTTTCAACTAACTCGGCGACTTGCGGCGCGAGGAAGCGCTTCAGCCTAGCGATCCGGTCTGATCGTTCTTGAGATACAGCGAGTTCACTGGCCATAAGATTGAACCGGTCCGCGAGCAGTTCGAGTTCATCGCCCGTGGCGATTTCAATGCGGTAGCCAAAATCGCCGGCGCCGATGTGGTCAGTGCCTTTTTCTAGTTTGCCAATGGGACCGGCCATGCGCCGAGCGAGCCAATAGGCAATCAAAGCGGAGAACGCGGCCGCTGCAAGCAGCAGCCCTGCTGTACGCCACAAGGCAGAATAGATCGGTGCAAATGCTTCAGACAGTGGTTGCTCGACGAAAACCACCCATCCTGCTCCCGAGACGGCCGACATAGTAATTAAGACAGTTCCATCGAACGTGTCTTTTGCGACGACGGCATTTCCTTCCGCCTCATCAATTTTCCGTAGCAAATCGCGCATGGCGAGCAAGGTCACATCATCAGTGCCGCGCAGAACACGACTGATGTCAGGGTGTGCGACAAGCTTATAGGTTTCATCCAAAATAAAGGCTTGGCCGCTGTTTCCCACTTGAATGGCCGATATTAAATCCCAGATGAGTTTTAGATTGATCTCGGCGATCACGACGCCGGCGGACTTGCGATTGCCGGCCAGACCGATTGTCATGTGCGGCTCTGACTCTTGGTAATAGATGACCGGACCGTACCATAACTGTGCGGATCGCGCTCCAGATACCGCTGGATCACGGGACCGATCAATCCCACTCGCGATTCTGTTCAGTTCGATCCGGGAGACGAATAGTTGTTCCACCCCGTTGCCATCTACGAGCGTGATGCTCACGACAGCTGGAACCAGGCGTAGAACTCCCAAAGCATCGAATCTGTGTTGATCGAGAGTTTCTGCTGACCAGTTTAGCCGAACGGTCCAACTGAGTTGGTTTTCGATAGTTTCGAGAAATGCCTCAATCCGGGCGGCCGCAGAATTCGCCTCCGTCCGCAAAAGTGAGTTAAGCAAGGCGCGTTGGTCGCGATAGCCGAACCATGCGTCGCTCACTCCAGTTGCTAGAAGCGGAACGCTGACAGCAACGAACAAAACAAAGAAGTATTTCCGGAACAGAGACCGACGTGGTTTTCCGCGCTTACATTCCACGGCTACGCTGCATCAATCGAAGCAAAAGCCCTGCAGTTGTGCTTCATTCGATCACCTCGTCCGCCAGAAGTAACAACCCTTGCGGCACTTCTAAACCAAGGGTCTCTGCCGTCTTCATGTTGATCGACAGGCTGAAAGTAGTTGGTTGCTCAATTGGCAAGTCACCCGGATTTGCACCACGCAAGATTTGGTCAACGTAGAAGGCCAGCCGATGATGCATCGCGTAATAATCCGACGAATAGGCCATCAAAAAGCCTGCTGGCGTGAACCATCCACCCCATCCCATCGACGGCAATCCATGATCCAGAGAGAGTTCGGCAATCGTTGTAACTTGATTAGAGAGCATCAAGTCAGGCAGCACGAAGACCGCCTGAGCGCCGTCGGCCTTCATCTGCGAGAACGCCTCTATTAAATCTTCAGGTTCACGAACCTGGTATACCGTCGCAGTGATACCCAGCCGCGAAGCGGCCCGTTTGGCATCCTCTTCAAAAGGCATGTAAGCCACGTTCGGATTGGCGAGGACGCCGACATTTTTCAGTTCTGGAATCAACTCTGCCAGGAATTCCAGCCGCTTGGCAGTGAGTTCCGTGGCGTAGTAGGTGACGCCCGTTACGTTACCACCCGGTTTTGCAAGGCTCTTTGCCAGACCGCTGTCCAACGGATCGCCACTAATAATCATCACCATCGGGATCGTCGACGTTTCGGCGCGCACGGCGTGGGCCACCGGTTCCGAGTCTCCGACAATTATATCTAATGGGAGTTGCGCGAGGTCGGCCGCCGCCGCTGATAATCCGTCATAACTTTTGCCTGCACTCCGACACTCAATCAAGACTGACTCGCCTGGCTTGTGTCCAAGCTCGTCCAGCCCTCGCAAGAAGGGACCGGAACTGTTCAACAGCCACGCCTCTTCACACGCCGACCAGGTTAGCAAACCGATCCGAGGAATTGTTGCTGTGTCAGACTGACCGACTGCGCCGCTAGGCAAAGCCACGATCAGCGCGCCCATCCATTGAACAAGTTTTTGGCAGATTGACCGCATAGAAATGAAGCTCATGTGAGTCTACTCCCGCCGGTTGCCGACGTTCAAAACACAGTGTGCTCTTGCGAGGCCGGTCAACCCAGCAAACTAACTAGTTTCGTAGCTTAGGCTAACGGAGACTACCGTCTTTTAAAAGTGACGTGGTTTCAATTATCCTCGAAGCGACGCGATAGTTGACCGTCTGGTAAGTCCGCATGGCAGTCGTTCGGGCCATGATCGCTATGCGGCTGCTTTTGCCCAAATCGGTCGATGCTGCTGCAAAAACTACAAAGCACCGACCAAGTGTGTTGTTGCCACTTATTGAAGTGCCGCGAGGCTTCTTGCTCTGTTTGGAGAAAGTTCCAGCGTCGCCTGATAAGCGACCGCAGCTTCATTGGGTTTTCCAAGCTCTATCAGCATGTCCCCGAGAAGTTCTCGTGCCGGAAGGACGTGGCCGGGTGTGACTGGGCTTTTGCCAATCTTATCCTCGAGATCAGCCGCGGCTGTCTGCTTAGCAACTGCGGTCTCAGAGCCCCCACCCGCCAGTTCAATCCAGGCTTCCACCGACATGATCTGTGCTTCGGTCAACTGCGCCCAATAGCCCTGCCCACGCTCCTTCATCACAGCGTGCAAAGACTTGAGCTCGGCAAGCGCGCTCTGCGCTGTATCGACATCACCGCTACGGGCCGCGCCGATAGCGATCGCGAACCATCGCATGGCTACAGTTTGTGGAAATTTCTCCCATGGAATGACCGGATGCATCTCAGGCGACAGTGCCGCCGCGACGTCCCATTGTCCCCGCTCAAGAGGTAGCCGAACGGGTGCAGCCGCTAACGCATAAGCGCTTCCGAAACTGGCCTGATGATTTCGAATTGCGAGCATTTCATCGACCAGCCCTGCAGCTTCGTCTGTATTCCCAAGTTGTAGGTGGCCGTAAACCATGTAGTCGATCGCATGCGCATAGTGGCTTTGTACCACGTCTTTTGATTGCTCAAGAGCTGCTTCAGCGGACCGGCTGTTCAGATCAATTGATTTTTCCCATTCTCCCGTTCGTGTAAAGATATGAGCGGGCATATGCAGCGCATGTGGAGCGCTTGGAGCGGTTTTATCGTAAATCTCGGCGTACGGCCTGCCTCGCTCCTTGAGTGGCGGATTGTCATAGGCGTGGATCGCGTAGTGAATGACGCCAGGATGTTCTGGTGCCTTTTGATGAAGCGCGTCGAGCGTATCACCCACCTGCGACTTTACTTTGATTCCGTCTGCCCCTCGCGGCGCCGTTGCAAGGCGCGCCAGCGCCGCAAACGCCGCGGCGTCCAAGTCGTCTGCATGATGGTCCGCAGCTGCCACCTGTTTCTCCGCCCACGATTTAAGCTGAGCGCGGTAACCTTCCTGGCTTGAGGCGTAGAAAGCAACAGCGGCGTCGATCAATGCTTGTTCAACGGCGCTTTCGGAGGACATTGACGCGAGATTTTCCGCTGCATCAGACCCTCTCTCTGTTTCGGCTTCACTGGGAGTGCCCGGCCAAAGAGGGTGAAAGTTCGACATCGCGATGCCCCACTGTGCCATGGCACAAGTTGGATCCGCAGACGCTGCTTTGTTGAACGCTTCTTCGGCTTGAATGTACATCATGTTGTGAATTAGATTCAGACCTTCGTTGAAAACCTGGTCCGCTTTTGGGTTGCATGTCGTCTGGAAATTAGCCTCCGCTGAGACTGCGGGCACGAAAACAAAGAACGAGCTAATACAGGCGACAAAAGTATTGCGGGCTTTGGTATGCAAATGCTGCATCTATCGTCTCCACATTAAATTTTGTCCGAAATTGTTTGAGCGTATGGCTCGGCGGCATCATACACACAATTGTACGATATGTCCGAACTGTCATCTGAGCGGCGATGCGCTCTGTTCGATCGAATATTTTCTTACGCGGCGTGTACGCGTTATCCGCTGAGCAGTTGTTCAAGCAAAACAAACGTGCCGCAGCGCACCTAAGGGCAGCTTAGTCCCGCAACCCAGACCTTTGAAGCTGTAGCAGCGAATGGCCGTTTCTGGCAGGAGCGGTCGTTAAGGCACTGAAGCGGACCCCGCACCTCGGTTCCGTCGTCTTGAAGGGCTTCTGTACGCGGCTTAGCTGACATCTGACCGAACCGCTCAGATGTCGAAGAAGAGCCCAAAGCGAACATGGTTGTTTCGCGGAAGTTGTGTTTTAGGTTGTCCACTTAGTAGCGATAGTGGCACCTAATGCATAAATCGGGTTCAATCCAACTGGAGGCTGGCAATATCAAAGAAGGCGTCTAAATTCCCGCTCTGAGGCCTCTTACATTACATTTATCCGTTGCTTGCAAATTCGTCTTCCGGCTCTTCATCCGGGGTTTGATCTGCTCCCTCCGCTTCTCCATCAACATCATCGTCCTCCTGGCCGTCGGCATAAAGGCTTCCGTCGTCCGAAGTGCCAAGCGTGGCTTTTACCGATTCTTCATCGGGATTGGAGGC
>NZ_JBQFTB010000031.1:0-7431 GCF_056538465.1 Ruegeria sp. BG6 | reverse complement strand
ACGCCAACGCCATTATCTCGCCGAAGAGGATGGCGTTTGGACTTTCCGACACCATTTCAACGCGCCTATCGGCGTGGTTTGGGAATTTCTGGTAGCTCCTGAGCTCAAACAGAACTGGATGGACCGCATCAAGACGGTCACGGTGGAAAATCCGCAAGGACGTCTTGCCCCCGGATCTAACTATCATTGCGCTCATGAGCTGGCAGACTTTTATTATCGCGTCACTGATTGGGAGCCGTTTGAGTACTTTTCGACGCGGATCCAAGATCCCGCCCGTCCGCACATCAGTCTGCCGGAAACCTATCATCTGACGGAAATCAATGGTGGCACTGATTTGCGCTACACATTCGGCGAAGCAACTGATGTAGCTGGAAACCGTTCAGAAATCTCGGAACAAGAGGCGGCGGCATTTCTGGCGGAATTTTGGGCTGCGTCCTTTGCGAAAATGGACAAAAAACTCGACCAATCCAATTAATGGCATATGGTGTAATGCCCAGCCTAAGGTCGAATTACCGGTGGATACTAGACCTGTCTTATCCTTAAGGTGGGCGATGGCGTCAAAAACCTGCGGCCATGCCCTGATAGGTAATGGTCACGTCACCGCGCTACGTAAGTCACTTTTTAGTAGCGAAACCTGTTAAAGCAAAGCAGTTAGATCGACCCTTAGGCTGTTCCGCACACTCTCAGCATCATGCGTCGAAGTTCCAAATGTCGCGCTGAACCTTCCAGCCGTCGTTGCCTTTTCGAAAGTAAAGAACGTACTTTCCAGCAAGTTCTTGCCCACCCATTGAGCCTGTCAGCGTCCCCATCGTAACTGCAATGTCTCCACTGACATGAGCTGCGGTCGGATTGGCCAAAACGTTCTCCAGGCCACCATCAATTGCCGCCTGCCAATACTCTCGGATGGCAGCGTGGCCAGACATTGTAGGAGCACCAGGTGGCATGAGGGCTCCATCTTCGGCATAAGCGGCTGTTGCCATACCCGCATCCTTAGCATTGATCCCTTCAATGATGGACGCGTCGAGCGCCTTTACACTTTCAACATCTGACATCTTTTCCCCCTAAGTTTACCAGCTGGTGTCATCAGACTATCACAAAAGCCTGTTTCGATGCTCGTCTTCGTATGCCACGTGAGAAATACTTAAATTTGGGAAAGCGAGTTGTCGCGGCTTGGGCCGTCTTGACGCTGCACGTAAGGCGCATGATGGATAGCAGCTTTGTCCGCACAGCCGGTATTCGCTCCTTGTCGTGAACTTCGAATGTCCGCACCGAGCCCATTTTATACCTTTACAGGGGTAGGATTGTGCGACGGCTTGGTTAAAGAACTACCGCTCAATACATAAACTAGACGTTAACGGCATATTCCACGCACATTAAAGCACGTTATTTTATTCTAATAGTCAGATGTATTGGTGGGGGCTTCAATTCGGAGATAGCCAATATGCACGCAAAACGTTTTGATCGAATTCTGTTTGACGACTTCTTTAATGCCATTGATCAATTTATCTTGGAGCAGGCTCACGCTCCCGACGGACCCGAGCCGGTTACGCCGGCAGACGGCCAGATGTTGCGCGCACTCCTTCAGCCCACCACCGCTGAAAATCATGCTAGTGAGAGCTCCATCGATGACAACCAAGTGTTCGACACGGGCAATCCATTCGGCAGCTCTGATGTTGAAGGCAGAGATGGCCTGGGTATCTTTGAGCAGGCTCACGCTCCCACCGGGCTTGAACCGGTTACGCCGGCAGATGGCCAGGCGTTGCGCGCACTCCTTCAGCCCTCTGCCTTCGAAAACCAAACCAGTGTAGGCTCCGACGCAACCTTCGTTGACTACCAAGAGTTCAACATGGGCAATCCCTTCGGCGGTGGTGGCAGCGGCGGTGGCGGTGGTGGTCGACCGGGCGGCGGCGGTGGCGATGATGGCGGTGGTGATGGAGGCGGCGGTGGCAGCACTGTGGAAGCTACCTACACTTCGGGCACTCTCGATACCGGGTTCGACGATACTATCAACGTAGATACCAATCGCGGCACTAGTGATCCGTTTAATTTTCAGATCGAATTTGTAGGAAACGGGTCAGATTGGAACACTTCGATCGCGACAACCATACAAGGCTATGTCGAAGCGGCAGCGGAATTTCTTTCTTCGGTCATTGCATATGGCTTTACGGACGATGACAACGGCTTGAAATCAGATGGTACGGAGTTTGTGCTTGATGACCTCTATGTCGAAGTCAAACTTGAAACCGGTGCGCTGGGTGGAGAGGTTGCATCGGCAAATATTTACGCAGCAAACGACTGGGACGGCAACGGCACGGCTGAAACACCGGCTGGCGCCACCCTTACCATCGACCTTGCCGATGCGGCCTCTCTCGATGCACTCGGCGTGCTTGATGACACGATACTTCACGAGATGATCCACGCGCTGGGATTTGGTACCCTTTGGGATGTTGCGGGCAACGATTTGACAACTAAGTCGAAGGGCAATCTTGTATACACTGGGACAGAAGCTACGACTTTGTATGGAGATAATATTCCGGCGGAAGGCGGTGGCGGGCGCGGCACTTCCGGAGGTCATTGGGACGAGGCAGCCCTGGATGCCGAGCTAATGACCGGGATCGTTGAACAGACCGACACCATGTACCTGGCAGACTTTTCGCTCGCGTCTCTAGAAGACCTTGGGATCTATGAACTCGCTGTCGGATGGGAAGGCGAACTGGATGCTCTGAATGGCTCAAACGCTACGGGCGACGGAATCGATCTGATGGCCTGGTACGACGGTTTTCTTACAGCTTGAACTGCATCAAGTTAGTTCACAGCGGTGCCAGTTAGTTCTGGCGCTTCTGTTTTCTTGGAAGCCAAGTTCGCAGCACATTGTGATAGCCAAAGCTGGTTAGTATACAACCCCTTATCCGTTTAGCTGCGCAAATGTTACTAATGGTTGCTTTGTCCGCAAGGCAGAAATTCTTTGCGGTTAGCGACTTGAACAGGTCTGGTTGTTCCCAAGCTAAACTGTGGCCTGCGCAATCAAGTACGGCCAGCGTTGTACGAGGGTATGTATCGCGCAGCGAACGACCGAATCGAGCCCAAAGCAGGCATCAATTGAAGGAAGATTTTGAGTGCCGAAACACCAGCTGAGCAAACGACTGCTTCAAGTCCGGAGCAGAAACTCATTTGCTTGATTTTTTGGGTTTATGCGCCGTTTTTCTAGCGCTTCCGGTCGGCTTTCCGCAGACCATCGATTAACAATGCATTGTGTTGGGGAAGGCGATAGAGGACCAAGTCGCCGGACAGGATACTCCCGAGAAAGGCTGGAGCGAAATCTGCGAGCGCCTGTTCGTGTTGTCGACCGATTTCAGGTCGACCGAGATGCGCGGCACTGGCGATCATCACTGCGCGGCGGATCGGAGCGCGGGGCGTCATCTGGATGGCTCGCTCGCTCCATAGCATGGCGTCCTCGAAATCCGCGTCAGCGAAGGCTGCCTGAGCAAGCGACAAGTAAGCGTCGCCGACCCACAGATCCGTGTCACGTGGTGAGAGTTGGAGTGCGAGTTGGGCGTGCTCACGCGCTTCAATGGTTCGACCCACCAAAGACTCGTGCCATGCCAGAAAGAAGATGTTGCGGGCGAAATTCGGGTTTAGTTGGAAACCCAAGTTAAAGTCGGCCTCGGCACCATCGAAATCGCCGCGGAAGTGACGAACCATGCCGCGGACGGAAAGGGCGCGTGGGTCAAGCTGACCGCCCCGGAATAGGGGCTCAACGCTCTTCTCCGCCATATTCAGTGTTTCAGTTGGGTCCTCATCGAACTGATATAAGTATCGCATTAGGTAGGCATATGCCTTGATCCAATGGGCCTGGACGTTGCGCGGATCGAGATCGATAGCGCGATTGGAGGTTAAAATGACTTCGTCGAATTTCTCCTGGGAGTGGAAGCCACCCGCGTAAAATATTGCCATTGCCTGAAGTGAGAGGTCATACGAGTTGAAGTCGATGCTATGTGCATTGGAAACTCGGCCGATTTCAGCCATAGAGATCTGAGGGGCGATGGCACCGACGACGTTGCGTGTAATTTCGTCCTGCAGCGCGAAAATGTCTTCAAGTGTGCGGTCGTAGCGTTCGGCCCAGACATGTGCTCCATTTGTGCAGTCAATTAGCTGAGCTGTAATACGAACACGGTTGGCGGAGCGCCGAATGCTGCCCTCGAGCATGTAGCGTACACCTAGTTCACGAGAGACCTGGTGATGAGTGACCGGGCGGCCTTTGAACGAGAACGAAGAGTTGCGGGCGATAACGAAAAGCTCTGGGAAGCGCGATAATTCCGTGATGATGTCTTCCGAGACGCCATCGCAGAAATATTCCTGCTCCAGGTCATTAGACATGTTCTGGAATGGAAGGACAGCGACGGAGGGTTTGTGGGCAGGTTGCAACGACATAATCTTATCGTCAGGTTTGTCTTCCATTTCCATTTTGTAAGCGCGCATGGGCACAGGAATGTTTTTTAGTGCGAGGTCGCCGAGGTCGACGAAGGAAATCTTAGTTTTGCCCCGAACTTGCCGGTAGGCGTCGTCAGATATTAGAACGCCGCCCGGGTTGGCCATGCTTTCCAGTCGGGCCGCAAGGTTGACCCCTTCGCCGTAGATATCGCCCTCGTCCAAAATCACGTCGCCAAGATGTAATCCGATGCGGAAGCTGATCCGGCGATTTGCTGGGTTCGCAGCTTCTGCTGCGGAGAGTGCTTTCTGGAGGGCGGCCGCGGCCTCAACGGCAGCAACGACAGAACTAAATAGTGCGAGCAGGCCATCTCCGGTAAGTTTAACGATCTGGCCATTGGCCCCTTGGATGCTTGGGTCGATAATATCCCGACGCAGGTCTTTGAGCCGAGAAAGCGTACCCTCCTCATCGGCCGCCATGAGCCGGGAGTAACCGACCATGTCGGCGACAAGTATAGCGGCAAGTCGGCGGGTCATATGCAATTCCTGTCGGTGATCACCCGTTGAAGCTATCAAGATTGGCAATTGCCTGCCAATAATCGCGATTGAATGTATCGAGCCCGTTGCGGTTGTCCATTGAGTGAGCAGTTTTCCGAGCCCAATGCATGACAGATTAGGCTTATTTCTTATGCTATGTTAGCCTGCCGAAAGATCGCAGTTCATAAGCCGACCAGTGCTTTCTTTGCGATCGGCCTTTATTTTGTGCACCCAGGTCCACTGATCGGCTCTTAGGGAAACCGTCTATTAGGCGGGTGAACTTGAAACGACGGGGGAAGATTATGACAGCCAAGACATTAAGTGAACTCCGTGACTTTTTACGCGGGGAAGTCATAACTGAGGATGACGCCAACTATGAAGACGCGCGTAAGGTCCACAACGGGATGATCGACAAAAAGCCCGCTGTGATCGTGCGGGCCGCCAATGCTGGAGACGTGATGACGGTCGTCAACTACGCGCGCGACAATGGGCACGACTTGTCGGTTCGTGGCGGCGGGCATAGTGGCCCAGGCTTTGGCACAAATGACGGAGGGGTCGTCATCGACCTGTCGCACATGCGCAGCATCCGTGTTGATCCTGGCGCAAAGACAGTTCGCGCCGAGGGTGGCGCAACGTGGGGCGATTTTAACTCTGCTACCAGTGCGTTTGGCCTTGCCACGACGGGCGGCGTAATATCGACGACGGGCATCGCCGGGCTCACGCTTGGTGGCGGGATCGGTTACCTGTCGCGCGGGCATGGTCTCTCTCTCGATAACCTGATTTCGGCGGACGTAGTGACAGCGGATGGCAAGATGCTGATCGCCAGCGAAGACGAAAACGCCGATCTTTTTTGGGCGATCCGTGGTGGCGGCGGCAATTTCGGTGTCTGCACCTCACTCCAGTACAAGCTTCAGCCGGTGGACACAGTTTACTGGGGTCCGATGTTCTTTGAGATCGAAGAGACTGAGACGATCTTCAAGTTCTACCGAGATTACATAAAGACGGCACCGCGCGAGATGGGAGCCTTTCCAGCCTTCCAGATAGCTCCGCCGCTGCCTTTTATCCCAGAAGATCGCCACGGCGACATGTTTTGCGCCATCGTCGCCTGCTGGTCAGGCGATCCGGCAGAAGGAGAAAAGCAGTTCAAGGCATTCCACGAAGTCGCCGAGGTCAAGGCTGAACATGTCGGTCCTGTGCCTTATCCAGCTATCAACGCGGCCTTCGATGGCCTATTTCCAAAGGGCATCCGGCAGTACTGGAAGGGCAATTTCGTCAAGGAACTTACCGATGAGGCAATCGCCGCCCACGTCAAGCACGGGCCCAACGCGCCGACGGTCAGCTCCACCATGCATCTTTACCCGATCGACGGCGCCTGTCACGACGTGGACGCGGACGCAACGGCGTTCGGGCATCGGGATGCCAATTTTTCGATGGTTGTTCTGGCCGCATCTGACGATCCGGCCGACGATGCAGCACATACCAAGTGGGTGCGTGATTACTCAGATGCGATAGCGCCTTACTCCGAGCCTGGCGGGTATATCAATTTCATGGATGATGATGATGCTGGGCGCGCGCAGGAGAATTTTGGCGGCAACTATGAGCGGCTTCTCAAACTGAAGCGTCAGTACGATCCGGACAACCTGTTTCGCATCAACCAGAACATTGCTCCTTAGATCGAAGGTACTGAATTAGATATGGCCTGCCTTGTCATCTTGGTTGTTGCTGACGGGGCAGGTCAGAACATTTTACACTTATAGAAGGGAACACCTCATGATGATCGCGCGATGGACCTGCGAGGCCAAGTTCGGAATGAAATCAGAGACGTTGGCGCTTCACAAAGAATGGGCCGAGCAGATCGGCTCGCAGACAGATATCGATATGTCGAAAAGCCGGATCTTTACCGGTTCGGTTGGCGCTAAGGAAGCAATCATTCAAGACGAATTCGAGATCGAAAATCTCGCCGAACTGGATGCGTTTTTCAATAAAATCGCTTCGATCAAGATGCATGCCGAATGGGGGAAAAAGATGGGGGAAGTGATAGTTTCCGGCTCAACATATTGGGAGGTTTTTCGCGTCGTGGAGTAAAAGACCTGGATCGCCCAGAACGTCATCCTAGCGGCCGGCTGAGAATAGCTGCTTTGAGCCCAGAGCGGACCAAATAGTTTCGCCTAAGTTTTGTTTTAGGTGGCCCCAAATTGGTGAAAGTGCCATCTAACTAATGGGCCAGTTTCAATCCAACGGGAGGCCGGTACTTTCGAAAATTGCGTCTAAATCCTTACTCTAGCGCCTCTAACTTTACGGTCAGCCGTTACTTGCAAGTTCGTCTTCCGCCTCTCCATCCGGGGTTTGAACTATTCCCTCCGGTTCTCCATCAGCATCATCGTCCTCCTGGCCGTCGGCATAAAGGCTTCCGTCGTCCGAAGTGCCAAGCGTGGCTTTTACCGATTCTTCATCGGGATTGGAGGC
>NZ_JBQFTB010000030.1:0-8257 GCF_056538465.1 Ruegeria sp. BG6 | reverse complement strand
GCAAAAGAAAACCCCCGACGAGAACGCCGAGGGCAGACAGGTACTTCATGGATCAAACTCCTGCAGTTGCTTCTTTATTTAGATGCAGGAGGTTCCTCGGTTTTCTGGGGGGGGTGGACATTCAAACAATCTGGGCGAGTTTCCGCTATGCGGACGGAGCGTCCCTTAATATTTCAGGGACCTACAGCTCCTAGCAACTCAAAGTGCTCGATGCTGGCCGAGGCAATCAAATCTCGCTCCTGGGGCTCGATCCGCGCTTTGAGCCAGTTGTCGCCCGCGAAAGCTTTTATCGAAGCCAAGTCGCGCCAAAGCATGGTCATGCAGAACGCGTTCGGGTCGCCTCTCCAAGGCTTTCCGGCCGCCACCCAGATCAAGCCATCCTGGCTTTTCACAAGAGGCAGTATCTGATCGCGAAAAATCGTCTCAAATTCTTCGGCCTTGCTTTCGTGTACGGTCAATCGGAACTGGCGGAGTAGCATTTCGGTTCCTCCGGATTCTTTGGCCTCACCAATAATAACATACAGGGACGACCGTCTTTGGCTCAGAGCGGTCGTTTGCAGACTTTTCGTTAGTGACCGCTATGCGGACAAAGCTGTCGCTCATAGTCCTGAACGCAATGGCTCCACTATAGCCTAAGCAGGCCTCTGGAAGAAGCCTGTCAAATGCGAAAGGGCTGGGCTTAGGTGGCAAATAGTGGCTCCGCAGACGATGTCTTCAATACGGCGAGAATCTGGAAGACAAGGTTTGATACCGACCAAGGCCGGTTGCTGCCAGAAATTCTAAAGGACCAATACTATTTCTTCCCGTAAACTATCTGGAATCCAGCCATCGGTCCAAGAGCCGATGTCTGCGCAACCCGCTGAAAAAATGATCGTTTCGTTCTTTACTTGAGTACGGTTGCCACTGAATCTTTCCCTCGATAAAACCGGGCTCAGTTGCTTCGCACCTCTCGAGTAAGGACCCGGCTTCGTTCACAGAATCCAAATGTGAGACGCATACCGCACAGCGAAATAGGGCCTCCGGATGGTCCGGCCGTAAATAAACCGCTTGGCGAGCCCAATCTGCGGCCTTTTCGTATTCACGAATGGAGGTGTAGGCGCGAGACAGGTAAGCCATATAGCGCCATCGATTGGGGTCGCGCGGGTTGAGTACCAATGACCGTTCCATCTGCGCAATCCCTTCTTCGGTTCGCCCCACTAGATCAAGCCGATTTCCGACTGCCATGGCGGCGTGTGCGAAGTTAGGGTTTAGTTGCAGTGCAACTTGTGCCTCCGCCAGTCCGAGTTCGGTTTCTCCTGCCCAAATATAAGCTGACCCGAGGCTCAAGTGGGCTACGGCTGATCCGTGATCGAGAGAGATTGCTTTACGCGCGGCGTCAAACGCATTCGTCAACGCCGTTTCCCGCTGTTCCACACAGTTTAGCATTACCTGACGCGAATAGCTCCAGCTGAGACGCGCCCACGCGTCGCAATAACTCGGGTCGAGTTCCACCGCGCGAAGAAACATTGACATTGCGGCTGCATTCCCCTCGCATGTGGAATCGTGGAACGTTTCCAAGCCTCGCAGCAAGCAATCCCAAGCAGTCAGGCTTTCCGTTGGTTTCCCGACAGAACGTGCTTGCTCGAAATGCTCCAGTTCCGGAATAATGGTTGCGGCAATACGCTTGGTGATTTCATCCTGCACCCCGAAAACATCTTCCAACTGGCGATCAAAGCGCTCGGCCCAGATGTGGTGGCCTGTTTCGGCGTCGACCAATTGTGCTGTAACCCGCAAGCGGCCGCCCGACTTTCGAACACTTCCTTCGAGAACGTATTTTGCTCCTAAATCAGTTCCGATGTCTTGGACTTTCATCGGTTTTCCCTGGTAGGAAAAACTTGAATTTCGAGCAATAACCGGAAACGAGTGCCAGTGAGACAAGGCGGTAATGATGTCCTCTGTTAAACCATTTGAAAAATAGTCCTGATCCGGATCGCGGCTCATATTTTCGAAAGGGAGTACGGCAACAGCTGGTTTGTCGGTAATGGGCAATCTCGAATCTGATCTCTCAACCAAGTCGACAAAATCCCTGATTGCGAAAACATGAACTGGACGAGCTATGTTTTTGAGGCTTTGATGGCCGCAATCCTGCAGTTGAGCTTTAATCCGGCCGACAACTTGTTCGCGGATGCTCGCAGAAATGAATATGCCCCCAGGATCAGACATGGCCTCAAGGCGTGCTGCAACGTTGACGCCCTCGCCGTAGATATCGTCGTCTTGCACGATGATGTCGCCAAGGTTTACCCCGATGCGGAAGGAAATGCGACGGTTAGGAGGATCGCACTTGTTTCTTTCCAGCATTCCCCTTTGTATCGCTATGGCGCAAGAAACGGCATCCACTGCGCTGGAGAACTCGGCCAATATTCCATCGCCGGATGTTTTTACAATGCGCCCGCGGTTCTCTGAGATGCACGGTTCAATCAGCACCTGCCGATGATCGATAAGTGCCATTAGCGTGAACTCTTCGTCGTTACTCATCAGTGACGAGTAGCCAGCGACATCTGCCACAAGAATTGCAGCCAGTCGTCGCTCAATCCGTTCTGCCACCATAGCACGCAATCCTGATCGGCTTGAGAAATGGGTTTAAGGCTATTCGAAATCGTCTGTTTATCATTTACCTCCCATCAAATACTTGCGGCGTCGGCTGGCAGAAGTTTATTCGAAAACGGAAGCTTTGTCTGCTCAGGGCTCTCAGCAGTCATTCGCAGCACTGCGCTCAAACGCCCCACCAGCCACCAAAGCACCCCAAGCCGCCAGCACCAACGACCACCCGTCAGCACCCGGAACCAGTCGTCAGCGGTCCAGCCAGCGCCAGTGGACCGTCCTCGGCGGTCTCGTCAGCTGTCCCGTCAGCGGCTTCTCTAGCGGTCGAGAATGCCCCATGCTCACTCGTCCTTCGTCCTCATGCTGCCCGTCGCTTCGCTCAGCAGAATGCCCCCGAGACCGCCCCAGTTTCGGCCACCGGTTGGAAAAGTTGATAGATTTCATCGGTTGGCAAGGATTCCTACCACCCCAGCCACGTCATTCAGACATAGAACAACAGCAGGCTCTGGGGGCTAAACCCTCCGAGAAATGCCCCCGTTTATGCCCCAGTGGTTTCGGGTGTTACGGGTGTTGAGGGTGGGACCCCAGAGGTCGTTGAAGGCCCATACCACGGCCCCTCAAACAAGCCAAACTTTAAAAAACTTTAGAAATTGCATATAATCTGCTGCATTGTACCAATCGATGGTCTCGTTCACGGGGCGTGTCATGGGGGGGCCAAAAGGAAATAATTCTCACGAGAATGCCGGCGAATGGCATGCTTCAATGTCGGTCGCCTTGGCGCTTGGGCTTGGTTTCTTCGTTCTCACTTCAGTTGCAGGCGTATTGGGTGTGGGACTGCTTGTTGGCTATCGAAATACCTCAGAGCTGCTGACCCAGAAGGCTCAACTTATTATTGGCACACAACGACAACAGGTCGAGCGTTATCTGTCTGCAGCTGCAGATCAAATCGACTTCATTGCGGGCAGGATTTCCTCGGGGGAAGTTGAACCGGAGGGTTCTGAAGAGTTCGTTAGCCTTTTGCTTGGCGCGGTTTCAGCTACCCCCCAGATTCTTCGGATACAGTTTATCGACAGACAGCAAATCCTGACAGGGGTTGAACGTATTGAAGACGAGACACTTCCCATATTCGTAAAGCTTGGAGACGATATCGACCTGCGCCACCTCATCGACAAAGTAATTGAAACTGGAGAAGCCAACTGGGGTAAAATACTCTGGCGTGATGAGTATGGCCAATCTGTGTTGAGTTACCAAAGGCCGATCATTCAGAAAGGTAAGGTTGTCGGCGTCCTGTCAGCTTGGGTTTCGGTAACAAAAATGTCTGAATTTTTGGCCGACCAGGAAATGGAATTCGGAGCGAACGTCTTTATTCTGTACGGTCGAAACGCTGTTTTGGCTCATCCACTTATGGCGTTTGGTTATGCCGGTTTGAACCGCGCTGCACCACTTCCTCAACAAGACCGTTTTTCCGATCCAATTGTTTCGGCAATGTGGCAACTAAATGATCACTTTAGCGTCGCGAGGTACTTTCTGACCAGTGCAAACACCCGGTTCGTCGCCTACGCCGATTGGGAATATGTTATATTCTTTGAAGAGTTGTCGGACTATGGTGCTCAGCCGCTAACCGTAGCCACTTACTTTGAAGCCCACGACATTATTGCGGAGGCGGCTCGACTAAAGTGGGCGATAATACTCTGTCTTATTATGGCGGTTGTTTCGGCGGGGGTGGCGGCTTGGATTGGTCAGGAAATTGCCAAACCAGTGCGCCGACTGTCCGACAGTGCAAAGCGGGTTCACGATCTTGATATTTCGAATGTCGATGAAATCGAAGGATCTTTCTTCCGAGAATTGGATGAGGCAGCACGTTCATATAATTTCATGCTTGAGGGACTGCGCTGGTTTGAACTCTACGTGCCGAAACGTTTAGTCCGCCAACTGATGCGCCGAAACGCTGGGAAGCAGATCAGCTCATCCCACCGAGACGTAGTCATTATGTTTACGGATATTGTTGAGTTTACGACATTGTCCGAACATCTAACAGCTCCTCAAACGGCATTGTTCCTAAATAATCACTTTGCAGGGCTTGCTGACTGTATCCAAAATAACAGCGGTACCATCGACAAGTTCATCGGAGACTCCGTAATGGCGATTTGGGGTGCTCTGGAACATCAAGATGATGCGGCAGATCTGGCTTGCCGAACAGCGATTGAGATCGAAAAGTGGATTACGAAATATAATCAACAAGAACGAGTAGATGCAGGCTTAGCATACTCAGTTAGACTGCGCATAGGAATCCACATAGGTCGTGTAGTTGTTGGGAATATCGGCAGTGAGGGGAGGCTCAGCTATACTGTGGTTGGAGATGCTGTGAATGTCGCGCAACGGCTAGAAGAAGCCGGAAGAGTTTTGGGCAATACTCTAGGTGAAGTGAATACTCTTGTTTCCAGCTCTGTTCGAAGCGCGTTGGTCAAGCCAATAGAATTTAAGCGCATAGGCGCACACAAGCTTCGAGGTAGAGAGGAATTGGTCGAAATATATTCGCTAACACCAAACTGCTCACGAGCCTAAAGTTCGATAGCATAGAAAAAATGAAAACACGCCATAGAAAACATGGGGCGAATGCTGACAAAGTTTTTCAGAGCAAGCAGGAAAGTTCGATTTCGAAGCTGGCGCATTAATGAATAGACTGACAGTCAGCTTTGCTCGCTGCCCGGTCATTAATTTGACGACGCCCGTTATTCACTTCAGCAAGATAAGCAAAACTATGTCTCGGCAAACCGCTGATCCGTGGTATGGGCCTTCAACGACCTCTGGGGTCCCACCCTCAACACCCGTAACACCCGAAACCACTGGGGCATAAACGGGGGCATTTCTCGGAGGGTTTAGCCCCCAGAGCCTGCTGTTGTTCCATGTCTGAATGACGTGGCTGGGGTGGTAGGAAACCTTGCCGACCCATGAAACCTATGGGCTTTTCAGCGAAGCCCGAGAAACTGGGGCGGTTTCGGGGGCGGAACGAGGACGAAGGACGAGTGAGCACGGAGCATTCTCGACCGCTGGAGAGGCAGTTTACTAGTGCCGACAGATGCGCTGGCGAGACCACCAGATCGACCTTCCACTGGCGCTGAGACGACCGCTGACGAGTCGTTCCGGGGGCTGACGGGGGTCGCTGGCGCTGGCGGGTCATGGGGGCTGCGGTGGGGCGGTCGCCCGAGCCTAGTGCTTCGAATGGCTGGCCTGAGAACTCCGAGAAGACATCTCAAGAAATGAATTTGTTTATCATGCATCAAAGCTCCTCGCCTGCTATCATCGCAAACATTGTCGTAGTTTTAAGATTTGGGAGGAGGGAACTTATGACCACGAGACGCGATGTATTGAAGGCAATCCCTACTGTCGGAACAGCATTTGCCGTTTCGTCCACCGCTCTGTTAGACGAAGCAGCTGCACAGAGCACGGCTTCCGCACCGCCACTTGAAGGGCATTTCCATCCGAAAGGGAAGGCACCGTCCAAATATACACTGGAAATTCTGGACGAAGCGAGGCGTACCCTTCCATTCTCTGATGTGCAGGACTTCGAAGAACAGCAGCGCGGCCTCATTGCTGAGATGCAGGACAAGCAGATCATGGCTGATGCCGGTCACGTCGCGTGGGACAAGAAGCGATTTGATTTTCTGAACAGCGATACTGACTTTGACAGTATTCACCCATCCCTGCAGCGCATTTCCCGATTGAACCAGAACTATGGTCTCTACGAGGTTATTCCCGGCATTTACCAAGTGCGTGGGTTTGACCTATCCGATGTCACTTTCGTGCGAGGCAAGACTGGGTGGATTGTTATTGATCCTCTTATCTCTGCGGAACCTGCTCGCGCTGCTCTGGAGTTGTTCCAGCAGCATGTGGGCGAGGGATTACCCGTAACAGCGGTGATATATTCGCATTCCCACGGCGACCATTGGGGGGGGGTGCGCGGTGTCGTTGATGAGGCCGATGTCCGCGCAGGTAAGGTTGAAATTATCGCACCCCGCGACTTCATGGAACATACAATTTCCGAGAATGTTTATGCTGGCAACGCCATGAATCGCCGCCTGTTTTACCAGTATGGGCTACTCCTGCCTGCAAGCCCTCATGGTTATGTCGGACAGGGTCTTGGGCAGGGTGTGTCAGCCGGTGCTGTCGGACTGATTGCGCCGACCCGAATAGTTGAAGAGGACATCGAAGAGTTCGAGGTGGACGGTGTCAGGATGATTTTCCAGAACACACCGGGGACAGAGGCACCTTCGAATATGAACACCTACTTGCCCGACATGAAGGCTCTGTGGATGGCGGAAAACGTAACGGCGACGTTACACAATATTTACACGCTGCGCGGTGCACCTGTACGTGATCCGTTGCGTTGGTCGAAGTATATCAGCCGCGCGCTTCATCTCTATGGTGAAGAAGCAGACGTGATGTTCTATTCGCACCACTGGCCGCGTTGGGGCAACGACCGAGTCCAAGCGATACTGCGCGATCAGCGAGACCTTTATGCACACATGAACAATCAAGTGCTGCATTTTGTTAATAAAGGCGTGACGATCAACCAGATTCACAACGTCTACAGCCTGCCGCAAAGCCTTCAAGACAAGTGGCACTGTCGGGGTTATCATGGTTCACCTCAACACAATAGCCGAGGTGTAGTGCAGCGATACATCGGCTTCTGGGACTGCAACCCGGCAACGTTGATCCCGCACTCGCCAGAGGACTCAGCGCCTCTCTATGTAGAGATGATGGGCGGCTCAGACGCAATCATGGCTCGAGGAGTCGAGTTGCACGACACCGGTGAATACCTTCTGGCTAGCGAGATTCTGAACAAGCTGGTGCAAGCGGAACCGCACAACATGTCGGCCCGGAATCTGCTGGCAGATGTGTACGAACAACTCGGCTATCAGCAAGAAAATCCGGGACTTCGTAATTCCTTCCTGTCCGGAGCATTTGAGTTGCGTTCGGGTATCCCGGGGGGCGACATTCCAGACTCTTCGAGTCCGGACGTTATTCGGGCTATGTCGACGGAACTGTTCCTGAACTTCCTTGCCATCAAGATGGACAGCCGCAAAGTCGAAGGGCACGAGTTCACTATGAATTTGGTGACTCCCGACAATGGTGAGAAGTTCCTCGTGGAGTTGCGCAACGCGACCTTAACAAATGTCGAAGGGTTCACTGCAGATGCGCCCGACCTGACTTTGACAATCAACCGTGCCGACTTGGAGTTGACAATGGCCGGTGAGAAAACACTGGATGCGCAACTTGCGGATGGATCAGCGCAAATAGAGGGCGACCCAACCGTGCTCGGTATCCTCGCTCAGGCAATGGTCGATTTCGATCCGTTCTTTGAAGTCTTGCCCGGGACGCGAGAACCTTATCACGTGGAGCCGCATTCGGACGCGTTCGAGGCAGTCACTGGGCTACCTGCAATTGAATAAACCGCAAAGTCGAAGCGGATCTTTGGTGTGGGCAGGTAAATTGCCCGCGCCATGAAGCTAGGCCAGCAGTTCCGACCACAGAACGGTCATTCAGCCAGCCTTAAACCAACGTCCACTTTGGAAAAAAGAAAGCAAAGCAGAGATCCCCCGGCAACCCGCTGAGGGCCGCCGAGGGTTCTGTCTATGAAGGTGGTCTTCGGTTGACGACATAGTCAGCCAACCAC
>NZ_JBQFTB010000029.1:0-8720 GCF_056538465.1 Ruegeria sp. BG6 | reverse complement strand
AAAGAAAACCCCCGACGAGAACGCCGAGGGCAGACAGGTACTTCATGGATCAAACTCCTGCAGTTGCTTCTTTATTTAGATGCAGGAGGTTGCTCGGTTTATACGGGAGCGGACGTTCAGGTTTTTTGGTTGAATGTCTGGTTTGCGGACCTAACCGACTTTAAACTCGCGAGGAGCAACTTTCACTTTGGGTTATCGCCGCTAGCTGACGGTCAAAAATTGATTGCGACCTTAAGTTGGCACTATTTTAGGACAGTGTTAGCCTTCAGTTCCGGCGGTTGCCCCCTTGAGGGCATAAAAGATGTCCCGGGCTTCTTGCAAGCGTTTGGGATCGAATTTTCCAACCGTTGCAGCATCAGGCTTCGGAAGGAAATAGCGTTCGAATCTCTGGTGGGTACGCGACAGCCCTAACATGTCGTATAAGGCTTCCATCGTTCGCTGAGGAGCAGCGCGCAGATCATCCTGAAATAAGAAAATACACTGATCTTTATGCTCTAGAAGCCCCCGAAACGCGCAAATCCAATAGTGCAGCCAATAGTCTGAATGATGCGTGCCTTCTTGCTCTGGTTCAAACCCGCGGAAAAAAAAGGGCTTATGCAAGTTGCCAAACTCGAAATGGCCAATATCGGCCATGTATCGGGTCACAAAACTGTTTCTTGCCTGAAGCATGCTGAAATTGTTGTGCTGCCGCAGGAGTGACTCTGCATGGCATTCCGGTCGCCGCACTGGAACAACGATTCTGCAATCTGGAAAAGACTTGAGCAAATAGGATACGCGGGCAATGTTTGCGTTGTTCTTAGAACAGTAAATCGTTTTCAGTACGTCTTTCGGCCCGGCCTGAATGTTCCGTGCCCTGATGATGCTGCGCATGTGCTGCCGCAAAAACTGATCTGCCTCAGGGTCTGTATCACACGTGCTCCAAAGGGGAATCGAAGTGCCCCTGTAGCGATCTGGCCAAAACGATTTCCAAATGACTTCCTCGAACGCCTCGGGGCTATCAAGGTCGATCTCCAGCCCGTCGCCATGGGCGCGCTGCCTCCTCCGGACCCCCCGCTTCGGCCCGCCCGCGATTTTGTTCCACAGAACAGGAGCCGTCAGAAATGGCATATCCCGATAGATATGCGTGGCCACTTCGGGCGCATCATGCAAAGCGTTGAGGACAGCGGTGGTCCCGCCTCGTGCCAGGGACGTCACAAAAACAGGTTGCGTGGCATCAGTAGTGGAAGATTGCCTCGTCATGCGATCTTCAACCCGCGAGGCCAGTTTCAGTATCGCCGGGCCTGAAAAGGCAAGGTTATGCACAAATTGGTCAACCGACGAGTATTGGCCGCCTTCAACATGTTCCGCCGTATCAGCGCGACGAAGCCGGCTGCCAATTTTGACGCCTGCAAAAGCAAGGACCGATACCACGACGATGTAATCCAGACGAAGCATGACCCCAATCACCAATGCACCTGTTGCGATTCCGGACCAATCCGCCAGCGCAATCGGCAGACCCGCCGCTGTTAGAGCCAGCGCAATGCGCCACGTCAGGTTCAGCCCGCCCACCAGCAGCTTCAGCCCTGCTTGTCTTGCGGCCGCTTCCTTGGCGTCGTCAGAAAGCTGGTTGTCAAATAGCGCAGTGACGCCGGCCATACAGGTGCTCACGACGTGTTGGGCCGTCCCTGCGATATTTGTTTGCCACAGGGCCAGAATAAATCCGGCAACCGCCAAGAGCGAAAAAGCTATCGCTGCTATCATGGCGTCGGATCGTTTTCGGAACCAGCCTGATTTTTCCGCCCCCCGATCCAACGTTTGAGCGGAAACCAGACCAGCCCGACAATCAGAAACACAACACCAAGAATGACGGCAACCGTAACAGCAATCGCGCCCAACCCGGCACCCGGGCCGATATAGGCATGTGCCGGGCTGGCCAGCACCGCAAAGGCTATGCAGCAAACAAGCCACAACGAGATTAGGCGACCTTTGAACATATGATTAGCAGGCTGGTTCATTATGTGCATTCCTTCCAATCGACTTCAAAATACCCCGACGGATAGAGTTTCGAATTGGTGATCTCACCAACAAATTCATCATTATATTCATTGACGTATTCCCAGATCACGTTGCCTGCTCTGTCCACTTCCAGAACACGCCCGGCATCAAATTCGGTAATCAGTACTCCTCCGTTTTCCAGAATTTCATGCTGTCCTCGAACGACCGACAACATCTCCTGACCCGGCTTGCTTCCGAATACGATTTCCGTTTCCCGGCTCACCGGATCAATCGCAATGATGTTGGTGTCGCGCGGCGCATCTACCCGTGTTTTTTCGGTCGCCGTATAAGAGGTCAGATATGAGTTGTTGTTGAAGATCGAGATTTTTCCGTCCGGACGGAATTCAGGGTCATGTTGCCGGATCCAGGGGCCGGTCTGGTGCCACTTTACTTTCCGGGTGGTTGCATCAACCACCATCACCAAGTTGAGCCCCCGCATCGAAATCACCCAATCACCGGCGTTAAACAGGGGGAACTTGTCGGCCAGTTCCGATGGCAGTTCATCTATCTTGTTGGAGTGGACCAGTTCGCTGCGGATCACGCGCGTCGGCTTAATCTCTCTGCCATTGGCGGTCAGCAGCGCCGACAGACCACTATCGATGATCAAACCGGGTATCGATATGCTTTCAAAAACCTGACCCTGTTCATCAAGCATCAGAATGACATCTTCCAGAATCGGCTCGTTTGTGGCCGGAGTCGAAAAGGGTGGAAACCGATCGACAACTTTCGAAGCAATCCATTCTTCGCGACCAAGCGTCAGGTACCCGCCATTTTCAGATCTGACCATTGAGTGGTGGGATTTCTCATTGAGCGTCCACAGAACATTTGAACATTGATCCAGCTTAACCGCCCCGCAATACTCATAGCTAAAAACAAGCTCGCCTTTTTCGGTCAGCAATGCGCCATGAACATCGGTCAACAGAGGATTACTGAGCTGAGCACACGGACGGGTGGCGATTTCAGGAAAATGTTCAATGTAGTTCAGCGACCATTTGCGAATGACGCTGCCATCACGGTTCACCAGCCTGGCCTGGTTCTCGCCATCAAAGAAACCCATCAGCAGAATGCTGTCCTGATGTCCCGGTTTCGTATTGATCACGACGCCCTTGCCCTGTCCGCGTGCCGGCTGAAGGTGTTTATGGTACGCCCGCGCCTCGCGGGTCAGTGATTTGTCTACGACCAGAACTTTATATACCGATAGGAGCTGCGGCACCGGTGGCCAGTTCTTTCTTTGCGCAAATATCCCGAACAGAACCGACGAGAAAACAATTGTGAGGAACAGGCAAACCTGGAACAGTCGCTCGGGCAGCTTTTCAAAGTCAGTTCTTTCCTTGCGCGTTTTACCAATCAAAACCAAACTCAAAACTCATACATAGTAACGGACGCGCGAGTTCTCGCTCTACTCGGGCAACGACGCTCACTGTGCATTTCTCATCCTGAACGTGCGAAAAACATCCCGTTCATCATTGGTTAATTCTTGCCCTGTGCAGACGTTGATGCGCGTTAAAGCATCAGTGATATTGGGCTCATCAACAGCCATTCGCAGCACTAGGATCGAACGTCCACCCCCGGAACCGCCAGCACCGGCGACCACCGTCAGCACCCGGGCTAGTCGTCAGCGCCAGTGTACGGTCTTGTAAGCTGCCCCGCCAGCGGCCTCTCCAGCGGTCGAGAATGCCCCGAGCTCTCCCTCGAAATGCCCCCGAAACCGCCCCAGTTTCTCGGGCTTCGCTGAAAAGCCGATAACAATCATCGGTGGGCAAGGATTCCTACCACCCCAGCCAGTTCATCGGAACATGGAACGAGACTAGGCACTTGGGGCTAACCGGGCGGTGATCGGTGAGGCGACGGTGGTTCGCCATCGCTGTCATAGCGAGCGCTGCGTCCGTCCTGAGCACCTGATTGAGGGGTCGGCGGCGGATAACAAGCGCGATGACTGGGACTTCTGGGCGAACGGGGTCAACTACGACCTGCTATGACCTGTGGCATGGGCCTTCAACGACCTCAGAGGGCCCACCCTCAACACCCGTAACACCCGAAACCACTGGGGCATAAACGGGGGCATTTCTCAGAGGGTTTAGCCCCAAGTGCCTAGTCTCGTTCCATGTTCCGATGAACTGGCTGGGGTGGTAGGAAACCTTGCCCACCGACGAAACCTAAGAGCTTTTTCAACCGGTGGCCGAAGCTGGGGCGGTCTCGGGGGCATTCTGCTGAGCGAAGCGACGGGCAGCATGAGGACGAAGGACGAGTGAGCATGGGGCATTCTCGACCGCTAGAGAAGCCGCTGACGGGACAGCTGACGAGACCGCCGAGGACGGTCCACTGGCGCTGGCTGGACCGCTGACGACTGGTTCCGGGTGCTGACGGGTGGTCGTTGGTGCTGGCGGCTTGGGGTGCTTTGGTGGCTGGTGGGGCGTTTGAGCGCAGTGCTGCGAATGACTGCTGAGAGCCCTAATGCGACTTGATTGAGTACGCTCGTGCAGGCGATTTTGAATATCTCAGCAAAGCATCTAACATGATATAAAGATGGGATAGATTCAGAAGCTGACAGATTGAGGGCGTTTAGATGTTACAAGCTGCTCTAAAATTCGCTTTCGTTTTTGCTTTCTTTTTGCTTTCTAGCATCCAATCTGTTTCCGCTAACCCGCTTGGCCTGAGGCCCGACGAACGTAACGCATCCATCAAGCCAACCACTAAGAAAGGTGAAACGACTTTCGGGCTTCGATACGGCGAATGCTCATCAAGACCGTATAGTGGGGATCGGACCGAAAACGACTGCAAGAACGGTAATATACGCTCAAGCCTAAAAAAGAAATGGGTGCGTGTTGGTAGTACAGTTAGGTACAGCTTTGATTTTTGGATTGACCCAAGCATAGAGTACGCAGGTTGGAAAAACTCGAATGCAAAGGGATTTTTGCCCGGAGCTTGGGATACACGCCTTCGAATTGCCGCCTGGCTGGGCGACGGGAAGCACAATTACCTTTACCTTTTGAAACTCGACAAACGCTACGGTGTTCGCTTCGTTGGCAAGACATGCGCGAGCCCAAGCGACTTCGGGAAGTGGATTCCGTTTGAAATGACTGTCAAATGGTCGCGCACGAACGACGGGACCATGACCGTGAAATGCAACGGAAAAGTAATCTATCACGTCTCGGGAAAACCTACGACGGTTTCGACGCCACATTGCTACATAACAAACCTATGTAACCCCAAGCTTAACAACAATCCCGGACAAATAGGCTTTGAAATGGGCTTGGTGATGCAGGGATTCGGCCCAGATTGGCAGCGCTGGGGGTATTCGACACCATTCACACCCTTCAACGGCAGCATCGTCGCGAAGTTTCGAAATGTGAAAATGAAGAAAGTCCGAATAAACTAACCGGCCGGAATAAACTGGTTACTTCGTTGCACCCGAACCAACTTGTCGTGGCCATTGATGGCAGCAATTTGGAATTGCCTTGAGTTAGCCTATCTCTTCGCTAAATCCGAGAATGTCATGGTTTTAAGAAGTACTGTTTACACCTGAGAAACCCTAACGGCGGCTTAGTCCGCAGAACGGTCATTCAGCCAGCTTTCAACCAACGCCCATTTCTGCAAAAAGAAAGCAAAGTGAGTACCCCGGCAACCCGCTAAGGGCCGCCGAGGGTTCTGTCTATGTGGGTGGTCTGCGGTTAACGACATAGTCTGCCAACCACTGCCAGTAGGCTTCAGCGTCCCGGAGACTATCCTTTGACTTATATCAAGGAGGGGTAACTGCATTTCTCGGCACGATGAGGAAAGCACTTGATGGGAGGAACGCCGAAGAACTTGATGGGGGAAAGCCAATGAAGACTATTACTTTGAAGTTGTTTGCAGCGTTAAGTTTAGCAGTGTCGCTTGGCGCTTGCTCAAGCACGTGGGAAGAAGACGGGATCAACAACTCTGAAATCACGGCGGCATCGGGCGCGGCTATATCTGCGAACCAAATTGAATTGTTTAGCGGCGAAACGGCCTCTCAGGAATACACCGTAATCCAGGAAATAAAAGTGGCTGTTAACAAAACTACAGTGTTCAATGAGGATCCAACCGTCGCGCAGGTTGAGGCTCGGCTGAGACAGAGCGCCGCTGAGTTGGGCGGGGATGCAGTTGTCAATGTAGCCATATCTCAAGTCAAAGTGCGTGCAGTGAGTTGGGGAGGTCGCATCGGCGAAGGTACAGTTGTAAAGTACAATTAGCCTTACGTTATGTCGGTTCACCTATCACGGGGCATTTCTGACCGCTAGATCGACCGCCCACTGGCGCTGACGGCGTCGGTGGGACTGGACCGCTGGCTAGTCGTTCCGGGTGCTGACGGGGGTCGCTGGTGCTGGCGGGTTGGGGGGCGGAAACTTGTAATGGCGCTCTGTGTCCCAGTTCACAGAACCTTTCGTTCACCCGGGTTAACGTAACGTCACCAATGGGAGGTCGTAATGCTTCGTAAGGCTTCAAATACCTGGCACACTCGCACCGAACACGCAGTAACCATGATACACCCAGTTGTGCGTATCTTTCGTCATTGCACCCAGATGCAACGCCAAGTGAACCGCTACCACTGAATTCGAGCGCGGGTAGGCCGACCGGCTGACGACCGTTTGTCGACATTGATGAAGTGGCTGACCGTTGGCGCAGAAGCGGACGTTCGAGCGGGCAACGGCGAAGGACCGTATCGAGCCCGGAGGAGACGTAAACACAGCTATCTGGCTGTGAACGCGTTTAGGAGACCAACGGACCTAATGGAAATCGCAATCTGTATGTATTTGCTGACACTCAGCGGAGTACAGTCAGCTCTCACGCTGTTTTCTCCGAGCGAGAAACGCTAAACTGCCGATGCCGGCGAGTAAGAGGGGTAAACTTGCTGGCAGTGGGATCGGTGCAATGCCTGATTTTTCCCAAACGACGAAAGTTCTATAGCTGAGTGTGCTGAAATCAAGATCAGGGGACCACCTGCCGCCAACAGACGTTAAAGCGGGGTCCAATACTCCCTCAAATACGGTCAAACCAGCTATACCAAAGTAATTACAGCAGGGCGTAGGGTTCAGGTTAACTGGCATGGTCAGCGTACAAAATTTATTTGTTGGATCGGATGAGCAGCCGTTGAAAAAAGCCGGGTCATTCCGGTATGGCGAATTGGTTATAACGTCTAAGAGAGCGCTCATCGCCTCAATTCTTAGTGTGGCAGGTGATGCAAGTGGAAAGTCACCCTGCTCGTCACATCCCATGAAAAGATCAGTGCAGGTGCCATCCACAAAGTTGGCATCGTAGTATTGCCCGCCAATTAAGATACCAGAAACCTTATCGCTTGTAATGGTTACAGCCATCGCTTTCGACGACAGAACAATTAAGAAAAATATGGTGACCAGATAGCGAAACATCATACCGACTCCACACAAACCAGGGCACTCACCGTAACATTGCATTGGAAATAGTCAAAATTCGCAACCGAGAACTGCCTCAACTCGCCAATGGTAAGATCATTGATTTCTTTTTTTACAACAGATAACTTTTCAATGGTTTCGCTTAAAATTTATGGGCCTTTGTGGTAACTCACGTCAGAATTTGTTGCGAATTTTTTAACGTCCGCTTCGTCCGAAAAGCGGCCGTTCGCGCCATGTAGAGCGAATGACAGCACCGAGCCCCGGAACGGACGTTTCAACCAGTTTTGGCGACCGGTTATGTCGTGTCAGTCCCGCAAATATCGCACTTGCGTCAGAATCCGGCGCGCGGTTCTTTGAAAGTCTTTTGTCGGAGAATGACCGAGTTCACGGCAGTAGCGCTCACTAAACACTATTTCCACATACTCTGCTGTCTTCGATTTTGTTCTCGATCCCAAACAAATCAAAGTGTAACCTTCCATGGTAAAGGTTTTGCCGATGTGACCGGGCACTCCCTTGTCTGTAGACTTCCATTGGAACCCACCGCAAATCTCACCGGCTGGAACGAAACCGCTGGGAAGCGATGAGGTGCTGGAACTCACAACCCGGTCGTTCCGCTCCTCAGCGGTTTCTGAACGGCGCTCTGCAACGATGTATGGAAGAATTTGGCGAAGGAATACTTTTCTTTGCTGATCATCATGTGTGGGGTGATCATACGGTATCGAGCCATCTTGCAGCACTTGGAACACAATAGAATGATACGGACTGCCAAGCTCTTCTTTGGCCGCAAATCCGCTCTTCAAGAAGCTCACTGGTTTGATAGATGGTGGTAATACAAATTCCCAGTGGTCAGATTTGTATTTTATCTGCCTGGTCTCGGCGTAAGCGCCCCCGGACAACCCCGTGCAAAGCAGACACAGTGCAAAAAACGTCAGTGGCCAAATGTTGCTCTTGAATAACATCGCCTCTCCACCCTTGTCTCAAGCTGTGCTTATCAAGCCTTTTCTCAACTAGCGTTGATGTGCATCAAGAGGGTGGAATTCCAACATGCCATAACGGAAAAAACAGCGGCTTTGCACGCAACTCAGCCATTCAGCCAACCCTCGACCAACGTCCACTACGGGAAAAAAGAAAGCAAAGTGAGCGCCCCCGGCAACCCGCTGAGGGCCGCCGAGGGATAGGTTTACGAGGGTGGTCTGCGGTTAACGACATAGTCAGCCAGCCATTGCCAGTAGGCTTCAGCGTCACGGAAACCCTGAGCACGCGCCGCCAGATCCTCCGCTGCTTTACGGGTGC
>NZ_JBQFTB010000028.1:0-9310 GCF_056538465.1 Ruegeria sp. BG6 | reverse complement strand
GCAAAAGAAAACCCCCGACGAGAACGCCGAGGGCAGACAGGTACTTCATGGATCAAACTCCTGCAGTTGCTTCTTTATTTAGATGCAGGAGAGTTCTCGGTTTTGATGCGGACGGACGTTCAGGTTTTCCGCGCGGATGCCGAGTTGCGGACGAAGCAGCCCGATGCTGGTGCAGCGGAAATCAAATCGATTGCTCGACAGTGTCACGGTATCGCCCGCGACAGCGCAGCACGATTTCTCGATACCGGACTTTCAAATCATGCATATAGGCCAAAACTTTATCAGGCCGTTCGCTTCGCTCGGATACAATGTTTCAAATGCGGAGCAAGCTGCCTTATGCTGCTGCGGAGACAACTGGCTTGTTGCGCCACCGTACCTTTGAAAGACAAGCACCCGCCCAGCCAAATATTTTCAGCGAGCGCAGTTTCCGTCACGTTTTTTTTAGTGTTAACTTCGCAGTACTGCCCGCATTTTGGAGGAGAGGGGCAAACCTTGGAACGCAGGCTTGCCGCCATATTCGCCGCAGACGTAGTCGGTTTCAGCCGTATGATGGCCGAGGATGAGGTGGGCACTTTCGAACGTTTGACCACGGTGCGCCAAGACATCCTCACCCGTTTGATAGATGAAAAGAACGGGCGGATCGTCAAGCTTATCGGCGACGGACTGCTGGCCGAATTTGCAAGCGTTGTTGATGCCGTCGAGGCTGCGATCCAGATACAAGAGGCGGTTAAGGACAGAAACGACACCATTGATCCCCACCAGCGTATCGAATTGCGGATCGGTATCAACCTGGGAGATCTAATCATCGATGGCGACGACATTTACGGAGACGGTGTTAACATTGCGGCGCGCCTGGAACCCCTAGCTACGCCCGGAGGCATCTGCATCTCGCGCGAGGTTTACGAACACACGCGCGGCAAAGTCAGTAAGCCATTTGAATCTGCGGGTGTCCACCGGGTCAAAAATATACCTGAGCCTCTCACGGTATTTCGGATGGCGGACCCGAATGGCTCGAAATACACTTCACTGTCTCGCTTCAAAGTTCGAGGCGCTGTCAAGGCGGTGGCCGTAATCGCGGTTCTTTCAGGTGCTGCTTTTATATTGCGTGATGGCATAGTTGCCCTTTTCGGCGGCGCCGAAAGTGAAATCATCGCGGCAGAGGACGGGCTGCCTTCTCTCGTCGTGTTGCCCTTTGAAAACCTCGGGCTGCCAGACGCGGAACGCTACATCGCAGATGGGCTCACGGACGACCTGATTACAGATTTCTCGAAAGTCGCCGGGCTGATGGTGATCGGCAGCAACACCGCGTTTTCCTATCGGGACCGGACAATCGACAGCAGGGCCATCGGTCGCGAGTTGGGGGTGGGCTATGTTCTCGAAGGCAGCGTGCGCAGAGCGGGAACTCGGCTTTTGGTCAACGCGCGGCTGACAGATGTGAGCAGCGGGCAGACAGTATGGGCCGAGCGGTTGGAGCGAGACGAAGCCGATATTTTCTCCATGGAGGCTGGCCTGATAAACGAGATCATTGGTCAACTTGGTGTGGATGTGAGTGTGTCCGAAAAGGAGCGGATCGAACGCCTACCTACAACGGATCTGGAAGCATATGACTTCTTTCTCAGAGCCGAAGAAGCCGCTCGCAGCGGCTTTCGGCCCAAGCTGCGCGAAGCGTTGAGCCTCTATTCGGAAGCAACCGCAATCGACCCGACTTTTGCCAGGGCATTCGCGGCACAGGCCCGCACCGAGGCATTGATCATGCGCCGCAACTATGACGATGTGCTGCCCTTTCCGGTCGCCCGGAAACGCGCCTACGAACATGCCGGTCGTGCCTTAGAAATTGATCCCGATGCGGCGATGCCTTTTGCAGTATTAAGCGAGTTGCAGACTGTGGATCGAAGGTATGAGGAAGCAATGCGCTCGGCGCAGCTTTCTGTCGAGAAGGCCCCCGGTGAAGCATCTGCTTATCTTGCGCTGAGCTTTGCGCAAACATTCTACGGACGACATGAAGAGGCGATCGAGAATTTCGAAACGGCTCTGCGTCTCAACCCACTATTGCCGGGCTATGCACGTCAGATCGCAAGCTTGTCCTATATTCTGACAGGGCGTCCCCAACGTGCCGTCGAAATCCTTGAGGAGATAAAAGGCAATTCTCAAGGTATTGAGGACTACTTTAACATCCTCGCTGCCGCCTATGGAGAGGCTGGCCAGACGCAAAAGGCGCAAGCAACTGCAGACGAGGTGGCCGAATTTGCTCCGCATACTTCGGCGCAACTCTACAAGGTCTTGTTTGCGCATTTTCGGAAGCAGGAAGAACTCGATCGGATCATTGATGCAATGTTGACTGCGGGCGTGCAGGAATGGCCCTTCGACTTTCAACCTGGCGCGCGCGAAAAGCTATCTGCCGACGCGGTTACCGCTCTGATCGATGGCAACGTATGGCAGGGAAACTTCGAAGGCCGCGGACCCGGCTTGATGCAGATTTCAGAGAACGGAAGTATGGCCTTGCGCGCATCCACATTGTTTGTCACTGGATCGGCATTTGTGAAAGATGACACATTGTGCTTGCAACAACCCGGTCTTTCGCTTGGTCGCCCGGCTTGTGGCATGGTCTACAAAAATGCCGAAGAAGAGGTCGGGGCGAGCGCGCCTTACAGCTACGTCAACCCGCATATTCTGTTTCACTTTAGCCCTGGCGGATGACCATCATCCGAGGTGCGCGTCAGTTGGAGTAATCCTTGGCTGCCAGCGGCTTGGTCTTTTCCCAATTCGCATCCGCCTTGGCGATCACCGCCTCCCCTTCTGGGTGGTCAAGCATTTCTGCTCCGGTCGGGTCCGAAATAAAGTAAAGCTTCCCATCGATGATCCGCCAGGAATTTACTGGGTCGATATTTTCAGACGCGTTGGCCCCAAGGCCGACACCCAATGTGCAATACCCGCCGTATTGCGGAGCGTATTTGGTTGGGTCAGACTTAAACAGTTCGCGGTTCCCCGCGCTGTTGAAGTGCCACGGCGTGCCAAGCCAATCATATGCGAACTCACTTGACCCCTTTACCGCTCGGCTTTCGGTGAAATAGGCAACAGTATCATAACCCTTGATTGCAACATCGCCGAAAGGCCCAGTGTTGATGGGCTCATCCGCCAGCGCACTCGTGGTCATGCCTGCAATAACCAGCCCGCTCATCAGAAGTCGAATATTCATTTTTTGACCTTACCTTATGTGCCTGCCTCCAAACACAGGCGGTGAAATTCCGGGCCGAAGGCGTCTGGCGGGGGGCATGTGGCTCCGTTCTGCTTCAGCAGCCCAACGATATCATAGTGTTTACGGAACATCGTTCGGATTAGAACCGAAAAGCCATCGTTATCGAGTGTCACAATATCCGCACCGTTGTCGAGCAGTAGCTCGATCATCTCGATATGACCCTCATCGGCCGCCATGAAGATGGGTGACTTTTCGGCCCTGTTGATGCGTCCATTCACGTCTGCGCCTTTAGCGAGAAGCAGCTGCGCTGTCTCAATCTTACCGCCGAAGGCAGCCGCGTGAAGTGGAGTGAAACCGCTGTGGTTACGCGCCATCACGTCAGCCCCTGCTTCGATCAGAGCCGCAGCGGTTTCGGTGTTTCCAGCCAACGAAGCAGCGATCAAGGGCGTAGCCTTGTTCGGCCCCCGCTCATCAACCGAGATACCGCTTTCCAACAGAGCCTTAACGGTCGCTGTATCACCCTGCTTTGCTGCATCGAATAACTGACCTGCTTGAGCGGGCCCAAGTATAAAGAATGCCGTTGTAAAGATGGTAATAATCCAACGCATGGATCTACCTCCCCTGTTTGAAGTGTACAGTGAGCCGCTGTTTCGCGCAACGACGGCTTATTCGCTGCGGTGTTAAAGACGAATCCGATCGAGTGGGTTTAGTCCATGCAGCGGCCCCAGAGACAACGAGTGTTTTGTCCGCGATGGAGACGTAGTGCCTCAGATTTTCGCCTCAACCGGCATGAGTGTTTGGTCTTTAATCTGCGCCGCGGCGCTCCGGTTAACGAGCAGTAATGCTGCAACGGCGTGGTCTACTGGTCGAGAAGGTCTGCTTCGGGCTCCCATCAGTGCTTCGCAGCACTAGGATTGAACGTCCCCTGACCCGCCAGCACCAGCAACCACCCGTCAGCCCCCGGAACGACTCGTCAGCGGTCGTCTCAGCGCCAGTGGAAGGTCGATCTGGTGGTCTCGCCAGCGCATCTGTCGGCACTAGTAAACTGCCTCTCCAGCGGTCGAGAATGCTCCGTGCTCACCCTCTAAATGCCCCCGAAACCGCCCCAGTTTCTCGGGCTTCGCTGAAAAGCCCATAGGTTTCATCGGCCGGCAAGGATTCCTACCACCCCAGCCAGTTCATCGGGACATGGAACAACAGCAGGCTCTGGGGGCTAAACCCTCCGAGAAATGCCCCCGTTTATGCCCCAGTGGTTTCGGGTGTTCTGACTCCCCCTGTCACCCAACCTCTAGCAGGAGTTCTATGGGGGTGGGGAATAGGTATAAGTAATGAATAGAAACCGGAGGATAGAGAGACCCGAGTATCCTCCTTCCTGATCCAAAATACACAGAGGGAGGAGGAGGTTGGGCGAACGACCGAAATGCGGGCGGAGCGGTCGTCTGCCTCGGTTGAGATTATAACCGCAGTTAGCCGGAATCGGACGTGACCAACGGGAATTTCCGTTTGAGGAAGCGTAGGCTGGCTAGCCGGAGAGCGGTCGCTCGGGGCGCAATTCATAGACAGTCGGTGTGCAAATGAAAATGCAATCAGTGTGATTGACCGCCGCAATTCATTATTCCGGTTTCACGGGAAGCTTCTACCTGAAAATGGCAGCATAGCGGGGCGCGAAGAATTTCGCGAATGCCTTTACTTCGGGGCGACGATAAGCCTCTGGCGCAATCAGCATCAAATGCTCCGAGTTCATCTCCTCGAGCGGCGCAAAGCATTGAATGAGCGTGTCATCGCTTTCGGCAAGTTTCACGTTTATGATGCCAAGGCCATGACCCGACCGGATGGCGGCATGCATCAGGTCCAGCTCGGAATAGGTTTGCCTGATCTGATCAGGTTCCGCATAGCGGATCAGCCAATCGTGAAAGGCTGACGGCACACCTTCACGTAGGAAGCTGACAAACGTATGGTTGAACAAGTCTTCTACCGAGGTCGGCAACCCGTGTTTTTCGGCGTATGAATGGGATCCGAAAAGCGCGTAACGCGCGGTGCTTATCTTGCGGCAGATGAGGTCCGAATGGGGAGGGCTTCTTGTCACGCGCAGTGCTATGTCCGCTTCGCCAGCCGATAAATCCAGGACTTCGACGCTGGGCAGGAATTCGAAGCTGACATCGGGGCGGAGCAAAGAGAACTCGTTGAAGATCGTTGCGACCCGGGGCGAGAAGTTGCCGGAATAGGCCGTGATCCGGATCGGTCTGGTGCTGCGCAACGTTTCGACTTTCTCGGCCAGGCAAATCGCCGCCGCTTCGATTTCTTCCGCCTTCTGCAGGATTGCTCGTGCTGTTTCGGTCGGCCGGAAGCCGCGCGTGTCCCGCTCGAACAAGGTTATGCCAAGCTCATGCTCAAGCGCCTCAATGCGGCGTGCAACAGTTGGCTGGGCCATGCCGAGCTGGGGCGAGGCAGCCAAGGTGGACCCCGCGCGCACGACGGCAAGAAAGACCCTGATTTCTGACCAGCTCCGGAATGCGCTCTTCATTTTTGTAGAATAGCACATCGCCGCGGCCGATACCCGAAAATCCCGCAGCCACTACAGTGGGAGAACCTTCGCAGCAGCAGAAAAGGCCCGAGAGATGAATGCATTCATGACCAGCACCCGCACAGTCCCGCCGCTTCAAAAGGCTCCTGGTTTCATCCAGCGCGTATTCAACTTCGCCCTGCGCCCCCGCACTGAGGAAACGCAGCCCGATGACGCCCGGTCCCGGCGGGAATTCATCAGGGAGGTTCTTTCCCGCAACCCGGACGCCTTCTCCAGCGATGCCGATGTCCAAAGTATGATGAGTATGTATCCCGGCAGGTACTGACTGGTTCGGGGCGGACCTTTAGCGCAAATCCCCACCCGCTGCAGACCGTCGAATGGCCGCTATCGGGCCGGTCGGGCCGATCCGCAATGCCCAGCGGCCTTTGCCTCGTAAAGTCAGAAAACTGCGGGTCGCTGCCACCCGAGCCGAACGCAGCATCTTACACATTTGGGCTCGAACCTGACATGCCTAGATTCCTCTCCAACCCCATTCAGCGCCAGCCGTCCCAGATGCGGTCGACCAACTCTGCCACCTCTAAGTGATCCGACCAGCGGTGAACGTCGATCGGTCGCGAGTGCCATGGGTTCTCTATCTCCCCCATAACCTCCTCCTCCCTCTGTGTATTTTGGATCAGGAACGGGGATACTCGGGTCTCTCTATCCTCCGGTTTCTATTCATTACTTATACCTATTCCCCACCCCCATAGAACCCCTGCTAGAGGTTGGGTGACAGGGGGAGTCAGAACACCCGAAACCACTGGGGCATAAACGGGGGCATTTCTCGGAGGGTTTAGCCCCCAGAGCCTGCTGTTGTTCCATGTCCCGATGAACTGGCTGGGGTGGTAGGAAACCTTCCCCACCGATGAAACCTATCAACTTTTCCAACCGGTGACCGAAACTGGGGCGGTTTCGGGGGCATTTTACTGAGTGAAGCGACGGGCGGAATGGAGCGTCAGCGGGTCAGCACGGGGCATTTCTGACCGCTGGAGAGGCCGCTGACGGCCCAGCTTACGAGACCGCTCACTGGCGCTGAGACGACCGCTGACGAGTCGTGCCGGGGGGCTGACGACTGTTTGTTGGCATTGATGAAGTGGCTGACCGTTGGCGCAGAAGCGGACGTTCGAGCGGACAACGGCGAATGACCGTATCGAGCCCATAGTGTTGAAAAACTCGAAAATTCCGATCATTGCATTTTCTCGCCAAATTCCATCGCGCCTGAGAAGTTGCCCCAGTTTGGACGGAGAAGGCCATGAGCGCGCGACACGACGGCGATACCGTGCTTTGGCCGACCCCCTAGCTAAAATTTGCAACCGGCTTTCAACGGCCGGAATTTTTGACGCCTTCCACCAAAAATGGACTTTTTCAACACTATCAGCCCGAAGCTGTCATTCGAAATTGGCTTGTGAATTTGAAATCTCCGCAACGGTCCGGCCCAAGGCTTGGCGCAATTGGGCGAGACCATTTTAGCGAAAGATCTTTTCACTTACAGCGACTATTCCGCCGCTACCGCCTCCATGGCTGCTTGCGCGCAATGGCAGGACGCACCTACAGGCAGATCGGATCTGGCCGCTGCCAGTTCCAAGCGTTGGCGGATAAGTTTCGCTTCTGCCGAGTCTCCCGCACCACGGCTGCGTAGACATTCATCAAGGCCCTTCAGGCTCCAGATATTGTCGGGATGAATGCAGGCGCGCGGCAGGTTGCCGGCCAGGCCAAGGTCTTCCCGGTAAGCTTGCTCGGCTTCCTCGACTCGCCCCTGTTCAAGCGTCAGGGCGCCGAGCGCGTGGCGCACGGGCTGAATCCAACCCCAGGGTTCGTCATAGGCCAAGGTATCCTCCAACTCGATCGCTTTTCGTAGATGTGCGAAGGCGGCATCGAAGTTGCCTTTCCGGTACTCAAGCTCACCGTCCAGCATCTGCTCGGCCACATCCAGGAGATCGATACACCGGTTGTTGTGAAGGTAGCGGCTTTCGGGCACCTTCGCGCGCGCCTCCATGAACTTGGCCCTTTCGGCTTCGGAGTTTGACACCTCACCCAGTGCGGCATGCGCCACGGCTTTCGCGTAGTGCAGGGACGCGGTTGTGTGACAGTACAGTTTCTGATCCTCGGGCAGTGGTTCGGAAATGATGTCGCGCCATCTGCCGAAGCGGATCTGAACGTGGGTTTTCATGGAGATATAGCTCTCCAGGAAGTCGGCCATCGGCGGACTTTCCAGCTTCAGCAGATCCACAGGAATTTCACGGATCATCTCTTCCGCAGCGGCCATCGCCGGTTCGTACTGCCCGAGGAACATCGCGCCGTAGATGGCGAAATGGTAGTTGTGTACACGGTAGGCCGTATAGAAATTCATGCGCCCTTGGCGCTCGGCGATTTTCAAATCGGCCTCGATGCCCTTCTGGTTCCAATAAAGAGCGTCGCGGTACTCGCTGCACTGAATGTCGATATGCGTTGGCATGTGGATCAAATGGCCAGCGTCTGGGACTAGTACTCGTAGGTAATCGCCGGCCATCAATGCCTTTTCAGGGGTCGGCGACATTTCCATTAGGTGAACATACAGGTGGAGGATGCCGGGATGGGCGCGGCCCTCGGGGGTATCCACGAATTTTTCCAGCACTTTCTGTGCTTCGACCGTGCCGGCGCCATCGGCGACTGTATTTTTCCAGATGTCCCACATCTTCCATGGCGTCTGGTTCAGAATGGACTCGACATAGACTGTGGCAACTTCGATGTCGTTCGGGTGGGCTTCGTATGCCTTCTTCATCGCCGCGGCAAAGTCATCGTTCCAAGGCCTTTGCTCCTCGATCGTTTCGCGCTGCGGATAGCGGGCCGGGAGGGCTTCGATCAGCGCGCGTTCGGGAGGGGTCACTTTGTCGACCAAAGCAAGTGCCGCTTGCGTGCAGTCGTATGCTGTTGCCAAGGCATTCGATTTGGTGTCCGGGTCCATCATCCACCACTCGAAATTGTAGTTCGGACCGACAGCGTATGCGATGCCCCAATGCGCCATCGCGCACTCGGGATCGTGCTCCAGCGCTTTTTGGAAGCATTCGATCGCCTGCTCGTGGTTGTAGGAATACGTCCAGACAAGTCCGCGGTCGAACCAGAGCTGGGCATCATCCGACTTCGTTGTGATCTTGCGTGAGTAAACGTCGACGTCAAAGTAGTCCATTGATACTTCCCCCCAGAAATAATGGGAATAAAGGTAGCCTGAAGTAGGTGATTCTTTAAACGCTCGAAATTTGAACGGCTGCTTGGTCCGCAAAGTAGACGTCCCAGCAAACGCAACGAACGACTGCATTGAACCCAAAGCAGACTCGCATAACAACGTTCTTGCGCGTTCAATGGCACGACCGCTGCTCTGAGGTATCTGATTTATATCAATGCGCTCCTTAGCTCCTGGCATAATGATGGCTTCCGGGAGAAAGAGGTCTATGCTACGCCGTTCGCTCGCATTTATCTTGTTTGGAACGCTGGCGGCATGTTCAGCTTCATCTGAACGTGATTTATACACTTTTGACGCGAAAACGAACGCTGGTGAAGATGTATTAATGGTA
>NZ_JBQFTB010000027.1:0-10040 GCF_056538465.1 Ruegeria sp. BG6 | reverse complement strand
CGATCTCTTCGGGCTTCGGTCTCTTGTTTGCCATTCGTGGTCCTCCGTTTCCTAAACATAACGGTCGACCAGTTCAGTTGGGGAGGCTCAGTATGACCGGTATCTGCCGGGTGGTCCTGAAGCGCTTGAGGATCGACTACAACACCCAGAGATCGCACACATCGCTTTGTGGGCTGGCTCCAGCCGTTTTCGCCAATCTCAAATACGCCTCCCAGCCCGCTTCGCCTGAGCTTCGTAGCGGCTCCGCTCAGCAGGCCTTGCCGCAACCTAATCACGAGTAAGAAGCAGGAGCGGATTCTACATTCAATCGAACTAAATCAAGAGGCTGGGTCTCTCGCATTTAACGAATGGCGTACCGTTCACCTACAGCATACGAAACTACGACGTTAGTCAGATGGTTCTTGATGAGAGAGTTCGACCTGTCGAACCGTCGCCAGCCGCTGACCGAGAAGACATATTGGGGTAAGAGCTGTGGGCGGGTTCAGCACTGGGAAAGCGCAGATCAGTCAGACTTTGGGAAGGTGGAATTGGAGCAGCGCATAGCCTTTGGCTGCAATGTACTTACTGGTTTTGAGTCTTGCTCCTAATAGCCTGTTCAGTCAGTACAGGAATGCCGCGGACGGCGACATTGGTGTTGAGGGCATCGCTGATTATGTGTTGCTTTAGCTCGGATCCTGACATGCCCGGCGAGGAAGAGATCAAAGTCGCCGCATAGGCCGCAACTTTGGGTGCAGCGAAACTGGTGCCGGAAAAAGCGGCAGGCTTGCCGTCAAAACGTTTGACCTGTGTATCCTGTGCAGATACGGCAATCTCGACAATCCCCTCACCAAAGTTACTATGACGCCAAAGGGCGCGTTCTGACAAGTCAGTTCCGGCCACCACCAGAAGATTTGGGGCGCTGTACGATGCCGGAAAGCTCGGGAATTGGCGCAAGTCCCGCCCGCCGTTTCCCGCAGCAGCCACAAAAAGGATTTCGGGGTGACGTTCGATTGCGCGCAGAAACTCGGGCCATTTCTGAGGTCTTCCAACCTGAACAGAGACGACGCGCGTGTTAGATGAAGAAAAGAAATCAGTGGCTTCAAGGATCTCCGCGCGGGAAATCGGGGAAAACCTAACAGGCACGATGCAAACATTTCTAGGCGAGTAATCAATAATGACACTAGCGACCAATGAACCATGGCGTCGCGGGTTGAAGATCGATTTCCTCGGGTCCAACGCTCTGGCAGGATAACCGTAGTCGAATGGACGGGCATCTCGTTCCCAAAAGTCCGCTCCGATCAATTGGCCATCGTGGTTGTAAGCGAGACGCTCAGCAATGTCTTTTCGCAAGTAGTTGACTCCGTTGTCCAAAAGTCCGACGTGTGTGCAATTCTGACTTTGTCCTGTCGGAGGATCTGGATTTAGTGGAAATGTCTCATTGTTAGGAGTCAAATCCGGACCCAATCCTCGCAAGACTGTTGGAATTGGACTGCGGTCCGAGTCCGCATATTCGACCAATCTGCCACCAATGATCCGGCAATCTCCTCGGGCTACGCCTCGGATCAATGCCCGGCTTTGGGCGGCTGGACCATCAAATACATCAGCAAAGATAAGCCGCTGCGCGCCTTTTGATACAATAGATATCCTCAATCGCTGCCCTGACTTCAGTTCCCAATCACGCAATTCAATTGTGGCCCCCGCTGGCAATTTTCGGTTATCTGTTGCACGCAAATGTGCCTGTGGGACGGGAGATATGTCCGGATAAGCACAGGTTGCGGCGATTGCCTGTCTTACAAGCTGATTTTCCGGTTCGTATTGCGCGTCTGCCTGAGAGCACAGTACAGAGAACACGATTGCGCTCAGTGCGGACAGCAACCGTCGGAAATGCCCCGTACCCGGCGCAAAATTATGTGTGTTGCGCTTAAAGCCGATATCCGAATTCCCCCAATTTCAATCCTGTGGCCATTTCAAGACGTTTGTTCGAGGCGGCGAACATTTCGGTGAAAAGGTTTTTCAGATTTTCGGGGACATTCAGATCAATGTCTCCTATCGGCGATATCTCGTTAATTTTTTGGGCCGCTTGCGCGATTGGGATTCGAAGCATGTCGTCTGCAAGACGGTCATGCGGCACCGCTACGTTTAACTCATTGTGAAAGTACGATCGCATGCGGTTCATGTTGAATGGTTCAAAAAAGCGCGTGCCAAATTCGCGGGGAAACCGTTCATTGTACCGGCGCAACTGCTCATACCAGCTTAGAGATTCCGATTGAGAGTTGACCTTTTTCAGCTCACTGATGTTGTCCTCGATCCCAAGCGCGTTCGCAATTTTGGACAAAAAGGCGCCCGAGTTGGATTTCAACTCTTCAAACGGCAGAATGCACACGTTATTCTTGCCGAAAAGGTCGCTGTAACACTGGAAAATGTTGTCATAGCAAATGTCAGAGCACCAGCTTCTAACCTGATAAAGATATGTGTATTCCAGATACTTGCGATAAGTGCCCCCATAGCCGCCCTTGAGCAACTCCAGATAAAGCGACTTCAGAAAGCTGAACTGTTCGCGAATGATGATGATGATGACGGTGTCCGGCCCAAACAGTTGATGTATCCGTCGCGCTTTGTCTGCCGTGTCAACTTCGTTCCCAAGTGCAAATGACAGGAATTCGTTCGAAAGGCCAACTGCCTTGTATTTCTCCTGCTCGGCATGTCGGAAACCGGGTTTGAGCAGCTTTGTGCTTGCGTCAACATCCCAGAGGAACTGTTTCTTCAATCGCAGATCGACTTCGGAAACCTGCTCGACCCCTTCGTCTGAATACGAGTTTCCCTTGCTTTCGAACCCAAGGCCCAAATGAAAACACTCTGGGTGAATGGCGAAGTAAAAGTTCTGTAGCGAGCTTGACGCACTCTTTGGAAAGCCTATGTGAACGTATCGCTTGGGCTTCGACATTTCTGCATCCAGTATTTATCTTTTGATCTTTAAATCCTGAGAAAGTAAGCGTCTTATCGCTCGGTCAGGTCGTTGGGCATTTTTACTGGACCGCCTTTTTTCATATCCTGATTTGGAGGACGACCGCCGGGTCGGCGTCCCCCTTGTCCAAACGTTTTTTGCATTTTTTCGCCAACTGCTTGAAATGCCTGATTCAAGGCATCGACGTGCATTACAATCTGAACCTCGGGCGAAGGCTTTCCATTGTCCTTAATGCTGAAAGTAAGTTTCACGAGCCCAGTCTTTACGTCTGGTTCTACGTTTGAAATCTCTTCTACAAAAAAACGCGGGTAGGGCATTTAGCTTCCTTCTACTGGCGGGCAGTCATACAATCGGATCGTCAGGTGATTGGTCTTCTTCGCTCAGATCCTTCAGTTGAGCGCCTTTCTGGCGACGTTGATCTCCGTCTCCCTCACGCCCCTTTAGCGTTCCGTCTTCCTGCAGCCGTCCAACCATCTCGCGGATCACGCCCACGGACCTCATAAACCCCTGCAACGGCAGATTTACAGTAAACGTGGTGTCCTCGGGCTTAACCGGTTCATCCGGATGGTATTGTCCGTCTTTGTCTGGTCGGACAATGGAACATTCCAGTCTTACACAACCGTTTACAAACTCTGCATTGTGGATTCGATGTGCAAACAAGTCCATTTCGTGCTCCTAGCAAAAACATAGTGCCGGCCAAGGCTGAATTTCAATTCAACAAACACCAATACCTGCCTGCCGTTCAAGGAGAAAATCAAGTTTCCCGAAACGCCCGGTCGCTATATCTGAAAACGGGTTCAAGAAGATATTCCCAAAATGTGCGGGACGGTGTTTGCAAAAAGACTTCGACAGACATGCCAGGCAACAATGAAATTCCTTCGCCAAGCTGAGTGATTTGGTCCTGTTCGATTTCGATTTTGGCAAGATAGTAATTTTCTCCGGTCGCACTGTCGACGATGCTATCGGCAGAGATGGATAACAGTGTCCCGTGGATCCTGGGCAAATTACGGCGTGGATATGCGAGAAGCACGACAGAGGCAGACAACCCGGGGATCACGACATCGATGTCGTTGGGGTCAACCCATGCCTCCAGCATCAGTGGTTCGTCTTTCGGAACGATTTCAACGACCGTTTCACCGGCTTCCACAACAGCGCCCTGAGTGTTCACCGACAGCTCGATCAACGTGCCGCTAACAGGTGCGGTAATTATGGTGCGCTCAAGCGTATCAACATATGCAGAGTACGTCGCCTGAGCATCGAGCATATTTTGAGCGACCGACAAAGTTTCGCTTGTCGTCGTCTCCAATTCCTTGGCCCAGGTGTCCTGGGCCCCAAGCCGGGCTTCTTTTATGGCTTCCATGAGGGTGTGAATTTGTCCCTGCCGCTCATGCCTCAACTGTTCAGCCTGAGTGCGCTTGATCAGGTTTTCCACCATCGTGGCGCGGCGCTCCAGTCCGCGCTCTCGCATGGACTGTAATACGTCTCCCTCCTCAATAAGGAGTTCAAGTTGCCGATCAATACTGAGGAGTTCTTTTTCTAGGCCAACGATCTGCACTTTGTAGTTGAGAATGGTTTGATGGCTTAACTCATCGGCGGCTTTAAGCGCGGCTTGCCTGCTGTAGAAATGTGAGCTTTGAAACTGCAGCATCTCGACGGCACCCTTAATTTCCTTTGCCCGCGCGGTGAGCTCCTCGGAAAATTCCAGTTGGTAGGAGAGATCCTGTTTTGAGATATAGAGAGTTTCCAGTCTTAGCCGCTCGAGTTCAGCCTGCAATGACACGATCAGCAAAGACTGTTGCTCGACCAGAGCCAACGCCAGCGTGTCGTCGAGCAGAATCAAGGGTTGACCCGCCTCGACTCTGTCGCCGTCCTCTACGAGTATCTCCTTTATCACGCCGCCTTCCAGATGTTGGATTGTGCGCCGTGCCTTTTCCGTGCTGACGACACCGTTGGAAATTGCGGCCCCATGTATGGGAGCAGTCGCCGCCCAGTAGCCAAAACCGCCAAAGAACGCGAGCAGTGTCAAAAGCCCAACGAAGAGAGGCGAAACAACCCGCCTGCCAAGCGAAATCAAATCAATTGGTGTGTTGGTTGGGAGTCTCTCGTTCATTAGGAAGTTGCCTTTGGCTGAATCCGCCGCTTAGCTTCGTTTTCCGCAATCTTTCGAGGGCCGGGTGAGATGTCTCCTTTCGCAATCTCTCGTAACACCTGTTCGCGCGCACCGACCGTAACCAGATTGCCATCCCGAAGGTAAATTAAAGTGTCGCATTTATTCAGTAGAGACTGCCGTTGTGTGACAAAGAAGATTGTCGCTCCACGCTTTTTCGCCTTAGATATCGCATCAGCAAGATACTCCTCAGAAGTTTTGTCCAGCGAGGTTGCCGGTTCATCCATGACAATCAACGACGGATTATTGTAGAAGGTTCTGGCGATCAAAACTTGTTGAATCTGCCCGCTGGACAACGCCTCAAATCCACCAGCTCCGATCCTTGTCTCGTATTTCTGGTGAAGGTTCATTATCGCTTCATTAACACCGGCCAAACGGGCGGCCTCTACAACGGCACGTTTTGTTTCGACGTCTTCTCCCGTCGCAAAACGCGATATGTTTTCTTCAATCGTTGCCGGTAATGGCGGCTCGTTTTGAGGCAGATATCCGACATGAGCGCCAAAGGATTCCCCGACCACCCGCGAAATCTCGACATCGTTTACACGTACACTTCCGCTTGTTGGTGGGATTGCGCCGACAAGCATTCGGCAAAGGGTGGACTTACCAGATCCGACGGGGCCAATGATACCAACACTGCGGCCGGCAGGAATTTCCAGCGACAGTGGCCGCAATACCGGACGTCGGGCCCCAGGCGGCATGAACATCGCTTGACGGAGTGATAGCGAACACCCACCTTCGAGCGTAAATGTCGTGGTTATGCCTCGTTCATTGGATAGGCTGAGTTGGGTATCCAGAAAGGCGGCACTGTCCAAAGCTCCGCGTATTGACCTGAATGATCCAATTGCTTTGTCCACCGGAGACAGCGCAAGGCCGAGCAATATCGAGCCCGCAATCATCGTTCCCATTGTCACTTCTGCCTGAAGAACCAGGAGCGCGCCGACGCCGAGAATCGCGATTTGTGCGCAAGTTCGCAAGAACTTGTTTAGTTGCTGAACCTGTATGGTCCAGCGCATGCCGCCGATCAACTTGGAAGAGGCATTCAGGTTATTTGTGTTCAGTCTATCAATCAATCGACCGCTAATGCCCATAGTCGCCACAGCTTCACTTGACTCAGCTGCAGCCGCCAGAGCTGCCATACCTTTTTCCTTCTCACGCTGCCCGTCTGCTACGCGTTTTTGGGTCAGCAATTCTCCTATGATTGAGGTAAAAAGCAACGCTCCAAACGCGACTGTTGCTACGGCACCCAGATAAAAATGAAGCCAAAAAAGGATGGCAATAAACAGGATTGACCACGGCACCTCAAGCAAACACATGATCGTCGGTGACGCGAAGAACTGGCGTAGCTGACCCAACTCACGCATCATTCGCGACGACAGATACTGATTGTTGTGTATGCGAGGCTTCATTGATGCTGACGCGACTCTGCTAAAGAGCGTTTCGTCGAGCCATGCGCCGATAGTCATCTGAGTTTGCGAAATTGCGTTGGCTAGAAGTGCAGAAGCCAAAAGGGCGATAAAGGCTACGATAGAGATAGAAACCAGCGTCTCGACACTTTCGCTGGACATTACCCGGTCGATAACCTGTAGCATGTAAAGTGGAACGGTTAGTCTAAGTAGGTTAGTAAAAACGCTGAACGCGAGAATAGGTATAGCGAACGGGACCAGCTTCTTAAAAATAGTCGCAACTATTCCTGACTTTTCTTTCTTCTTGAGTCCATTAGACATTCTTGATGTCTGGTCGGAGTTTTTGGTCAATGTGCTTGTTTTTCACCCCTTTAGGCATTCACAGCATATGTTAAGTTCATGTGCTGTAAATACCGGTCTTTGTTTTCAACCAACCAGATCAATTATGAGACCATATTGGTTTGCGAAATCACGTTGGTGATATCGAATGACGAACCTCAAGTGATATAGTCGTAGTAGTCGTATGACCAACCAGACCATCCAAAGTCCCAGCCATAATACCAGCCATAATCCCAATAGGATCCGCTTGAGTAGCTCGAGTAGTCGTAGGATTGGTACCAGCCGTAATCCCAGCTATATGTGTACTGCCAGCCGTATCCGTAGTACCAGCCGTAGTCCCAGCTGTACGAATACTGCCAGCCATAGTCATAGTACCAGCCGTAATCCCAGCTATACGAGTACTGCCAGCCGTATCCGTAGTACCAGCCGTAGTCCCAGCTGTACGAATACTGCCAACCATAGTCATAGTACCAGCCGTAATCCCAGCTATACGAGTACTGCCAGCCATAGTCATAGTACCAGCCGTAATCCCAGCTATACGAGTACTGCCAGCCGTAGTCATAGTACCAGCCATAATCTAAGCTGTATGAGTACTGCCAGCCATATCCGTAATACGACCCGTAGTCCAGATACTGTGTCCAGCCATACATCCAGTCATAATACCAGTCATAGTGCCAGCCATAGCCCCAGCCCCAGCCGTAGTACCATGAATAGTCATAGTGCCAGCCATAACCCCAGTCCCAGCCGTAGTACCATGAATAGTCATAGTGCCAGCCATAACCCCAGTCCCAGCCGTAGTACCATGAATAGTCATAGTGCCAGCCATAACCCCAGTCCCAGCCGTAATACCACGAATAGTCGTAGTGTCCGCCGTAGTTTAGACCCCAGCCGTAATACCATGAATAGTCGTAGTGCCAGCCGTAGCCCCAGCCCCAGCCGTAATACCACGAATAGTCGTAGTGTCCGCCGTAGTTTAGACCCCAGCCGTAATACCATGAATAGTCAGTATGCCAACCGTAATACCAGTCAGTATCATAACCTGGCGGCTCTTTGTGCCACCCATAGTGAAAATCTAACATCGCACGTTCCCCCCGAAACGTTACGGACTTACTGGAAGTTTCAGCAAATCAAAAACTAAATAATAATTCGACGTTAACATTCTAATAGTGTTCTGACAAGGAGAGCGATCCTGCCTCGCTGAAATGGGACTCCGCATTGGACATAGAAACAACGGGAATACTAAAAACGCAGGGCCAAGCTGGGAACTTTTTGGCGGGTTTTAAGGGGGTCAAGTATCTTTTGCGGCCGGCCCTCTGACAAGGGTCAACGCAATGCGAAAGTTGTCATACTAGAGCCGTTCTTTTTCCTTTGGCGCAACAACTAATTGTGTTGGACGACGACGAACTTAGGGTCAGGGTGCATTGATTTTGATGTGCTGCGTGATTCACGGCTTAGAAAACGGATCGGTGGCATGAGCGATCTTTTCTGGTTGAGCGACCAGCAGATGGTCAACCTCTCCACTTTCTTCCTGAAGTCGCACGGCAGGCCGCGGGCACATGATAGAAGGGTACTAAGCGGGATTATCTTCATCAACCGCAATGGGTTACGATGGCGAGATGCGCCAGGGGTCTACGGGCCACACAAGAAGCCTAGACAGTCGGCGGAAACGTTGGCGAGATAGGCATCTTCGCCCAGATGATGGTCGGCCTGGCTGCCGAACATGGCGAGGAAAAAACCGTGATGATTGACGCGACGTATCTACAGGCCCACCGCACCGCGACCAGCATGAGCGCGAAACAGGGGGCGTGGCTGCCTGATTGGTCGAACCAAGGTGGCATGAACACCAAACTGAATGCCATCTGCGACAGCCAAGGGCGCCTCTCAGCCTTTTCGTCACCGCTGGTCAAGTCAGTGATTGCATCCGCGCGCGCGCGCTGCTGAGCAGCATACCAAATGTGGGCTGGCTGCTCTGGGACCGTGGCTATGTTGCCGACTGATTCCGGGACGCGTTGAAAGACAAGGGGATACGCGCCTGCATCCCGGTCGAAAGCAACGCAAGACTACCGTGAAGTACGACAAACGCCGATACAAACGGCGAAACAAGATTGAGATCATATTCGGCAGCTCAAGGAATGGCTGCGTTTGGCCACACGTTACGACCGATGCTCAAAGGTCTTTCCATCAACAATCGCTCTCTCGGCGACCGCCACATACGGGTTATGAATCCAGGACCTAGGGTTGTGATCCACCGCAAGATGACCTCTCGGGCATTTTCTGACGCCTCAAACTGCACTGGCCTTGCGGTCTGCCGCCGGGTTGCGGAAGCTCGGACTCGCACCGAATTACAAATGATGAGATATTCGACATGCAAACGCACAAGATCACACCCTCGCGGTTTGCTATTGATGGCATGGTTGAAGAGGGTAAGGTTTCGCAGCTTGGTTGCGAGTTCAAGCCGCGCACGGATTGCCCAAACTTGTTCTGGTTGCAATGGTTTTTTTGCCCGAGGAGCCGTCCCTTGTTCCAGGGCGGGCGACTTGGTGCAGTCGTGGGAAGCCGGATTTTGGAGATCTTGGTTTCTCCGATCGCTCTCTTCCGCCTCAAGATTCGACGCCGCGTCGACGAAAGCAATATCCATCGCTTTCATAGATCAACCGGCCCACAAACGAAGAAGTCATCAGGTTCTGCCGTTTTCGATCTTTTTGCCCATAACATCTGCTGCTTGCCCCATGTGGGCGTCTGCAAGGTGCGCGTCGCGTTGTCGGCGGATTCGTATGTCCCAAAAGTCTGCGTACGATGAGCAGGCTTAGACCGCTGGAAACCAGATGCGACGCGTGCGGGTGCTGGTTATCATGTATCCGGTAGTTTTCTAGATGTGCGGTCTTTGTGACTGATCGCCAGAACCTTTTCAAATCCTTGAAAGGATGCTCTGGATCGCGTCCAGAGAATAGCCAAGTGCCTTGCAGCGCTCTCTCCCTTGGCATTTCCGACAACAGAATAACGGCCGTCGAAGACATAAGCAGATTGATCCTCCCCCTCTGAAGTGGTCCACCGTTATGGTTAAGAAAACGGAGGAACCACATGGCGAACAAGCGCCCGAAGCCGGAAGAGATTGTCTCGAAGTTGCGACAGGTTGAGATATTGATGGGGCAAGGCATGTCCCGTCTGGATGCAATCCGGCAGATTG
>NZ_JBQFTB010000026.1:0-11016 GCF_056538465.1 Ruegeria sp. BG6 | reverse complement strand
ACATTGATGCGTTCGAGGAGCGGGCTGCCATTGCTGAATACGATGGTGGCTGCACCCGTAAAGCAGCGGAGGATCTGGCGGCGCGTGCTCAGGGTTTCCGTGACGCTGAAGCCTACTGGCAATGGCTGGCTGACTATGTCGTCAACCGAAGAACACCCTGAAAACTTACCCTCGGCGGCCCATTGCGGGTTGCCGGGGGTGCTCACTTTGCTTTCTTTTTGCCGAAGTCGATGTTGGTTGAAGGTGGCGGAATGAAGGCTGTGCGCACCCAGGTAACAGTGTCTAATAAATAGCCGAGACCCTGATCAATTGCGGTAAGTTAACCAAGTTCACTAGTCGTTGGCCCTTCAAATCTCAAGTTTTTTTACGGAGAGATTCAAGCGCTGACTTTAGGATTTCTGAGTTCTCAGCCCGTTCTTCTGACGTCATTAAGTTCGGGTCAAAAACCAATCGAAAGTTTGGCTTTTCATGAGTGACTTTTTCTGGGCGGGGTCTCGATCTTTTTTGACCCAGGACGCGGTAGGTCATTACGGGTTGAGCCACGCCCTTGACTTGGATTGCACCGACCTCTTCGGTATCTATTTCGTGGTTTACGTGCGCCCGGGTTTCGTAAGAGATGTAAATCTCTCCTTCCTCTGCCTGATGCTCTAACCTTGAGGCTACGTTCACGGCACCACCAATGATGGTGTAATCCATACGGTCGTCACTTCCAAAATTTCCAACCGTGCAGAAGCCTGTATTGATGCCAATACGGCATTGTAGTTGTTGTCTTATTCCTTGCCTCCTCCATTCCGCCTGCAACTCAGCCAACTTGTCTCGCATCGCAATTGCCATTCTCACGCAAGCCAAAGCATCTTCGCGCACTCCTTTACTCTCCGGGTCACCAAAGAAGACAAGGATCGCGTCACCGATAAACTTGTCTATCGTCGCGCCGTAGCTCAAAGCGACTGCTGCCATTTCGGTCAGGTAACTGTTCAGAAGTTCCGTTAAGTCTTCAGACTCCATCTGATCCGTAAGTTCCGTGAATCCAGCCACATCCGAGAAGAACACACTCAGCTTTTTTCGTTTGCTGGCGAGTTTGACTTCCTGGCGCCCGGAAAAGATCGATTTGTAAACTTGCGGTGATAAGTACTTAGCAAGCTTCCCTGACAACGCTTCAAGCTCTTGGTTTTTTCGGTTTACCTCTTCGGCCGCAATGCGCTGCTTTTCAGCCAATGCATTCAGTTCCCGCTCATTACGATCACTCAACCGCATCATTCGTCGTGTTGTCCGAAGCAGTTTCCTGTATTCTTCAACGAGGTTCTTTATTGAGTTTCGCGTCTCTTCATTTGGGAATTGTCCGCTGCTCAAAGTTGCTTCCGCGACTTCCAACGCTTCTCTCTCCTTGGCAAAAAGATCGTCGATAGTCATTGATCAGACAACTTTTTTAGCGAAAACTTGGCGTGTTTAAGATCTTCTCCGAACTCCTCGCCAAGCTCTTCCATGGTTTCGTCTTCAGGATCATGAAACCAGCAAACTTCGACTTTCATTCCCATTTCTGCAGCGGAATCCAAAAGCTCCATTATCATCATGATGGCTTTAGCGCTGGAGGAGTTGAAATAGATAAGTTCAAAGTCAAAACGACAGGCGGTATTTGAACCTTCGGAAAGCCAGTTTTTTAGGGAATCAAACAATGGATTAAAAAAGGTCGTAACATCCTCTGGATAGGATTCTCCAATAAGCCTGAGGTGACCAGCATCAAAATCAAATGCCACGGCCGGAGTGCGGTTTGTCGCCGGGATCTTAATGTTCTGCATTCTACCCTCTTAAACCGTGGCTTTGAGCGCGAAGAATGCGTGCTGGTCATCAACTCGCATAAAATCGAACTCGATTGGCTTTGACGCTCGACGCGCAATTTCAATTAACCCTATACCCGCACTGTTGCTGACACTCTCGGCTTCGGCTCGTAGTTGGTCCTTGTATGCGACCTTTAGCTCTTCCCGGTTCATATCGCGGAGCTCTGATAGCCGGTTCCGCATAGTGTCGACATCGTTCAACAGGATCAGGTTTCCCGCGTGAACGACATAGCTGCCAGCTTCGTTTCCGATGGTCAGTATGCCGTAACTTATGTCCAGTACCGCTGTTTCACCGTCAGCAGGCAACTTTTCAACGGAATATCTGATGATATTCTGCATCTGCTCTACAAAAACTGCGAATACACTGCGAAGCGTTTTGGTGTCCGCATCTTCAGATACCAACTTCTGCTTTAACGCATCACCGACGCCGCTAAGAATGCTCTCGGTTACATAACCGCTGTAGGCGAAAACAACGCCCTGTTTTCGCAGGTTAGCACGTAGTTCGTAGACTTCGCTGGCAAGCATCTGTTCTCCTTGATCATGCTTGGACGGCACCAAGTTCAATCCAGGTCTTGATATCATAAGATACACATTTATGCATTTTTAGGGTATCAATTGTGCAGGCTTATCAGCGGGGAGGTTAGCATGATTAGGCTAATATGTGTGGTCGCCCTTATACTTTCGTCAGGACCGGCTGTAGCGGCCGACATTCCGACCGAGGTGAAAGCAAAGCTCCAATCCGCCATGATTGCGCATGTCGATGGCGTGATGGTCGATGGTGCTTACACTTATCTGGACACAACAACCAATGCGATTGAAACTGTATACCCTGCAAATGTTCACCCCATGGTTATTCCGGCAGGAAGCGACTACTTCGTCTGCTCTGAAATGATAACCGAAGGTGGCGACACCGTGACCGCAGACTTTCTGGTGCGGGAAATTTCCGGGGACTACAAGGTTGTTCAGATGATCGTCAATAATCGTGGTGCTCTTCAGGCCGCTATGAAGAACATCGGGAACTAGATGCCAAACACTGTAGAGGCGTTTAGTGCGTAGTCTCAGGGCCTTCTTAAGTCGCCGCATCTTCCTAAAGCACATTCTCGCGACCCTCTTGATCGGGGGTGTATTTAATGCCGTGGTGCTTCTTTTTTATTATGACTTCAAAAGACAAGCTCAAACGGACCAGGTCGCAGCGGAAATGGCAACGATTGCAAACCGCATTGCGAGGCCGCTAGCTGAGTTGGTTGAAGCACGAAACTTTACACAAGCGACGAGCCTGCTGGCCGTCTATTCTGGTTTTCCTTATGTAATTTGCGCCGAACAAAAGCTGGAGGAAGGCTCCAAAACCTTGGCCTCCTGGCCTGCCATAGGTTGTGACAGGATAAAAAAAACCGGTTTGGATATCGTCGTTTCCGTCCCGACAGCAGCAGGGTCGACAATGATGTTGGCACGAATTGATCAGGAGATTCTGAACAATGAGTTGCAGACTGAAGTTGGAGTTGTGGTTCTTTTGGGAATTCTCGGAGGCCTTGCGCTGATATTAGCAGGTGCTGCTGCATTTTTATGGCTTATCAACAGACCTCTCGGTCAAATGTTGAAAGCTATTGAAAAGTTCGAACTATACGATGATCCACAGAGGGTCCCGTACCAATCAGAAGATGAGATTGGTAAAGTTGTTCAAAGCTACAACTCAATGCTGGAGCGGGAGGTCGAACGCGTCAACGCGATCCGTGAAGCGCACCATCAGATCGTCGACAGTGTAAACTATGCCACGCGAATTCAGCAGGGGTTGTTGCCTACTGCAAGTCAGTGTCAGAGCGCCTTCGCCGATTTTGCGGTCAAATGGGAGCCTCGCGACTTGGTCGGTGGGGACATCTACTGGATCAGGTCGGAAGGACAGATTTCGACGCTTGCCGTAATTGACTGTACCGGTCACGGCGTACCAGGAGGCTTCATGACCATGCTGGCGATCGCTACTCTCGAGCGGCTTTACTATGAAAACGACAGGCTCAGCCCCGCTTCGGCCTTATCGAAACTGAGCGATTTAACTCGCACCCTCCTAAACCAGGACACTGAAAACTCGACTTCAAACGACGGTATGGACGCAGCAATTTGCCAGATCGACTCAAGCAAAGGGATAGCCAAGTTCGCAGGGGCACATATGTCTTTGTTGGTTAAGTCGGTGGCCAACGTTGATCGCATCCGAGGTGATAAACAAAGTATTGGGTATGCGGACACCCCAAGAGGGCCAAAATTTATTGAGCACGTAATCCACTTAGATCAAATTGTTGATCTGATTATCTCTACCGATGGCCTGATCGACCAATTGGGTGGCGAAAAGCGCTTAGCCTTTGGAGTTCAAAGATTAATGTCGATAGTTAAGCAAGACAGTTGGTCGAACTCGGAAGAGCTTTTGGCGGCCATCGAAGATGCTTTCCAAGATTACAGAAAGAATGAAGAGCGCATGGATGATTTGACGGTGATTGCTTTTCGTCCGTTGCAAGATACAAGTTAGGGTGCTTTTTATGAGGTGAGCAGGGTAGCTGCTTATGGGAAAAAACTGTGGTCTGCCCAAGTTCTTACGAAAAAGGATAGCTTGGCCTGCGGGTGAGAGAGGAAAAGTCGGTTTTTTTATAGTGTAAGCCGCCAGCACCAGCGACCCCCGTCAGCCCCTGGAACGACTCGTCAGCGGTTCCGCCAGTGCCAGTGAGCGGTCTCTCTAGCGGTCGAGAATGCCCCGAGCTCTCCCTCGAAATGCCCCCGAAACCGCCCCAGTTTCTCGGGCTTCGCTGAAAAGCCGATAACAATCATCGGTGGGCAAGGATTCCTACCACCCCAGCCAGTTCATCGGAACATCGAGACGTACACACCCGTGGCACCCGTTTGCTACCGAAAATGCCCTCGTTTATGCCCCAGTGGTTTCGGGTGTTCTTTCGACCCAGCTGCACCCAGACTACCCCTGTCACCCAACCTCTAGCAGGGGTTCTATGGGGGTGGGGAATAGGTATAAGTAATGAATAGAAATCGGAGGATAGAGAGACCCGAGTATCCTCCTTCCTGATCCATAATACACAGAGGGAGGAGGAGGTTATGGGGGAGATAGAGAACCCATGGCACTCGCGGCCGATCGACGTTCACCGCTGGTCGGACCATCCGGAGGTGGCAGAGTTGATCGACCGCATCTGGCATGATCTCCAGCATGGAATGGATTTTGAGAGCAGTTTGGGACTTAGGGATTAACGCTCAAAAGCAAAGTTGTCGGGCTGACAGAAGTTGAGTGTCGCGCTAAGTTCCTCAAAACGGGGGAACGAATGGACAGACGGCTTACCACAGTGCTTGCGGCGGACATCGTCGGATATTCAGCACTGATGGATCATGACCGTGAAGGTACGATTGCTGCGCTTAGATCATTCCGTGAAGATACACTTCAGTCGCTGCTGCAAGCCCACAGGGGGACATTGATCAAAAGCTTGGGCGACGGTTGGATTGCCGAGTTTAAGTCCACATCAGACGCTGCAGATTGCGCTATTGCATTACAGTCAGCGCAGAAACCAGAGAGCATCAAGCTTCGAATTGGCATTCATACTGGCGAGGTCGTTACAGAAGGCGATGACATTTTTGGTGACGGAATAAATGTCGCCGCTCGTCTCGAAGCGCTAGCCGAACCGGATCAGGTTTTGATATCGGACACATCTCACAACAGTCTTGACCGAGGTGACGCATCCAAATTCGATGGCGGTGAGCAGACAGAACTCAAAAACATCACGCGCCGCATTGGTGTTTGGTGCTGGCCAAAGGGCACTTTTGCCAATCTGTCAGAAAAGGCAGATGTCAGACCCGGGATTGCAGTGCTGCCATTCGACAATATGTCTGGTGATCCCGAACAGGAGTTTTTTGCGGACGGCATCACCGAAGACATTATCACAGAGTTGTCTCGTTTCCGTTGGCTGATGGTCGTGGCAAGAAATTCATCTTTTACATTCAAAGGAAAAAGCACGGACATACGCGAAGTGGGTCGCATTCTTGGAGTGCGCTACGTTCTCGAGGGTTCAGTCAGACGAGCAGCTCAACGAGTCCGCATTACAGGGCAGTTGATTGATGCGGAAGACGGCAGTCATCTCTGGGCAGACCGCTTCGACGGCGTGCTTGATGATATTTTTGACCTTCAAGACAAAGTAACGCTGGAGGTCGTAACCGCGATTGAACCGTCTTTAAGGCACGCCGAAACTAACCGAGCGCGGGCAAAACCTACGGAAAATTTGGAAGCTTATGAACTATATCTTCGAGCACAATCGCATTTCCATCTTTTAACGGATCAAGACAATCGAGAGGCCATACGTCTGACAAACCTCGCATTGAGGCGTGATCCAGAATACGCATCCGCGTCAGGGCTGTTGGCTTGGTTGCATATTCAACGAATGGTTCAAGGGCTTGAGCCAATTGGTGAAGGGCCGAAAGAGGCTATTAAGGCAGCCGAGCGGGTTCTGTTGAGCGATCGTGCAGACGGCATCGCGTTGGCGTACGCTGCGCATTCAATCTCTATGCTGGCGCGAGACCTGCCACGCGCGCGGGTTGCTTTCAAACAAGCTCTTGAGCAAAATCCAAATGCCGCAACGGTCCATATGCTGGGCTCCATCAACCTTTTTCTTCTTGATCGTCCAGAGGAAGCACTAAGTCACGCGGTTCAATCTGTTGAGCTCAGCCCTCACGATCCATTGCGCCACGCTGCTTACCTTGCTCAGGCTAGCGCGCTTTTTCACCTTGGGCGTTATGAAGAATCGGCTAAGGCTTGCCGAGAAGCTTTATCTGTACGCTCAAACTTCGTAATGAGCCATCTCATGCTGATTGCTGCTTTGGGACACCTCACCGATGATGCTGCAGCTCGCAAAGCGGTAGCGGACCTTCAGACGTTGCGCCCGGGCCTGACTGCAGCCTCAGCGCAGACACAAATGCCAATATTCACTGTTCCATCCTGTGCAGATAGTTGGCGCGAAGGTTGGTTAAAAGCAGGGTTGCCAAAATGAGTATCCGTAGCGTTTTTGCAAAGGCTTTAGCTTCGCACCGCTCCAAGTGAACGTCAGGTCACAAAATTGAAGATGAAAGAACTGAATGAGCACAGCAATAGCTTCCTGTGACTTCACGGAGTGTTAGAAACTGATTTATCCACAATTCAACCCTTCGTCTGTCCGATAGCTCGGCCCACTTGTTTCTGCGGCATCAATTTTGAGCTTCGAACGGCACCACCTCCCGCCCAGTCCGTTCTTCATGCTCCGCCAGCCGTTGAAGATACCCCTCTGACCGGGCCGTCTGCCGCCAGATGATGTAGTCTTTGACGTGGTCAGCGTTCGAGTCGGGTTGTTCGTCCAGCCCGTAGAACTTGTTCGATGTGGGTAACGGTGCACCAGCTACTCCAGTAGACGCCTCGGCCATCACCCGCTTCAGCTCCCCCACGCGGGTGTAATCGACAATAAAACTGTCATGCACGGATAGGACTGGAACGGCCCGATTGCAGAAGTGCCGATGGACGCGCTCCGCTATCTGACTATCAAGGTTCATCAACTGAATACCTTGATCCGCGAACAGAAATTCCCTGATGTGAGGGGTCTTTTCCAGGAAGCCAGCCAGTAGTGCATCCAGTTGCTCGTTCGTCAGCGTCTTGCCTGCGTGGCCGGTCGGAAAGCCATCACGAAACGCCCGGAAGGCGGCATCCCTGGAACCGGCGTTGATCGCTGTCAGTACAAGCCGCTTGATAAATTGACGCTGCAGCACTGAAGGCAGCCATGCACCCAGTATGTCGGGCAATTCATAGGGATCGCCATCAAGTTCTTTTCCTGCTCGAAGGCTGAGCAACGAGACATGGAGACTGCGGAAGTCCACTTCGACGACTGGCGTATCATTGATGAAGATCTTCGACCTCCAGTCACTATTGATCTGTTGCCACCAACCACCATGAAAGCGCCCATTCAGGTTGAAGTTCGAACGGCTGAATATCCTGCGGGTGAACTTATGATGATGATCGGTGGTGACATCATCGACCCTTGGTTCATCCAAAACAGGGATATCAATGAAAGCGCCACCAATAACTTGGTTATAGCGCTCAAGCTCAGCCCGCATTCTAATGATCTCGTCGGTATCCTCGTACTCGACCAGTGCCTCTGCTTTGTCGCCTCTGAGGATGATGATTTCTTCACCTTCGACCCGACCAACGTCATCTCGTCGGATTGCCACTTCGGCGAACCATCCCTGCAGCACCTCGGAGGCTCGTATCCTCGTCGTTCTGTTCCCCCGGGCCAGAGGACCCGAGTAGCTGCCCTTGGCAACATCCAATAGTCCTGCCTCAATCAGGGTGTGAATGATCGGGATGATCTTCTTGGATATATGGATCGCATTATAGCGAGAAGACGTGTCCCAGTAGTTCGAGGACATGGAGACGCCGATAGACAGTTCCGGGTCTTCCAGCCAAGCAACATACAGGTCCAGAACCAGCACTCGGAGTTGATGTCTGAATGCAGTCTTCGGCTTCGGTCCGGAGGTCTTATCGCTCGGCAGGTAGCCGTCCCAGATGCGGTCGACCAACTCTGCCACCTCCGGATGGTCCGACCAGCGGTGAACGTCGATCGGCCGCGAGTGCCATGGGTTCTCTATCTCCCCCATAACCTCCTCCTCCCTCTGTGTATTATGGATCAGGAAGGAGGATACTCGGGTCTCTCTATCCTCCGATTTCTATTCATTACTTATACCTATTCCCCACCCCCATAGAACCCCTGCTAGAGGTTGGGTGACAGGGGTAGTCTGGGTGCAGCTGGGTCGAAAGAACACCCGAAACCACTGGGGCATAAACGAGGGCATTTTCGGTAGCAAACGGGTGCCACGGGTGTGTACGTCTCGATGTTCCGATGAACTGGCTGGGGTGGTAGGAAACCTTGCCGACCCATGAAACCTATCAACTTTTCCGAACGGTGGCCGGAACTGGGGCGGTTTCGGGGGCAATTCGAGGGTGAAGCGACGGGCGGAATGGAGCGTCAGCGGGTCAGCACGGGGCATTTCTGACCGCTGGAGAGACCGCTCACTGGCGCTTTGGGGATAGCTTACGAGACCGCCAACCTGGACCGCTGACGACTAGCCCGGGTGCTGACGGTGGTCGCCGGTGCTGGCGGTTCGGGGGGGTGGACGTTCGATCCTAGTGCTGCGAATGACTGATGGTAGCCCTTCTTGTGCATCAATCTTCAACAGAAACCGAAGGTCTAAGGTAGTGGATGACGCAGAACCTTGATGACATCGTCTCCCACACGAACAAACCGTCGATCTCGCCGTGTGATTACCTGCCCGTCGAAAGGAGATAATATTTCTTGAACTTTCGTACTTGGTTCGGAGACGACTACCGCAAGTCGCTGTCCTTCCTTGACCCAATCACCGACATCAACGTCGTAAAGAACAGCACCAGCCTCCGGCGTCGAGATTAGAACAGCTTCATCAACATCACCGACAATCGGGTCATTTGGATTGATGTCAGCAATCTCATCGACAATGGCCCCAAGTTCGACCAAATACCTGTAAATACCGTCTGCGTCCTGGTGGGCCAATTCAGGTGTAACATCCATCATTCCACGTAGTTCTATTGTCGCTGCGAAACGTTTGTCTTCCTCGCGGTTTTCTGCTGCCCATCGCCTCCCTACGGCGAGATCGAAGGAAACGGGATCATCATTGGCGTCAGTCAGAATAACGCTCGCCTGCATTGCCCGGGCAAGGCGGAGACCTTCGTCCAGCTGACGCTCAGGAACGTAAAGATAAATCGGTCCCTCATCATCGCAATGAAGGTCCAGCACGACATCCGCTGCTACGGCCATTTCAATCAGGGTTGCTTTCAGGCGATCAGCAGCGGGCTTGCACGACATTTCCTCCAACGTCCCGGTTGGAAATGATCGGTTGAAATTAACTCTGCCGTTGAGGTCAAAGCGTCCCAGTGTTTCTCCGTACACGCCTTGAGCAAGTCCAATCGGGTTGGCGTAGGGTACCAGCGTAACGTTTCCGGCCAAGCGCCCACTTCCTTCGGCTTCCGCAATGCGAGGGATCAGCCGGTCAATTGCGACAACGCCTGGCATCTCATTGGCGTGAAGTGCGGCCTGTATGTAAACGGACGGGTTACCCTCTGAGCCTTGGAACTTGACGATACGTAGTGAAAGCGTTTGCCCGGGTGTGTCCGACTCTATCGTGATATAATCGATGTCCATAATGGCCGATCATAACTCGTGCTCAGACAACTATTGAATACATTTTCTTGCCGGGATGCCCGAAGCGCGAACGTCGGGCTTGTCCGTACACCGGTCGTTAAAAAGAGTCTTCTGGATGACCGCACTGAGCCCATAGCGAAACAGTTAGTCACTCTGCCCGTAGAGGCCCGATAATAAGTACGATTATACTGACATTGCGGCACGAATAGAAATCTTCGCTGTTGATAATCAATCCGCAGGAGACCGATATGAGAGAACTCGACCTTCAGCACTTACGCGAGACAATCCGGATTGCAAAAGAAAGTCGTCAGGCTGGCAATCACCCTTTCGGTGCGACACTGGTTGATCCCAACGGAGATGTCCTCATCCGCTCCGGCAACAGCTACAAAGATTATAAGGGGGTAGGCCACGCCGAATTGAATGTCGCACGAGAGGCGAGCCGTCTTTATGATTCTGAATTCCTTGAAAAATGTACACTATATACTTCGGTAGAACCTTGCTGCATGTGCGCGGGAGCTTGCTATTGGGCGGGGATCGGAACAGTCGTCTATGGAATGACAGAAAAGCGTTTGGCCATCTTGACCGGTGACAATCAGGAAAACCTGACACTGGATATGCCCTGTGAGGCCGTCTTCAGCGTCGGTCAGCGCCACGTTGAAACCCGTGGGCCCTTCTCTGAAATCGAGGATGAAGTTGCCGAGGGGCACAGGGGCTTTTGGCAATAGAAGGCCATCTTCCAATCAAAGTAAAAAAGCTGAAAATCAAAAAGGTGGGGCGTCCCGGAACAACGTCCACTACGTCCGCATTACGGTCATTCCGCCACCTACGACCAACATCGACTTCGGCAAAAAAAGAAAATAAAGCAGAGATCCCCCGGCAACCCGCTGAGGGCCGCCGAGGGTTCTGTCTATGAAGGTGGTCTTCGGTTGACGACATAGTCAGCCAACCAC
>NZ_JBQFTB010000025.1:0-19929 GCF_056538465.1 Ruegeria sp. BG6 | reverse complement strand
CGATCTCTTCGGGCTTCGGTCTCTTGTTTGCCATTCGTGGTCCTCCGTTTCCTAAACATAACGGTCGACCAGTTCAGTTGGGGAGGCTCAGGATAGAAGTACCGCTTGTTACCAGGTTGCTTCCATTGTGACTTTAGATAGCTTTTAATCTCGAAAAAACTTTACGGCTGGTCGGGGAAATTCAGAATGAACTCAACTCAGGAACAATTATATTTCCAGACACTTACGCAGTTGCAGCAATCTGAGCAGACACACTATTGGGCGCGTTTCATTGCGTTTTCCGCTATTGTGACCGGGCTCTTCGTCTTGCTAGCGGGGACCGAGCACAAGATCCTAGTATCTGCTTCGGGCGTTGTCACATCTCTATTCTGGGCAGTCACTCAGTAGAAAAGTCTAAGCTATGTGAACTCACAGAAGGCCGAATTCCATGAATGGTTTGCTCGACTAGAGAAGTAAGTCGAAATCGAGAAGGTTGAACCCGATGCTACTTGGACATCATCAATGACTAAACGGGTCGATGGTTTGGCTCCATCTACTGTGCTTGGTGTTTTCTTTGCTCTCGCAGTGCTTCTTCTTTGGGTAGCCCTCTTCTTTCTAGAAATCACCTAGCCACAAGCACCAAGCAAAAAACCTAACAGTTCCTGATGGTTATAAACGGTGGATTTCACCGGTGACGGAAGCTTGAGAGTTTTGAAAGAGTTGAAAGGTCTGCCAAGGTCCGAGGCAAGGCGGAAAATTTTCATTTCGTGTAATCTAGGGTTTGAGATCTAGGTGCTTGCAGCTAGGCTGTCATTATTTGAGGGAGAAGTCATTTTGAGCGAGCGCCAACCATCACCTAAGTTCTTTGTTCAGGTCACACAATCGCGGGGCGCGGTAACCCCTGAGGCGAACACTGAAGAGTTTGTCGAAGCCACTGAAGAAAAATTGCGACAAGTGTCTGAGCTAATCCGAGAGGGCTGTGCTGAAGTCGCTGATAACCTTTTTTCAATTCCAAACCCTCCTGCCGAAATCGGAATGGAGTTTGGAATAGATGTGGGAGGCGAGGCCGGAATACCATTCGTAACTAAGGGAACAATCAATGCCAATTTCAAGGTGAGCGTTACTTGGAAGACTGGCACTAGCTAAGGTTACTGAAATTGAACTGTTTCGAACCCGGTCGGATTGTTGTCGGCCCTGGTCCTGAATGGTCACCAGACGGTGAGCAACAGCTTCGTGAGGAGCTTGGGACCGATTTTGAAGTTATGCACGATGTTAGTGACGTCCTCCGGGCGAACGATGTTCCCATAGGTGAAGAATTTTACAAATACAAAAACCGCCTCCCGTTCGTTGCCCGGATTCCCGAAGGAACAGAAGAAGAGATAGCCGGAAAACTGAGGCAGAACCAATTTAGTCGAGGAAGAATCAAGGTCGCAGTTCCTGATTACCTTGTTCGTCCAAGTTCTGTGATTGATTTGAATGACCAAAACATCTCGACTGCGATCAGCAGCGCAAGAGCTGACGTGGCCAGCGGGAGGTGTGGGCAGAAATGCACCGTCGGAATAATCGACTCGGGGTTGGATTCAAGCATATCAATGACTTGGAGCGGTCCAATCCACCATCAACTGAACGCAAGAGACCCGCTCAATCTAGTGACTACTGGCAGTGACACAACAGGGCACGGCACACTAGTGACGCATATTATAAATCGAACCGCCCCTTCCGCGCACATCATTCCGGTAAAAGCATTTGATTCTGACGGAACGCTGAGCGATGTGCTCGCAGGTCTTTATCTTGCGCATGCAGCTGGGCCATGTGATATTATCAATCTAAGCCTGAGTATGAGTTGCGACCCAGACCATTGTGATGTCTGCAACTCCCCTTTGGATGCTGCAATGAACATCAAGCAGCTCAAGTTCTTCTTCGATAGTTTTCTCGATTTTGCCGGCGATGTTGTACTGGTTGCTGCAGCTGGCAACAACCGGTCGAAGGTGGCGAGTCCGGCGGCCTTTGAAAACATTATTGCAGTGGGTTCGTACCATTTTAAAACGCTAGACCCTATTTCCAGTTATAAAGCCGTACCGTCTGACCGCTACATTCTTGGTCCAGACGGTGTAAAGATAGTAGGAGAAGAACTGGCGAGCCAACCCGGACTTCGAAACACCAATCTGCTTTGCGGGACTTCTTTCGCGACTGCGTTTGTAAGTGGTGTCGCGGCAAGAATAGTCTGTGGCTTGAAGGGCGGTCCCTGCGGTCATGGCTCTCACGCAAAGCATATGAGGCCACCTGGTTCAAGTATTTGTGAAATGGTACGTAATGAACTGGGCGTGAATGCAGACTGCTCATGGTCCGGGTTTGATGCTAGTCTCCATGGCTTGGGGCGGCTTCGTTTGTACTGAAACAAGTGAATGCTGAACACGGCCAGGTTAGGGTATGATGAATGATGTTCATCATCACTAGGTCTCTCAAGAGCCAAGCGACTATTTGTCCGTCATGTGAAGGTGCATCCAGTGGAACTGCATTGCCTTCAGGTCCGGTGTTAAGGATTCAGCTCAGCTTTCCCGTGAGGGAGATGATGAAGATTTAGGAGGCACCGCCGACGCATCTTGAGGGTAGCCTGTAGGTTTCATATTACATTTGCAGAGGTGGACTCTGACGGATGCCTTGCTTCAGGCTGGTAGCGCAAAAGGGACTTTCCTCCAGGTGAGGAGAGGTGACCGTGACGTGGCCCCACCGGGGGGCCTGCGCGGCATATTCGTTAATCTCTGGTACTCAGATTTTTTCGCCAAAATATTTGGGGTGTCCTTTGAGACGCGTCCGCGCGAAAGGCCAAATATTGGGGCCAATGGTAGTCCAGCCGCTGGCGAAGATTGTGGCTTTGCTTATACGAAGCCGGGATTGCCATTCTATCTCCGGTTGTTAGAATCTCACCACGAACATGCCTGACCGCCCTCTCATTGCGAAATCGCCAGAGGTGTCGTCAGGAAGTTAATCAAAGAATTTACAAGGGTTCAGGATTTGGAATTTCTAGGTTTGGTTGTGATCGCTGGTTTGGCTTATGTGATCTTTCTCGGTGTCAAGTTTTCTAGTTTCAGAGGCAAGCTAATGAACGAATTTGGTAGGCGCGGTTTAGCCTACGAAGTCGCTAACGACATCTATTTCCATTGTCGGGACCAGATTAACAGTTGGCACCACGACGGAATGACTATTCCGCAAATCGTAGATCGCTGCGTGCAAATATTAAATGCCCGCGCAGACACCATGCCGAGTGGTCAACCGACAACTAAAAACAAAGCCGGGTTGGAAGCGCAGCCAAGGCCAGCCCGTAACGGCGATGAGGCCGCGCAGAGAAAGGAAAAGTCACAGGCGATTGTTACTTTAGTGTCTACTTCGCTGAGCATCCAACAAGTGCTAATGCTAGATGAGCGCGAGCGGTTACCTCGCAAAGCTTTCGACAATTGGTCGCTAGGTTATGTGGCAGGAACCGCAGACGCCGTTCTTCAAAGGAATGGCTTTGAGGCTGATGTCGAGGGAATGGCAGTCATGACCTTGATTTTCATGGAGGTATTTGGGGAAGAAGATGGGCCGGGACTTTTCGGTGATTTCCTAAGACATCAAGAATGCGATGATGCCGAAGTTCAAACCGGAATGATTGCCGGGGGAGAAGATGTGTGTGCTTGGATGGCAGACAACAAGAAGACCCCAATGGGCTGGGCCGCCCACGTAAACGACTTTTAAGGGGACTAACGGGCGCAAACGTGAAGAAAAACTCTCAGCATTTGGTCGCTATTTGGAACCAAAAGACAACACCAGTTATTCTTCGCAGAACTGGAAAGGGTGAGAAGCTTAGGCTCCGCACACCGGGCGGTATTTTCGACGATAAGCTGCTGACAACGGGGAAGAGGGGAAACCTTGATTGGAACCACCACGAGAAGTGTTCCGAAGCACCCAAGGCTTGGTTCAACCATTTGGTCGACCGATGTCTGGACGAATTGGGTAAGGTTTATGTCGTTCAGCCATACCGGGAACAAGAAAAGTGCTCCCCGGCGTGCATGAATGCCGCAGGACACGAGTGCCAATGCTCTTGTATGGGCGCAAACCATGGGGCCGGGAATGACGGTTCATGGTTTGAGGTGACGGACGCCTTCGCAACAAGGTGGGGAGACAGAGAATTGGCCTGCCGTCTAATGGTGCGAAAGTGAAGCTCTCAATCAGTTTGGTGTTAGAGGTCGGACCGGATTGCCAATAACGCTAACCCAGTTCAAAGCGCGGTAACTTGCAAATCTCCCGAAACAGCGTTTCTATCGGATAGTCGCCATAGTCCTCACCGGCGTTGCGGCTAGCATGACCACAAATGGCGTCCTGATAGACCACATCGACGTCAGCATTTCGTGCCTGTGTTTTGAATCTGTGTCGCCACGCGTGACTCGGTTGAATTCTTGGGTCTTTGATGCCGACTTTATTCCTGACCCAATCACCAACCTTGTCGCGTGCGTTCTGGGACAACCGGAAAGCGTCTTTCGGAGTCTTACCTCCATCGTGGAACAAATAGCCCTCACTGGCGCTGTTAATAAAGTCGACAAGGCCAATCTCAACTAGGTGAGGGTGTAACGGCACGGTTCTATAACGCCGTGCTTTGACGCTGCCCGCGTCCGGCGTGATTAAGAGCCAGTGGATGCCCCCATCGCTACGCAAATCTTGTTTACGGAGCTGTGCGATTTCACCCGCCCTTGCGCCGGTATAAGCGCATATCCATGGTATCCAACGACAGGCTAGCTTGTTCTTTAGAGTTGCCCGCGTGTCATCCTTAAGGGCTACGTTGGCGTGTCGCAGTATTTGCTTTGCTTCGTCTTCCGTGAAGCCCTTGGATCGCTCTGCAAAAGGTTTGGGGACTTTGACGGATACGTCTGCCGATGGGTCACTTTCGATCAAGAACTTTGACCGTGCCAAACGGAGAATGGCCCTTATTGCGGCTAGATATTTCCGGCCAATGGTCTTGGGCTTCAAACCTTTCTCGTCACGTAGGTAGTCGCACCAGTCAGCAATGTCCTTAGGCTTTATCCGAGAGACATCCTCATGACCCAAAAATGCGACCAAAGCGTGCTTCTTCTGGGCGAAGTCATCGACCGTTGCAGGTGCCTTTCCGTTGCTCAAGTGGTCTTTCTTCCACCGTTCAAAAAGGCTGGTGAGTGTAGGGCCTTCGGTTGCCACTTTTGGCGAGGCTGTGGGTTCCCACTCAGGGAAGCGCGTAGCCTGAGGGTCTGGGGTGAAATCGCCTTCCGCTCTCTTCAACTGCTGGCTAGCCGCCTGCGTCCAAGACCGGTGAACTTCACGTAGTAATCGCGCACGCGTCGGTTCGTCTATAGCAATACCTTCTTCCGCCAGTATCTCGTCAGCGACCACACCGTACCATTTTTCCATACCGCCTTCGACAGCTTCCGCCTGTTGGCTCAGGCGCAAAACCTGTTCCCACATCGCAGGTTCACCCGGTTCATTTTCTAGCATTTCCATCAGGCGGAAATACACGCGACCAGACAGAGCAACGATCTTTTTCAAAGGGAGATGTTCAGGCTTTGCCCTAAAGGACGCCCATCGCTTTTGAATTTTCGCGTATTCAGCCGCAAATCTCTCTTTGGCCTCTGATGGGTCTCTGGTGCGTAGTGACTTTGACACCTCGGCACGGCCAACGATTCCTTTCAGGTCCGCCGGAACGCGCACCCTCACGTAGTAGATTCCGCTTTTTTTTGTCTTTGACTGGTGTAGGCATTGCAAGGGTCACTGTGTAGGGCTCCTGTGTAGGAGTCTGCAAGTGCAAGCCGTTGGTTTGGCGTAAGTTTTTGATGAATATGAGGAAATCATGGTGCTGCTGGAGAGAATTGAACTCTCGACCTCTCCCTTACCAAGGGAGTGCTCTACCTCTGAGCTACAGCAGCGCTGTGGGCGGGTGATTAGACTCAAACGAAACGCTGCGCAAGGGTGTCTGGACGGTTTTTTTCGCCTCCTGTAGAGAAAGGTCATGGCAGACAACAAATCACCCAAAAAACGCGGCAATTCCGGGGACGCGCGGGAAGAGCGACTGAAAGCCGCGCTCAAGGCGAATATGGCGCGGCGCAAGGCGCAGGCCAAGGCGCGCGCAGCATCCGAAGACAAGGCCGACAAGGACGAGGGATAAGAGCAGATGGATTCGATTCTGGTGACGGGCAACGGCCCTCTCAATGGTCAGATACCGATTGCGGGGGCCAAAAACGCATGTCTGACGCTGATGCCCGCAACCTTGCTGAGCGAAGAACCGCTTACGCTGACCAACGCACCGCGGTTGAGCGACATCAAGACCATGACCACGCTGCTGCAGTCGCTGGGGGCCGAGGTGTCCGCGCTGCAGGACGGTCAGGTGATCGCGATGTCCAGTCACACCCTGACCAGCCATGTCGCCGATTACGATATCGTGCGTAAGATGCGCGCCTCGAACCTGGTGCTGGGCCCGTTGCTGGCCCGCTTTGGCGAGGCGGTCGTGTCGCTGCCCGGCGGCTGCGCGATCGGTGCGCGGCCCATGGATCTGCACGTTGAAGGGCTAGAAGCGCTGGGCGCCGAGATCGCGCTGAAAGACGGTTACCTGCACGCCAGCGCGCCGGGCGGCCTGAAGGGCGCCGTGCACGAGATGCGGTTCGCCTCGGTCGGGGCGACTGAAAACATCGTCATGGCCGCGACGCTGGCCAAGGGCACCACGGTCCTGAAGAACGCAGCCCGAGAGCCTGAAATCGTCGATCTGGTCGAATGCCTGCGCAAGATGGGCGCGCAAATCTCGGGTGAGGGCACGTCGACCATCGAAATTCAGGGTGTCGACCGGCTGCATGGCGCGACGCATCAGGTGGTGACCGACCGGATTGAACTGGGCACCTACATGCTGGCCCCCGCGATCTGCGGTGGCGAGGTTGAGTTGCTGGGCGGCCGGATGTCTCTGGTCGAATCCTTCGCGGCCAAGCTGGATGCGGCCGGCATCAACGTGAGTGAGACCGAAAAGGGCTTGAAGGTCGCGCGCAAGAATGGCCGCGTCAGCGCCGTGGACGTTGTCACGGAACCTTTCCCGGGCTTTCCCACCGACCTGCAGGCGCAGATGATGGCGCTGATGTGCACGGCCGAAGGTACCTCGGTCCTGGAAGAGCGGATTTTCGAGAACCGTTTCATGCACGCCCCCGAACTGGTCCGCATGGGCGCGCATATCGAGGTGCATGGCGGCACGGCGACCGTCACTGGTGTTGAAAAGCTCAAAGGGGCGCCGGTCATGGCGACGGACCTGCGGGCCTCGGTGTCGCTGATCCTTGCCGGAATGGCGGCGGAAGGCGAAACAACGGTCAGCCGGGTCTATCATCTGGACCGCGGATATGAACATGTGGTGCGCAAGCTGGAAGGCGTGGGCGCAAAGATTGAACGGATCAAGGGCGAATGACAGACGCAAGTTTCGAAGACGGGCGCGAGGCGCCGCTGAATCTGGGGGCCGAGGACGGCGATGACCTGCAGGTGATCTCGACCCTTGCACAGGACGCGGTTTTCCCTGCGACCGAGATGAAATGGCAACCTTCGCAGCGCCGCTTTGGCCTGCTGCTCAACCGCTTCCGCTGGGAAGACAAGGACGCAGCCGACCGCCGGGGCCGCCCGTTTGAGCGCGTGCAATCCGTGCTGGTGTTCGACTCGGTCCTGTCTGTTGCCAGCCAGGGTGTCGACCGCAGCGAAAAGGATACGGTGATGTCACTGCTGTCGGTCGATTTTGAACCGGGCGAAGAAGGCGCGGGTCAGGTGTTGCTGACGCTGGCCGGGGACGGTGCAATCCGTCTGACGGTCGAGGCGCTGGATGCCACGCTAAAGGACGTCACGCGCCCTTACCGGGCCCCGTCCGGGCATGCCCCGCACCACCCCGAATAGATGCAGAACAAGCGCGGCATATCTCAGGCGTTTTCCGCCGCGCCTGAAAGTGTCATTCTGCGCCGCGCTACCGTTTTCGACGTGTTCGACATCAGCCGGGTTCTGATCCGGTCGATCACCCAGCTTTGCACGGCAGATCATCAGAACGACCCCCGGGCCATCGCGCAATGGACGGAAAACAAGGACCCGGCCACGATCCGGGGCTGGATCAAACCCGGTTCGCAGATCTGGCTGGCCGAGCGGGCCGGGCAGGTGGCTGCTGTCGGCGGTTTGTTTGAAACCGGAGAGATCACTCTGCTTTACATCGATCCGGATCATATCGGCTGTGGTCTTGGTTCGGCATTGTTGAACCGCATGGAACAAGAACTGATCGCTGCGGGATGTTCCGATGCCCGACTTGAGGCAACGCAAACCGCGCAAGATTTCTATCTGCGCCACGGCTGGCAGGCCACCGGGCAGCGTTGCGACCGCATGGATCTGTCCTGCTTTGCCATGCGCAAATCGCTGCACCCAGGCGACTGAGGGTTGAGGCCCGCCCCTCCCGGCGATATGTCCCGCGTCAAACGTCCGGAGTGCCAGATCATGCCCGTTTTCCTCGATACGACCGCGCCCGACTTCGAAAGCGCCTTTCAGACACTGTTGTCCGCCAAACGCGAGGACAGTCCGGATGTGGATGCGGTGGTTGCGCAGATCATCGACGATGTGCGCACCCGGGGCGATGCGGCGGTGATCGAGCTGACCTCAAGGTTTGACCGGCTGGATCTGACACCGGAAACCATGGCCTTTTCTGCGGCTGAAATCTCAGCAGCGGTTGCACAGGTTTCGGCCGACGACCGCGCGGCGCTGGAACTGGCGGCGGATCGCATCCGTGCCTATCACGAAAAACAGCTGCCGCAGGCCGAAAATTGGACCGATGAGGCCGGGGCGACGCTGGGTTGGCGCTGGACGGCGGTTTCGGCGGCGGGGCTCTACGTGCCGGGCGGGCTTGCGTCCTATCCCTCTTCCGTTCTGATGAACGCCATTCCCGCCAAGGTCGCCGGGGTTGAACGTCTGGCCATCGTGGTGCCGACACCGGACGGGCAGGTGAACCCGCTGGTCCTGCTGGCCGCACAACTATCCGGTGTGGACGAGGTGTATCGCATCGGCGGTGCACAGGCGATTGCCGCATTGGCCTACGGGACAAAGACCATCGCGCCCGTGGACAAGATCACCGGTCCGGGCAATGCTTTTGTCGCGGCAGCCAAGCGCCGGGTCTTTGGCAAGGTCGGCATCGACATGATCGCGGGCCCGTCCGAGATTCTGGTGATCGCCGACAAGGACAATGACCCTGACTGGATCGCGCTGGACCTCCTCAGCCAGGCCGAACATGACGAAAGCGCGCAGTCGATCCTGATCACCGACGACGCCGCATTCGGGCAGGCGGTCGCGCAGGCGGTCAAAAAGCGCCTCCAGACCTTACAGCGCCGCGCGATTGCCGGGGCCAGCTGGCGCGATTTCGGCGCCGTCATTACCGTGCGCGATCTGGAACAGGCCGCCGCGCTGTCAAATCGCATCGCCCCCGAACATCTTGAGCTTTGCGTGGCCGACCCGGTGGCGCTGAGCACGAAAACCGTTCACGCGGGTGCCATTTTCCTTGGCCAATACACGCCTGAGGCCATTGGCGATTATGTCGGCGGCCCCAACCACGTGCTGCCGACCGCGCGTTCCGCCCGGTTTTCCTCGGGCCTCAGTGTTATGGATTTCCTCAAGCGCACCACGCTCAGCCACATGACGCCCGAAGCCCTGCGCGCGATCGGACCCGCCGCCGAGCAACTGGCCACATCGGAAAGCCTCGAGGCGCACGGGCTGTCCGTCACGGCCCGCCTCAGGCGGCTGAACGGGTAAAGCTATGGCCTGCGGGCCACAGCCGACCCGACCCTGGCCGGGGACGGGTTCCGGGGCGCTCGATTGACCGCTAAACCGTTCACCGACCAGCAAGGATCAGTCTATTGGAACGTGTGGCGACCCTTTGGATCGGAGAACGGTTCAGCTTTCTGGAGCATTTGTGCCTGAAATCCTTCGCCGACGTGGATCAGACGCCGATCGTCTACCATTACGGCGATCTGCGGGACATTCCGGACTATATCGAAGCCCGCGACGCGCGCGAGATATTCGATACCCCCGAGATTATCCGCGACCCTGTCACCCGGTCGGCGGCCGTGCATGCCGATCTGTTCCGACTGAAACTGCTGGAGCAGACAGATTACATCTGGGCTGACACCGACGCCTACGCCCTGCGCCCGTTTGAAACCGAAAACGGCTACCTGTTCCCCAAGGCCAACCGCAAAACCCGCCGCATCATGAATGGCGTGCTGGCCTTGCCCGGTGACAGCCCGGCCTTGCGGAACATGTGCGAATTCGCTTTCGACAGCGATCTGGTTCCGCCTTGGTGGAGCGATCAGCAAAAGACCACCTACCTGGAACTCTACGGCAAATCCACGCATTGGAGCCTGCCCATCTTCAGCTTCGGTCCGCCCATGCTGTTCCACTATATCTACCACACGCCCGAGCACGAGATGAGCGTTCCGCGTACGCTGCTCTACCCGATCCCGCTGCGCCACCGGTCGCTGTGGAACGAACCGGACCTGTCCAAACTGGACGCCCTGAACTGGCAGCAGCAGATGTCGGTCCATTTCTTTGGATCGTGGTTCCGCAGGATTTTCTCGGGGCGCCCGATCAATCCGGGATCACTGGTCGACACGCTGCTGCGCAAGCACGGAATCGACCCCTCGGACCACCCTTTGTGACAGGGCCCGCGGCATCCGAACCCACGCATTGCCCATTCAGAACTCTTACGATAAGTCTGGCCAGACCTGAACGGACCAAATGATCTATGACCCGCATTTCGCATATCGAACTGGATGACCGAAACCTGCCTCCACCGACCCCCGAGATCGAGCAGGAGCGTAAGGTCGCGATCTATGATCTGCTCGAAGATAACACCTTTACGCTGCCACAGCGCGACGGTCGCACCGTGCCCGACGGCCCGTATCACCTGCAATTGTCGATCCGCGACAAACGGCTGGTTTTCGACATCGAAACCGAGGCCAGCGAAAAGGCGGCCGAGTTTCACCTGTCGCTGGGTCCGTTCCGGCAAGTGGTCAAGGATTACTTCCAGATCTGCGAAAGCTATTTCGATGCGGTGAAGACCCTGCCACCCAGCCAGATCGAAACCATCGACATGGCCCGGCGGGGTATCCACAACGAAGGCAGCCGCGTGCTGCAGGAACGGCTGGAAGGGAAGGCCGACATCGATACCGATACCGCCCGCCGCCTGTTCACGCTGATCTGCGTGTTGCATTTCGGAGGCTGACGCGTGAAGCCGTTGCCGCAGTCGGTCCTGTTTTGTTGCGACCACAACGCGGTCCGGTCTCCCATGGCCGAAGGGATCATGAAAAAGTTCTATGGCACCGGCACCTATGTTCAGTCTGCCGGCGTGCGTAACGATCTGGAAATCGACGGGTTCTGCATTGCCGCCTGTCAGGAGATCGATGTCGAACTTTCGCGCCACCGCTCGCGGTCGTTCGACGAGATGGAAGAATGGGGCGATGACCTCAGTTCCTTCGATCTGGTGGTGGCGTTGTCGCCTGCCAGTCAGCGCAAGGCGCTGGAACTGACCCGTGTTTTTCACCTCGATGTCGATTATTGGCCAATAATGGACCCTACCGGACTGGGCGAGACCCGCGAACAGAAGCTACATCACTACCGTCAGACCCGCGATCAGATCATTCAGCATCTGAAGGATCGCTGGGGCGAACCAACGGAGAGATCATGAACGCGACCGTCAAAACCTATTTCGAAGCCTTCAACGCCGGAGACGTGGACGGCATGCTGACCTGTTTGTCCGATGATGTGGCCCATCACGTGAACGAAGGCCAGATCCGTGTGGGCAAGGAAAAGTTCGCAGCCTTCTGTGCTCATATGAACCGCTGCTACCGCGAGAACCTGACCGATATCGTGGTTTTCGAGGCCGAAGGTGGCACCCGCGCTGCCGCCGAGTTCATCGTCAACGGCACCTATCTGGAAACGGATGAAGGATTGCCGCAAGCCAACGGCCAGACCTACCGCCTGCCTGCAGGGTCCTTCTTTGACCTCAAGGACGGCAAAATCACCCGCGTTACCACCTTCTACAATCTTGCCGACTGGACCCGTCAGGTCGCAAATGCCTGAGGTGAGCGAAGTCCGCACTCTGACCGGCGCGGCACTGGAGGCCGCGCTGGATGATGTGGCGCGCCTTCGGATACAGGTGTTCCGCGCCTGGCCTTATCTCTATGACGGTGATCTGGATTACGAACGGAAGTATCTGCAATCCTACCGCGAAAGCGACCGCGCCATAATGGTCGGCGCCTTCGACGGTGACTGCCTGATCGGGGCATCGACCGGCGCACCGCTGACCGACCACGCCGACGATTTCGCGGCGGCGTTCGACGGAACCGGGCTGGATCTGGGTGACATATTCTATTGTGCGGAATCCGTGTTGCTGCCCGACTATCGCGGGCAGGGCGTCGGCCACAAGTTCTTCGACCTGCGCGAAGCCCACGCCCGCAGCCTCGGGTTTTCCAAATGTGCGTTCTGCGGCGTCCAGCGTCCTGCCGACCACCCGATGCGCCCCGAAACATACCGGCCGCTCGACGCCTTCTGGCGCACGCGCGGATACGCACCGCTTCCCGGCGTCATCGCGCAGTTTTCGTGGAAGGATATCGGGGAAAAGGGCGAGACCCAGAAGCCTTTGCAATTCTGGATCAGGGATTTGTAGGCCGTTTTGGTCGCTTGCCGACAAAGCCATCATTCACCGCGTTGACGCGGTGAATGATCTAATGATTTGGGCCGATCGCCCTTTTGGCGTTAAGGCTGGTACGGCAGGGACGAGTGGTGCAGCACGATCCGCAGCACGCCGTCGCTGTCTTTCTTGTAGCCAAAGCTTTTGTCGACCTGGGTGATATTGCCATCCTTGTCGGTCAGGTTGACCTTGCCCATCCACATCGCCACATCGCCTTCGACAAAGGAAGCCGATGTCACGCTTTCCATCGAACGCCAGCCCTTGATCCCGAAACCGCCATCCAGCGGATACTCGGCGTCGTGACCGACAAAATAGGACAGTGCGCCAAGACGGGTCGGGCGAAAGGTCTGATCGCCGCTGGCCAGGGTTGGCTTGAACATGACCGGTCCCAGATCATAGCCATAAGCTGCGTCCAGCACGTCTTCGGCAACGGGACGCGCCGCATCAATGCCACCCTCTTCGAAGGCTTTCGAAATGGCAACGAGCCCGTCGGCCCAAGCCTGGCGGGCAGCAGCGAGTTCATCGGTGGTGATCGACATGGTGTTGTCCCTTTCTGTCCGTCGCGTTTCGCGGGGGAAAATGGTCACATTGGCATAGGGGCGCAAGGGGTTTTTGGCCGAAAAACTCCTGTTTATTGCCAAAAAGCCCGCTTGTGGGACACAGGCGGGTGGTGGCCTGTCGCTAACCGTTGGCCCCGTGTCGCAGCTTTAGTCGGATGCGCACTTCAAACGTTCGAAGGAATTGCCCTGTACAGTCCGCCACCTCCGCCTCTAATGTCCCAGGAACTTTGAACCGGGGACACATCGATGAAAGTCGCAACCGCCGCATACGATCTAGACTGGCTCGACAGTTGGAGCCAGTACGAGGACAAGCTGGACCGCTGGGTCGCCGAGGCCACGGGGCAGGGCGCCGACCTGCTGGTCTTTCCCGAATACGGCGCGATGGAATTGTCGACGCTGGACGGTGCCGGGGTGGCCGGTGATTTGGAACGCTCGATCCAGGCGGTGTCCGAGCGGATGCAGGACATACAGAACCTGCACACCCGCCTCGCGCAGACGTACAAAACATACATTCTGGGTGCATCGGCCCCGGTGGTTGACGGGTCGGGCCGTCCCGTGAACCGGGCCGTTTTCTATGCGCCGGACGGTGGTGTCGCGCATCAGGACAAGCAAATCATGACCCGGTTCGAGCGTGAGATCTGGGACATTGCCCCCGGTGGTCCCCTCAGGCTTTTCGACACCGCACTTGGCAAAATCGGTATCCTCATTTGCTATGACAGCGAGTTTCCCCTGCTGGGTCGCGCCCTGAACGAAGCCGATCTTATCCTGGTGCCATCCTGCACCGAGGCGCTGTCAGGATATTGGCGTGTTCGCATCGGTGCGATGTCAAGAGCGTTGGAAAATCAATGTGTTACGGTTATGTCGTCGCTGGTTGGACGTAACGATTGGTCCGAGGCGGTCGACATGAACACCGGCACAGGTGGCATATTCGGTCCGCCCGACAAGGGCTTTCCCCAGACCGGAGTGCTGGCTGAAGGCACCCTGAACCAGCCGGGGTGGACCTATGCAGATGTCGATCTGTCCGCCATTGCCGAGGTTCGCGCCGATGGCCATGTTCTGAACAGAACCCACTGGGACGAACAGCCACCCCGCGCCGAATCGGTCACAATATCCAGCCTTTAGATGATTCCGCCCTTGAAATAAGGCCGAAATAGGCTCATTTAAGCGCACATCCCTGTAGATTCTGCAGGTGCAACGTAATGATGGAGACAACATGGCCAAGGAAGATACGCTCGAATTTCCCGGTGTCGTGAAGGAACTCCTGCCTAATGCGACGTTTCGGGTCGAGCTGGAAAACGGCCATGAAATCATCGCACACACGGCAGGCAAGATGCGCAAGAACCGCATCCGTGTTCTGGCCGGCGACAAGGTTCAGGTCGAGATGACCCCTTATGATCTGACCAAGGGTCGGATCAACTACCGCTTCAAATAACGCCTGCCGCAATGGCGTTTATTCTCGGATCGGGCAGCCCAAGACGGCTGGACCTGTTGGCCCAGCTTGGCGTGCAGCCCGATGCCATCCGCGCGCCCGATATCGACGAAACGCCCCTGAAGGGCGAATTGCCGGTTCCCTATTGCAGCCGCATCACCCGCGCAAAAGTACAGGCAGTTCAATCGGATAGCGATGACGTCACCCTGTGCGCGGACACCACTGTGGCGCTGGGTCGCCGCATTCTGGGCAAACCCGAGGATGTGGGGCAGGCGGCGGAGTATTTGCACGCCCTGTCCGGTCGGCGCCATCGCGTGATCACTTCGGTCGCCGTGCGGCGCGGAGAGCGGATCCTGCAGCGCGACGTGGTTTCTCAGGTCAAGGTCAAGCGTCTGTCTGACGTTGAAATCAACGCCTATCTGGCGACCGGAGACTGGAAGGGCAAAGCGGGCGCTTACGCCATTCAGGGTCCCGCCGGGGCGTTCATCCCGTGGATTTCCGGCTCATTCACCGGTATCGTCGGGCTGCCCCTTTCCGAAACCGCCGCCCTTTTGCAGGGCATCGGATATCCCCTGTATCGTGAGGTATCATGAAGGGTCGCACCATCGTTCTGGATCACATCGACGACCGCGAAGCCGCCGCTCTGATGGTGGATGGCAAGCTGGACGATTTTCTGATTGCCGCAGACGCCCCCGCGCCGGGTACGATTTACCGCGCACGTGCCGACCGCCCGGTCAAAGGGCAGGGCGGAATGTTCCTGACCACGCCCGTCGGCCCCGCGTTTCTGCGTCAGGTCAAAGGTCTGGCCCCCGGCACATCGATGCTGGTGCAGGTCACAGGGTATGCGGAACCGGGCAAGGCGCTGCCGGTTACGGACCGCGTCCTGTTCAAAAGCCGCTATGCGATCATCACGCCCGATGCGCCGGGCCTGAACATCTCGCGCTCGATCCGGGACGAGGATGAGCGCGACCGGCTTCTGGAGATCGCGCATGAAAATATGGATGGCAGTGACTACGGCCTCATCCTGCGCTCGTGCTGCCTGGGCGAGAACGCCGACGAAATCGCCGAAGACATCAGAGCCATGTTGGCCAATGCCGATCAGGTCATGAACGACCCCGGGGCCGAGCCGGAGTTGCTGCTGGAAGGCGACAGCCCACACGTTCTGGCATGGCGCGACTGGACTGATCCGGCCGAGGTTATGACCCAGTCCGGAGGCTTCGAAACCCATGGCGTGCTCGACGCGCTGGATGTTGCGCGCGGTATTTCCGAACCACTTCCAGGTGGTGGTCATCTTTACATTCAACCGACACGCGCGTTGGTGGCGGTGGATGTGAATACCGGGGCCGACACGTCGCTTGCAGCCGGAACAAAAGCCAATTTCGCCTGTGCCAAGACACTGGCGCGCGCATTGCGCGTGCGCGGTCTGGGTGGGCAGATCACACTGGATCTCGCTCCCATGCCCAAGAAGGACCGCAGAGGCTTCGAAGGGGCTTTGCGCGCTGCATTCAAGGCCGATGGCATCGAGACCACTCTGGCGGGCTGGACGCCCCTGGGCCACTATGAATTACAACGCAAACGCGGACGCATTCCCCTGTCCGAGGTGCTGAAATGAGTTGTCCGATCTGTGGTGAAGACACCGTGACCAGGTTCCGTCCCTTCTGTTCAAAGCGCTGTGCCGACATCGATCTGGCCAAGTGGCTGAACGGCTCCTATGCGGTCGCTTCCCAGCGGGAAGAGGACGAAGAGGCGGATGTCTCTGGGGAGAATTCCGAGCCGCCAAGGCCGCATTGAAAAAATCTCAAAAAGCCTCTGGACACTGCGTGGTGCAAGTCATAGAAGGCCTCCACCCAACGACGAAAATCGTTCCCGTGCCCGGGTAGCTCAGGGGTAGAGCAGTGGATTGAAAATCCTCGTGTCGGTGGTTCGATTCCGCCCCCGGGCACCATTTTATTTCCTAAGCAGACCCATCTGACTGGTCCATTTTGGATGTTAGTGAATCGTTGTCCCGCGATCCTCCGGGATAAAGGTTTCAAGTTCCGCGAAGCATTTGCAAGCACCGGAGCGATAATACCTTGTATCAGGTCACATTGCGGTCCTTTCCATGCCGAGACGCAGACGATGACTTCCTAAGTCATTTGATATGTTTGTCCCAACAAGCATCGCGCCTGTTAGCGTGCGCAAGCTTCGAATTTCGTACAAACTGGTACCCGCGGCCGGACTCGAACCGGCACGGCCTTCCGGCCCAGAGATTTTAAGTCTCTTGTGTCTACCATTCCACCACGCGGGCATGCGTGTCGAGCCTAATTCGGGCCTGAAAATCTCAATACGGCCACAAGGCCATGAATACAATGCGCTTCCGCCTCAAATTGTGCCTTGGTCAAATCCAGCACGCCCTCAAGCCCAAGTTGCCGGAGCTAGTCGTGTGATTGGAACAACACCCGCCAATTCGCCAAGCATGCAGTTAGGGTGGATGCTGCTTGCAGCTCAAGTGTAAAAGTGTCCGGTCCTGATGATTGGGGTGGCCCGGACTTCCTCTTTTCGTGTTTGTAGATGCAGCAAGGCGAACAAAATTGCCGCCATTCGAAGTCACAGTTAGAACGGGGTAATATCCCCGCTCGCGATTTACCGCTATTGTACCTTTACACAGAAAACGTATTCCTTATTTTGCATGTTAAATGCTGGAGTTCCAAGGACAGGAGAACCGGAATGCCACTGACAGTCAGGGACATGATGGAGGCCGCCAACGCTGTGGTCGCGCGTATCGATTTTGCCCAAGCTTCGGAACTGCTGCGCGAGGGCGGGTTGCTGCTGGACGTTCGGGATACGCCGGAACTGGAGAGGGCGGGCCGGGCGGTCGGGTCTCATCACATTCCACGCGGGATGCTGGAGTTTAGGGCCGATAGCGGGCTGCCAACTCATGATCCTGAATTGCGCATCGACCGGCCAATCGTCCTGCACTGTGCGTCGGGCGGGCGCGCGGCGCTGGCAGGCAAATTGTTGAAGGACATGGGCTATTCCCGGGTTTACAACCTTGGGGGCCTTACTGATTGGGTCGAAGGGGGCGGCCAGACAGTCGAGCCTGTTGACCCTGGAATGACCTGACCTGAATCAAAGCCATACACATCCTGAGAAACCAATATGTGGTCAGATTCCAAAATAGGACCACACCCAATGATGCGTCTTGCTTCGATGTTGTATTCACTGATTGGAACTGCCCTGGCTGGCTCGGCCGTCATAGCTGTATTGTCTGCTGGCCTGGTTACCACGGGCGCTATTCTGGGGGCCGCTGGCGCAGGATTTGTTGCCGCCATACCGGTTTCATGGCTTGTCGCCAAACGGTTGTATCAGGGTTCGATCTGATCAGGCGTTCAAAAAGGTTCTGACGGCCGCTTCAAATTCGCGCGGTTTTTCGGCGTGCAGCCAGTGGCCTGCGCCCGGAATCTTTGCGAATTTCGCGGCGGGGAAAAGGGCGCGTATCTTGTCGCGGTGCTGCGGCAGAACATAGTCCGAGGCGCCACCGGACAAAAACAGGGCGGGCCCGTTCCAAGTGGCATCGAGTACCGGAAACCCCATGATTTTTGCCATCTCGTTTGCCAGACCATCCAGGTTCAACAGCCACCGCTGCCCGCTGACATCCAGTGACTGAGTGAAGAAGCTCTGCAACGCTTTTTCGACACCCAGTTCTGCCAGTTGCTGCTCGGCATCCGAGCGCCGGGTTACGCGGGACAGATCGACCGCACGCATGGCTTCGATGAACTGAATCTGACTGTGGCTGTAGGTCACCGGCGCAATGTCGGCCACTACCAGTTTACGCACCAGGGCACCATGAATCAGGGCCAGGTTCATTGCTGCCTTGCCGCCCATGGAGTGGCCGACAGCGTCCACGGGACCGCCGACCTGCGCAATGACCTCGGCCAGATCATCGGCCAGGTCCGGATAACCATGCGAGGCGTCCCACTTGCTGTAGGCATGGTTGCGCATGTCCACTGCAATGACCTGTCTTTCGTCCGAAAGCCGCCGCGCAATGACGCCCCAATTTCGGGCCGAGCCATAAAGCCCGTGCGCGATCAGAAGAGGAGGGTTCGCGGTCGGTTCGCCATGTACGATCGTGTTCAACATGAATGCGTGATACCCGGCAGCGAATGAAACGACCAGTCCCATTGTAGCCTGCCTCTGGCCGCGCTACATTTCCCGGTCAGGAGGCACCAATGTCGCAGGACACTGATATTCAGACCCGGATTGCAGGCACGATTGCGTTGCTGCGCGAAAAGCTGGGTGTGCGGGACAAAACCCTGTTGGCCTCGGTCAAAAGAGCCAAACGCCGACTGCCTCGCCGGATCTACAAACAGGCGCTTCTGCTGGCGAATGCGGAACAGATGGCGGCGCATCCAAGGTTGCGGCGGGTCCTGGACACTCCAAAACTTGTCAGCGCGTCAGACGAGGTGCAGGCGTATCTCGGCAGTATTGATCTGGCGGACAGAAGATTGGGCTGGTTTCTGGGGATGCTGGGTGGACTTGCGTTCAACATTCTGGCGCTGAGCGCGCTGCTGCTGCTGTTTCTGTGGTGGCGCGGCCTGATCTGAAGGTAGGTTCTGAGGCAGGATTACCTTGCCAATATTGAACTAAGTCTTTGGCGCAAAAAATGTTCCCAAAGCAGATGCGGCGCCACTGGGGCGCCGCTGCCTTGTTTTTTCGAGCCGATTACAGGTTCGGGTAGATGGGGAATCGGGCGCAGAGGTCTGCGACCTCGGCCTTGACCTTGGCTTCGACCGCGCCGTTTCCGTCTTCGCCATTGGCGGCCAGACCGTCGACGACCTCGATGATCCAGTCCGCGATCTGGCGGAATTCAACCTCGCCAAAGCCTCGTGTGGTGCCGGCGGGCGAACCCAGGCGGATGCCCGACGTGATCGTCGGCTTTTCCGGGTCAAATGGCACGCCGTTCTTGTTGCAGGTGATATGCGCGCGGCCCAGGGCCTTTTCGGTGGCGTTGCCCTTGACCCCTTTGGGGCGCAGGTCGACCAGCACCACATGGGTGTCGGTGCCATGGGTCACCGTGTCCAGACCGCCTTTGATCAGCTGATCCGACAGGGCCTGCGAATTGACGACGACCTGCTTGATGTAGTCCTTGAAGGCCGGCTGCAGCGCCTCGCCGAAGGCCACGGCCTTGGCCGCGATCACGTGCATCAGCGGGCCGCCCTGAATGCCGGGGAAGATGGCCGAGTTCA
>NZ_JBQFTB010000024.1:0-30923 GCF_056538465.1 Ruegeria sp. BG6 | reverse complement strand
TCGATCCGACGGTACGCTCCTTGCGTGGCCTAGTACGTCCAGATCCTTGGCAAAAGTCCATTCCCCCGCATCACTTTCTCTTGCACGGAGGCCCCAAAACCGCCGTTCAAACAGGCCATCGCCAACGACTGCACCGAGCCCCAAGCAGTCGCTTGCTACAGGCAGGGCAAGAACGCAGCAGTGATCCAAATGCCCGCGCCGTTATGATCTGGGATGACAGACAGCGCGGGCCATAGTCTGGTCATGGGACTGCCCAGACTATTTGGAATGCGAAATTGGACATGCGTAGCTAACCAGATTGGCTTGGCTACTCATTTACGACAGTGTTGCCCCACCTAGTGACCAACTACTCGCACAATGGGACCCTGTCTTCAGAGGCGTGACTGCAAGATCTGATACACAAGCAAACATATAACACGCGAGAAAAATTACTTTATCGCGCGTAAAAGTGTTGAATTGTTGTATTTTAGATTCAAGTATCAGCGTGTGTGGCAAGTTTGAATTGTCAATTTTGCTCACGTAGTCGCCAGATCTGTCTGGTTAGCCTCCTGGAGACGAAAGTGAGTGGCGTCGCCGGGAGGCAATTTTTTTGCTGAATGGTCCTCCTAGAAAAAGGTCGAGTTCAGGCGCACACAGTACACCTATGACCCCTCCTCGCAGAAACCTCCAACATTCAAGTACCGAAGGCCAATGGCTTTTGTGCAAAAGCCACGTCAGCAGCGAATTGCGGAGACGACTTTAACAAAGATCCATTTTTAGTGGCCGTTCGTACACTACTTGAACAATGGAGGTGTCGTGCAGGTCGTTTGGTTCAAACGAGATTTGCGGGTAACGGATCATCCGGCACTAGCGCAAGCGTCAGAGGTCGGGCCAGTTCTGCCACTCTATGTGGTTGAAACTGAGCTTTGGCAGCAACCCGACGCATCAACACGGCAGTGGAACTTTGTTGCTGAGACAATCGCTGGGTTACGAAAAGACCTTGGGAAACTGGGCCAGCCGCTCATTGTGCGCATGGGGCAAATTGTGGAGGTCCTTTCCCAGTTAAAAGATCGTGGTCTAATCGACGAGCTTTGGTCACATGAGGAAACTGGAAATAATTGGACGTACCAGCGGGACCGTCAGGTCGCTGCGTGGTGCAGGGAGCATGGCGTGCGGTGGCACGAAGTGCAAAACCATGGCGTTTTTCGGAGGCTCAAGTCTCGCGACGGCTGGGCGGAAAGTTGGGATAGGTTTATGGCGCTGCCCGTTTCTTCACCAGTTGCGCTAGAGCATATCGGCATAGAACCAGGATACATTCCCACGGGGCACGACCTCGGCTTGCGGGATGATCTATGCGTTGGTCGTCAAGCAGGTGGACGAGCTGCGGGTTTGGAACGTCTGAACAGCTTTCTGACCCGCCGTGGCAAAAGATACCAACGCGAAATGTCCAGCCCCTTGCAGGGGGCTGTTGCGTGTTCGCGGCTATCGCCCCACCTGGCTTGGGGTGCGCTTTCGATGCGCGAGGTGTCTCAAGCGACTGAAAAGCAGAGACGAAGATTGCCGCCGCAAGCAAAGGACTGGCGCAAATCGCTTCGCTCTTTCTCGGGCCGATTGCATTGGCACTGCCATTTTATTCAGAAACTTGAGGATGAACCCCGGATTGAGTTTGAAAATCTGCATCGTCTATACGACGGGCTTCGACCGAAAGCGCCAGAAGCCGCACTCTTGGCTGCATGGTCCAACGGCGAAACGGGATATCCATTTTTGGACGCATGCATGCGGTCATTGCAAGCAACGGGGTGGCTCAACTTTCGGATGCGCGCAATGGTGATGGCCACGGCGAGTTACCATCTCTGGCTGGATTGGCGGGCCCCGGGTGAGCATTTGGCGCGCATGTTTACCGACTACGAGCCGGGCATTCACTGGAACCAGGTGCAGATGCAATCAGGCACCACCGGCATCAATACTGTTCGCATCTATAATCCGGTTAAGCAGGGCTATGATCAGGATCCAGAAGGATTGTTCATTCGGACATGGTTGCCGGAATTGTCCCACATCACGGATCAGCATATCCATGAACCTTGGAAAGCTCACGGCGCGAAACAAATCATTGGAACGCTTTATCCAGCGCGTGTTTTTGACCATCTCGCAGCGGCTAAGGCCGCGCGCGAGCGGGTTTGGAGCGTCCGCCGAAACGCGGAGTTTCGCTCCGAAGCGCGAGCCATCGCGACAAAACACGCGAGCCGAAAGACCAGGCGGAGTGCTCGCAAAGTCGCGCGGGCTTCTCAAGATCAAAAGCAACCCGGCCTGCCTTTGGGGGACCAGTGGTGAAGATGCGAAAGAGAGTCGATTTACCCCAGAAAATCTGCCCGGTCTGTCAGCGCCCTTTCACTTGGCGCAAGAAATGGGAAAAAGTTTGGGATGAAGTGAATTACTGCTCGAAAAAATGCAGGTCGGCCACATGACCGAGATATTTCCAGAACTTGCGGAAGCGAAAGAGACGATCACTTTCAAACCCACGAGAACCGATGGCCTAAAAAGGCTGAAGCAGTTCGTAGGACGCACCGGTCGGCATTACGCAAGTAAGCGGAATTACGATTTTGGGAGCGAGCGACGCAGCAATGTATCGGGTTTGTCACCTTGGCTGCGCCACCGTTTGATAACGGAGAAAGAGGTACTGACAACCGTATTGGCGTCGCATAATTCCAACGGGGCCGAAAAGTTCTTGCAAGAAGTGTTTTGGCGCACTTACTTCAAGGGTTGGCTGGAACAAAGGCCCAGCGTTTGGACACTGTATCAGCGGGACTTGTTGAGCGCTTGCGAGCGACTGAAATATGATGAGGGCTTAGAGACCCGTTTCAATGACGCAGTAAACGGCAGTACCGGCATCGACTGTTTCGATCATTGGGCGCGAGAACTGGTGGCGACCGGCTACCTTCACAACCATGCACGCATGTGGTTTGCATCAATCTGGATTTTTACACTGCGCATTCCCTGGCAGCTTGGCGCGGATTTCTTTTTGCGACATTTGCTAGATGGTGATCCCGCGTCTAACACGCTGAGCTGGCGGTGGGTCGGCGGATTGCACACAAAAGGCAAAACGTACCTCGCGCGCCCGGAAAATATTGCCAAGTTTACTGAAGGACGGTTTCAACCGAGAGGCTTGGCCAAATTTGCAGAACCGCTGACCGAGCCGGTAGATCACCCGCTTGTTTCCCTTGCGACTCCTCACATACCCTCAAACAGTCCTTATCTGTTACTGTTGACGGAGGATGATCTGTCAGGTGAAGGCGTGATGCCGACGTCGCCTGCTGCCGCGATTGGACTTTTGGCGACGCATGGTCGGTCTCCAAATCTGATAGGAGACGTCGCAAAGGATTTTGCCAAGGGCGCGATGAGCAACGCTTTGGAACCCCACGGAAAACACGCGAAATCAGCTGAGGATTGGTGTGGTCCGTTGATCGAGGCAGCACGGAATGCCGGCGTCACGACCATTGCAACAGCCTATGTGCCTGTCGGCCCCACTCGGTCACGCCTGGATCGTGCAGAACCTGTATTGAGAGACGCAGGCTTGTCTTTGTACAGGATAATGCGACCGTACGACGCTATGACATGGTCTCATGCAAAGGCCGGATTCTTCGGCCTTCGAAAGAAGATCCCATCGCTCTTAGGCCAACTGAATCTGCTCAGCCAACAAAGACCATAACCCGTGTATTCTGCTGCTCTTCTACTTCCCAATCAATTGTTTGCACAGCACCCGGGTCTGGCCGCCCAGCCAGACATTGTTGTGCTTTTCGAAGACCCGCTTTTCTTCGGTGATGCGTATTATCCGGCCACGATGCACAAGCAAAAGCTTTGGCTGCACCGCGCCTCAATGGCGCGCTATAGAGATGGCTTAGTAGCCAAGGGCTTTGATGCCGCGATATGGCCCTTTGAGCGGCAGCCGGGCGCATGTCTTCGACTGTTTCAAAGTCTGCGTGATCGCGGTGTCAGCCAAATGATCATGGCTGACCCAGTAGACTTCATCGCAAAAAGACGTTTACGGGCGGCAGCTGGCAGTACCGAAATCACGCTCGATTTCCAGCCATCGCCTGGCTTTCTGAATCCGCGGAACCACAATCTAGATTGGTTTGCCGGTCGAAAACGATGGCTCATGGCGGATTTCTACAAAAGCCAACGCGGCCGCTTGAACGTGTTGATGGACAGAGGTCAACCGACGGGGGGACAGTGGAGCTTTGACGAGGAAAACCGCAAGAAAGTGCCCAAGGCGCTGTTAGGCAGCCTGCCTTGGATCGATTGGCCTTCCCATGACGCAGTTGATGAAGCCGCAAAAGCAAGCGTTCTTGCTGATTTTCCAGAAGCATTGGGCAGCCTGGATACGTTGTATTATCCGACATCACACAAAGCTGCGTCCGACTGGCTGGCGCAGTTTCTGGAACGGCGGTTCGAACGTTTTGGCGACTATGAAGATGCCATTGTTGAGGGCGAAAACTGGCTATGGCACGCCGTTCTCACGCCAGCATTGAACATAGGATTGTTGGCGCCAAAACAAGTTTTGGACGCTGCCCTGGCGCATGCGGATCGCAAGGGCGTTCCCTTGAATTCGGTAGAAGGTTTTATCCGCCAGATCATTGGCTGGCGCGAGTTTATGCGCGCGACTTATGAGAGCCTGGGTGTGCCGATGCGTACGACAAATCATTGGGGCCATCACCGCCCAATGCCCCGCGCTTTCTACGACGGAACCACCAGTATTGATCCGCTGGACGACACGATCAAAAGGGTGCTCAAGACAGGGTATTGTCATCATATTGAACGCCTCATGGTTTTGGGCGGATTTATGTTTCTGTGCGAAATTGATCCGGATCATGTCTATCGCTGGTTTATGGAAATGTTCGTCGACAGCTATGATTGGGTTATGGTTCCCAATGCCTACGCGATGAGCCAGCATGCCGATGGCGGGTTGATCACCACCAAACCGTACTTTTCGGGTTCAAACTATGTTCGCAAAATGAGCCATTGGGGCAAAGGGCCTTGGACCGAAATTTGGGACGGACTTTATTGGCGCTTTATCCTGAAACACACCGATAGACTTGCAGGAAATCCCCGATGGGCGATGATGTGCCGTACGGCTGGGCGCATGTCGTCAGAAGTCAAAAACAAGCATGTCAAGACGGCTGAAGCTTTTTTGCAACGGATGACACGAGCATGAACTCCTCGGCAGCGTATGACTGAGAGTGAGGTCACATCCAGAGATCAACTTTGGGACTGGCTGAACAAGCACTTTACCCAACCTGAGAGCGTCCGACTGATCACGTGGAAGGCTGCACATCTGTGTAGATATGTCAGCCGGGATGAAGTGTTGGATGCGCTGATTGCGTATGGTTGGATTGATGGAAGACGATTTCGAATCGATGAAGACCGTACGGCGCAACTTATCAGCCCGCGAAAACAACAATCTTTGTCCAAAAGCTACAAGGACAGGGCGGAGCGCCTTGGGCAAGAAGGCATAGTGCACCCCGCCGGAGAGGCTTCCATACAAGCCGGTAAAGCTTCAGGGCTTTGGAACTTTTTTGACGATGTCAATGCTCTAATCGTCCCAAACGATTTATCCGTTGTATTGAACTTGGACAAATGGGTGCGATTGCCACCGTCTCACCGACGCAATGTCCTGCGCTGGATTAAGGTCGCCAAGTACCCGACAACGCGCCAACGGCGGATCGATAACACGGTCGAAACCACGCACACCGGCGAAAGAATGCAGCAAATGTGGCGCCGTCAGGTTTGTTCTTAGTCCCTAGTTGGAACTTGAACTTTCGTATCGCATTAGAGCAACGCAGCCAAAATTTTGGTTTGGAGTAGCCGCTACGGAGGTCGCCGTCCGCTTAAGCAATGAATTTTCGCGTTTGTGGCACTACGGTCCAAGTGCTCAGACTTAAGTTCGCGCCAATTCCGCCTCGTTGAATGGCTGCAAACGGGAAACCCGATGCAATGCCGCGCAGCCTTTGACGCGCCTAAAAGGCCACGCTGCATCAGCGATTATCGAAAGTCCAATGTTGGAAATTTTCGCAGAGCAGTTACCTAGCAGACAGCTGCGAATGACCACACTGAGCCCAAAGAGGACGAGCGATGATTTCAAGCCCAATTGAACCGTGCCAATTTCATGTAAAAGGGATGCCTGGTTCATACTATACTCTATTGTGCTTCATGCGAGGCCGAGGTCAGAGGAGTGACTATGAAAACAGCTGTTGTGACCGGCGCCGCGGGAGGGATGGGGCAGGCCATCTGCCGCCAATTGCAGACAAACGGGTTGCATGTGATTGGTCTGGACCTCAAAGAAGAGCGTCTGAACGAACTGGCATCAGAATTTAGTTCGGACTTCACACCTATTTACGTTGACTTAACTGATCCTTTGGCCGTGGCTCAAACGTTTGAGCGCATTAGGACAGCCCATGGCGGTCTGGATGCTTTGGTAAACAACGCTGGCACCTGCTTTATGTCTGACTTCCCGCACATTCCGCCCGAGGAACTCGAAAAGCAGATGGCAATCAACTTTAATTCTGCATTCCATTGTTGCCAGCAAGCGGTCCAATTGATGTTAGAACGCGAAGGCATCAAAAAGATTGTAAATATCTCATCGAACGGTGCTTACAATTTCGATGTGTTCGACCCTCCGCACTACCGCGCGTCAAAAGCAGCGATGGATACTCTAACAAAAGACCTCGCCCGTCGATACGCAAAGGATAAAATCTGTGTAAATTCTCTGGCACCTGCCATGACTGAGACACCGTTGTTCAATGTCTTGACCGAGGAAGTCTTGAAGAAAGCCGTTAGTGCCATGCCACATGGTCATGCGATGCTACCTGAGCAAATCGCCTCTTGGGTTGGTTTTCTCATTTCACCGGCAGGGGATGTTTCCAGTGGGAATGTGATTATTCTGAACCAAGGGCGCGACGTCAGATAATTCTTTGGTGCGACATCACTTTCCGGAAAAATGGTCCAAGGGGTGGGATCAGCTGTAGACTTCTGGTGCTTTCTTCAGAACAGCCCACTGCTTTGGACAATGCCCATAGATTACAAAGGCATCTCGCTCGGATGCCAGACGCATCAACCTGTCTGCGCTGGCAATTGCTGCATCTTCGTCCCAAGACCCGGCAAACTTCTCGTCGATTTCTGCTGGTCGGGAAATCGCATCACTAGTCAATAAAATCGCCCCCGACGGAAGATCGACCATTACCGCGATCTGGCCAGGCGCATGACCGGGTGCCATCAAAACGAAGATACCTGGCCCAATCTCTACGTCGTCATCAATAACCAGGTAATCCTGCTCGGGCCATTCCATCGGCCGCATATCGCCCCAATACAAGGGGCGAGGTAAGGTTCGCTCGGCAGAGGAGATGAGAATGGGACTGTTTGGAAAGTCGCCCAATGCACCGATATGGTCGATATGGGAGTGCGTACAAATCTGTAATGTAATGTCTGACGGAATAAGCCCGAGTTTTGCCAGCTGTGCGCGTGGCAGATTATCTGGTTCGCACTTCAGAACCTCGCCAAACTCGAACAATCGATCTTCTATGACCGCGGCGTCGGTATCAATGGCGTATTTTTCAGGAAATCCAGTGTCGATGAGTATTGCTTCTCCCAAATCTGTTCGGATCAGAAACCCGCAGATACCTATGATGCGGCCAGTGGAATGGACCTTGAACAGCCCGTAGTCCAAAACCACAAGGTCAATCGGTCGCCCTTTGACAAATCCCTCTGCTTGCACAGACTCTCTCCCTGATTGACTACAAAGATTTTGAGTAGAGCATGAAAGTCAAGATACACACACTTTTTCAATACCTACTGGATACCACGGAAGCGGATCCAGAAGCTTTCGTTGGGTTTTCCTTGTCCGAGTCGCCGCGTTTGGGTGAGTTCATGGATGCGCTGGATCCAGCGCTGCCGTTGGATTGGAACCAAAAGAGCTTTCGGGGTCTGCCTGCTTTACGACGGCATGTTTTGGACCGCGCTGGCTTGTCTGATGTTTGCAAGCCAGACGACGTTCTGATCACCGCCGGCGCCGCGGAAGCCAATTATCTTGCATTCATGCAATTGGTCCAACCGGGCGACGAAGTCGTAACGGAACGCCCGGGCTGGCCACAAGCGGGCGTATTGGCAGAGGCAGTTGGCGCGACGCTAAAACTTGTCGACCGCGAAGAGAGGGCTGGTTGGGTATTGCCGCTCGACAAAGTTGAGGCCGCAGTAACAGCGCGCACGCGGCTCATCTTTATGACCAACCCCAATAACCCCACCGGGCAGTTGATGACACAAGCAGAGCTGGAAAGGCTTGTCCAAATCGCAGATCGCGTAGGCGCATGGCTGGTTGTTGACGAGGTTTACGCGGGATTGGAGTGGGACGGGTCCCGTGCCCCTTCGATTGCTGGTTTGTATCCAAGGGGTATCACGACGGGCAGCGTTTCCAAGGCACTGGGGCTCCAGGGGCTACGCACCGGCTGGATGATATGCCGTGATTCAGATCTCATTTGGGACGCTATTATTCTGCGGGAAAACTCGAGCGAAATTATGAATATTCTTGGCGAAGTCATCGCCGAAATCGCCTTGAGGTCTGACCGATATAATCAGGCTTTGAAAACTGCACGGGCAGCTGGGATGAAAACGCTGGAACGCCTGGATAGGTTTGTTGCCGATCAGCCCAACCTCGATTGGGTCAAACCTCAGGCCGGATTAATTGGTTTGGCACGGCTCGATGGGATTGATGGCGACGTGTTCGCCAAACGCTTGCTCGCCGATCCCTATCGGACATTTCTACTACCGGGTTCGTCTTATGGGATGCAGAACCACATCCGACTGGGTGTGGGGGGAGGTGCTGCTGCCAACCTCGACCTTGGCCTAGAGCGCATGGGCGAACTATTGGCAAACTGGTAGATTTAGGACACTCATTTCGACGGTTCGGGCTGCAAAGTCGGTCAAATAACGTTGCCCGTCCCAAGCTGACACTAAGCCCAATTTTGGTGCAAGTTCACCTGCCATACGCTGAAAGCTCTATCGCTAGAATAACGCTGTCGGGGCGCTAGTTCGAAGATGGAACAACTGATTCATAACCAAGGTTCGAAATGACAGGTTGGACAACTGAAAACATCCAAGACTATCCGCGACCACCTGCGCTGCGGGCAGTGCCTCATCGAGTGCGGATCGAGCTCGGCGGTCAAACAATCGTGGAAACCGATCATGCGTTTCAGGTTCTCGAAACCCACCACGCCCCCACGTATTATATTCCGCCGCAAGACATTGATGCCGTTCTGACAAAGGCCTCGGGTAGATCATTCTGCGAGTGGAAGGGTGTTGCGAGCTACTGGGACGTTCAGAGCGGGGCAGCTGCGGCTAAGAAAGCTGCGTGGAGTTATGCTGCACCAACCATCAGATTTGAACGGATTAAGGGCTATCTCGCCTTTTACGCCGGACTTATGGACGCCTGTTTTGTTGGTGAGTACCGGGTGATCCCGCAACCCGGGGATTTCTATGGAGGTTGGGTCACCGAAAACTTGAAGGGTCGCATAAAAGGCGCTCCGGGCACGGAATTTTGGTGAGTATTGATGACCGACCCTAAATCCTCACCAACCCCTTTGGCAGTTCCTACAAGCCGTTTGGTCCGTGTTGCCGGTTTAAGCAGCATGACGGCAGGCATTGCGGGGAGCATGGCAGCACGCGCCCTAAGAGAGATCGGTCGCGGCGCGCTACCCGATATGCGTGGTTTGTTGATGACACCCGGCAACGTGACACGAGTCGCGGATCAACTCGCTCGCATGCGAGGCGCCGCGATGAAGGTGGGTCAGTTGATTTCAATGGATGCAGGTGAGGTCTTGCCGCCTGAACTGGCTGACATCATGGCGCGTTTGCGAGATCAGGCGCATTTCATGCCCCCCAAACAACTGCGTGACGTCTTGAACCGAAACTGGGGCCAGGACTGGCTAAAGGCCTTTCACACCTTCAATGTAAGGCCCATTGCGGCGGCTAGTATAGGGCAAGTACATCGTGCAACCTTGAAAGACGGGCGCGATGTGGCGATCAAAGTGCAATATCCCGGTATCGCGCGCAGTATCGACAGCGACATAGCCAACGTTGCCACTCTGGTTCGCATGTCAGGTCTGCTTCCCCAAAGCTTTGATCTGGCTCCGTATATCCAAGAGGCGCGCAGTCAATTACATGAAGAAACGGACTATGAACGCGAGGGGCAATACCTGCGCTGTTTTGCTGACCTATTGCAGGGCGATGAAGCGTTTAAAATCCCAGAGTTCTATCCAGATTGGAGCACGCCAGAAGTTCTGACGATGTCCTTTCTGGAAGGTCGCCCTATCGAGGCCGTGAGTGATGAGACAAGCGAGGAACGCAATCGAGTCTTAGAGGCCTTGGTCAATCTCACGCTGCGCGAGGTTTTTGAGTTCGGTATGATGCAGAGCGATCCAAACTTTGCCAATTACCGATACAACCCATCCAATGGAAAAATCGGTCTCTTGGATTTTGGCGCGGCACGCGCACTGCAACCATCTGCAATAGATGGATACGTGGATCTGTTGCGCGCCGGTTTGCTTGAAGACGGCGCGGCGCTTCGAAAGGCTGCCATACAACTGAAGCTTATTGAAGGTGATGGCCCATTTGACGACCGCATCCTCGGAATGATCCGCAGCGTTTTTGACGCAATCCTATCTGCGGATGAATTTGATTTCTCCGACCGAGCGCTCTCCAACCACTTGAACAAAGAAGGCATGTCTTTGGCTGAGGCCGGGTATTTCCCACCCCAGCTTCCAATGGATGTTCTTTACCTTCAGCGAAAGATTGGAGGGATGTTCTTATTGGCCACTCGATTGAATGCCTCGTTGCCTGTGAAGACACTTCTTGCAAAGTACGTCAACTAACCCAAAACTTCCGACGACAGACAGGAATGACCAGCATATACTCGCGCCTAGGGGAGCATAGCCCGCAAAGCTGTTGCTAGCAGTAAGTGCAGCGAAGGTCTGCGCCGAGTCCATATGAATAATGACGATACGGAATATGTAAGTGTTTGTACTCGAGAAATAGTGAAAGTTCATTTTGCATTGCGATGGTTAAGAGAGGCTTGGGAGTTTGTCACCAGCGTCTCTTTGCGTTGGCGAAATCCAGGTTTCAGCAGATATCACGTCCGAGAAAACAAGCCGCGTGAGCCGGCCTGATGGACTTTGGCCTTATTTGCTGCGCAGAGCTGGTCCTTCGTATTTGCTGCTAGTCAGGTAACGTCAGGTTGGGAGTACGATATGGAATTACCAACACTGACGCACGAAATGATAGCCGTACTGAGTCTATTGTCTTTTACGGTCTTACTTTTTGTTACCGAGATTATACGGATCGATGTTGCAGCAATTCTTGTAATGGTACTGCTTGGCGCACTGAGCTATCTACCAGGGCTAGGTAATCTCGCCGATATTTCTAAGCTCTTTGAAGGTTTCTCCTCCAACGCTGTAATGTCCATTATCGCAGTGATGGTAATTGGGGCTGGGCTTGATAAGACCGGACTTATGTCAAAGGTCGCGGCCTTGATCCTCAAGAATGGTGGCACGACAGAGGCCCGGATAATCCCCATAATTTCAACAACGGTTGGTGTCATCAGCTCTTTCATGCAGAACGTAGGAGCTGCCGCGCTTTTCCTGCCTGTTGTGAGCCGCATCTCAGCGCGTACAGAAATACCGATGAGCAGGTTGCTGATGCCCATGGGGTTTTGCGCGATTCTGGGTGGTACGATCACATTGGTCGGGTCGTCGCCCCTCATCCTGTTGAATGACCTGATTGTTTCGGCAAACTCATCCCTTCCAGCTGACCAACAAATGGAGACATTTGGGTTGTTTTCAGTCACGCCTATCGGAGTGATGCTGGTGCTGACAGGGGTGCTTTACTTTGTGCTCTTTGGTCGTTGGGTTCTTCCAGCGCAGCGAGAGCGTGGAGAAGACGCAAGCTCAGCTCGGTCCATGCAGACCTATGTAGAAAACACCTATGGGCTTAGGGCCGATATGTTCGAGGTTCGTGTTCCAGAAGGCTCGATCTTGATTGGACAAACGCTCGCGGATGTCATGGTCGCCCATAATATTTACATTCTTGGTACATCCTATCGCGGCCACAAGGTCATCGCGCCGATGGCTGATACCGTAATCGAAGCGCCAGCACGGCTTGCAGTGCTTGGTCTGCGTCGGGTCGTTCAGCAACAGTTCACTGAGCCATACGGGCTGGAGATTTTGCCACAGCTGGATGTCTTTGCGGATGACTTCGCCGCGACCCAATCAGGGGTTGCAGAGATTGTCATTCCCCCCGGATCTTCGGTGGTCGGGCAAACTCCGATTGATTTGCGTCTCCGTCAGACACATGGTTTGTCTCTGTTGGCCATTCAGCGCGGCGAAGAAACACTGAGCCATGTAGAAACCGAAGATCATTCAGCCACGCACATCGGGCAAGTCCCTTTGCAGGCGGGTGATACGTGTGTCGTGCACGTGCAATGGGACCGCCTGACACGACTGAAGTCAGACAGGGATTTTGTCGTCGTAACTTCGGACTTTCCCCAAGAAGAGTTACGCCCACACAAGGTCGGATGGGCGCTTGCTTTCTTCCTAATAGCGTTGAGCTTAATTCTGTTTTCTGATCTGCGATTGTCATTATGCCTGTTGATCGGCGCTATTGGGATGGTGTTGAGCCGGGTGCTCTCGATTGACGAAGCCTACGAGTCGATAAGTTGGAGCACAGTCTTTCTACTGGCTTCGCTGATCCCGTTGGGCCAAGCAGTTCAGAACACTGGCACTGCGGATTGGATTGCCGCGCATGTGTTGGCCCTTCTGAAGGGGTGGCCGATCTGGTCTTTGCAAGCAGGGATCGCCGTTTTGGCAACGGCGTTCACGCTGGTCATGTCCAACGTAGGTGCAACTGTTCTGCTGGTGCCGCTGGCGGTTTCTATTGCCGTATCGGCGGGTGGTAACCCGGCCGTATTTGCTCTCACCGTGGCAATTTCAACGTCCAACTCATTTTTGATCCCAACACATCAGGTGAATGCGTTGATCATGGGCCCAGCAGGCTATCGGGTGGTCGATTTCGTTCGCTCGGGCGGAATCATGACTCTCCTTTTCTTGGTTGTTTCAATGACCGGACTTGCGCTTTTCTTCTGAGCCGCTTCTAGGCGACCCGCACAATGAACTCTGCTTCAGCTCAGAAGAACTGGCAAGATGAGGTCTTGGAGGCCAATCCTTTTGTTGGAGCAGAAAATCCGAGATCTATACAAATGGACTTTCGCTGCGAGAAAGAGAAGAAGGGCGGCGAACAAATGCAAACCTGACGTCGACATACGCTGGTACTGGACCGTCTTTGTTTTATCGATCACTGTTGCTTGGCCAATACCGTCGGCATTTTGGAGAGTTCACAATGAAGTTCCTTCGAACACCTGACCATCGGTTTGACGGGTTGCCAGATTTCGCATTCGGCCCGAATTATCTTGATGTGGATGATACCGAAGGCGGTCGTCTCCGAATGCACTATTTGGACGAGGGACCGGAACAGGCACCGCCCGTATTGTTGATGCATGGAGAGCCAACTTGGTGCTTCCTGTATCGGCACATGATTCCGTTATTCAAAGATGCGGGCCATCGAGTTCTGGCTCCTGATTTGATTGGGTTTGGACGGTCGGACAAGCCAACCGAGCGGTTCGATTACACCTACCAACGCCATGTAGACTGGATGTCCGAGTGGTTGCGTAAAGTTGACCTAACGGGCATCACATTGGTTTGCCAGGACTGGGGCGGTTTAATAGGCTTGCGGCTGGTCGCGAGTATGCCCGAGCGTTTCTCTCGTGTTGTTGTGGCGAACACGGCCTTGCCCACCGGTGACGTGCCCTTGGGTGAGGCATTTCTTTCATGGCGGGAATACTCACAATCCGTACCTGAATTTAATTCGGGACGCATCGTATTCGGCGGAACGACATCTAAAATTTCAGAAGAAGAGGTCGCAGCCTACAACGCACCATTCCCGGATGCGCGCTATCTGGCAGGCGCTCGAGAGTTTCCAGTGTTGGTGCCCGACTCGCCTGACAATCCAGCTTCAGAAGCCAACCGGGCCGCATGGGAAACCCTCAAGACCCTCAACACCCCGTTTCTGACTGTTTTTGGAGAAGACGACAGGGTCATGGCGGGGGTAGACAAACTGTTCCAAAAGTCGATCCCTGGCGCAGTTGGTCAAAATCATACCGTTTTGCCTAAAGCGGGGCATTTCATTCAAGAAGATGCTGGGGCAGAGCTAGCAAACGCGACTTTGAAATTCATTGAGCAAACATAACGGCTGTCAGACTAGTGTCTTCCCCTGCGGCCTCAACTCACACCAAATTTGCGACGCAAATGCTCAGCCAAGGCCGTTATGCGACGTGGTTGGGCTCGGCTAGGCGGAAACATCATTTGCAAGGGTTTCGGCGGTGGGAGGAATTCGCGCAAGACAGAAACAAGCCTGCCAGATCGAACATCGTCGCCTATATCCAGCTCTGACTTCAAGACGACCCCATGGCCTGCAATTGCCCAATCGCGGATGAGTGAACCATCATTGACTATTCGATTTCCCTTTACCGATACGCGCCGGGCATTTGGTCCTGATCCAAACTCCCAAACGTTGTCGATTATGTCTCCAAACCTCATGACCAAGCAGTTGTGGTTTAAAAGATCTTCTGGTTTTTCAGGCGTTCCGAATAAGGCTAGGTAACTTGGGGACGCACATACGAAACGTTGGTAGCTTCCTAGATTTCGTAATCTGAGCGAGCTGTCTGTGATGTTGCCGAAGCGAACGGCAAGGTCAAAACCCTGGCCTACAAGGTCGACGTAGCCGTCTGAAAGAGACAGTTCTATTGAGACGGCAGGGTTATCTTCGGTGAATTCGGCAATAACCTCGGAAACAAAGCTCCGCCCCAAATCGATAGGCGCGCTTATGCGAATTGGGCCAGACAAAGTTTCGGCGCCGTGCCGAACAAGTGTGTCCAAATCCGCAACCTCACTGAGTACGCTTCTTGCTCCGTCAGCTAGTGTACGGCCTTCTTCGGTCAGGCTAATAGAACGAGTGGTGCGGTTGAGCAAAACCACTCCGTAGTGTGCCTCCAGAGCCGCGAGTCGCTCGGATACTGTCGTGCTCGACATCCCAGTCTCTCGCGCTGCGGCCACAAGACTGCCTTTCTCGGCTATCGTCAGAAACAAGCGAAGATTGTCTAGCAGCATTAAACGGATTTTCCGGATTATATGTTCGAAAAAGTCCTGTTTATCCCAAAAAAACGGCGGAGTAAATCTGGCACATCGCTCATGAACACAAGGAACCTAATCCAATGGCCAAGCTGACAATCGTCGCCAACATCAAAGCCAATCCCGATAAGATCGACCTCGTAAAGGGTGAGCTGATCAAGCTCATCGACATAACCCGTGCCGAAGAGGGTTGCATTAACTGCGACCTGCACCAGGACAACGACAACCCGGCTCATTTCGTGTTCTACGAAAATTGGGAAAGCCGGGAGCTTTGGCAAACCCACATGGGTGCTCAGCACCTTGCGGCTTACCTGGAAGCAACAGAGGGCGCCGTTGCAGAATTCACGCTGAATGAAATGACAGTCATCGGTTGATACAGAACCGGACAAAGGAGCACGTTATGAAAGCCGTTGGATACAATGAGACAGGGCCTATTGATCGGGCGGACGCCTTAATCGACTTTGAGGCCGACAAACCGACGCCGAAGGGGCACGACTTGTTGGTGAAGGTGCAGGCGGTGTCAGTAAACCCGGTCGATACGAAGGTTCGGCAAAGACGTGCTCCTGAAGGCCCGTCACCTGAAATATTGGGGTGGGACGCAGTAGGGATCGTCGAAGCAGTTGGCGAAACGGTTGAGACTTTCAGTCCGGGAGATGCAGTCTGGTATGACGGGGCGATCAACCGACCGGGAACCAATGCCGAGTTTCATCTGGTGGATGAACGTATTGTCGGAGCAGCGCCAAAATCCATACCGGCGAAAGCGGCTGCGGCGATGCCGCTCACGACGCTTACTGCCTTTGAGATGCTGTTCGACCGCTTGCGAGTCCAAAATGCCGTTTCCGGCGGAACCAAGACGTTGCTGGTTATTGGTGGCGCAGGTGGTGTCGGGTCAGTTACCATTCAATTGGCGCGGGCTCTCACTGACTTGACGGTGATTGCAACTGCGTCCCGACCCGAGACACAAGACTGGGTTCGAGAGCTTGGCGCACACCATGTCATCAATCATGCGGAACCTTTTGGCTTACAACTCGAGGCTCTCGGCATAGACAGCGTGGATTTCATTTATTCGACAAACCATTCCCAGCTTTATGCTTCCCAAGCTGGAGAGGTGATGACACCTCAAGGTCGCTTTGGGTTGATTGATGATCCTGAAACCTTCGACATCGCGCCGTTTAAACCCAAATCGATCTCATTGCATTGGGAGTTCATGTACACTCGGTCGCTTTTTGGGACTGGAGATATGAACCGTCAAAGCGAAATCCTGAATCAGCTCGCCGGGTTGATAGATGACGGAAAGATCAGATCCACAGCGACCGATACACTTGGTAGGATCAATGCTACAAACTTAAAGAAAGCGCATGCTATCCTTGAAAGCGGCAAGGCCAAAGGAAAGCTCGTGCTTGAGGGTTTTTAGATGAGAATTGAGCGGCTGGATCATGTGAATATCGTGACGACTAAGTTGCCTGAGATGGTTACTTGGTATGAAGAGGTCCTGGGTTTGGAACTTGGGGCCCGCCCTGATTTTCCGTTTCCCGGAGCATGGTTGTATGCGGGTGATCGCGCGGTGGTTCACCTTGTGGGGCACGAAGGAACGCCAAATGTCGGCTCCGAAGTGAAGCTCAAGCTCGAGCATTTTGCGCTCTCAGCCACGGGTTTGAGCGCATTCGAAGAAAAACTGAGCTCGAGTCAGATCAAGTACCGCAAAACTGACGTCCCGGGCGCCCGAATGGTCCAAATCCATGTGGCCGATCCTGATGGAAATCATATTCATATAGACTTCGAAGAAATCGAGTAAGTGGCTAACCCTCGAAATAGTCGGAACGCAAAATCAAGCGCGTAGCTTCTTGCCAGTTAGTGGTCGAGATCTTTGCCAGGTTGCTTCCAAGAATTACGCGGACCAACATTTTTGGGCGGTACAAACGTCGATTTGGAGATCAGCATGCCGGACCTTGGAACAAACAAGAAAAACGTCATCGCTTTCTACGAAATGATGTTCAACGAGTGTCGACCTGCCGAGGCCATAGCAACCTTTGTTGGTGATACTTATACGCAGCACAACCCGCATGTTGGCGACGGCAAGCAAGCCTTTGTCGAGTACTTCGAGCGCATGGCCGCCGAATACCCGGGAAAGCGTGTGGACATCAAACGTGCGTTTGCTGAAGGCGATCACGTTATTCTGCATTGCCATCAAATCTGGCCCGATGGTCTCGAGTACGCAGGGATCGATATTTTTCGCCTGGATGTCGATGGGAAGGTTGTCGAGCACTGGGACGTTCTTCAGGAGGTTCCGGCAAACAGCAAGAATGAAAACGGCATGTTTTGACTTAACCGTTTTGACAGCGTTGCATGGAACTTCGAAAGGCCCTGTCGGCTAAACCACCATAGTCAAAGGGCATAAGTCTGATCCAAGAAATCCGCCGAAGCGTATCTATCAAGAACCAATAAGGAAGGAGAAAAATATGCTCCCGAAGAGTATTCTTGCGGCGACCCTTGGATTATTTGCAGCTACTTCGCTTCAGGCTGGTGTACAAATTCGCTTTATAGAAGGCGCACCCAAAGACCGTTTTGTTTTGAAAAATGTCGGAGCTTGCGAAGTAGAAGCCTCGACCGTCAAAATTGACTTGTCGCAATCTGCCGGGCGTCTGATTTTCGACGTTACCGAAAAGGGTGCGGGCGTGGAGGTATTCCAACCTCTCGAATTCGTTGAGGGTGCGGATGCTCTGCGTCAAATTCCAGCGGTCGTGGATGGGCAAGATACAATTGAGCTTGAGATCGCCTCCCTCGCAGCCGGGGACAATCTCGCCTTTACCATCGATGTCGATGACACTATCGGGCAACGCGAAATCACCGTAACAGGGTCGGAGATCGCAGGCGCCACGGTGTCATATACCGATGCGGATGAGACTAATTCTGCGACCTTCTCTTCCGAAGCACTTGTGAACGTGACGACCAAGGACTGCTGAAAGCTATCCAACAATGTCGAATTGGTTGATCCGCATAGCATTCCTTGCGCTGATGGTGGGAGGCGGCATCCTGATCGGGACACTGACTGCACCCGGCGATTGGTATGCACAGCTTTCTAAACCGGCTTTCAATCCACCAAATTGGATTTTTGGGCCGGTTTGGACGGTGCTTTATGTCTTGATCGCTATGGCGGGTTGGCGCCAGTTTGAAACAGACCGAAGCTCGACCGCCATGAAGCTGTGGTGGGCACAGATGGGTCTGAACTTTTTGTGGTCCCCGACCTTTTTCGTACTGCAACTGCCGTGGTTTGCCTTTTTGGTCATTGTCGCGTTGTTGGCTGTCATCGTTGTGTTCATCGTTAAGGTCAGGAATTCGGATCGGATTTCTGCACTAGCCTTCCTGCCGTACTTTGCATGGGTCGCATTTGCCACTGTCTTGAACCTTTCTATTGCAATACTGAACTGAGAAAGAACGATATGCGTGGAAACTTCGCTGGGCTCGTTTCAGGTCTTGTTATCATCGGATTTACAATGGCACAGGCTGATGGAAATCTTGCCGAAGACTTCTCTAAGTCTCCGGAGAAGCGTTGGGACTTCGTTGCCGACACCGTCATGGGAGGAGTTTCTTCAGGTCAGGTGCAGTTTAGTTCGGAAGGTGATGTTGCATTCGCACGGTTGACCGGAACCGTCAGTACAGAAAACAACGGCGGCTTCATCCAGTTCCGACGCAAGTTGACTGACAGGCCAGATGCAAGTGTATCAGGCGTCAGGCTGTTGGTACGGGGGAACGGCGAGCTGTACTTTGTTCACCTCAGAACACGTGGCACGGTGCTTCCGTGGCAATACTATCAGGCCGAGTTCGCAACTTCTGACGAATGGACCGAAGTCTCTTTACCTCTGTCAGGCTTCAAGGCATCAGGTGCCATGTTACGCGCTATTCCCGTTGCAGACGCAATCACTTCAGTTGGAGTTGTAGCCTTCGGGCGCGATCACGAGGCCCGCGTAGATGTAAGCGAGATTGGTTTCTACTGAAGGTCAGGTTCCTAATTTTACCTCTGTTGCCAGCCAATGTGAAACTTGAGGTTGTCTTGTCTGAGGGTGATGATTTCGCAAAAAACCTCGACCGTCCAATTAGGGGCTGGCGGTTTTGACGCAACATCATTTCAAACGTACTCTGGCAGCGGCCAAGCGCAAACGAGGACCATGTCTGATCCCGAGAACAGAAGTGACTCCGCCGCGGAACATTCGTCGCGTGCTGTAGCCGATGGTATCGGCGTGGCAACGGAGGAATTCAGAATTTCGATGCCAATAGGGATCGGAGCAGTTTTGGCTGCACTTGCCTCTTTGGCCACATGCTATTCTGGAATTCTGTTGACTTATTTGGTTGGCTATGAAGCGCTTTCAATAAATCCACATGCGCAAGCCGTGCTCATGTGGGTGTTTGCTTTGTTGGCGGTCAGTTTCTTGTGGAGAGACCGGAAACGGCATGCCAAAGAGCTTCCACTCGTCCTTGGTGGAATTGCTGCCGCTATACTGATTATCACACTGTATTTTGGCTATGACGAACGCGTAGAAGCGCTCGCCTATGTGCTTTTGGTGATTGCGGCTTTGCTAAACCAAAACTTCATTCTCGACGCGTTAAACCACACGGTTCGTAACCAGACGCGTGAAATAGAGGCTTTGAACGAAAGGCTGACAGAGAAGGTGAAGCGCCAGGAAGGCGAGATTGACAGGCTAGGGCGACTTAAACAATTCCTTGCTCCTCAGGTGGCGGAGCTTGTCGTAGAAGAAAACTCTGACGAGCTTCTTAAGACCCATCGTCAATACATCTCTTGCCTATTCTGCGACATCCGGAATTTCACCGCCGTTTCTGAGGCGATTGAGCCGGAAGAAGCCATTACTCTTCTCCAGCAATTCCACGACGAGGTTGGTCAACTAGTTGCACTACACAAGGGAACAATCGGATACCGAGCCGGAGACGGATTAATGGTCTTTTTCAATGATCCGGTTCCCTGCGATCAACCCGTTCTGCAAGCTGTACGATTGGCTAAAGCAATAAGCGAAGCTTTTGAAGAAATTCGAGCACCTTGGCAAAAGCTTGGGCATGCAATGGGTCTGGGTATCGGAATCAGCAGCGGTTACGCGACCCTAGGGCTTATCGGGTTTCATGGTCGTGCCGACTACACCGCTATCGGCGGTGTGGTGATCACTGCATCGAGGCTTTGCGATTTTGCCATCGACGGGCAGATCCTTTTGAACCAACGTGCGCTTTTGGACATAGAAGAGTATGTAGAGACAGAAGAACTGGGAGAAAGAAAGATGAAGGGCATCGGTAATCCCGTGCAGATTTTTCGTGTCCTCAGTCTCTCTGATCAGGCTAAGTGATGCGATTAGCTTTTAGGAGTTCATGCGTTCTTTGCATTGACTCTTCGCGACACCGATCCACCTTTCTAATGCAGTTTTTAGGAGCATTCCGAGTGTTTGCAAGGACCATCGCCTTGTTGCTCTGCACCGTGTCCAATCCAGTCGTGGCATTGCAGCTGCGCGAAACTGGGCGCTACGAGCTCAACCAACCTGCAAGCCTTGACTACGATCCAACGTTTTGTGGCTTGTGGATTGCCAACGAGGGGCCCGAAGCAATTCTCGTTACATTGCAAGGGGACGAGTTGCGCCGAATATCCAGCGATCTCTTTCGGATCAAAGCAATTGCTGTTGAAGGGGATCACTTGTTGCTGGGCGACGGTCTCGGCCGTCTTCAACGTGTCACCAAGGATGGATCACGCCTGGGAGCGCCTTTCGAATTGGAAGGTGGGTTCGCGGATACCGAAGGCATCGCGATCAATGCCCAAGGGCAGATCGTGACCGTAGAAGATGACCCGGAACGGTTGTCCTGGTTCACTTCAGAGGGTGCTTTGACGGCGAGGTTGGATACCATGAAGCTCTCTCCCCCTTTAAGCGAGGCACAAGGCATCGCGATTGACCCGCGTACCGGTCACATGCTGATTGTTGATGACTGGGAAGGGTCAAACAGCCTGTATGAGTTCACGGCTGATGGCCAGCTTCTCGCCCAGCAAAGCTTGTTGGAGTTCGGAACCGACCCAGAAGGCATCGCCATTAGGCCGGGATCCAACCAACTGCTCGTTGCATTCGATGGCGGCGCGAAGATTGTGACATTTGACTACACGCCCACCTTGCCAGAAGGATCACCGCCGCCGCCGCCGGGCGCGGATTGCATGATGTTCTAAGAATTTGGCTTTGTATTCTGGCTAAAACCGGTTTTTTGCCTAGTCCCGTTCGCTGTCCAAAGCTTCGCGTATGAGCGTCAGATTCGGCAGCGAATTGCGAAATGGATCTGACCTGAGTTCAGACAAAACTGGAGCCAGGGATTCCGACATCCGCTTCGTACAAGCTTTCAGAAACTCCGCACCTTGCGGCGTGGACCGGGCTATTTTCGAACGCTTGTCATTGGGGTTGGTTTCAAGGGTAATCAGGGCATGGTTTTCGAGGCTCGCGAGCATGTGCGTCATCGACGTCTTGGGCACTTGAAAAGCGTTCGACAGCTGTAGTGGCGTTTCCCCCTCGGGGCGCCGGACCAGGTGTCCCAATATGCCAAATTGGGTAGCGGTCATTCTGCCAGGTAAGAACGCTTCAAGCTTGGTCGAGATCAGCTGGTTGATGATCCCGACCTCGGTGAAGAACCGGTAGACTTCGTTGGTCTCATCTTCAGGCTTCATTCAGAATTCGTGTCTCCAGCGGCCAGCGGGGCGTGGCAATTGGTTCAGGCCCATACCCCAAACGCAGCAACATTTGCACCGTGTGGCCTGGTGACGCAAGAAGCTCATGCGCGAGAGTGTATTCATCTGCCATCTCAGGATATTCCTGAAGGGCCTGACTGACCGGATGAACGCTCAGGCCCATTTCGGTTGTCTTCAGGTAAAAACGCATCAATTGACGTCCGGCATCGAGTTGATCGCTTCGCGTGTTTGTAGCCGTCGTGAGGACTGCGTATTGCGGCGTCGCGTCTAGCATGGCGAAGTAGCCTCGCATGTGTGACTGAGTGCCTGGGTGGTCAACGTTCATCAGGGTCTCGTTGTCCAAAAGGCCAGTAAGTCGCAGCGTTTCCAGAAACGGATCGCGTAACTCAATCCCGTCCGGGTTGGCGTTGATTTCTGCTTTCCCTATCCGCATGAGGTCCACGGATTCTTTCAAGGTCTGCGGTGTTCGCATTTCGATTTCGAAAGCGCGTTTCGTAAGATCTTGAATACGGGTCACCAAATCTTCATCGGTAATCAGGGTGGCGTAGTTTTCAAGGACCGACACTTCCGTCTCGGACAGCCGCTGTTCAGTATACGGTTCTTTGTTTGAATGCCGGTTGAGGATTTGATCTGAGATTGGGTCGGGTGCTCCACCAGGAACAAACACTGCTTCAGCGATAGGTCCATCATCCCCATCGGGCAGTAACTTGACCTCGGTATCAAATCCCTGTGCACCTGCCGCCAGGATCATAGTCTCAACAAATGCGCCGAGACCAATATAGAGCTGGCGGTGGTAAGGATCGGTTTCCGGAAGCTCGCGATCAGGATCACGGTGGATGCGCACCTTGTCTCGTCCAACCAACTCGACCAGCCAAGGCTGCAAATTGTGTGGGTTTGGGGCGAGAATTGCATAGGACAAAGCGGCTTTGCGTGGGTCGTCATACGGTTTTGGCGTCCACGGAGCCAGCGCGTCATGCGGCGTGCGTGTAGCGAGAAACGCAACCGCACCGGTTGCCGCCAGTATTGTGCCTCCGCCTAGAATCTTAAGAAAACGTCTTCGATTTGGCATCTTGACTCTCCAATAGTACGATATCGTACTAAATTAATCCGAAATCGTACTATTGCAACCCCGTCGATGCAGTGATTGGTTGAGTGACCTGAAAAAAGTAAGTCAGAACTGCCGGACTTAACGATGGACTGCCGTGTTAGGTAGGTATTGGGAGCACCTTTAGTGCCGAAAATAGGCAGCTATTTTGATTGATTGACGTCCGGATACGAGAAGGTCAGAGGCTGTTGAGCCGATGTTTTTCGAGTATCCCGCAAAGCATAGTCTGTGCTTGCAGCCTGTGTGCTCGATGGCGTTCACGGGCGACATCCGGTCGACCTTCACTAATCGCTTGGAAAACGACTCGGTGATCTTCATTGGATTTGACGGGCAGGGGCCTGATGAACAACGTCGTTGCGCGCGCGCGGCGCACCTGGTCGCTCATCATGGCAACAATCGCTTCGACCCGTTTGTTGCCGCCCAACCGAACGAGCTCCTGATGAAACAACTCGTCGGCCTCGGCCCAGGCTACAAGGTCTTCGGCTTCGATGGCTTGGTCCATCTTTGCAATTGAGCCAGCAAGTACCGCCAGTTCATCATCTGAATAGTCCGCTTCGGCAGCCCGCTGTGCTGCGAGACTCTCGAGTTCCGTTAGTATGTCGTAAATTTCACGCATATCATCTGATGAAACAGGCAGTATCCGCACGCCCTTTCGGGGCCGCATTTCTAGCAACCCCTTACTTTCCAACATCAGTGCAGCTTCCCGTATCGGGGTGCGGGACATGCCAAGGGTCTCGGCGAGTTCCGATTCCAGATGGTCAGTTCCGGCTGCAAGTTCGCCGGACAGGATCATCTTTCGCAAATCCCTAACAGCGCGTTGCGTATTGGAAAGAGTTTTTGCGTCCTGATCCTTCACAGTGTCTCCAGGTTGATCTTTCGTCCCTCCGCAGCCGAGAGATAGATGTTCTCTTCGATGCGGATCACGTCCAAATAGTCTCGAGCCGTGTTTTCCAGCGGCGTGCCCTTTACAAGGCCTGAAACGACGTGACTTTGCAAGGCGTGTACGCAGTCTCCTCCAAACCCATCATGATCGCTCGGAGGTAAAATCTGCTGTCGCTCCTGTTTTCCAAAAGCGCGGAGGTCAACTGAACCGTCGCCGTTAAGAACCAGTGATCCTTCGGTTCCTTCGATGAGAGCCTCGCCCATGGTCTGACGTAGGTTTTCGGCACTGTGGTCAAGGCATCTGTTGCCATCGAACAGAGCTTTCAAACCGTTGGGGTGATCAAACAGGATGAAACCCGCATCCTCTCCCGCGATAACGGGGTTAACTTGGCGCAAGTCCGCATAAACTGCGCTGGGCGCATCGAACAAAAATCGGAATGTGTCTACCCAGTGAACCGCTGTTTCATGCACCAGGAAACGTGGCATGTCCTGAAAGTATGGTTGCCGGTCAAGGTAGGCGTGCGGTCCCTGTCCGTCGCCGGGCCGAAGCCGGAAAGTCGCCTGTAGAGGTGTTCCAATTCGACGCTCGGTCATCGCTACCTTGATCGCACGATACCAGGGCTGAAAGCGAAAATTCTCATGCACGACAATGGTTGCGCCTACTGCGTCAGCTTCGGAGACGATCTTCTTAGCTTCATCCAATGACATGCAGAAAGGTTTTTGGCAGATCAGCCATTTTATTCCTGAACGCAGTGCCGTTCGGATAGCGTCGGCCTGCGCCACAGGTGGAAGGATGATGTCCACGAGATCTGGTTTTTCCACCTCCAGCATTTTTGACAGATCATCGTAAGCGGCGAGTCCTGTTTCCTTCGCCTTGTTGATATCACGGTTGCAGGATGCAACCGGAACCGCTCCGGGCATTCGGGACCAGCTTTCGTAGTGGAACCTGCTGAAATACCCCGCACCCACACACGCGACTCTGATGGTTTGGCGAGTGTTCATGCCCACAATGCTTCCAATACCGACGCGGCTGCATCCTGCGTTCCGGCGGAGCCACCTAGGTCACGCGTTAGGTTCTTTCCGTTCGCAGTCACCTTTTCCACGGCTTCACGCAATCGTTCGCCGTCATTGGACAGGCCTGGGTGATCATGGGTCAAACCCAACCATTCAAGCATCATTGCTGCGGACAGGATCATCGCAAAAGGGTTGGCAATACCCTGTCCTGCAATGTCTGGAGCGGAACCATGGCAGGGTTGGAATACAGCGTGATTCAACCCGATATCCGCTGATGGAGCCAGTCCAAGACCGCCCATAAGACCTGCACCAAGGTCGGAGAGGATGTCTCCGAACATGTTCTCGGTCACCAAGACATCGAACTCCCAAGGTTTTTGGACCATCCACAGTGCGGTGGCATCAACATAAGCATGGTCTGCCTGCAAATCGGGATGGTGGGCGGCTTCTGCATCAAATATCGATCTGAAGAATGCAAAGGCGCGGAATACATTGGCTTTGTCGACACATGTAACTCGACCCTGACCGCGCGCGGTTCTTTTGCGGTTCTGGGCGAGTTCAAACGCGAAACGGAACAGTTTTTCGGACACCTCACGAGTGATCAGCAGAGTTTCACGTGCTTCGTGTTCGGTAACTTCTCCAGCGCCTTGAGTGAAGAACAGTCCTTCTGTGCTTTCGCGTATCAAGACAAAGTCGATCTCTTTTCCGGGAGGCAGCGCCAAGGGGGTCATTTGTCCGCTGCTTACCCTTACTGGACGTACACCAGCGAAAAGTCCCAGTTGCTTTCGCAGATCAATCTGCGGTGAAATCTCAGTTCCGTCCGGGTAGCGAACATCCGGCAAACCCATTGCAGACAACAGAATTGCGTCGGCGTTGCGAGCCGTTTCAAGTGATCCCGCTGGAAACGATTCTCCAGTTTCTGCGTAGTGGGAGGCGCCTGCCGGCGCGTCCGAAAACGCCAATTCGTAGCTGGGGTTTTCGCCTGAGAGCTGGTGTAGAATTTCAAGCGTAGGGGCCATAATTTCAGGGCCGATTCCGTCCCCGTGGAACACTGCCACATCATAACTTTTCTTCATCTTAGCCCGCTTCCTTCCCGTTTCGCATTCATAGCGCGATAGCAGCTTTCACTACAGTCCGTTGACAACGCATTCTTTAATGTATACGCAAATAAATGCAATAATAAACGCAAAGATGTTTGGGAGGACTTGGAAATGAAACTAAAGCTAGGGCGGTTGGCGGCCGCAGCCGTGATGGCGACCGGCATTGCAGGGGCAGCTGTTGCGCAGGATTATCCCTATCGTGATATCACTACAGCTGTGGTCTGGGGGGCCGGAGGTGGCACGGATACGATCAACCGAATGATCATGGCCGAGATGGAAAAACACCTTCCGGTCTCGATCAATGTGATCAATCAAACAGGTGGTGTCGCAGGCTCTAACGGTATGGTCTACGTCATGAATCAACCAGACGATGGCTATACGCTGGTTGGTCTGTCTGAGTCGAACGTCACCGCTGCTGTGCAGGGCGGTTGGGACAAGAAATTTGACTTTTGGTATCCGTTTATTGTCGGTGGTTCACCTGATCTGATCTCGGTTCCGGCGGACAGCCCTTACAATACTCTGGAAGAATTGGTTGATGCTGCCAAATTCGCCCCTGGCACAATTCCTGCTGCCGCGTCCGGCGCGGGTTCGATCCACCACTTGAATCTTCTCGCCATCGAGAAAGGGTCCGGTGCAGAGTTCAAGTTTGTTCCATACAAAGGCTCAGCGCCCGGGCAGGAAGCGGCGATAGCAGGTGAGGTTGCGTTGGTTGTGACTTCGCTGGCTGAACAAGCTGCGCTGATCGAAGGCGGTCAGTTGAAGCCGCTCGCGATGCTGACGCCCGAAGATGCGCAGATTGCAGGGGCAACGGTGCCTTCTGCCTTTGGCATTTACGACGGTCTCGATCAGTATTTGCCGCTCAAACAGGCCATTGGGTTTGCAGTTCACAGTTCAGCCGGGGACGACGTAAAGGCCGCGCTTGGTGATGCCTTCGAGCAAGCGATTGCGTCCGAAACCGTCGCCGAATGGGCCGCAGCAAACAATTATGATGTCGGTGGTCAACACGGCGAAGAAGCGCAAGAGCTGTTTGCGAACCTCGAGGCTACTTTTGCCTATACCTTGCAAGATCTGGGCGCTGCCACGGTCGATCCGGCCTCGCTGGGTATCGAGAAGCCCTAATCCGATCAATTTTGAAAGGGCGCGTTTGACCGTGCCCTTTCCTGTAGGAGGCAGGCATGGACAAAATCGACGAAACACTGGTCATGCGGACCCGCGACTTTTGGGCAGCGATAGTTCTTATTACCGTGGCCGTTTTATTTCTTTGGAAGACGTCGGAAATTCCACTTTGGGGTGAAAACCGCGCAGGTGTGAGTGGATCGAATTGGTACAACTCGGCTGCAATTGTACCGCTGTTTATCTTCGGTGGATTGCTTGTGTTGTCCTTCGTCTTGCTAGCTATTTCGATCCGCTCAGGTGGAGCCCAAAACGCGCTTAGCGCTTTGGGTATCGGATGGGATAAGTCGGAAGCCTTTCGAGCTTCAACAATCGGCCTGATCCTTCTTGCATATGTCGTGGGGCTGGTCCCCAGAGTGGACTTCATTCTGTGTTCTGGGTTGCTGATTACAGCTTTGACTTACGGCTACTACGGGGGGCATGCGCGGCGTGCTTTGGTGGCGTGCATTGCAGTAGTTGCTGCGGGGCTGTTTGCCTTCATCGGCTTTCCGGCACAGGTGGATTGGAATGCGCACGGCGATGATTGGTTCACGCTGATCCTGTGGGTCGCATTGACGCTGTTGGTGCCGGTCAAAGCGACTACCGAACGGGTTTTGCGGTTCGTTCCATTGGTGGCAGTACTTGCCCCGCTCATCCTCGTTTGTGCGATGGCCTTCGTCTTCCGCCAAAACGTACCTGCGCGCGGCGGGCTGATCTTCAAGCAAATCGAATACCACTACTACGTGACGCTTCGTCCGTTATGGAAAGACTGACCGGATGGACTTTATCCTTTCGCAACTGGCTGGATTTGGAACTGCCTTCGTTGGTCTGGCAGTGGACCCGCTGACCTATCTATACTTGATCGCATCCGTGTTCCTAGGCATCACGTTCGGCGCATTGCCCGGCCTAACGGCAACGCTGGCTGTGACGATCCTGACAGGTTTCTTTGGCAACAAGATTCCATTGGACTATTCGCTCATTGCCTTGCTCGGGGCCTATGTCGGCGCGATTTACGGCGGCTCTTACCCCTCAATCCTGTTGAACATACCGGGCACAGCAGCCAGCGCGGCGACGGCCATGGATGGCTACCCCTTAGCGAAAGCGGGTCGAGGGGGCGAAGCACTTGGGCTAACCACGACGGCCAGTTTCATTGGCACAGTTATCGGGACCATCACGCTTTTGATTTTTGTCTGGGCGTTGCTATTGGTTTCAAAGAACATCGCAAGCCCGGAGAAAGCACTTCTTGCCCTTTTCGGCATTCTGCTTTCCGGCACTTTGATGAGCGAAGACCTGGTGATTAAGGGATGGATCGCCGGTCTGATCGGGCTTGCGATGTCCATGGTAGGGCTCGACCCATTGTTGTCTGAACCGCGCTATACTTTCGGCTGGTCTTACCTGATGAGCGGGTTTCAAGTCGTTCCAGTTTTGATGGGGGCATTTGCCATCCCGCAAATCATCGACGGTTTGCGGCACGTTGAAGCCGGGAAAGTTCTTGCCCTGAAAGGCCGTATTCTTCCTAACCTTCAATCTATTCGACGCTACCTACCAACCATCGGCCGGTCAGGAGTGATTGGGACAGGGGTAGGAGCACTTCCCGGAGTTGGCGAAGATGTCGCCGGTTGGGTCAGTTACGGTGTCGGGAAGACCGTATCTGCCGAAGGCGACAAGTTTGGAAAAGGCTCTTTGGAAGGTCTGCTGTGCTCTGAGACTGCAAATAACGCCTGTATTGGCGGCGCGCTGATCCCGCTTTTGGTGTTGGGCATTCCCGGTTCACCACCTGCGGCCGCATTGATGGGGGCTTTCAAGATCAACAACGTGATCCCGGGCCCGACGATTGATCCCGAGATCATTCTGCGCGTGGTCGCAATACTCGTGCTGGCGTCGCTAACGATGTTCCTGATGGGGCTTTTCACCGCTCGTGTCTTTATCAAAATACTCGCCATCCCGCAGACCATATTCCTGCCGGTCGTGATGGTTCTGACAACAATCGGGTCTTTCAGCGTCGGTGGTGGCATCAGTGATCTTTATCTGATGCTTGGCGTCGGCGCCGTTGCCTATTTCATGAACCTGCTGAAGTACCCAATCGCCCCGCTGGTTATCGGAGTTATTCTGGGCAGTCTGTTTGATGAAACCTTCCGCCGGTCCTTGTTTCTGTCGGATGGGGACCTTTCGGTCTTCTTTTCAAGACCCGGTGCGGCCATTCTACTGCTGCTCAACTTTGGTCTGATCCTCAGCCAACTGCCCGTTGCGAAGCGCGCATTCTCACGCCTGAAAGGACTTTCTGTCTGATGTTTGTGGTTACTGTCACCTTCACTCTCAAGCCTGGAACGCAGGACACCTTTTTACCGCTGATGGTCGAAAACGCTTCGACCTCTTTGCGTGAAGAACCCGGGTGCCAGCAGTTTGACGTTTGCCTCGGCGACGATCCCGAGACGGTTTTTCTCTATGAGGTTTATGATGACAGCGCGGCGTTTTCTGGCCACCTAGAAAGTGCGCATTTTCAGTCCTTCGATACGGCAGTGGCTGATATGATCGCCACCAAGGTAGTTCACCAGTATTCCGAGGTCATCCGATGAACGATTGGGAAATCCATGCCGTGAAATACGCGGATCGCAACGCCCGGACACGAGCTGATAGTTTCATCATCGATGATAATCACAACGCGCCTCATGCGATGGATTATTTCGTTTGGGTGCTAAAATGCGGCAACAAAGTCATTCTGGTCGATACTGGCTACGACTCCGATGAGGCCGCTGCCCGTGGTCGTCCCATTGCGATGGACCCTCGCGAGGCTTTGCTGCCCCTGGGCATTGCGCCGGAAGCGGTGACCGAAGTCATCGTGACCCATCTTCATTATGACCACGCAGGGGGACTGCATATGTTCCCCAACGCGAAGTTGCATATGCAGTCGGCGGAAATGGCCTTCGCTACAGGTCCCTGCATGTGCCATGATCACCTGCGTGCGCCTTTCACGGCTGACCATGTCTGCGAGGTCGTAAAGCGTCTCTATTCAGGCCAGGTCATATTCTACGACGGAGAAGGCGAGATTGCAGATGGGGTTACGGTACACTGCATCGGTGGGCATTCGCGCGGGTTGCAATGTGTTCGCGTAAGAACGGCAGCCGGGTGGATGGTGCTCGCCTCTGATGCCTCGCATTACTACGAGAATTTCATGGCGCGCAAAGCCTTTCCCATCGTCGTCGATTTGCAGGAAATGATGGATGGTTTCAAGACCCTGGAGAGGTTGGCCTCGCATCCTCGACTTATCGTGCCCGGCCATGATCCACTTGTGCGTGAGATTTTTCCCGTCGGTGCGGCACCGCATATCCATAGGTTGGATCCAGGACCGACGAGGGACATTGAATTGTGAAAATCGGTGTCATTGCAGACGATTTTACTGGTGCGAGCGATATTGCGAACACCTTGGCGAAGGGCGTTGAGCCGGAAGGTGGATTAAGAACCGCGCAGTTTCCAGGAATTCCGACGACCCCAGCCAACGAAGAGATCGAAGCGGGTGTGATCTCACTCAAGAGCCGCACCGCACCGACTGAGGAAGCGGTAGCGGACAGCTTGCGTGCTCTGCGGTGGCTTAAGGATCAAGGATGCAAGCAGTTCATCTTCAAATATTGCTCGACCTTTGATTCCACGATGGAGGGAAATATCGGCCCGGTTGCGGAAGCGTTGGCCAATGAACTGGG
>NZ_JBQFTB010000023.1:0-39580 GCF_056538465.1 Ruegeria sp. BG6 | reverse complement strand
TAAACAGATAGCCCAATGTAAGCGATGCAATCGACAGGTGTCCCGCAAAGTAGACATCCGTTCCGATTGGGCGAACGACCGCAATGCGGACAAAGCCGACATTCTTCTGCGCAACCTTCGAAACATTGAAAATGCAGGATAAATTCGATGCGCACTGGAAAGTATCAAGTGCTGCCGTCCGCTCGAAAATTCGTTGTGACTTCTAGTTTGAAGTCGGCTCAAAACGCAGCGCTGGAAATAATTTTCTCTATCACGGCATCGTTGCTCCAAAACCCCGTGGTCACCGATAGTATTTAGCTTGGGCGCCGCAATCTTGTTGAGCGGAAGATACAATCAAAAACTGGATTTCAGTTGTTTCTGAGTCTAGGCTTCAGCGTTTAGGGAGGTGCGGGCATGAAACGAAGACTTGCTGCAATACTTGCAGCAGATGTCGTGGGTTATTCGCGCCTTGTCCGCTCTAATGAAGAGCGGACGTTGGAGCAATTGCGACAACTACGGGAAAACGTCATCGAGCCAGCCTTTGCAAAACACGAAGGTCGGGTCGTCAAATGGATGGGCGACGGAGTACTTACTGAGTTTGCAAGCGCTGTCGAAGCTGTTTCATGCGCCTACGATGTTCAAAAGTCTATCCATTCACGCAACAGAGATTCTCCAGTTGATGAGGGGATTGCTTTTCGCGTTGGCATCAATATCGGCGACGTCGTGGTGGAGGGCGACGACATTCAAGGCGATGGAGTCAACGTGGCCTCAAGGCTAGAAACGTTGTCAGATCCTGGTGGGATCTGCATTTCGGCTTTGGTCTATGAACAGATCAAGCACCGTCTGGATGTGCCGTTTCACGACGCGGGTGAACAGAAAGTAAAAAACATTGCAGAGCCGATCCGCGTCTGGAAATGGGTGGGCTCGGCAAACAATGAAGCAACTAATCAAGAATCCACTTCTGAGTCAGAGCTGATTTCAACTCCTAGTCTGCCAGACACTCCGTCTATCGCGGTATTACCGTTTGACAATATGTCAGGTGATACCGAGCAGGAGTACTTCGCAGACGGCATGACAGAGGATCTGATCACCGACCTTTCAAAATTGTCTGGCTTGTTAGTCATCGGTCGCAACTCTTCTTTTGCTTACAAAGGCAAGGCAGTGGATCTGCGACGCGTCGGTAAGGAGTTGGGTGTGCGCTATGTCCTTGAGGGCAGTATACGCAAGGCAGGCAATCGGGTTCGTATGAATGCGCAGCTGATTGAAACCGCAAATGGAACCCACGTATGGGCCAATCGCAGAGACGGAACGTTAGAAGATGTCTTTGACCTGCAAGACGAGATTACAAGAGAAATTGTCGACGCGCTGTCTATTCAGTTACGGGAAGGTGAGGAAAAGCGTCTTGGCAGTCAATACACAGAGAATACTGAAGCGCGTGACTGGTTTCTTAGAGGGCGATTGCGCTATCGTGAGCCGGGTCCGCAAGCCAACGCTGACGCGCAATTACTGTTCACCAAGGCATTAGAAGCTGACCCAAGCTTCGCTTATGCAATGGCTGTTAGAAGCTATGTAAAATTCCACGCTTGGTTCTTCAAATGGAACACCCAGCACAACGCGTTCGACGAAGCTTTGGCTGAGGCGGAACATGCCGCTAAGATCGATCCTAACCTAGCGGCAGCTCACGCGTTTCTGGGCTGGATGCATATGTGGGGTGAGGGATTCGAAAGAGCTCTTTCTGAGCATGAAACAGCTCTATCACTGGATCCCAATTCCTCGGATGGACATTTGTGGCAGGCTTCTTCACTTATCTACGCGGGAACTCCGGAGCTGGCAATTGCTCCGATGGACCGAGCAATGCGGTTAGAACCGCATACCCCACCCATTTACCTTCTGAATTATGGTCACCTGATGTTGCAGCTTGACCGCTATGAAGAAGCTGTCGAATATTTTCAGGCGGCAATACGTAACGCTCCTCAATTTCCTATGAACTACATTTTTTTGTCGGCGGTAAAAACTGCGCAGGGTAAATTGCGGGAAGCAGAGGACGCCGGCTTGAAACTTCTCGGACTGATCCCTGTGGCTACGGTATCCACCCTCAGTTCCCAATTACCCTACGCAAAGCAAGAGCACAGACAAAAAATCGTTGCGGGCCTGAAAGCCGCAGGATTGCCGGATTAGTGAGAAGCAAAGAAGCCCGTTTTGGGATAGATGCGGACTTTCCTACCCTTCGCGGCAAACGATCAAACGTCCGCTTTGTAGTGTTTCAGAAACATCGTGACACAATCGTCCAGCACGTCCTTTGGCGTCGGGTTCTGGCCGAGGAAGTACTCAGGCCAAAAGAAGAAATTTTTGACAAGCGCAAGAAGTTGGTTGGTCGCAAAAACCGGGTCAGCCTTTCGGATCACTCCTGCGTCCATGGCTTCGCTGATCAGCCTCGTTACTGGGTAATCATGTGTTGCTGTTTCAGTGAAGAATTGCCGGGAACGGTCAAGGTGACGGATCAATTCTGAGATGACCATCCGGTTTAATCCGATGGCTGTCGAACAGCTCCATATTCGCGCCACTCAGCATCAAAAAATACTGGAGCGGGCTCATAGCGGGCGGCTGTTGCACTAGCATGACTGCCCACTCCGCGGCCGAAACGGACATCCTGTCGCAAGGTCGAATGTCCGCTCACCGTGGCTCAACCAACCAACGTGTCAAAGTCGCATGGACATTTCGTGCCAAGTCATTCCTCCATGATCAGAGGTTGATGGGCGAAGATAGTTGTACCCAAATCTCTGATAAAGCGGGAGATGATGCTCTTTGCACATAAGGTAGATCGCGGATTTGCCCATTTTTCTCATGCGGCCGGCGAATTCTGTCATCAGTGCCCGCGATAGGCCTTTTCCTTGATGCGCCGGATCCACGACGACAGACATAATAACGACATTTGACGCGTCGGGGTCATGCCCTACAAGTTCTTTGAATTCCTCGTCAGACATTTCAACGTTGTACGCACATCCGCAATTCACAAAACCAACAATCTCACCTTCGATTTCAAGAATGAGGAAACCATCGGGATAGACCTCGATTCTCTTTACTATCTTTTCGAGGGTAGCCGCTTCGTCACCTTCATAGGCATCAGTCTCGATCTCAAAGCATCGAATTGCATCAGAGGGTTGAGCATTTCGGAATCTGTTCATGCATTTACACTATGAACGATGGGTCAAGTTGTATAGCCGCCGTCGGTTTTGCTCGCAGCATTGCTCAATCTGCGCTCGGCACAGACATTCTCTGCACTTACCCCTAGCGGCAGCTGTGCGTGCAATGTTGCCCTAGGCGCGAACACATGCTTTTCATTCCATAACAACGCAGCGCGCTCTTGACCGTACTCACTTGCACATCTAGTAAAACTGATCTGCCCGCTGGGACGACCCGGCCAAGCAAGGGCGTTTTTTTCAGGACGACCTGGCAAATTAGAGGTCGAACATGAAAACTAAAACCAAACAAGCCAGTAAACTGATCGAGGGTAGACCTGCCCTAATCGTAATCGACATTCAAAAGAGCACGTTTATTGATGACAGCGAAGTACGCTCCATCGACAACATGCCGGGCTACAAAGAGCGCATGATCGCTGCGCGTGATTTGGTTGATGCCGCACATGATTACAATGTGCCAGTCATTTTCATCCAAGAAGTCCATCGTCCCGACAGGATAGACTTCGGCCGTGAACTGGATGGTGACGAAGACATACACTGCCTCGAAGGCGATCCAAGAACGGAAGTTGCAAAAGATGAGATGGGATATCGCAAAGGTGACTACATCGTCCCGAAGCGACGGTATTCTGCCTTTTTTGGAACCGATTTCGAAATCCTGCTGCGCGGTTTGAAAGTAGACACACTTTTATTGTGCGGCGGGCTGACAGATGTTTGTGTGCACTACACATTCGTCGATGGCCACCAATCCGACTATTTCTGCCGCGTTGTAGAGGACTGTGTTGGCGGGTCATCTGTCCAAGCCCATGAAGCTGCTCTCAAAGCTATGGAGTATCTACAAACCGGCGCTGTTCAGAACCGAGAAGCAGTGATCAATGCCATCTCGTCGCTCTAAATTGCAATCGAAACGTTAGTGCCAGTTGGGATGCATAGTTTTTTGGGTGCAGAAACGGGCAGAGATTTTTGTCGCTTGGCCGCCCCGGCTTGGCCTAAACTAACAGGACCTCAGAAATGGAGATCTCGGAAAGGTTATGCCATGACACGCTTCAAAAGGAACTGGACGTGCGAAGGTCATATTTTTCGAAGCAGTTTTCTGGCCGTCGACGCGACGTTCTGACATGAGAGATACTATAAGCCCCTCACCAGAACTGGCCGCTATAGTGGCACGATGGATCAACGCCTACGGTCGGGGCGATGGGGAGACGGTGGCAAATCTTTTTTCTGATGACGCTGCCCTGTCATACTTTGGCTCAGCACACGGCGAAGCCTGGAAGGGCGATGCGCTGCGTCGCGGTATGGAGCAATACATCGGTGAGGTTCCACGGTTCAAGTGGCACCCAAAAGACCTGAGAGGATTTGAATGCGGATCACTCGGTTGGGTCGAATGGGAAGCAAGCATTGAGGGTATTGAAACAGGACAGATCGCGCACCTACGTTCTACGGTCATTCTGAAACTCGACAAAGGATCCTGGAAGATTGTGCACGTTCACAATTCCCTACCGGTCAACAACGTAGAGGGATTTGGGTATGAGGCCAGAGGCTTTGAGGAACTGCTTGATGCCGCCCTCTCTACACCCCACGAACTCGGCCAAAGTGGTATAGCGACCATCATGTTCACCGATATCGCGGACAGCACAAAAATCGCTGAGGCTATAGGCGATACGCTTTGGAGCGACGCCCTCGGAAGACATCTGCGACTTGTCGAAACGCAGATCGTCGGGAGTGGTGGACGTACGGTGAAATCACTGGGAGACGGGGTGATGTCGTCTTTTGCTTCCGCAAGGGCAGCATTGCTGGCAGCTCAAAATATTCAACAGGCGAACGCGGCGGAAACAAACGAGCCAAAGTTGCGGGTTCGCATCGGCTTGCATACCGGCGAAGTGATAACTTCTGATGCTGATCACTTCGGGACCGTTGTCAACAAAGCAGCACGTATAGCCGCCCTGGCAGCACCAAGTGACATCCGCGTCTCGGATGCCACACGGATCATGGTGGGCGGATCACAGGAGTTTCAGTTTGCCGAGCAAATGACTGTTCCGCTTAAAGGTCTCGAAGGAGAGCATACAATTTTCAAACTCAACTGGCTTGAGACAACTTGAGACCGTAAGCATGAAAACAGAAATCCCAATGCAACGAATAATGTACTCGAGTGAAGTCCCAATCTAGACACCCAAAGCTTATGTTAACATGCAATTTGATAGCCTAATCGGGAAGCCGGGTTGCAAAGCGGAGCGGCGCCAACATGACTTCTGAAAGCAAAATAACTTATCTTTCTGACGAAGACTTGGAAGGTTTAGGGATCCAACCTTCGGAAGTTGCCGACGCGATTGAATCTGCGCTGATAGCCAAGGCAAGTAAGCAGCTTCATACGTCCCCTAAGACAGCCATTTTGCCCGGGGATGGACGGTACGCAATGTCGACCTTGGCAGTAGGAGATGATGGGTTCATCGTGACCAAACAGGTAACGGTGTGTCCGAACAATCCGGCAAAAGGGCTCCCTGCGATTAACGGCGCTATCATGGTAATGGACGGGCAAACCGGGGTTCTCCGGGCAGTCTTAGGGGCAAATTGGGTAACGGCTGTTAGAACAGCAGCGCTGTCAGTCGTCGCCGCGCGTCGACTTGCTGATCCCAATGCTGAGACAGTGGCTTTTGTTGGGGCCGGCGTGCAAGCTCACTCCCATTTGCTTGCGTTCTCCGAAGTTTTCCCCTTGAAAAGCATTCGTGTGTTCGGACGTGGCAAAGCGAATGTCGACAAGCTTTGTCGCCGGGCTCGGGACATGGACCTCGAGGCCCAAACAGCCACCAGTGCCAAGGACGCCTTGCGTGATGCCGATCTGGTAGTGACATCAATAACTTTGGACTATTCCATCGAACCTTTTCTGGATGCCCGATGGCTAAAGCCGACTGCCTTCGCCGCCATTACAGATGCCTGCATTCCGTGGCTTCCAGAGGGTATGACCGCTTTCAAAACTGTTATTGTTGACGACCGAAAACAGGAATCTGAAAGCGACAAACCAATGCTGCCATATCAGCGGGTAACAGGGGACTTGACGGAAATTGTCTCGGGAGCAGTCGATACCACTTTAAGCGAGAAACCGGCTGCATTCGCTTTCAGAGGGATTTCTTTGGGAGATTACGCAACAGCGGTACTCGCAGTTCGTCGTGCCGCCGAGGTACGAGCTCGGCAAAAGTAGGAATCTTTCGGCTTTGGGCTCAGCGCTGCCATTTTCTGCGATGAGCATGATTGACCGCTCGCAGCCCCGAACGGTCTTTGAAAGCTGGAAATTAACACCTCAGCCACCGTGGCTCGCTCTGACCGGTTTTATGCTAAAGTAAGCAGGCACCAATTGGAGATTATTAGCTCGGAGCAACGGAGATGGAACGCAAATTAGCGGCCATTCTGGCCACCGATATAGTCGGTTTCGCAGGATTGGTATCACGCGATGAAAGCGGAACATTAGCTAAGTTGGTTCGACTAGAACGTGAAATCATCGGCATGCAGGTGGAAGCAAACCGGGGTCGTGTTTTTAAGTCTACTGGCGATGGGTTTTTGGCTGAGTTCTCGAGTGTCTTTGAGGCGGTCAATTGTGCAATCAACATTCAAAGAGCGTGCGCGCGCGAAGCACGTCAATCGAACAGTGACGACCCACTCATTTTACGCGTCGGAGTTTCGCTCGGTGATGTTGTTGTGCACGGTGATGATATTCTCGGAGACGGCGTAAATACTGCCGCACGGCTTGAGGCAATAGCGGAACCAGGTGGAATCGCGGTTTCAGGAGAAGTAATGGCGCAAATAGCGGGCAAGATAGATCTTCCGCTGGCGGATTGCGGTCACAAAAGACTCAAGAGCACTGATACTCCAATACATGTCTACATGACCGTTTCAGAACCCGGAGAGGAAGGGGGTTTTCTGGATTTTGATGAAGATGAATTGGCCAAAACCTTAGTGACAGGTGGCTGCATCTGTGGGTTGGTCCGGTATGAAATAAACGCACCCGCCATAAGCACAGGGTATTGCCATTGTAGTTGTTGCAGAAAATTTTCTGGTTCAGCAGTTAATGCATGGGCGGCCTTTCCTGCTTCTGCTGTTCGATTTCTCACCGAGGAACCTCGATACTTCGCAACTACGCCGATAGCAAATCGTGGCTTTTGTGCCAGATGCGGGGCAAGCCTAACTTATAAGCTCGTGAAGCCACGAGAAACGGCCTATCTGGTCCTGCATACTTCGAGCCTCGACCAACCAGAAAACTTTGCTCCTTCAGTCCACTCCGGAATAGAAAGCAAAATGCCTTGGTTTGATATTTTGGATGATTTGCCGCGGACAAGATCTTCAGACTCCAGAGTTTTGCAAGAAGCATGGTCAAGTGTCGGTCTACCAGACCCTGAAACTTGGGGACCTTTGGCTAAGCCGCCTGTAGTGTTTTAGTGATCGAGCGATTTCTGCTTTATCCGCAAAGAGAACATTCCTAGCGTTTGAGAAAATGACAACATCGAGCCCAATGCGGGCGCCCATAAGACGTTAGCGAGGCTGCACAGCGACCGACCGCTCGGAGTCCAGATCGGTCGGTCGTTTTTTCTAGATTTCCAGTGTCCCCGGCTCATGATCTACTGATCGGCTTGACGTCCATTGAAGCCATGTCGCGGCGGTCAACAGTTCTAATATGCGACAGCACCTCCATCTCGAAACTTTCCTTGAAGGTAAAGGGCCCCAAATGGCCGGCACCTTTCAGAACCTTTAGCTCAACAAGCTTGCCTTGGGATGCCAGAAGCTCTGCGATGCGCTTTGTGTGCACATGCGTCTGCGATCCGCGAATGATCGTAGAGGGAACTCCCTCAGAAAGAATGTATTCTGGGTCAGGTTCTTTCAGAAGCGCATCGAAATCGCTTGGGGCTTTGTGAACCCAATCAATCATAGCGCACCTGCGTTCACGGCTCAGGGCTTGCCAAGAGCCAAGTCCTCCCCAAAAATCAGTAAAAACCTGAGCGCTGAACTCTTCGCATCCCTCTTCTATTCCCGTTCGTATTGCGTTTGTGAGGCTTACAATCTCGGAATACAATGAACCGTCAGCCGCGTTTCCGGCTTTCAGTAGGCTGAACAAAGTTGGTTCATAGAGACAAAGTGATCGAACAAGGTCGGGTCGAGCTCTGGCGATATGCAAAGCCAGCGCTCCTCCATAGGAGTGTCCAATCAAGTGAGCGGGTCTGCCAAGCTTCTCTATCTCAGTGATAATCGAAGCAGCTTCGTTTTCCAATGTGAACGACCCGTCCGGGATTTTATGACCTCTAGACAGGGTTCCTATTAGGTCGGGTGCTATTGTTTTGGTTTCTTCGCTCATCCGAGCAAACAGATTGCGCCACTGGCTTCCGTCAGCGCCAGAACAATGTAGCCCTACGCAGGGAGCGGGCGATATTTGGGACCAGCACGGCGAAGCGTGTAGTGATGCGTCAAATTGCTTATTCATGTGATGACCTCCAATCTGAGTTTCACAATGGTGTCACTCATCTGTCCTTCAACCTATCGGACACATGTCCCGGCTAGACTCAAACCGACGGGAAATTGATGGGACATTTGCCCCAAATTGACTAAAAAAAGACATGCGAACCGTTAGATACACTTCTTCAAGCGATGGTACGTCGCTGGCGTGGAGCAAATCCGGAAACGGCCTACCAATGGTAAAGGCGGCTAACTGGCTCACGCATCTCAGTTATGATCTAGACAGTCCAATTTGGTCTCACTGGATCGAATTGCTAGAAAGTCAATTCACCCTTGTTCGATATGATGAGCGAGGCTGCGGATTGTCTGACAAACGAGTTGAGAATCTGGGTATTGATTACTGGGTTGATGATCTCGAAGCTGTAATCGACGCCGCTGAAATAGACGAACCAATTTATCTTCTGGGTATTTCTCAGGGCGCTGCGACTTCTATCGCGTATTCGCTGAGGTATCCCGGTAGAGTCGCCGGGATGGTACTCGTTGGAGGCTATGCAAGGGGCAGCAGCCACCGCGGATCGGTTGCCGCCAAAAACTACAAGACTGTTATCGATGTATTTCGCCTGGGTTGGGAGAATGACAACCCTGCGTTTCAAGATGTATTTACATCAAGATTTCTTCCTGGTGCGCCGCCCGAACAACGCTCTTGGTTTACAGAACTTTGCCAAAAGACCGTTTTGCCTGAGACAGGGGCCGACCTGCTTATGGCGCGCGCTGACGTTAATGTTGAAAGTCTGTTGCCAAAGGTTTCAGTTCCAACACTGGTGATCCATTCAAGGAACGATCAGGTTATTCCGTTTGAAGAAGGACAACGTCTCGCTCAGAAAATTCCCGGAGCGACAATGTCTGCTTTAGAGGGAAAAAATCACATTATCCAACGCGATGAACCTGCCTGGCGCGCTTTTTCCAAGAGCTTGCTTGAATTTACATTTTCCGGTCAAACGACGGACTTTAACGATTTGACAAAGCGCGAGCTGGACGTGCTGAGACTCATCTGCCAAGCAATGAGTGGTAAAGAAATTGCTAGAAGTCTTCAAATGAGTGAAAAAACCGTTCGAAACCACACAAGTAAAATCTACGCCAAACTTGAACTGCAAAACAGACAGCATGCAATTCGCACGTATGGGCATCTGTTCTGATTAGAGCATGAAACTGCAAACCTATTAATCTGACCTAACGTGGCAATGGTAGCTATGTACGCAGAGCAATCGTTCACGCCGAGCGCCGCGAAGGTTCGATTGCCGCTCGCCGCTATTCACTTCTACGACTGTTCGCAGACAACATTGTGCATTCTTCCAGCGGCAAAAAATACGTTTCCACATGTTGCATGCTTGCTATGACTGGCCGCTGGTCTACAACTGGTGTCGTCAATCAGGAATGCCTGCGGCTGCGAGCATTTTATAGTAGGCGTCATAGATTTCTGGTTTTGCGATAGAGATACGAGCGCGCATATGCCGGAACATTGAAACGCTAAAATCGGGTTCCCGCGACATGTGAATACCTGCGAGCTCTCTAGCTCGGCTCCCATTGCCGAGAGCCATTTCCGCCACAAGTTCGTTCAGGCGAAAGACAGTCACAGTATTATGAAATGCACGCATTTTTTGGGCAGTTTCTCTTAGATCGCGCCAGTTCCCTTCCGCGATTTGCGACAGGCTGATACCCATGTGGACCCGGTAGTTTAGTGGGTCATTCGGGTTAAGTCGGAGCGCCTCCCTGGCATGAGCTTGTGCCACCTGCGCTTCACCCATCAGGCCATGCAGTACGCAACTGGATCCCCAGGCTGAAACGCAATTTGGGCTTCTCTCGACGACTTGATCCACAAGTGACAAACCGTACTCTGTATCCTCCGACAGAAACGCGAGTACGTAACCGGCATATGCTTGCGCCTCTAGGTCAAGATGTGATGCCGCCAGAGCCTCATGTGCCAGCTGAATTGCGCAATCAAATCGGGCCTCGTTTGGACGCGTATCCGGGTTCCATAGCAAAGTGCGGATCCAGCCTCGAAGAGCGCTTGCCAATGGGTACTCACTTGAGAGTGAAAGAGCTTTTGACAAATGGTCGTCTGCTTCAGTGAAATTGAACCTGTAGATCAAGGACTGCGCACGTAGGAAGTGATCATAGGCTCCAAGGGTGTCAGGGCGCTTGTGAGCAGCACGGTCTATTTCAGCTTGTCGGATACCTGGCGCAATCGAAGCAACGACAGCCTCGGTAATCTGGTCCTGAAGCTCAAAAACATCATCGAGCTTGCCATCGTATCGATCCGCCCAAACATGAGACCCGGTTTCCGCATCAATCAGCTGACCCGTGACACGCAACCGGTCACCAGCGCCGCGAACGGACCCTTCCAATATATAGCGGACACCAAGCTCTCGGCCGATACGACGCACATCAACCGAAAGCCCTTTGTAAGAAAAAGAGGAGTTTCGGGCGACCACGAATATCCAGGGCACTCTGGACAAGCTGGTGATTATATCTTCGGCTATACCTTCTGCAAAGTAATCCTGTTCAGCGTCAGGCGACAGATTGTCAAACGCCAATACGGCCACCGAAGGCTTGTCTGGGCGAGATTGAATTATCGGGGATTCAGTAGCAAATGCTGTTTGTACCGAGTAAGCAGTTACAGGGCGTGTGATATTCTTCAGATATTGCGGCCCCAATTCGGTGAACGATACATCCACCTTACCCACAAGGTCTTCGTAAACCCGACCTGAAACGATGATCCCTCCGGGAGGAGCAAGACTTTCCAGCCGGGCCGCGATGTTGACGCCGTCACCAAGAACATCACCGTCGTCATCAAAAACATCGCCCGCGTGAATTCCCATACGGAATTGCATTTCCGGACTTTGCCCGCGCGCCCCGTTCCGCTCAGCCATCTGACGTTGCATCGTTTCCGCACATGCCAGCGCATCTACAACCGAGGAAAACTCTGCAAGAAAACCGTCACCGGTTCTTTTGAATAGGCGTCCGCCATTCAGGCCGACATGCGGCTCCAGCGCCCTAAAGTGGCCCCTATATGTGTGCAATGCGGCTTCCTCGTTAGCACTGACAAGCGCGCTATAGCCAACAACATCAGCCACGAGTATGGCAGCCAAGTACCGCTCCAAACAAAATCCTCCCGCGTATCCATTGTGAAGGAGTGTCAAAGGGATATTAGGGGTTTCGCGCATAAATCGCGATCAATATTCAATGAACATCAGTGACCGAATAACGACACGCAAGCTTTTTGCTTTTGGGTAAATTAGGCAGAAGCGGACCTCGAAAAACCGAACTTTGTAATTTCGACTTTACACCGCAGCGCAGGCACTGGAGCAAGGTGCCGCGTATGACTGCCTTGAGGGCAAAACGAGCTTCTAGCCGCGAATGCAAGGTTTTCGCTTGGCACTTTGAAAGGCCTTCCTACTCGGGTGCCATCAAAATTCTAGGTTCAGCGCCGCATGCTTGCTATCGTTTCATTAAGGGTCCATTGGCGGAAATCAGAATGACGATACGGGCGTCTTCAAGGAAGGCATTCGAGTACAGAACACGTCTCACCGACAATCGGATTTGGGACATGTTCGCGCTGCGCCAAGGAGATGTGATTGTTGCAACACCGCCAAAGTGCGGAACAACATGGACGCAAGCCCTTGTGCTGTCGCTCTTGTTTGAAAAGCCAGGTATGGACAAGGTCATGGATGACCTGTCGGTTTGGCTCGACCCTGCGTTTCGAGATCAACTCCCCATAGCTCGAATGTTCGAAGCTCAAAGCCACAGAAGATGCATCAAGACCCATACGCCTTTTGACGGCATTCCTTTCGATCCAGATTGCACCTACATCGCGGTGTTCAGACACCCAATCGACGCACATTTTTCGATGCGCCGACATGTGGCAAACCTGAAGGAAGACCTGATCCAAGACAGGTTCCCGGATGAGCCGACAGCTTCATTCGCCCTTTTTCTTGGTGAGACCGTTCGAGAGGAGATGGCCGATGGGATCACCCTTGAGGCCATCGTTCATCACTTCAAGTCCTTCAAGTCAAACATCCAACATCCCAAAATACACATTTTCCATTACGCCGATATGCGGCGCGATTTGCTCTCTCATACTAGAAAGCTCGCTTCCGTACTTGGCTTGAAAATTGGCGATGAAATGCTGGCCGCAATTGCGGAAAGTATGCAGTTCGAGAACATGCAAGCCAATGCACGCGCGAGTGCTAAGGAAGAAACACAACGGTCCACAACCTTTAAAGACCCGTCAGCCTTCTTCGATAGCGCAAGCAGTCGCAAGTGGGAGGGCAAGCTTTCAGACGAAGACCTTCTTGCGTTTCACAAACGTCTTGCAGAGTTGCTTCCGGAAGCCGACGCGCGATGGCTTCAGTCTGGCGGAGAGCTTCCTGCTTAGGACCTCACTTTCTTAGTAAAGATTGCCGCTTCGGGACCGTCTCGGCCATCTGAGACTTTTTGCCGGATGACCCGTAACCACGATGAGCGGTCATTCATGCCCGCGAACGCGGCCAGGGTTTGCCCTAACCAACAACAGCCGTTCGCCGCGGTTTCGCCAGATGACTCAAATGTGGACGAAGCGGACCTTGCAAAGTTTGGTGGTCGAGACCGACTTTGGGCATGGTTTATGGTAAGATCCATGCAAGTGCTGCGAGGGAGAGTACCATGATCGACGCTGAACAGCGATTGGTAGACCACAACATCATTTTACCTGCGCCGCTAAAATTGCCTGTTGGTATGGTGTTGCCATTTCCGTGGATTAACGTTCGGGGCGACCGGGCGTTCGTATCTGGTCATGGACCACAAGAAATAGACGGTACTCCGGCCGCGCCATTTGGAGCAGTCGGAGAAAATGTGTCTGTGGAAGAGGGCTACGCCTCAGCACGCAAAGTCGGGCTTTCTATTCTCGGCAGTCTAAAGCGCGAACTTGGCAGTCTAAACCGAATAACGGGGTGGTGCCGAGTTCATGGGATGATAAATTGCAAATCTGGCTTCAGCGATACGCCTGCGGTTCTCAACGGTTTCACGGATTTGATCATTGACGTCTTTGGAGAAGAGATTGGCCGCCATTCACGTACGGCGGTCGGGGTGGCAGGCCTACCAATCAACTTCCCAATTGAAATCGAAGCTGAGGTTATTGTCTCAACGGCCTAGAATACACGTGAATCCGGAACGACGTACCGGTCAAAAAGGAGCAGGAATGTCGCTGCACCGGGCAGAAGTACTGTATGGAAGAAGGCATTTTGGTGAGCCAGAAAGGAGACTTCATGATCAAGTTTATGCCTAAGTTTCTGATTGTAACGGCGCTCTGTACGATCCAATACTCTCAAGTAGCACTCGCGCAAAGTCACACTCACGACGCTGAAGTCACGCCATACGCCGGACTGCAATCCAGGACCATCAAAAGCTTATCTGACACCGATTTGGAAGAGCTGCGGCGCGGCGGAGGTTGGGGTTTTGCTTTACCAGCGGAGCTGAATGGCAAACCAGGCCCAGCACACTTGCTCGAATTGAAAGATGAACTTGGACTCTCGAAGGATCAGCTGAGAAAAATTGAGGCGATCCATTCTGAAATGCGCGTACAGGCAGTCGTCGCAGGCGAGCGGTTTATTGAGGCCGAGGCGGCGTTAAGTGAAGCGTTTGCCGGTGACCAGCTTGAATTGGCCGAGCTAAACAAACTTGTTGAAGCGGCCGAAACTGCCAGGGCCGAGTTGCGACTGGTTCATCTGTCCCGGCACCTGCAAACAACACCACTGTTGAGCGCAGATCAAATCCAACAGTACAGCATTCTAAGAGGGTATGCGAACGACCCGTGCTCCAATGTGCCCGAAGGCCACGACCCAGCCATGTGGAAAAAACACAACGGTTGCAGCTGAATCCATTTGAGATCAGAGCAAACAAATGCTGGACACGGATCTAGTAAGTCTGATTGTCCTTCATCCAATCTCTCAGCTGTGTCGAGCAAACACACTCGTCGTCCCATCCAGACCAACAAGCAAGGTTTCATAGGGCTCTCGCTCGTCTGAAAAATCCATCCCCGGTGAACCCATTGGCATGCCCGGAACTGTCAGGCCGAGGCCTTCAGGATGTTCGGACAAAAGTCGATAGATATCTTCTGCCGGGACATGACCTTCGACAAAATAGTCCCCAACAATTGCCGTGTGGCAACTGGAAAGCTCATCTGAGATTTTCATTTGTTCTTTAAGCGACCACAGCTGCTCCTGCCCCACGTCTAGCATATCGGCGCGAAATCCTGCGGAAATCAGGTGATCCACCCACGCGACACAACAGCCGCAGGTTGGCGTCTTGTACACTTTGATGAGTGGGGCTTCTTGACCGACGGAAGGAGTGGCTAACACTGCTGCTGCACCCGCTAGTAAAAATTCGCGTCGTTTCATTGGTCTCTTCTCCGCTTCCTCATGGGACTACAAAGATATTGTGCCAAGGCCAAATTTTTCAATGTTACCGGACTGAGCATCAAACGGGCAGTTTCGATACAAGATCTGAATCTCAATCCAAATAACACTGGTCGCCAAACGTTTTGTGAGTTGCATCGCGTATGGCTCAAGTTCACTCGAGCGTTCGGCAATGGACCTCGCGATCAACGTCGTGGTGAGGTCCATAGCAACCTTCTAAGCCGTGGCCATGCCAATTGCCTTGGTGGTGCCTGCCCGTGCACCCTGACAATGCAATCACTATGACCAAGAATGCCGCTCTTCGCGGGTGCTTGATCCAACAGTTCTGTTCCATGTGCAAACCAACCTAGTAGCAATCCGGCTACCTTTGCTTTGACGCAGGTCAACACCCCATTGCGGCAGCTTCCAAATAGCGGCAGTTAGTCTATCGTGAACAGCTCCTGTCTTTCAGCAACACCGCGCAATCTGTATTGCCCCAGGGAAACAAGACTTGGAATGGAGCCCACTAAGTCACCCGCCACCTTATCGGAAACCACAATGTTCTGATCAAGCGCGCTGCACATGCCTAAAATGCGCGAAGTTGTATTTACCGCTGGGCCGACCACTGTGAAATCCAAGCGAGACCTACCGCCAATATTGCCGTAAAGAACATCGCCTGCGTGCAACGAGAGAGTGAAGCCGGTCGTTGGCAAACCATCAGCTTGCCGTCGTTGGTTGAGTTCCTCAAAGGTATTTCGCAACTCCACGGCCGCGTGAATTGCGACGCGGCGAGCGTCCGGAACTTGATTGATATCGAAGATGGCAAGCATTCCATCTCCCATGAATTTCAAAACGTTACCGCCATTGCGTTCGACTACGTCAACAGCTTCCGCGAAGTAGTCGTTTAGCAATTCTATGATTGAGTCCCCCGGAAGCGCCTCTGACAATTTGGTAAATCCTTGCAGGTCAAAATACCAAATCACCGCTGAAATAGTTTCCGATGAACCTCGGGTGATGTCCCCGGAAAGAACGCGCCTACTGGCGTCTTTGCCCAGATACGCGGCGGTTATGTCTTCAGCCATCAGCCGGTTTGCCCCACATTTCAGCGTCAGACAAAGTGGAGATATCAGTTGACGCAAACCATCAAGTTGCTCGCTTGTGAAGCCCCCGCTCGCGTCGGTTGTCAACGAGATTATAGCACCTTCATAGGCCCGCATTGGATCGACTGGCGTAGTATTGTCCTGAATAAGGAAAAACCGTTTAACAGCGAAGTAGTCAGTTGCACCGCGCTCGCGAAGTTCGTCGAAGATCGGAAAGTTGAGCTCGGGTTCTTCGACTGTCAGATCTTGTCTGATCTCTTCAACGTTGTTTGCCAAAAGATAGTAAATTGGGCTTAGAACGTATTCCTCAGGCGCATCCGTTCTTCGGACAAAGTTCTCTCGCTCATGACCGCCATCCCTGTGCCAGCGAAAAGCGACAGTCCCAATCTCGGGATGATGAGCGCGAACAGTGATGTTTGCTCTTTGAAGCGGAATTCCTGCCGAAACAAGACGGTTGCAGAATGCTTCAAGCCAGAGCTCCACAGGCGCATTCTCTAAGCCCTGTTGAACCAGCCAATCTGCTATGTCCTGGATGGCGGCAGTCAGTTCCCAGTTTTGGACTAAAGGAGCTGCCATGATGTCCTCTTAATGAGCTATCTGAACAGTTGGCTCTTAGTCTAATTCACTTCAAGGACACATCAAATTCAATTCTCCCACTGCGCTTGCAGCCATAAGGTATATGCTGATCTTGTGGCGTATTGCACGCGCGACACTTGGGCAATGGTCGCAATTCATCAGGAATTGCTAGCGATGTGAGCTGTAGCGCGTACCGCAAGACTTTTGCGACTGAGCTCTGCGGGGTATCTGTGTGATCTGTCGGCGTTGAGGCAACCGAAATACTCAATCTTGCCACTCCAAACGATACAAGACGTGGTGACCGCGTAGACCTTTCAGAAGTCTGGGTTCTATTTCAGAAAATGAGAAATCGGTTTGTCCTCCGACCATGGCGCGAGTCGCATCTGAAACGAGTATCTCGCCTGCCGCACCAACCGTGGTTATGCGTGAAGCTTTGTTGACCACAGTGCCAAAAAAATCTCCACGAGATTGCACGACATCACCAGTGTGAATTCCAACCCGGACACCGAAAGACGGCTCCTCGGAAGCCGATGCAATAGCCTTCTGAATCTTGACAGCGGCCGTTAGCGCTTCCTTCGCGGAAGGAAAGACGGACAACGTTCCGTCTCCAAGGGATTTCACGAACTGGCCATGATATTTTTCAATGATCGCCGCCAAGACTTGGAAGTGGTTTTCGATCAGCACCGACCAACGCTGATCGCCCAACGCCTCCGCCAACGTTGTGCTGCCCTCCACATCAGTGAAAAGTACTGAAGCCAAACCTTCGGTTTGGATCAGCTCGGGTCCATCTTCGCGCGCAGCATCAACCAGTTTTTGGATGGCCAGCTGCTCTTTACCCACGAGTTCAATATTTGGAGTTGGCACTGAAGCGTGGCGATTGATGATCTTCCAGGCTGCTCCCTCCAGGACAAAAATCAGAACGGTGCGGTAAAAGACGGCTTCATCAAAGCCGACAAACTGAATCTTGTGGACGAAGGATGACCATCCCGTCTCTCCGTTTTCGAAGGCCTCAGCTTCAACTTCTTCGAAAACGACTGGTGCCGGGATCTCCGCGAAAAAGCCGCTAACCCCATCGCGAACTGCTTGCCCGCTCCAAAACTCACCTTCTCCTGTCCCAACGAACCGTAGTTCATCTGCTTTCGACAGAAAATCCTGCAACTCGTCAGTATTCTTCTTGGTTCTGAGTATTTCATACCAACGCCTCGAAACCGCCAGCAGCTCAGGTGAGGAACGTATCATCACAAATGACTCGAGACGCTAAATGGAATGAGGCTTACAAGGTCTTGCAACCGGGATCTCCATTTTTCGAAAGATGCAGGTCAATGCTGCCGCTGAGGTTTGGTCAGATCAAGACTTTTGTATTTCTCCAGAACGGAGCGCATAAGACGCAGATCAAAAGACGCACGTCGGTTCAGAGCGAACTATCGACGGAGTTTCTGAGTTCGAGTCCGGATCACAGGGTATCGAATCGTTTCGCTGTCGGAGAGCTACTCGACGCTGTACTGACCCGCAAAATAAGATGCATGAGTGTATCGGGCACACGCTAAGCTAGAAGGTTCTCAGAACTACGCGGTGAAACTCGAAGTGCAGCAAGCGCCGTCTTGACATGGCTATGCGAACTGGTTCAGCTTGCGGTCATGACGTACACACGCATCCACTGCCATCGAATATCGGCCTGAGGTCGATAACCCACGCGAAATCCGTGGGAGGCAGCATTGGTATGCGGGCGAGGCTTATATCCTTGTAATTGCTCCAGATTAGAGTGCACGAGTCGGTTCGATTCCGACGCCTCCTACCATCCTCAGGAGGTGTCCGACATGGCGGGCGACGTCACGAACGCAATTGATTTCAAAGACATCAAACAATCGGTCGAGGAGAGCCTCGGACGCACACCCGAAGGCTGGTCCGGCTTGCCAGATCTCGAGAGGGGTCTTCCATCTCAACAAGACCAAGTTCTGGAGAATGTGACTGATGGATGATGTCGAAAAGAGCTGGAAGGAATTCCGGGAAAAGGTCCGAGGTGTGATCGAGGACCATGGAGCGCCAGATGATCTCCGATCTTTTGACGTCTGGTACAGCGAGGAGATGCGGTTGGTGATGGCGCACAACTACCCAGCTCCGCACGTCTCTGACGTAACATGGTCGACCGAGGGTCTGCATGTCGAGTGTGATGACCTAGAAGTGGTCGACCGTATGATGACTGCTATGGCGGAGGTTTTACACGATCTCAATGAGGCGCGGGCCCGGAGGTCAGAGATGAGCAGTGTTGTCGACTGGAATGATATTCATGGAAGCGTCTTTAAGCAGCTTGGTGAGCATCGTGCCGGGTGGGCGGAGCAGCTTACGCTTGCACTTGAGAAAGTGAAGAGGTTGATCGACGAGCAGCCCGAGCTGTTTGGCGGTGAACGCCCGTCCATCGTTCAGATCAAACAGAAATGGGGAGGCTTGCGCGTCTATGAGGGCCCGGGCTGCAACCAGGCTACGAGTGAAGAGATTCAATGGCGTGTCGATCAGATTGAGCAAACTTGTGAAGGTTGTTCTAATTCTGCCCAACGCCAGAACATCCTTGGGTATGTGACGACACTTTGCAGCTGGTGCTACAACGATGCTCTGCGGCGGCGATTTGAGGGCGCCGAAGAATCCTGGCCCGACAGCCTGAAGCTGGACATTGTGGAAAACTATCCAGACCTCGTTTCTCGGGATTGCACATATCTTGTTCCTGCTGTCGGAAAGGGCTGGCTCGTCTTGATTTCGCAAGCACTCCACAAGCTTTCCTTCAGTCAGGATTTCAGGGCACTGGACCCTGGAACTATTCAGATTTCGGACATTAAGAAAGGCCAGGATGGCAAGATTTGCATCGGTTTCAGTCGATACCACGATCTCATTCAGGAGTACGCTGTCTGGATGGAATTTCGATGCGGTGTGACGTGTGAAGAGTGTGGCCACGTTGGTGACATCGTTCGGACAGCCGACGGGTCTCAAGTACTCTGTTCTCACTGTTACTGTACTCGGGAGAAGTCTGATGGGTGATGACGACGACGTTGAGCTGGATGAACAAACCTTGCGTTTGCTTAGACTTCGGGAGGCTGAAATTGCGGCCGGTCGAGCAAAACTAACCAAGCCGATTACCTCGGATGAGATCCGGTCGCGAAAGGTGCCTGATCCGAAGGGTAAGCCAGATGAGTGACAAGACTACAGAAGAGGAAATCCCAATTTTCGTAGTCTGCGAGACTTTGGTGAGCGGCAAACTTCGAGAGATTGAAGGAAAAGAGATCACTGTAAAACCAAACAAGATCTTAGTCTTGACGATCAGTGTCGAGGATGTTGAGCGATGACAGATGATTTTTCAGAAGACGAGATCGTCGGGCGCCCGTTACAGGATGTTCCTCTGGATGACTTGATCGCAGAGTTGCAAGCTCGTCGCAAAGAGGGTCCGGAGGTCTGGCTTGCATTGCGCAAAATGATTTTCGAGCAAATCGCCGATTTTGCACAGCGTCCGGCCGATGCGCCCAAATGGCGGGATGAATGGGTCAAAGAGAACACCTGGGATCTAGTGACTGACGACGATGATGTCGAGATCACTGATGGTAGCGGCAACGTGTTCGACGACCTCGGGATCGAAGACCCAAGGAAGAAGACTTAGTGATGGGGGCGGAGCATATCAGCTTGATCTTATCCGCCGTGATCATTGTCGCGTTGACGATCTACGTCAGACACATCGTCCACACTGCTGGAAAAGATCGCGAAGTCGATCCAGTGCGAGTTCAAAGGATAATGCGAGATCTAGACTACAGCCACCTGGACCGAGTGATGAACCGGCGAAGGAAGAGGTAGCGGGATGTTGAAGGTGGTTGTCTATGTTGGTGATCAAGAGGTCGCCCGAGCTGTGGCTGAGAACGCTTCAGATCTGGCTGACGTGTCTAATTACGATATCCGCATGAATGAGAGGGCATCTGAACAGCTCGGTGTTGAAGAACGAGGCCTTGGCGGCAGAATCGAAGACCACCCACGAAATCAAACTGTTTGGTCGCTTGTTCGCAAGATCGCAGACCTTTGGCTTGCAGGGACTGGTGCTGGTGAAGAAAGCGCTCAGGCAAAGCTGCTGCCGTTGATCCGTGAGTCCATTCGCGAACCAGACGAGAGGATCGAAAAGGCATCGAACCAGAATGACGATTGGAATGCTGTGATCAAACAGATTTCTGATGACGAGCCGTATTCCCTGGGCTTCTACGCTGACAAATTTGAGTCGTGGACAGCGGACGAGATTGAAGCTCTTCGATGTGATGTGGTTGAAACAGCTACAGAGGAGGAACTACTGGCCGAGATCGAACGCCGGCGAAGAGCTGGTCTACTGCCCAAGGGGACCTCGAATGATGGCTTCTCAGATCTGGTTGATGATCTCTGGGGCAAACTCGATACAGACCCAGACCGCTAGTACAGTTACCTGCCGCCATTACCCAATATTTTACATACGAAGTCTTATATGGCGACTGTCGTTGTAGTAGTGCGCGCTTCTTCTAAGCGCCTCTCCTGCTAGGAACCAAAGCGCCCCGGACAAGCATTTCGCCAACACTGCTCTGCGGAACCATGTACTACCAGTCTCTACGATGAGCATGGTTGACCGCAACCAGCCTGAAGCAGGCATTCACAATCACGCTTTTCAGTTTTGCACCAAGCCATTCACTAGGACATGCGCGACGTTCAGGAAATCATGTTGTCTGCTGTAAACGACTGAATTGGGCTCGGTGCCATCGTTGTCTGCTGTTAGCATGATTGGCCGCACGCAGCCCAAAGCCGACACTCGAAACTAGACTTTTCAACTCCCTAGTTGCGAACGAAGTGATCGTTGGCCGATTGCCGCTGTCGGCTAATTCTTAAGGCGTTCCCAAACCAAAATACCCCTTCCTTCCTTTCCCTCGAAGACGACCTCTTCCGCCGTCAATTCCAAGAGCTCGCCAATTGACGCCATGGTTCGCAATTTGTCCTGCCCAGCCCAAGATGCTTCGGTCGAAGCATGAACTCGGTGCCGAACGACTTCGCCTTCAATTGACCAATCACCGCAGTACGAGAAGTAACTGGGGTAGTCACGTGAGTTGGTTCCCTCAACACGGGTGTCGGGGTTCCATAAGTGAGCCGACATGAACCCATCGCCCGCGTAGACGATGCGGCCTTGCGGGTTGTCGCCATAGGGTTGGAGAGTGGAGCCGTCGTCAAACTCCGCGACGAAACTCTTCAATACCCATGTCCCGATGATCGAAACGTTCGCGCTCATACTGACAAGGCTAACCCAGCAAATGGCTGCCCGGCAACGGCTGGTTGAACTTAGAACTGCCGCTACCTGCGGTCAGCATCATTGGCCGCTCGCAGCCCAATTTGGACCTTCGCAACCAACCTTATCGGTTTCGGGTATACCAATGGAGCTGACTTTTGCCCGGGACTACACCTGATACCAGTTTTCGACGTCTCGGACGACTTCCTGGACTGTGAAAGCAGCCTCTACCTCTGCGACAGCACGTTGCACTTCGTTTGGGCTTGCACTGAGTTCCAAGATGTTCGCATTCAGGTCATGGGCTGACCCGGCATCTGAATAAATCGTATCGACCGCAATTCTGACGGCGTTTCGGTGTTGCAGCAGGTGCTCAAAAAATCGGACATAGATCGCCTCCTCATACGGAGAATGGGTGTCAACCTTAGAGACTAAGCCCAATTCAACAGCCTTGGCGCATGTTAGGCGCCAGGCCAGTTCCATTGTCGGTGGAGGCGCATCTCTGGCCTCATCAGGATGTTTTGGGTTCGCAAACGTTGACCTCCGGATGGCTTCGAGATCGGCACGCAAGCTTTTTGTGGGAACAGGATAGATGAATGTGGTTTCCTCGGATGCTAAGGTTGGTTCAACCTGATCCGGCTGCACCTGGATGAACTCGGAAAACCTGTTTCCGATGATAGGGACTTCACCGACAATCATGTCTGTGGGGTCGGTATTCTCTACCAGCCATCGCGCCAGGGCTCTCCGCCCCCACAATCCAGCGGCCCTTCGTACCAACGGATGAGTTCCATCTGAAACATCTGGATAACTCGCGAGTATGTCTTCGGTCTGAAACGCCGCGAGCCCCGTGTCCCAACGCATGATATGCACACGACGTCCCAAGGAGATCGCAATGGATATCTGCTGACGCAACAGGAACGACTTTCCAGATGCTGTTAGTCCGGTGAAGAAAACCATGCGACAACGACGTGCAGCGTCGGTCAAGTGTTTTCCAATCTCAGTGTCCGCGAAACTGTCGATAGAAATTGCGAATCTCCTAATTCGGTGTCGGCCACAGGTCTAAACGGCAATCGGGCTTTGCTGCCCAAAAACCGTTTCCAGAACGTGACCCTAAAAACTAACTTAGCAATACCAGGTGCAATATTGCTGACACGCGCTCCAATGCCGCCTGATCAGTCAGTTGCGAAGCAATAAAACAGGCCCGCCCCGCCAGAACGTGGCAGATGTTCCTCCCCGCAACCGCGCGAGCCGTGCGATGAGTTCCAGGACAACATGTTTCGAGCATCGTTGAGACCTACACGGTCATGGTGTCCGACAATCGCAGATCCGTCTTCACTATTCGAAGTCCAGTTGCTGCATGTCGTGTCACCACCTGCCGTCGAGAAATATCCAGCGGAATCGGAGCCGGTAAGAATGTCATGTTTGTTCGGCTGACTGCCACGCCCATTGACAGGGTTGCCGTTTTCGTCAAGCGCGGTCTGTAGATTGATATTCACACCGTCACTGTGCAGGTCTTCAACATTGTTGGCGATAAGCTCTCCATTGGCATTATACCAAGGACCCGACCCGATCCGGTCGCGTGCAGAAATGCCATTGGTGATTGTCATCGGGTCAGTGCTGCGATCAATGGACATTGAGGTGCTCAGATAGGCCGCAAAAGATTTGGAAGAACCGGCCGCGGAAGCAAGCGTATTGCAATGAGCATCGGCGCCTTCGAGCCCGCCCAGATTGGCACCGTCCCCCTTACCCACACTGGTTATGAAAAACGACATCTCATCGCCTGCCGATTGCGCCTCCGCAGCCGTTGCGAAACAGCAGATTACGAGTGCAGCAACCCCATAGGCAGTTGTTCTGTTGGTGAACTTCGACATGTTTGTCTCCCTTCGTGCTGAGTAATCACTGATGCTAGTCGTATGCTCTGATTGGGTCCACGGAATAGCGCTCACGAATTTGGGAACGTGGCAGTGAAGTGCGCGAGACATGTGCTGATGGAGTATCGGTTGGCTCAGACGAGTAGCCGACTTTCGTCACCTCTGCAGAAAACAGAAAATTGGGTGCGTCCGACGCTGTCGCTGCGAGTTTTGCGAACCCCCGGTTCGGAGGAGTACTCTTTCGCTGCGCTGGGATCGAACGCCTAAAACGCGGATACCTATGACTTATTGCACGTACGCGTCTAAGATACATCCATGGTCTCACCCTCAAAGCCAATGAGTGGCCATGTTCGAGAAAGGGTAACCGAAATGTTGTTTGCTGATGCGCTGGAGAAAGCTTCTTCGTATGCCGCTGCGTGGAGTTCCAACGATCCGGCACAGGTAGCAGCACATTTCGCTGAAGATGGGGCGGCACGGCTCAATTCCGGCAAAGCAATTCGAGGTCGGGAAGCGATTGCTTCGGATTACGCGGCACCGTTCTTCCGTGATTTTCCTGGTTCTTCTGTGTTGCTGCATGATTTTCGTTTATCAGGGAACCACGCTCTCTTTACCGGTATGCTCGTCGGCCCCGGAAGGCGTGAAGATCCCCCTGTTCGCCTGTTGGGCTGGGAGGAGTGGACCCTCGACGACAATGGCTTGATACAGTTGTCTTTGGTTTGGTTCGACCGCGACGACCATGCCAGACAGGGCGGTGGCACTTTCTCATAGTGATATCGCCACGCAAAGTGGGCATTGTAGCATCTGAGAGGCTCGGCAAAGCTGATCCTCAGCAAACGAAAACTCGTTTCCGTATTCGGTCTAACTATACTGAATGCACTCGCAGTAAATTGTGACAGAGGCAATTTTCCTGCTCAATGCGAACTAATTTAAGATTTATGTGCGCGTGTTGGTGGGCCTCAACGAATTCGTTACGAAGGTGGCCGCAAAATCTTTCGCTTCTACTGCGGTAGGCGCAAGTGTTTGGGCATACATTGTTCTTCGCAGGTGACGGGTTTTCCGACCCTTTCAAAGCGATACCCAGTGGCGTGGAAGCAAATGCGACCGCCGCGGCGGTCATTCAGTTCGATGGTCCAGGCAAATTCGGAATAATCCATTCCGTGGATCCGAACTGGTTCTCTGGACCGGGTAATCTGGTCGATTGGCAGCGGTGTAACGGTCGATTTCGGAAACGAAAAGGAAACGGACAGATCGGAAACGCCCTCGAAACACAGATTGACCTGGGAAACGGAAAAACTGAATTGCCCGTTGTCCTGCCTGATCCACTCCTCAATGTGGTCGATATCGAGTATTAGTTCGCTCACCCAGTCATTGTTGTCTGGGTCAGGCGAAATCAATTTTAGGGCATAAATGGAATTGTCGTGGAATTCATGACTGACGTCCTGAAAGAGCCTCTGTCCGTTATCCATCGCAATCACTCGAATCCGAATTGTTGCTGATACACTCGATTTCGGGGTTTCAGCCAGTTTAATATGGCACCATGCCAAAGGTAACGACAACAACGGAAGCTCTTGCAACTCAGATCATTGCTGCATTTGACGGCCTTGATCCACCTGCTGATGATGAACTTCTTCACCCCGAATGTATGGATGACGTGGATATTCTTGAATTCTACGGCGGGGTCAAATGGCATGAGATGACCGATCAAATGATCGTTTACGGTTACGCTGCCCCCACTGCCTTCAGCGCCAAGGCATTTCAGTATTATTTGCCTGCGTATCTGCTTTGGACTCTGCGAAATTCGGACAGCCCGGAATATGCCAGTGAAAGTATCCTTCTGGCGCTCGACCCTGGCACATCTAAAGAAATGCTGCACGAGTTCAGGAAGTCCAAGTTCACCCAATTGACGCCTGCACAGACGGAGGCCGTGTCGAGGTTTCTGTACCACTTCAGCGACCATCCTAATCTTGGTGAATTTGCACAAGCCGCATTGATTAACTACTGGATAGAATAAGGCATGTGGTTACCGGCTTGATGATATTTACGTATTTGATGTGGCTCTTCGCAGCGCTTTTTGTCGTAACCGGTTTGCCGTTGGCATTGGCTGAGGATGAGCAATGGCAACGGCTATGGGGGGGAACCAGCGCACTGTCACTTGGCATTTTTTGCTATATCGATGGCAGCGGATGGTTTGCTGAAAGGCCAGATAAGAGTTGATATTTCGAAGGTCCGACACTCCAACCAACCAGGTTTGTTCTTCAGCGCTATTCCTAGATGCGGACGAGGTTGCGTTTCGCCTTTCATAGAAAATCGCACGGAGCGCGCCTCTGACTGACATTGTCTGACGTCAGCGCCTGTCAGACAGATAAAGGTGTTAGAGCAACGGAGGATTTCTGGTTCACCGAAACCAATATGGAAAAAAGATGAACAAGAAATTCGGAACAGCGAAGAACGCCGCTGACAAGCTCTACGTCACTGCCCGTTGCCGATAACACGTTCGAGGAACTCGGCGATCCGTCCTTCCACTGACATGCTCACTGCATCGCCGCCCAAACTGGCTGCACCAGCAGGATAGAAATGGCCAAAGCCCGGCACCCATGCAAACTCATGCTCCACACCGACTTCTTCGTAGTGAGCGATAAGGAGGGGAACCGAAGACAACGCGCCAGCCAGATCATACTGACCCATGAACATGAGGATCGGCGGTCTGTCTGACGAAGCTGTAACCGCCTTGTTCACGTCAAACCCGGCGTCAGTTCCGGACAGGAGAAAGACACCAGAGACAGGAACTCCCATACCATGTGCAACATTCCAAGACGTCACTGCGCCTGCGGAAAACCCGCCAAGCACAATACGGTTCGGGTCGATATTGTAAGTGGCAGCGGAGTCCCGGATGTGCAGCACCGCTTGGCGCAAGTCTTCGGCAGCTGAGATTACGCCATCAACCATTGTCTTCTCTTGTTCGGGGATGCTGAAATCAAGCGGCGGCAGGTTCATAGTCCCCCGAATATGGTTGGCTTGGGGCAATAGTGGCAACAGACTGTTGGGTTCGACCCAGTCGGCTTGATAACCTTCCCCTGATGGCACAGGCCCTTCGGGTGTCAGCCGATACTCGATTGCAAAGCACGTGTAGCCCCGCGCGGCAAACCGACGGCAATAATTGCCCATTGAGGTGTCCTGAGCACCACCGGACTGAAACGTAAGCCGTGGACTGCCGCGATGGAAAGCACCGCCGAAGGTGAGAATTACAGCAGGTCGCGGCGTGACTGTAGCTTCGGTCGGATGATAGATGTCCATCCACAAATCACGCGAAACCTCCTTACCCTCTTTCGTCACGACTCCCTGTCCATAAACCACACCTGCTTCCAGCGCATAGGTCACCGGGGCAGCCTCCTGCGCTTCAAGAGGTGCAGCAATCAGTGCATGTGAGAGGAAAACAACGGCCAGAGCACCCCTGTTGAATTTGCTAAACCTACCCAATTTGGAACCTCGCTGAAGTGTTGTGACTGATTTCTTTGAAAGAGATCACGCAATTGCTATGCAGTTGACTTTGAGCGTAACCGCTCGGTTGGAGAAAACTCACCCCGTCGCTCAATGGGCGAAATTGTCGCCTGCCGTAAGATGGCAAAGTCTGTCTTTCGCACTTCCGCTTTGGGCTTTCTGCCGATCTCGGGGGCAGCTTAGCATCTGGAATCGTGTGGTGCGATGTCTCGTCGAAGAGCGGCTCAAAGTTGCCATCCAGAACTGATCACCGATGCCGCGGCGCGGCCCGTCATTCTGGTCATTCGCCGCGGGTGCAAACTGAGCCAACGCTAGATATCTGTTGGTCGGACAAAGCTAACGTTCAGTCTGTTTGACAGGCAACAAGTTGTTTTCTTAGTGCTGCCTCGTCCTGCAACCCCCAGAACTCGGCTAGCCTGCCATGTTTGACCTTGTAGATACTAATTATTTTGAATTCGACGCGATTTCCGCTGGCTGGAAACCCCAGCCATTCACCTGCGTGGGTTGCCGTCAGGGTTTTATAAGCCACAACCGTATCGCCTTCAGCAATCAGTTTCTCAACATCTGCGTGCAAGTCCGGGAAAGCCTCCAGGAAAAAAGCATATCCTTGCTTTAGTCCCTCAATCCCGCCAACGAACGCACCGGCCCCGCTTGCAGTATGATCAACGAAGTCCTCGGCAAAAACATCTGCGATTGCTTCGAGTGAGTGACCATTTTGAATTTCGTCAATGTAACGTTGAACAACAGCTTTATTGGCTTCGGCGTCCGAGTTTCCCAAACCTATCCCCTTTTGCCTTTTCTACATAATGAGGATGAGTGTAGTGGATCCAGTCAAGGTTTTCTTCATATTCAAACGACTGCTCTGGACTCATTGTTGTAGTTCTCAACAGTGACCATGATAGGCTGGTGGCAGCCCGAAACAGACATTCACAAGAATTCTTTGCAATTCCCGAGAAGCGCCACTTTCCGGGCATTTGCCGTATGTGCAGATTGAGTTGCTTTGCTGGAGGCCTTATGCCCGAAGACAAATTCAATCTTAACCATCCCTTCTAAGTTCGGTTCCGACACGGGCACTGAAAACTGTGAGATTGCGCTAACCTAGAAACTTCGAAAAACAGCGCAGATTTGATCATGGATGGATGTGCCATCCATGATCTATTTGCACCTGATCAGCGGCCGATAGCTACCTTAAGAGCCGGACAGTTCAGCGGCAGTATCAGCAAATACTCCCTCGAAATCTGTTGCTTCACGCTCTGTTTGACCACCGTGCTTCAAAAAGGCTGCGATTATCGCCTGGGTTTTGCCTTCTCTGGCCCGTTCCAGGAAGTGGCGAAGCTCTAGCTCTGCGCCCGCGGCTTCATCCCTGACGGAAACTGCAACAATCTCCTTGTACATAACGATGTCTCGCAGTTCCAAATTCCGGATCGCACCAAGAACTGTTTCAAGGAAAGTATCCATCTCTGCCTTGGGCACAAATTTGGTGATGACATTCACCGCCTCTGCTTCTTCGGACGTAAGGTCTGCACCTGTCAGCAGTGCCTGGAGTGCTTTGTTCTTCCCCATCCGCCGAGCAAATTGCACTGCACCTTGCCCGCCCGTCGGAATGTTGACGCCGATTTCCGGTTGGGCAAAGGCTGCGTTCTCTGTGCCGTAAGCGAAGTCGCAAGCCATGATGAACTCGTTGCCGCCTCCGCGAGCGATCCCGTCTACAACAGCAACAGACACTTGCTTCATGGCTTTGATGTTGTGGATCATATGGCTAAACTCAATAATCCCCGCCTGACCGCCAGGAGTGCCGTTGATCGTGTTTAGATCAAGATGAGCAACAAAGAAATGCGGGTTTGCCGACTTGAAGACTACCGCCTTTGTGTCTCGGTCATCTCTAAGCGACAAGATGAATGCGTTCATTTCATTGATGACGTCTACCGTCCAGATATTGGCTGGCGGGTTGTCGATGACCACCGACGCCACACCGCTTTGCGTTTTGATATGCAGCTTGCTCATTTGGAGGCTCCTGAGTGTTCTTCCATTGACTTGTTAAGTTGCCGGCTTCCACCTTGGCTTAACGGTTGACGGATCCGGCGCGGTTACAAATAGGGATATTTATACAGTTGTAAAGACTTTTGCTTTACGAATGGGATGTGTTGATATTCGAAAGTAGAAGGAATATCTGCATAAGCGGCTGAAAAGCCGCATCAACTGCGCGAATCTGCTAAACATGGAGTTTTTTTGTGGTGGCATCCCGAGATCGTTTAGCCGATGTAAGTGAACGCGCGCGCGCGAAGGTTGGCAAGTTTGCCAATCGCCAGGCGGAGCTCGCTGACGCCGCGCTGACAACTCTTGCTGAGTTGGGTTATGCTCGGACTTCTTTGCGCGATATTGCGGAAAACACCGAGTTCTCGCATGGTGTGCTGCGTTATTACTTCAGCGACAAGAATGACCTGATCATCCAGTGCATCCGGCAGTACAAATCAGTGTGTGTGCGCCGCTACGACATGGCCACGGAGCAAGCTGAAACACCGGAAGTCCTTGTTGACGCATTTACTGAGAAGCTCACCGAAACTCTATTGAAGGAAACCAAATTACATCGTCTTTGGTACGATCTACGTTCACAGGCACTTTTTGACGATGTTCTTCAGAACGACGTGCAGCAAATCGACCGTGAGTTGGAGAATATGATTTGGCGGATTGTTGAGCGATATGCGTTTCTGAAAAACGGTTCCCCAATCCTCTCATCCCGAGCGATTTACGCTGCTATCGACGGCCTCTTCCAAGAGGCGTTGGCGCGTGTTGTTTCCGGTGATGCAAACGGTGTTGCCGAGCTGGAGAAGGAGGTGAGTAAATTGTTACCGGTGATTGTGAGGGCTGGCGAATAAGGCACCACGACTGCAATCTGCCTTAAATGCGATGGTCCAGAGTTATCTGTAAAAACCGTTTGCCGTTCGAAGTGCAATGACGCCCAAGCTGCCTCCATCAAAACGTGCACATTTGGCGCAACGGGATGATCCGGCCAGGTAGATAAGGTTGACGAAAGACATGCTGCATTAGCGAGTGAAACCGGCTCGGCGAGGCCTGCTTTGGGCGTCAATTACTGGTCTCAGCCCAAACCGGACCTTCAAATCCAAACCTAGTGACTTCCGAAATGCGCAACCACGCCACCGTTCAACATGATTGCGTCAGCGACCGCTTTGGCTAACGTTGGCGGTGATAAAACCTAGCTTATTCCGTAGCCAATTTTCGAAAATTATGACAGCAACCCGTTCCTGATCGCCGGGCGGCTGACAACCCTAAGCGAGGGATTTTCACAGCGACCGGCTGCTTCACAATAGTGGTTCCGATTAATAGCCTCCCAAGCATCATTCTCATTACGCTTGTTTCTCTTGTTGGAGCTCCAACGCCATTTCGTCCAGAATACCGAAAGCCACCGGATAAAAATTCTCGAACAGATCGATTACCGCAGATTCCTCTGCGGGATGATGTTTGTCATTAGCGTCAGTCAATTGCCCCATCCGAAACACGACCTCGGTGCCTTCTTCTATCGGAACCAACTCATAGGTCTCCAGGTTTGTAAGGCCTTCGATGGTCGAATTATGAAGGATATCAGTCACATATTCGAACGGATGCCAGTCGACGATCAGCATTTGAAAGTGAGCTGCTTCGTGAACGCAGTGCAGACGGACGCCTGCTGACGTTCGAGACGCTTCCCCTTCCCGATAGGCGTCTTTCAACATCATCCATCGCATCTTGAGTCGGGGATCTGTGAGCATTTCCCAAGCTATTACCGGCGGTGCTTTCAGTATATGCCGGGTTGTGAACACAGCATCCTCATCGGTGACGCGGACGGGCCCGGCGGTCTCCCGGTATCTTTGCCAGGCGGCTGCAAGATCATAGACCCGCATGGGTACGTCACCAAAGTGCTCGAACTGAGCGCTATATTGCATGAGATCAGACTCGACGCCCATTGCCTGGAACGCGTCTTCAGAGAAAAGGGCGTAACTGCGGATACCAGTATCTTCCTTCACATCGGTCTTCGCCATGCGATGCACCAATATGACGTCAGCACCGGAAATATCTTTCATCGGGCCAATCGAAAGTTCTTCGAATTTCCCGTGATGCGCAAGGATCTTCAGATCGAGATCGGCAACGTTGCGACATGCATTGCAGGGGCAAGTTGTGTTCTGCACAATGTTCCTACGGCGTTCAGCAAACCCCCGATAAAGGCTTTCACATATGTTGAGGAAAGTTTCACCTGAAGGGAACGGTCCACTCGAATAAGCGAGAACGGCGTCACCTTCTAGACCCCGCAACTTCATTGGGTCCTTCAGTTCAATTACAACCGCCTCAAGCAAAGAACGGATGATTGGGTTGGCATGTTCCAACTCTGACCGGGTCAGGTATCCCGTATAACCGGTAATATCGGCGATTAGCAGGTAACCTGTCTGAACAGACATCCGCGCATTCCCATTTGCATTCCGTCCCTTCACTGTAACTGCCGACACAATACCGGACAAGCGGGTCCACCCCCGCCCAACATATCATATAGACGCTGCTGAGGCCGCAACGCCTGCTGTTCGGTATCGAACGCAGCCCAGAGAGCACCAGCGGCGCATTTCTATTGCGCACCTCCGCATGGAACAGCAGGCGTTTGACGGCGCTGACGAAGACAACGAGTATCAATTCGAAATGGACCGGCGAAAGTTTCGGAGCCCTACGAAGGGCGAGACGCGAAGTGTTGTGAGAAGTGGTAAAATTGATTCAGCTGAAGCCACCGTTTTTGGTGATAGCTGGCATTCGTCGCGCCGCGGCAGATTGGTAGTTTGGGCTCAGTGCCGCCTTTCGCTGCTTTTCGCATCAGTGACTAGTGCAGCCCGAAGCAGACATTCAAAACTAGACTTTGCAAATCCCGAGAAGCGGGACTTTGCTGCCGTTGGTCAATTGCATTCAAAAAACTGCTCTCGGCACCTAAGCGGAACTTCGACAATTCTACCGGGCCTAAGAAAACGACCTACGTTTGGGCCAGAAAATGCTTCAGTTACAGGTCTCCCTGTGCCTCCCGCCACCGATCACGCCCGATACTTGGCAAGTTCATTCCAAACCAATTCAACCGCGGCATACGTGTTCTGCGACTTGCGCGCTGCGCAAATGTTCCATGTAAGGTTCTGTTTCATCGACACGGGTTTTGCGGTCTTTGCACGGATTAGCTCTGCGAATGTGTCCGGCATCCCTCCAACGATAAATTCAGGCTTTGCCAGCAGTCCAGTCAGGAGGTTGTAGTCGTCGCATTCGATATGCGGCTGCACATTGACCTTTTCGACAGCCTCGGCACCGCCACCAAGTGCTTTTGTCAAAGCGGCTTTCCAATGTTTGTGGAGATGGGGTGATGCAAAGGGAAAATCGAATATGCCTGCCATGGTTTGCGGGCCGCGCTGGTGAATCTCATGATCTCGATGAGCAACGAACTGAATGGGTTGCTTCTCCATCACCATGATCTCTACGTCTTCTGCTTCGGGTGTGTAGGTCAGATCACCGAGGAATACGTCGAACTCTCCTGCCTGCAACAAATCGAGCGGGCGCGCGTAGGCACTCACCAGAATTCGGAAACGCAGATCAGGCATTGTTCTTCGGACGGCTCCCAAGACGGGCAGGATCAGGGTTCTCGTGGTGAGCGGCCCGCAACCGATCAGCAAAGTGCCCGGCCCGGTTTCGCGCAATCCAGAAACACGGGTCGCATAGCGGTCCAGGTCTTCACGCAACGCCTGGGCGATTGGCAAGAATTCCTGCCCCGCGCGTGTCAACGTGCTGCTGTTTCGGCTGCGATGGAACAAAACAAGTCCTGTGTGGTCCTCAGCCTGCCCGACATAGCGAGACAACGACGCGTTGGAGACACCCATCGCACGAGCGGCGTTTTGGAAACTGCCGGTTTCAGCCAATGCGAGAAAGGCGGTCAAAGCGTTTTCGTTCATCATACGGTCTAATTGTTTCAGGTTTTGTGTTTTAGTTTTCACAATATGCAATCATGGTAAAGCTCTGTTGCGACAAGAAACTCTCAATCGCTATCCCTGATGGACCCTTCGATATTCCCACCATCGATATCGTCTTCCACGTCCACAGAGGTAAAAATGTTCATTCTTCGATCCATTGCGGTTTCCGCCACGCTGGCCACAGCTTCGGTCTGTGCCCTGCCGGTTTTGGCCGAAACCGACCAACCCAATATTCTTGTCATCATGGCCGATGATGTTGGTTGGGCCAGCCTTGGCAGCTATCATCAGGGTGTGAAGAGCATCAAAACCCCCAATCTTGATCAACTGGCTGCCGACGGTATGCGTCTGACGGATTACTATGCTCAGCCAAGCTGCACTGCTGGGCGATCCGCATTTATCACCGGACAATTACCGGTTCGAACCGGAATGCACACAGTCGGCCTGCCCGGAGATCCTGAAAAGGGTCTAAATGAAAATGACCCGACGCTGGCCAATATGCTAAAGTCTCTGGGCTATACCACCGGGCAGTTCGGCAAGAACCATCTGGGCGATATGAACAAATTCCTGCCGACGGTGAAGGGGTTTGATGAATATTGGGGCTGGCTCTATCATCTAAACGCGATGGAATACACATCCGACCCGGACTGGCCAAAAGATCAGAAATTCAACGACACGTTTGGCCCTCGGAACATCATTCACGCCTATGCCACGGATACAGTCGATGAAACTGTGGACCCACGCTGGGGTCTGGTTGGCAAGCAACGCATCATCGACGATGGCCCTGCCCCGCCCGAGCGCCAAAAGACTCTGGACGACGAGGTGACAGCCCACACGCTGGACTTCATCAACCGCGCAGTCGATAGCAAAACGCCGTTCTTTGTCTGGATGGCACCGGCGCGCGCGCATGTCTGGACCCATCTGAGCCCCGAATACGAGGCCATGCTCGGCGACGGTCGCGGTTTGCAGGACGTCGTGATGAAAGAGCTTGACGACAACGTGGGCAAAGTCATGGCGCGGTTGGACGAACTGGGCGTCTCGGACAACACGATTGTTGTCTTTACGTCTGACAACGGCCCCGAAACCATGACTTGGCCCGATGGTGGAACGACCCCGTTCCATGGCGAAAAGGGCACGACATGGGAAGGCGGCTTCCGCGTCCCCGCCATCATTCGCTGGCCCGGCAAAGTCCCCGCCGGAACCGTGAGCAACGGTATTTTTGCGGGTCTTGATTGGATGCCCACCCTTGTTGCCGCTGCTGGCGGGCCTGACGATCTGGCCGGATCATTGCTGGAGGGTTACGAGGGTTATCAGGTGCATCTGGATGGGTACAATCAACTGTCATTCCTGAAAGGTGAGGACGAGAGCAACCGGGACGAGATCATCTACTACGAGGGTCCAGACTTGCAGGCTGTGCGGCACGGTGACTGGAAAGCGCATTTCACTATCCAAACCGAAGGGTGGGCGGGCCCAAAAGAGGAACTGAACGCGCCGCTGCTTTTCAACCTGCGTCGCGATCCTTACGAAAAAGCGGCGGAGGAATCCGGGATGTATACCCGCTGGATGGGCAACAAGATGTGGGCATTTGGGCCGGCGGCCAAAATCGTTCAAAACCACCTTTCTACGTTCAAGCACTATCCTCCACGGGGTTCGGACGTCACCAACCAAGGTCATGTTGAAGAACAAATCTCGACCGAAGGCGGGATGTCACAGTAGAAATCAATTCACGGGAGGCACCAATCCTTGCCTCCCGATCCTAACAAGAACTCGCGGGAAACACCTGCTGACGAAGGTCCGCTTATGCACCGATTGTCATTTGGACCCAGCGCAGCATTGGTAAGTTTGGGCTCGTCATCGACCTTCGCTGCCTCCCGTGCCTATGACTGTTCGCAACCCAAACCGGACCTTCTAAAATAGGCTTTGCAGCTCCGGTTTGCGGACCAAGCGGTAATTTTCGGCGCGTATCCTGCTTCAGTTCTCGAAGGCGCACTAGCCTTTGAGGAAAGTTATCAGCAGTTGGACGACCTCGCATGTCTTTTCCTGCTGAACCCAATGCCCTGCACCGTCCACGAGTTCGACAAGTCGCATGTCGGTACAAGCGCTCCTTTGCATTCTCTCAAGTGCACCGGGCGATTGATAGACCCCCCAGTCACTTGCTCCGCCGATGAAACAAGAGGGAACATCAATTGTTCGACCGGCGAATAGCCGTAGTTCGTTTTGATGATCCGGCAAAAAGCTGCATCGATACCAGTTGAGTCCGCCCTGAAACCCAGTTCTTCCGAACTCCTCAACATAGACCTCAAGGTCGTTTTGCGTGAGCCAGCGGCAAGCATCGATCTCGCTCCTCGTCGGTGCATGGTGACGGATAGCCTCTGGCATGCTGTCGTGCATCCCCATGATGTAGTACGACGGCATCCGGGCCAATTCGTCAGGTGTCCAACCGTTCAGCACAAAGGGTTCGTTGCTGGCCCAGTCGGCGCTTTTGACATGGAAATAGGTGCGCAAAAAGTCCGGCAATCCCGTATCTGGTTTAAGCATTTCGGCGTTTGCGTCTGGCGAGCAGTAGTAGTGTTGGTAGTGCTTCTTGGGTGGAGCAAGCGCCGCAAGACCCGCAGCCATATCGACTTCATCGGTTTCGGAAATCGGCGGCGGGCCGTCGAAAGGTGCGCTCATCAGAGCAACGGATCGGAAAACATCCGGTCTTACTAAGGCGCAATATGCGGCGACTGGCGAACCGAAGTCGTGGCCGACCACCGCACAGACGGATTTTCTTCCGATTGCATAAACAAGCGCCAATGCATCGCGAACCAAATTAAGCAGGTAGAACGGACGGAGGTCCGAGCCATATTCCGTGGTTGAATGAGATGTGCGCCCATAACCCCGTTGGTCTGGGGCGACGACATGATAGCCTTGTGCGGCCAGCCCTTGCATGACGCCTCGCCAACTGTAGGCCAGTTCGGGGAAGCCGTGCAGCAGCAAAACACATGGACGAGACGGGTCGGAATACCCGGCTTCGAGGATATGCATGGTCAAGCCATTCACGCCTTGCACCAAACGGGAGCGAATACCTTCTTGCAGATTGATCGGTTTGATCCCGTTCATGTGTTTGTCCTCTCAGCGAGTCCACTGTATCGGTCGATGAGATGCGCGATTTCTGTCAACTAAATCTGGTTGGGCAAAGTTTTCAATCCGGATCAAGTAAGCGGGCAGCGCGAGCATGGATTCCGGCAGACATTTTCATCCCCCCGACAACTCGTACAATGAGCTCAATGCTGCCGTTCTCGGCAACAAGCATGATTGGCAGGCCGCAGCCCAAACCGGACATTCGCCCTAGACTGTGCAGTTTCGTAGAGCGCAACAAACCTGCCGTTCAACGGCCTCGCGTCAATGCAAGCAAGGTAACTTGAAGCCGTCACTGTTCTGAACGGTTAATCAGCTTAGCACTGACCTTCAATATCCCGAGCCGACTATTCGTCTTTCGGACTGAACGACCTCTTCCAGCTCGATCTTGTCCTAGTTTGCAAACAGTAAGGGCACCTAGTTTTCACGCTGCTTTTTTAGGTCACTCGGTGCCTTACCTGTCCAGCCACGAAAGGCATGAGCGAAACTGGTTGCGTCGGAATACCCTAGCACGTCTGCGACTTCTGCTACGCTGGCCTTCTGCTGAGAAAGAAGCATTTCTGCATGTTCACATTTCAATTCTGCAATCAACTTGCCCAAGCTTGTGCCTTCCTTGCGAAGTTTACGTGACAGTTGCTGCTCTGAAAGACCACAGATACCTGCGGCAATTTCATTGTTCAGAGGCTGTACACCAATGTGTGGTTTGAGAGCTTCTCTAACACTGACAATTACTCGCCTCGGAGGTAGCGATGTTCCAGATCGTTCACTTGGTCCTTTGAAAAAGTCGTCGGAAGAAAATGGCTCCGTTAGCCAGATTGCTGGGAAAGCAACGCGATGACCACGTCGATCTCCAGCCAAAACCGAACATCCAAGAAATTCGGACGGAAGTGCGTTTGGGTCGCTTATAGTGACCATCACGTCATCGGGGTTCCATTTTTCGCTGATGGATCGCTTAATAATTTCTCCGAACATCGCTGCAAAGAACCCATCAATCTGAGCTGGTACGAACGGTGTGTCGTAGTATCTGCAACCAAACACAAGCTGTAGGGACGCGCATAACGCTGCATTACTATCATTGATTTTATTCAGAAAATTTGGGTGTCTTCGCCCATAATATTGCACAGCATTTGCGCATAAGTTTGCACGATTTGCCCATAAGTTTGCACGGTTCACTATTCGCGCTCAATGGTCGATTGTCTTAGCGTAGTTCGATCAACTTGAACGCACCAAAACTCAATCAAAAGTGCATTTTGACTGGAATAGTTCAACCCAAAACCGAACAACACAACTCAATTGCGAGGTTGTGGTAGATCCCTTTCAATGTAGCGCGGCTCGGTCGGCCTTCTCGCAGGCGGCCAACTAGTACTTTGGCGACATACAAGCTTTGCAGTAAACGCGGCATCGATTTCTGAGCAAGTGAACTCCATCGGATTACTCAGTGCTTGATATCCCGCTTTGACAGAGCCGCTACGAGGACAGGTGCCAAAACAAGCGCCGCCAAGACCCTAAAAATATGATGCACGCCGACGAACGCAACATCGCGACCAACGCTCACCGCTATGATTGACATCTCCGCCAAGCCTCCAGGTGAATAGGCTAAGACGAGTGCGACCGGGTCTGTCTCCAACACGTTCGCAACAGCCAATGCGCCTGAGAAGGCCACAGTAATCTGGAGAACGACAACCATGGCCGCTGCACCTAGAGCTGCGATCAGAGCTTTGATGGGAACTCCGGAAAAGCGTGCACCAACATTAATGCCTATGAAGACCTGTACCAACGCAGTCACAGAAACCGGGATCTCGAATTCTGTCCATCCCAGCAAGTGAACGGCCGCGCTGAATATCATCGGCACTACCACAATAGGTGCCGGCAGCTTCACCCTACCCCGTGCTAGCATTCCCACAACGATGCATCCGATGATCCAAACCCAATCGGTGAACGTGATCGAAGCCAGCTGTGTTTGCGCTTCGGGTGGAATGACTTCGAAGTCTGCGATCAGGTTGATTAGTACCGGAATCAGCAAAATTGCTAATGCAATGCGCAACGCATGAACGATAGCGACACGAGCCTGATCCCCACCCTTTTGCTCGGAAAGCAGCACCATTTCGGCAATGCCACCCGGCATTGCGCATAGAGAAGCTGTCAATGCATCAAATCGCGAAATACGTCGTAAAAGGTAGAAACCAAGGACGTACATTATTCCAAGGGCTAACAGTAAGAAGGCCAGTGACACCCACCAAGCACCAAAAGATGAAAGCAACTCGTGCGTAAAGGATGCTCCTAACATCACACCTACACTTGCTCTTACCAGGTCCAACATAGGGCCCGGTAGTTTGACAGGAAACTGCTTCAACGACCCGGCGATGGTCACCAACATTGACCCGATCATCCACCCCAGTGGAATGCCTGTGAGCGATACAAGCCAGCCAGCAACAGCTGCCGTGACTATGATAGCGCCATGCTGTGAGAATTTGGCGAAACTCGAAATCAGACCAATCGCTTCTTGCTGTGCAACACGCCGTCCGCATCGCCGTAAACCCAATCACCAGGATGGAATTTAACTCCACCGAAGCTCACCGGCTCCCCGATTACGCCCCATCCACGTTTCGCGCTTTTGACGGGGCTGGTTGCTAAGGCGAATACCAGAGTGTCCATTTGATTGATTTCGGCACTGTCTCGAATTGCGGCGTTCAGGATGAGACCAGCCCATCCATTTTTGATCGCAAGATCAGCCAACATATCGCCAAGAATTGCAATTCGCGTTGATGCTCCGCCGTCGACAACCAAGACGCGCCCCTCACCGGGTGTTTCCAGTTGCGCCCTAAGTTCCGTGTTATCTTCGAAGCACTTCACTGTCTGTATTTGCGCCGCAAAGAATGGTTTTATCCCGAACTGCCGAAACGGCAGGTGGACAAGTGTAAGCTCTGACGCATGGTGATCGATAAGGTCAGCGGTTTTCATGATGGATTACATCCTTCCGAAAGTATCTTTGAGTTCTGCGACTTGAGCTACATCCAGAAACCGGGTTGGCATGTCCCGCAATGCCACGAGCAGCTTGGCTGTTTCTTCCAACTCTTCAGCTGCACAGACCGCCGAGAAGAGGTCCTTTCCCGATACGACAGGTCCGT
>NZ_JBQFTB010000022.1:0-43452 GCF_056538465.1 Ruegeria sp. BG6 | reverse complement strand
TTCAGCAAGTTCACCAGAGATGTAGCTGGACCCGTTGTCGCTGAGCAGCCGTGGCTTGTGGAAGTCGGTCGCCTGGGCACAGCCCGAAGCCGACGTTCAATGCTGTCAAACGCATCGAAACCCGGCTCGCGGCCGGACAATCTATCTGCCCCTGCGCCTGAACACGAAACGGCAAAGATAGAAACGTCTGCGTCGATATAGCAGGGACCCACCCCTGCAACTGTTCAGATAAAACTTGAACCGCTCTTCACCAACGATCCTGATCGCAGCGTCACTGTTGGCTATCAGCCCCTTTGCCCATTCGGCCAGAGTGTATTGGTAGTCTTCCGGGCGGTTTTCCATTGAAACCAGTTCCAGATGCGGATGGGACGCTTCGATCACGTCCGCGATTTCTGGCAGGTCACTTTCGGGGAAAATCTCATGTATCCTATTCATATCACGCTCTGCCGGACCAGCGTCACCCCACGTCATGGTCTGTAGGGAAAACCGGCCATCTCGCGTCATCCACTCGGCACAACGCCGGAACAGTTCCGAGTAAATTCGCAGCCTTTCTTCCCGTGACATACTGGGTTTCACGAAGTGCTCAAAAGCGCCGACGCTGACAATGGACTCGTAGGGCTCTTCAGGTTCATGATGTTCGTAGCTTTGCAGAGCCGCGGTTACGTTGGGCAGGCCCAAAGACCCGATGTAACGATGCTGAAGGGGGCTCAGCGTAAGGCCGTGTGCCGAGGCGGCTCCCAGGCGTTTGACCCCAGCGCTCAGCAGAGTACCCCAGCCACAACCGATGTCCAGCATGCGGTGCCCCGACGCAACATTCGCGGCACTGAGGTGATAGTTGATTTTTTCGTCCTGCGCTTCGTCCAGTGTCATGCCTGGTCGCGTGAAGCGCGCTGCCGTGTAAGTCATAGATCTGCCGAGCCAAAGCGAAAAAAAATCGGCGGGCATATCGTAGTGAAACTCAATAGCTTCCTGCGACGCCCCGGAGTTTGATTCAGTCATTGGCTGCCCCCGGCTTCAGCGAGTTCAGGCGATCAGCAATGTCTTCGATTCTGTCTTCAAAGTCGAGGAAATCATCAGGTAACAGGACCTGAGATTCGGCCTCAAGATGGTCGATGAGTTCGACGGCGCCAATGGAATCAATCCCCAGAGTAGATACGGTATCCGAACCCGAAATGTGGCCGTTTACAAGATGGTTCGGCAGGACCTTCTCGCTGGCGAGATCGCGCAGAATTGAGATCAGCCGATCAACTGTCCAGTCATTCCGGTTTTTCTGGTCCATCAAACCCGTCCTTCCCTAAATAGTTGCGCCGCCTTCTGGCGCATGAGTTTTCCACTGGAGGTGCGCGGTAAACGCCCTCCTATCGCATTTCTGATTACATCGACCTGTAAACCCAGTTCGCCAGCCACTGCAGCGCCCACCCTACGGGCTTGATCATCATCCCAGTTGCGACACTCTACTAGGAGAACAATCTCTTCCCGGTCTGCGCCGGAACGTATGCACGCAAAGGCCACGGCGCGTCCGACGCCGAGGTTCAGCGCATTTTCCGCGACCGCTTCAACCACAGTTGCAGGGAATGCTTCCGCGCCCCGCTTCAACACGTCCTTCGTTCGACCGGTAACATACAATCGACCGCCATCCATGAAACCCAAGTCGCCCGTATCAAACCACGCGTCCGATGCGAATGCTTCAAGCCCGAGGTAGCCTTTCAAAACTGATGGTCCACGGACCTGGATATGCCCCTCATCACCGGCGCCAATCTTGGTTCCGTCTTCGGTTACGATCCGGCACTCCATGTCCGGCAGCACTGGCCCGCAGGAGATGTACCCGTTACTGACAGACCACGTTTCACCAGAAGCACCACAGGAAATGCCTACGACAGTTTCCGCCATCCCATAGGTCGGCTGCACCACCCCTTTGCTTAATCCTGCAGCGGAGTATGCCTCCTCGAAAGCGTCAACCACTGCCGGAAACACCATCTCGCCGCCGATCCATGCATATCGAAGAGCAGTCAGGTCCACATTTTTGACTGTCCGGCGCGTCAATAGTTTCAGCGCTGTGGGCGGAGCCGTTGTAATAGTACCACCATAGTTTGAAATCGTTTCCAGCCACGCGGCCGGGCGACGTACAAAATGTTCAGTTTCCATGAGTACTAGGTTCGCTTTGCGGCTCAATGGAAGCAGAACTGCCATGAGGCCCATATCGTGATAAAGAGGTGCCCAGGACACCATCCGATCTGTCTCTGACAGCTTTGATCTCTGCGCTATTGCGTCCAGGTTGGCCTTAAGTTGCCCAAAGCGAACTACGGCCCCCTTGGCCCCGCCTGTGCTGCCCGAGGTGAATTGAACGAAAGCAATGTCGTCCGGGCTTCGATTTGCCAGAAAACTATTTGGATCTAAGGATAAATCCGATTGGGCGTCGTCTTGCGGCAACTCCAGCGTGTCAACTGTAGCATCCAAGGCCTCGGGCAAGTCTGTGCCCGCCTCCTTGAGCAACAGTCTTGGCTGCAGAACGGACCAGACATCATCCACACGGTGCCGCGACCGTTCAGTCGCAGTCCGACCCGCAAAGGAAGGCAGCACACAAAAAGCCGCGCCGGCGGACCAGCATCCGAACATTGCCGCGATCTGGTCTTCGCCTCGGTGCAACCACATGGCGACGCGATCACCCGGCGATACACCGTTCGACTTCAAAAGCTCCGCGATCAGCGCGGCGCGACGGGCGATGCGTGCCCTCGGAACCGCCACACCATCTGGAGACGTTTTTCCAACAAACACAAAATGTTCGGGCCAATATGTTTTCATATGGAAAATCTCTTTATGCCATTTTCTAAAAGATGATCGAGTCGGAGTCAGCTATCAACCGAAAATGGCGAATCCTACCGGACTGCTTCTATCGCCCTTCGGGCATACGACCTACAGCGCGGTCGGACTCATCTGTCACCGCATTCAGCGCTTTTTGCAAGCTAAGTCGAAGCCTCTCGCTTTCGATGTCGTCTGGAAAGCTCGATACGGCTTCATGCCATTCCTGGCAAAACAAAACGCCGCGAGTCCACAACGCGGGAAACCACATCTTGTCCCAAGTCGGCAGGACGTGGACCCGCCGCGCCGAGTAACTAACTAAAAAAACGCGTTTCGCAGAAGCGCGTGCCCAGGTTACTGGGGCAAGCGAAGCAATCCTGGCTGGTCCTCTAGGGCCGTCTGCTGCCACTCCAAGAGATACGCCCTCGCGAATGCCTCGCAACACCGCCCGCGTCAGCGCGACATGGCGTTGGTGCGAAGACATGCTGATCGTACCCAACCCAAATCGTTTGACAACATTTCCAGCAAGCTGACCAGCTCTTGAAGAGGATGTAAGCGAACAAATTGGTCCAAGCGAAGGGTCAAACAAGTAAGGCGACATCATCAGTCGTTGGTGCCAGAGCACGATGATTGCTGGCTCGCCGCTCCGCAATGAGTCTTCGAGGTCTTCAAATCCGATCCTCTCCCACCTTGATGTCGAAAATGCCAGCCAAATCCATGCCGCTACCATGGCTTCGACGCTGCGGTTGAGCCACGGGACGTCTGCAATTTTTCTTTTTTTTCCCATCACTTTTCACCGGCAACCGTTGTGGCTATCTTCGGCAACCGGGTTAATGAAAGCAATAAAGAGCTGGAAGATTCTTGTGCTGCGATGAACAAGTCTCTTCAGCAGGCAGGGCCAGCGCGTCGATACTCAGCACAAGGAAGGTTTTTTGGCCATTTGGCAATTTATCTCTCTGCGTCTGAACTGAATACTTCGGTCATTCATGTTACTGCACGTGCTGTTGCCAGAGCAGAGGCGCTTCCGGTTTGGGCTCGATTTAGTAATTTGCGGCTTTCGGTGTAAGCGACTGCTTCGTGAACGGAGTGGCCGTCGGCTCCGCGTCATCCACTGCCCTAGGCTCAGGACTCATTGATTTCCGTTTGTTTGCGTGATTCACGCGTAGAAAAACGAGCGGTGAACATGTCGGACCTATTCTGGTTGAGCGACGCGCAGATGGCGCGGCTTGCACCTTTCTTTCCGAAGTCCCATGGCAAGCCCCGAGTTGACGATAAGCGCGTACTGAGCGGAATTATCTTCATCAATCGCAATGGGTTGAGGTGGCGTGACGCACCCAAAGAATACGGGCCGCACAAGACGTTGTACAATCGTTGGAAGCGATGGAGCGATTAGGGAATTTTTGCCGAGATTTTGATTGGTTTGGCCGCAGATCACGGTGAAAAGAAGACAATCATGATCGAGGCGACCTACCTCAAAGCCCATCGCACGGCGTCGAGCCTTGCGGTGAAAAAGGTGGACGTAGCCGTCTGATCGGGCGGACAAAGGGCGGGTTGAACACCAAGCTTCACGCGATCTGTGACAGCATTGGACGACCGTTGAACTTCTTCGTAACCGCCGGTCAGGTCAGTGATTATATCGGCGCTCGGGCTCTCGTTTCCAATCTGCCAAAGGTCGATTGGCTGCTGGGTGATCGAGGCTATGGCGCTGATTGGTTCAGAGAAGCATTGAAGGACAAAGGGATACGCGCCAGTATCCCCGGTCGAAAGCAACGCAAGACAGCAGTCCGATACGACAAGCGACGATACAAACGACGTAACCGGATCGAGATCATGTTTGGCAGGCTGAAGGGCTGGCGGAGAGTGGAAACAAGGTACGACAGATGCCCGAAGTTCTTTCTGTCCGCAATCGCGCTTGCCGCACTTGTTATCTATTGGCTATGAGTCCTGAGTCTAAGTGACGGTGGTCAGCTTTGTCAGCGAAGCAGACATTCATGTAAGTTGCAGCGATTGACCGCTTCGAGCCCATTTTGTCCAATGCCGCGCGGCGCACGAATGTCCGGTACTGGGCATCTAATCAATAGTCAGGCGACAAGGCCCAGCTGTTTGTCGGTGGCTGTACCCGCATACTTTTCCCTCGGGGGCATGGGCCTTGACTGCCAGGCCGGCTCGAAGGTGAAACTTGATACGCTGCGACCGTCAGGTAGGGCACCGTTTCCGGCCCCGAGCGCGTAGTCGTAGTAGAGTTTGACGATTTCTTCCTCGGTCACCTGTGCTGTTTCTGGATGCGCTATGCATGCATCACGCCACGCTCGTACCCGGTCATATTCTTTGCCAGCGGGTAGTTTGAACCCTTCGTAGTAGTCAAGGAACCAAAACCGCTTGAACATCGGGGTAAAAACAGCCTCTGCCAAACCGAAGTTCTCGAACAGGAATGGGCCAGTCGGATTATGATGAGCTAAGAAATCATCAAGGTCTCGATAGAGCGCGAGGAGTTTATTCAAATGCTCATCTCGGCGCGCCTGATCCTGATTCATGACAAAGAGATAGCCTGCCATTGTAAAGGGTCCTTCGCGGGCGATCAGCATCGACTCAATGGCGTGCTCGGCAGGATCACTTCGGCGCAATGGTGCCCCCGGTAGAGCCTCGTCAAGATAGCGCAGGATCACGAGGCTTTCTTTCAAAATAAGGCCGTCGCTGGTTTCCAGCACGGGCAAGGCTGTCGTCCCTCGGGTCTTGGCCAGCAATTCAGGGTCGCGCGGCTTGGTGATATCCACCACACGAAATTCTACGGCATCCGTCAGTCCGCGCAGCGCTAGTAGGATTTCCAGTCGCTGCGAAAAGGGACAGACGGGGATATGATAGACGATGTGTTTGCCAGTCATGGTATCAATCCAATGGTGGGCCAGTGAAGGCCATGTTGTGCCGCTTGGCGCTCTCTTCGATAGCAGGCATATCCTCGGGAATGCGGCACTGACCGGCTGCCATGTCGGAAAAGAAACCTTCGAATCCGCCGGGTGTAAGGATCACGAGATGGCGGCAAGGTTCGTCGTCTGTCACCTTGAAGGTATGTTCTTTGCCTCGTGGGATGAATACGCTTTCGCCGGCCCCTGCGGAAAACTCCTCGCCTTCCAACCAGAACCTGCACGTGCCGGTCAGGATTACGAAGGTTTCGTCTTCGTTTTGATGCACATGGCGCGGAGGGCCGCTACCAGCAGGAGACCAACTGTCCACTATAGACATAGTGCCGCCTGTCTGTTCTGGGCCGAGGATGGTTTTGTATTTTACGCCGAGCCATTCGATGGCTCCGTCGATTTGGGCCAGGTCCTTCATCGTTTCTCTCCATTAGCATCGGATTGAAACGAAAGCGCTTCCGTTGACAGAAGCCTATCCGAAGGCCAACCTATCAGGCAAACCGCAATATCAAATACAGGATATCGGCCAGGTGAATTTCGCTACACTGGACCTCAATCTTTTACGCGTATTGGACGCCCTCTTTAGCGAAGGCTCAACCGTCAAGGCGGCCGACAGGCTAGCCATGTCGCAATCCGCAGTCTCTGGTGCATTGTCGCGTCTTCGTCATGCCTTGGACGATCCCCTTTTTGTCCGGCAGGGAAACCGTTTGGTCGCTACCGATTACGCGTCCAAGATTGAATTCGGTTTGCGCGAAGAACTCGAACGTCTTGAGGCTTTGCTAGCTCCACCAACAACCTTTGATCCGCAAACCGCTGAAGGCACTTTCCGGATCGCTGCCAGCGATTTCTTCGCGGAACTCCTGATGCCGCCTTTGGCTGATCTTTTGCAAAAATCGGCGCCCAATCTACGAGCGCAGTTGGTTGATCTGGTTCCGAATGACTATGTGGCCAGCCTTGAACAACGCAACGCTGACATTGCGCTGATCCCGGATTTGCTCCTGCCGGACTGGGTCAATCGGCAGCCACTCTTCCATTCCCCGTTCCACGTGATAGCTCGCAAGGGAAATCCAAAGCTTGAGGGGCTTCAGGAAGGGACGCAAATGCACATGGATACCTTCTGCGCACTCCACCACGTCTTGTTCTCCCCAGAAGGGAACCTGGCTGCAATGGGTGATGCTGCCCTTAATCGCGTCGGAAAGCAGCGACAGGTTGCTATGACAGTGCCCGTCTTTAGTGGCGTTTGCCGGGCGGTTAGCGAAAGCGACCTTATCGCGCTTGTACCCGCGCAGCTTGCAAAGAAAGTGGCCAAAACATTCGGACTGAACGTGTTCGAACCTCCGATGCATATTGAACCGGCTTTGATCATCGGCATCTGGCACAAGCGTTCAGACAACGCCCCGATGGCGGCCTGGATGCGTAGCCAAGTCTTCGAATTAATGAAGGGTTTGGAGTTTGACGGTTAGTCAAATTGTTCTAAGCAGCGGCCGTATGGCAGATACAAGTTGACGTTTCGAATAACAGAATCGAAATAGGTTCTATCAGCCAATGCAGACATTCGCGCAGCCGCAGCGAACGAACGTTTTGGTCCCCAAAGTGGTCGTTAATGGCAAGTACGGCGGATGACCGCGTTGAGCCCAAAGCGACCCTGAAAAATGACGCAACTCGTCGCCCGCGGTGAATGTAGATAGCGTGCTTTAGGTTGGGTCGTGGTAGAATATCGAAAGGCGAGAACATCTTACATATCTGCCATTCGATTATTAGCCTACGCTCTAGTAACCCATCTAAGCCTCTATGCTTGGATCGGTTCACTTGGCAACCCTATAGCCTCTCTGATGGGGTCAGGCAGATGAAGATTTTGTGCGAGGATATCCGCTTTTTCTGACAGCGCTTCCGCACGTTCTGCAGCAGTTTCTGCTTTGGGGTGCATTCCCGACTTCCTGAGTATCCACGCCTTCACTAACCAAAAGTGTCTGCAGTAGGGGCGCATTTCAGTAGCGTCTGAAATTGCTTCGATCGCGAGTTGCTTATCACCTGCCATCATGTGGGCAATCGAAAGGGGATAAAGCCGGTACGGAAGAAACGGATCCTCGGTGGAACGACTCACGGCCTTCGCTAAACTTTTCCGAGCAGCTTCCCAGTTGCTGGCAATAACTTCGGTGTAACCGCTCGCCTCCATACCCAAAACATAGTTGGGATTCAGTCTGAAAATCCTATCAATGTCCTTCCGGGCGCCATGCAGATCACCCGCGAGGCGCGCGCGCACCTGCGCCCGCGTATACCAGCAGTAGTCAGAGCGAGGCGCAGCCTGAACGGCCTTGTTCGATGACTCTATGATCCGCATTCGCAAATCAGGATCAGCCTCGCGATAGCATGCCTCTAAGGGGTACAATTTGGCTTCACACCACATTGCAAGCCCGGACCCGTTCTCGGGATCAAGTCGAAGCGCTCGCTCCAGCAATTTACCCGCATGCTTATAGTCCTCGACGGTGGCACGGTAAAACAGCATTGCCGCTCGGGATCTCAACTCACTTGGGCTCAATTGATCGTCTGGAATGTCATTAAGACGGTCACCGTCAAACGCATTGATCTGCAGACGTAAATCGTCTGACAGCTGTTCTGCAGCCCGGTCGCTTAGTTCAAACAAATCCTTTGAATCTCCGTTTAGGAAGCGCGACCAGGTTACCTGTCCATCTCCCAACCGGGTAAGGCTGGAGGATATCCTTGCTTCAGTCTCCCGGCAGCGCAACCTGCACCTCAGGCTGTAAGTTGCTTTGGTCTCGGATGTTGAATCTGTTGCAATTACACGCACACCTGTGCGGCGCGAAAGACTGTGAACCAACTGCTCCTGCAGGTCAGCGCAAACCTCAAGAGTCTCTCTCGTTTCGGGAGCACTTGTGACCGGCTCGACCGCAATGGAAGGCAATTCGGTTAGTTCAATTTCACGCTGCGTGGCGGGCCGCCATTGAAACCCATTCACCGGATTAGCAAGATTCTTCAAATCGAACGTGCCCGCATCGCTGAAACCCGCTGAGAACTTTTCGTCCAACTGCCGCTTAAGGTCTTCGGAGATCATCACACCACCGGGTGGCGCTTCGGTTTGTAGGCGGGCGGTGATGTTTATACCGGCGCCATAAATGTCGGCCTCGTCTTGAACGATCTCACCGAGATGCGCTGCCATCCTCAGCCTGATTTTCTTATGGTCGACCAATCCCAATTGCACAAATTGAGCGGTTTCGATTGCCGCCGATACTGAAGGAAAGGCAATAATCCATCCATCGCCCATACGCTTCAGTATTTCGCCGCCTCTTTGTACGGCCGCTGGTTCCAGTAGTTTATCCCGAAGTTCATGGACCAGCCCGATTGCGAGCGACTGATCCGCCTCCATTGCGGACGTATAGCCGACCAGGTCAGCCATCAAGATTACGGCCAGGCGAGCTCTCATAAAGCAAGGTTAAGACAACGCTCAGGTATTGTCATCTTTTGAAACGGGCGAAGCGGCCTCTGGGCACCATCAAAGCAATGCAATGAATGGCGGCTTCGTCCGCGAAGTAGACGTTCAAGCAAGTTGCAGCGAATGTCTGCTTCGAGCCCAATGCAGACATTTGGTTCAAGCGCAGCATCTGTCAAAAAGGACTAGAAACGTTCATTCACTGCGTCCCGCGTCTTGGTTCGCGAAGCAATGTTAAGCCGTCATTGTGTTTACATTCCGTACTGGTCCAAACTGACTCTCAGTAAGAGTTAAAGGGAGACCCCGATGAGCGAAGAAACAATCGGATTTGTTGGTGTTGGCTTGATGGGGCAAGGTATGGCCGCAAATCTGCTGAAAGCCGGCTTCACTGTTAATGTGGTTGCTCATCGAAACCGTGGCCCTGTCGATGAGTTGGTCGCTCAGGGTGCGACGGAGGCGGAAAACCTCGCGGAGCTTGCAGCAGTGTCATCAGTTATCCATGTTTGTGCGCCCGGTTCTCCTCAGGTCGAGGCAATCGTGGCAGCCATGATGCCGTCCATGCAGGCCGGTAGCGTCATTGTAGACTGCTCCACGTCAGACCCGAATTCCACTATCGCACTCGCGAATAAGTTAGCGCAGGCCGGTCACCACATGGCGGACGCGCCGTTGGGCGTGACACCCGTGCAGGCACAGAACGGAGAGCTGGCGACCATGGTCGGCGCCGACCCAGTTGTTTTTGAGCGGTTGAAGCCTGTTATCGCAGCTTGGGCAAAGCTGCAATTGAGCCTCCCCAACTGAACTGGTCGACCGTTATGTTTAGGAAACGGAGGACCACGAATGGCAAACAAGAGACCCCACAGTGCATTGGGTTATCGCCCACCAGCCCCGGAAACCATCATCCACATGGATCAGAGGCCAACAATGCACTAACAATCAAATTGGACCAGTCAGATGAGGCTGCTCACTCTGGCATCCGATCAGGTTCGGCCCGAAAATCACGCACTGACATTAAACCAGCCGCCGAAGGGCGCTGCATCGCATCGCTGTTCAGCAAAGGTTCTGACGGGTAGATATCAGCGTATCTTAGGGGCAATAAGCGGCTCCGGCTTGCAATACTCGATATGTGAGGTCTGCGCGTGCAAGGTCAAACAGGTTGCTGGTGCTTCATGTGGTCGATGAATAACCTCAAGGGCATCATAGATTTATACTCGCGCGGGAAATACATGAAAATTCCTGGGGTGAGGGCCAAATGGTCATCCAGAACCGGTTGCAACTCTCCTGCAGCGATCTGCGCATCAACATAGGCCTTGAACGTATAGGCCAGCCCAAGCCCTCGCTTGGCCAGATCGACAGAGGCTGGAAGGGCGTTGGCGATCAGATTGCCTTGCACATCGACAGAGTACTCCCCCTCGTTCGATTGGAAACTCCATGGCGCAATCTGACCTGAAGACTGAAACCTGTAGCGGATGCAGCTATGCCCAAGTAGATCACGCGGCGTTTCCGGGATACCCCGTGTCGCAAGGTAGTCCGGGCTGGCGACAACGGTCACCGGAAGCGGCGGGGTCAACCGCACCGCCACCATGTCTTGCGCCACACGATCCCCCAGACGGAATCCAGCATGCAATTCCTCGCCGAGTATGTCTGACAGCGCATCGGTCAGCGACAGTTCCAGTTCCATTTCTGAATATGCGCCGCAAAAACTCTTGAGCGCCGGACCAACATACAGGTGGTAGGCGAATTCCGGCATCGCCAGTTTCAACGTGCCCCGCGCGGCGTGACCGGTGCTGCGGGCGCTTTCGACTGCTTCGGACAATTGGTCGAAGGCAGGGCCTGCGCCACGGATCAGGGCCCGTCCGGATTCTGTTAAGCTGATTGAGCGGGTCGTCCGGACAAAAAGCGCGGTGCCCAGCTGTTCTTCCAGCGCTTTCAGCTGGTGGCTGACGGTCGACGGCTTGATGCCCAGCACCTCGGCCGCAGCACGCAACGACCCATGGCGCGCGATGGCGGTAAAGATCTCGAGGGTGGAAAGTGGCAGGCGCATCGTGTCCCCGAATTACTCCATTATTAGATTGTATACATGAAAAAGGTGAATGAAGAGTGAATTATCACTTATCGCCGAAGTTAATATCTTCGTGTCATCGCAGCCCAGAAGGCTGTCACCAAGTATTCAGGAGGACACAAGATGAACAGTCTGACCAAAGTTGCTGCCCTCACCGCCGCTCTGATCTCAGGAGAGACCGCCATGGCCGCATCCCCCGAAGAAAATATCAAGGTCGTACAGGACTTCTTCGCCGCCTATGGCACCGGTGATCTGGAAGGCATCGCAGCGGTGATGGACGCGAATGTCAAATGGTACATTCCGGGGCGCCACCCCTTGTCCGGAACCAAGATTGGTCGTGATGAGGTGCGGGCCTTCTTCGAACAACTGGGCACAGCCGGATTTCAGGCTGAACCAATCTATTTCGGAGCGGACGAGACCAATGTGGTTGATATCCACCGTGGCTGGTCGGACGCAGATGGCAAACCGAATGTCGATACCACATGGGCCCTCGTCTATCGGATCGAGAATGGCAAGATCGTCGAAGCAACCAACTTGTCCGCCGATCAGGATGCAGCAAACACGTTTTTCTGGTCCCAATACTCGCTGGCTCCGGTCCCTGAGCGACTGGCCAAATAAACGATCAACAGGTGTTTCAAGTGCCCGATTACCCCGAAATCCGCAGTTTCATCGCAGACTGGTTTGCCCGGTTTGACAAGCTGGATCCGATCGGGGAATTCCTGCCTGATCTCCACCCAGACGTGCACTGGGACATGCCTGACGTCGACACCACACTCAGCGGGCATGACCGCGTGCGGGCCTGGTATCGTGGCGTGCTTGAGACTTTGCAGCGCCCAACCGAGCATCACGTTAGCAAGGTTGCAATCAAGCCCGGTGCCGCACAGTTCGAAGTTCTGTTTCGTGCCACGACCGTTTCAGGAGACCACATTGAAGCCCGCGTTCAGGAACACTGGCGCTTCGAAACCCGCACAGATGGCCGCCCGCTGATCACTCATTATTCCGCTAAGTTCCTGCAAGAGGCAGACACATGAAAACTCTCGTACTCACCGCTCACCCGGACCTGGGCAAATCGCGCATCAACCGCGCCTGGTTTGACGCACTTTCAGAGGCCGCCGACGTGACAACCCGCGATCTGGCCGCCATTGGCCGCGGCGATATGCGTTTTGACGTCGAAGCCGAACAGGCCCTCTTGCTGGCCCATGACCGGATCGTGTTCCAGTTTCCATTCTACTGGTATTCAGCACCCCCGGTGATGAAAGCTTGGATGGATCAGGTGCTGAACTATGGCTTTGCCTATGGGCCGGGCGGCGACCAACTAAAAGGTCGTGAGTTCCTCATCCTTGTCTCGACCGGAGGTCCCGAGCACAGCTATCACGCAGGCGGATACAACAACTTTACGATGGCCGAGTTTCTGAAACCGTTCCAACAGACAGCGAACCTGGCCGGAATGACGTATCTAAGGCCGTTCGTGGCTCATGGCATGGCTGTGGCCACTCAGGAGCAGATTGACGCGAACGTCCCCCATATGTTGGCGTATTTGAGCGACCCCGAACTGGACCCCAAGGTGAGACAGGCCCGTTTGCTCAAACAATTGGAAGACGACCCCTCACTGGCAGCGGCAGTAAGCTGAGGCCGACCTATCCTGCGCCCGGCAGAAAAGCACAGGTTTTTCCAGCCGGCGCGGGTTTTCTAACTACCAATGACGGGTAAACTATCAGCGCGGAACAAGAGTGTGAGAGCCCAGTGACCGAGATTGATCGCCTGAACCACTGGTTGATTTCCGATGGTCGCCTGCTGGGCGACGAGAGGCTCATCGTCAAAGGGTATTGCGAAGGATTGACCGCGCTTGGCGTACCTTTGGCCCGCGCAAGGATTGCACAGAATTACTCTAACCCTTTGCTCAGCGCGTGGGGGATCATCTGGACACCCGAGGAAACCCGCCGTTACACCGTACCGACCACGGTTTTGTCGACCAGTGCGTGGCAAGGCAGTCCGTTCGAATATGTCGTCACCCAGCGGCGCCCATTGCGCAAGCGTCTGACGGATCTCAATGTCCGGGCAGAACATCCGGTCTATGCCGAGCTGGCCGAAGCAGGCGCCACCGATTTTCTGGCCATCCCGCTTGAACATGGAAACGGCTCGGTTCAGGGCACCAGTTTTACCTCTAACGCAGATGCTGGGTTTTCGGACTCGCATATCCGATACATCGAAGACACGCGATACGCACTTGCCGCTGCTTTGGAACCCATTGCGATGCGCCAGTCGCAAAAGAGCCTTCTTCAAACCTATCTGGGGCACGGCCCCGCAGAAGAAATCGATCAGGGGCACATAATGCGCAACGAACACAGAACAGTTTCTGCAGCAATCCTGTTTGCGGATCTGCGCGGTTTCACTGAGAAAGCTTCATCCTTGTCCGAAAGCGACTTGCTTTGCATGATGGGCGAGTATTTCGAGATGGCGGTGTCACCCATCCAGGACAATGGGGGTGATGTTCTTAAATTCATGGGGGATGGCATACTCGCTATTTTCAACGTTGATGACGATGCGGCAGCCTCGTGCAGATCTGCGGTACAGGCGGCAGAACAAGCCCTGGCAAATCTGCGCGACTACAACGATGCAGCAGTCGAAAAGAAAAAAGAGCCAATCAAATTCGTAGTCGGCATTGAGTTCGGTCGCGTCACCTTTGGCAACATCGGCAGTCCGGACCGTTTGGATTTCACGGTCGTCGGTCAGGCTGTGAACGTGGCCAGTCGGGTTCAGGAGCTGTGTAAGAAACTGGACGAAAAGATATTGGTGACACAGAGCGTCGCCGAGCACATGATGCGAAAAATCCAGTCAGCCGGCTATCATTCTGTTCGCGGCTTGCCTGAGGAAATCGAGGTGTTTAAGACCCGAGAGAATCGCTCCTGAAATCAACTATTCGGCGAACTCAATTGTTATTTTCGTACCGATCGCAAGAATATAGCTTTTTCTGCACTTTGATACCAGTCGGCGGAAAGTAGAAAAGAACACAGGTTGGCCACGTGCCTCTGGATTTGGTTGAAATACCAATTTCTGTTTTGGGTGAAGTTAAACCACTGAATCGGGTCAATAGAGAATGACCGCAGCCCACCCTTGGTGTGATTTCGCTGATGGTGCTGTCTCCAAGGCAGACGTAGAGGGGAACGGCAGCTTCGTTCCCCGGTGTTGGCCTACTACAACTTCCTCATGATGCGCTTAATGAGAATGCTCGCAACGTCGGTGATACTGGAATGCAGCGACTTCAATCAATGCCTGCTTTGAGGAAGCTTCAACGCAGCGGATACGGTTAGGATGAAAGACCACAATCGGCTGGTTTTTCGACGTTGAAGCTTGCGGCCCGACTGTCTGGTTCGTCCGTGTAGCAGGCCCTAGCGCAACGTGCAGCGAACGACTGCTCCGAGCCCAAAGCAGACTCCAGTCCACGACACCGGACCAACTCAAGTTCAATAATTTGTCCGCGAGCCGAGATGGTCTGCAAGCTGATCAAAAACCAACCTGATCCTTCGCGCTGTTTGTAACTCAGAGTGTGTGGCCAACCAGATAGGAAATTTGAATGGCTCGCGTTCGGGCAGAACACGCTCCACACCGGGTGTAAGGGCCGCCACATCGTCTGACATAACACTAATGCCGAAGCCTTGGCGCACGAGCTCCCATGACACCATCCCGCTCTGCGATCCAATCCGAAAATTCTTGCGGGTTACTTCGATGCCAGCCGGATTGAGAAATCCAATCATCGTGTCAACATCGCCAAAGCCGACGAAATCCAACTTAGTAAGTTCGTCTTCATTTCGTGGTCGCCCAACCTGTTCGAGGTATGAAGGGGCAGCGTAAAAATGTGCCGACGCTTCTGCCACGAGCTTTGCAATCAGGTCCGGCTGTGTCGGGCGCACATGCCGAATTGCGATATCTGCCTCGCGCCGCTGTATGTCTCGTATGTCATTTGCTGCGACAACGTCGATCTCCAGGCGCGGCGCCGCGAGCCTGATCTGTTTGAGAATAGGCGGTAACTGATAGGCTGACATCACGTCGGACGCAGTGATCCTGACTTGCCCTTCTATTGCTTGTGACTGGCTTGTTGCGGTCAGAGAAATCCTGTTCGCGACATTTGCCATTTCACCGACATGTACCAACAGCTCAGCACCGGCGGTTGTCAGATTAAGCGACTTGCCGACCCTTTCAAACAAGGTGACGCCAAGCGCCTGTTCCAGCGCGGCGACCTGACGACCAACGGTTGGCTGGGTCTGCTCAAGCACGCGCGCCGCTGCGGAAAACGAGCCTTCTTCTGCCGTTGCAAGAAAGGACCGAGCCTGGTTCCAATCGAAACTGATAGCCTTCCAATTCATGCATTAATGCATAACAGTTCTACAATATCTGGCAATTTGATAAATCGACGTTTTAAGATATTGGCTCCGGTGACACCAAAGAAAAAGAGAAACGATATGGCTGCATTGTCCAAAGATGCCGCATTTTGGAGCAAGATTTCGCGCAAGTATGCGGCTGATCCTATCCGAAATATGGAAGGGTATCTGAACACGCTCGAACGTACGAAGTCCTACCTGAAAGCCGAAGACAGCGTGCTGGAAATCGGCTGTGGGACAGGGTCAACCGCGTTGCTGCTGGCACCGCATGTGGCTCAAATAACTGGCTCCGATCTCGCACCGGGGATGATCGAAATCGCCAACGAGAAACGCGCCGAAGAAGAGCTGGAGAATGTCACGTTCAAAGTGGCCGAGGTTCTGCAGCACGATCCTGACAACGATTCTTTCGACGCTGTCCTCGCACATAATTTGCTGCACCTTGTTCCCGACCTGAGCCAAGCTCTCGAACACATTTCGACCCTTACAAAACCCGGTGGAGTTTTTATTTCCAAGACCGTCTGCGCTCCAGAGAGTGGAGGGTTCAAATATGGCGTGATCAGCCGAATAGCGATCCCGATTATGCAGGTGCTCGGGAAAGCTCCGTTCGTAAATTTCGTATCCGTAGCTGAACTCCAGCAGGCTATTGAACGTGCGGGCTTCGATATCGTTGAGACAGCTGATCAAACCGGGCTATTGCCGAGCCGGTACATTGTCGCGAGAAAGCTGTGAAACAGTATTGGCAACATAATTGCTTTGCATGCAAGGGACAGCTCGGGCCATCAAATGAGTATAATGATGAAAGATGGGATTTCATTTGCACGCCTTTCGGAAATCGATCCGAATGACATTGCGGTTCATATGTCTGACCCCCGGGTAGCAGAGCATATGCCGCTTTTGACCTTCAAGTGCAATGTTGGGGTCGCAAGAGAGTTTATCGCCAACAAGGAAGGCAACTGGGCGCGGGACGGTCTTGGACATTGGGCGTTTTTGTCAGGCGGTCGGTATGTTGGCTGGGGGGGCTTTCAAAAAGAAGATGACAAGTGGGATTTTGGGTTGGTTTTGCGGCCCGACGCCTTTGGCCTTGGGAAACGGATTTCCAAAATGGCAATCGACTTTGCGATTGCTGACAAACGTATCCCCTTTGTCACGTTTCTGTTGCCACCAAGTAGAAAAAATCTGGGTGCGCTCAGGAAGCTCGGTGCCAAATTCATCGGCGAGATCGAATACGAAGATGCTCAGTTTCTCAAGTTTCGCCTGGATACGAAGTGAACTCCGTTCTTCCTGATTTTTCCGGGTGGTGCGCCAAACACCCGTTTGAAGGCTTTGTTGAACGCAGGCTCTGACAAGTATCCGATGTCAGCGGCAATCTGCGAGATAGGTTGATCGGTGGACACCAACCTTTCGCCGGCCAGGTGCATACGCCACGTTGCAAGATACTGGATTGCTGGAACGCCTACCAACTCAGTAAACCGTGCAGCGAAAGCGGATCTGGACATACCAGCAACCTCCGCGAGAGACTCGACTGTCCAAGCCGCAGCAGGCGTACGGTGAATTGCGACTATCGTGCGCCCGATCTGCGGGTCTCGCGCAGCTTTTAACCAGCCTCGATCTGCATCGGGTGCGCTGTTCAGCCAACGACGAATGGCCTCGATGACAACCACATCGGCCAGTCGCGTGATCACGGTTTCGCCGCCCGGTCTCAATTCCCGCGCCTCTTTTGCGATGAATTGCAAAGTTGCCTGTAACCAGCTTCCGGCGTCCTCCTCCCACGGGTCGATTTTGAGTACATCCGGAAGCAAGCGCATCAACATATCACTGGCGGCGTGATCTATTCGGACCAAGCCGTACATGATGCCCGTCTCCGCGCCGCCGCCGCCGTATTCCAGTGTTTCATAAAGCTCGGTTACCTTGCGAATTGGCAACTCCTCCAGCGTCAAAAGCGGCGTGTCTTCTGAGCTAAAGAAACCTACAGGTGCTCCGTTGGTCATCAAGACCAGATCGCCTTTTTCGACCTCGAACGGGTCATCGTCACCGACCTTCATCAAGCACCGCCCGTGTGTGATGACCGCAAAGCTCAGTACGCCGGGAAATCCCGGTATCGATACGCCCCATGGTGCAGTCATGCGAGACTGGCAATAGAATGTACCTGTCAATTTCAGCAAATGGAGGATTTCCCCCAGCGGATCGCCGATCGGCTGTGCCAGTGCATCTGGGTCAGGGACATGAGGTTCAACCTTGTTCATGTGCGGACCTTGGCTGAAATTTAGCTCTTCGTCTACCTGTCTTGGACGATCGAATAAGAATATCGGATTTTGAAGAATAGAACATCTCTATTGATTGCCTAATTTCGGGCCATCAAGTGAACTCATGGAGATGACCAATGATACAGCAAACCATTCTTGTACTTGGCGCAACAGGCAAAACCGGATCGCGGATCGCGACACGTCTGGAAGAAAAAGGGCAGACAGTCCGGCGCGCATCGCGGAACAGTGAAACGCCATTTGACTGGGAACAACCGCAGACCTGGCCCGCAATCCTGGAAGGCGTCTCGTCTGCCTATATTTCTTACTTTCCTGACATCGCAATTCCAGGCGCGGTTGAGCAAGTCGAAGCCTTCACAGCATTGGCTCGTGAAAAGGGATTACGGCGTGTTGTGCTGCTAACCGGGCGTGGCGAGTTTCATGCGGAACGAGCGGAAGCAGTCGTGCGCAATTCCGGAGTTCCGTTCACTATCGTTCGTGCAGCATGGTTTGCACAAAACTTCTCTGAAGGGGCATTGCTTGATCCGGTCATGGCAGGTGTCTTGCCGATGCCCGCCGGCGATGTACGCGAACCAATCATCGACGTAGACGACATTGCCGATGTTGTCGTAGCATCACTGACCGAAGACGGACATACCGGTGAGCTGTACGAGGTCACCGGCCCCCGTCTAATGACGTTTGCAGACATGGCCGCAGAGCTTTCGCGCGCCATGGGCAGGACTGTGCAATACCTGCCAATTTCATTCGAAGACTTCCACGCGGAAATCGCGCGTGCGAATGGCGAGATGATTGCTGATGTGATTACGGACATCGCGCGTGAAACGCTGGACGGGCGCAATGCGAACCTCGCAGACGGGGTCCAGCGTGCGCTTGGACGCCCGCCACGCGACTTCGCTGACTTCGCAAATAAAGCTGAAATGTCTGGCGCGTGGACCAAAGCCGCTTGAGCCAGGCCAAAGGACATTGGAGACAAACATGAAACTTGAACTTAGAGGCAGACTTATCTTGGGCATGTCCGGATTAACTGCATTCGCCATAGGTCTGGCCATCACTCTGGACCCACAGTCTTTCTACGCCCACTACGGCATCGTACTCTCGCCGCAGCCAAACCTGATGAGTGAGTTGCGCGCTCCTGCTGCCAATCTCGCGGTACTTGGTCTGATCATTTTGTGCGGAGCATTTTATCAAAAGTTGGTCCAGGCCTCAGCATTGCTTGGGGCTACGGTTTTCTCAGCTTTCACCGTGGGCAGGACAATCAGTTTCGTCCTCGATGGTTGGCCATCCGAAAACATTCTTGCCGCATTTGCGATAGAGGTTTTGCTTGCGGTGTTGTGTTTGTGGGTTGTCGGTGGAAATGCGAAATCTACAGCGCCGGCCTGAGACGGCTTTGTCCGCAAAGCACCCTTTCAACTGACTCAAGTTAAGGTCTGCTTCGAGCCCAAATTGACCGATGCTGCACGGTGCCCCAACGACAGGAATGCGCAGAAAGCAAACTTTGCAAACCTCAACGAACGATCATAGTGAACGTTTGCCGAGACCTTTGGAGCGGCAGCTATGAGGAACTGGCTGGACAGGCTATTGATCATAACTTGCTGTTCTGTCGAAATCTCGCGCCAGGTGCAGGTCGCTTTGATTTCAAACTCGGGCGATGGTCACTGTCCCGAATTGGTTTTCGCGATACTGCAAAGTAGATCGACATGTTTGTCCAACCATTCTTCGTTCAGCGCCTCGTGACGTATGAGCTTGCGGAAATAAGGTGCTGCGACAGCTAGTTCTATAAGCTGTTCAACCGGAACATCCGCGGCAATCTCACCTCGGTCTATTGCGGCTGCAAATACTGCTTCAATACTTGCGAACCTGTCTTTCATGAATTCAGTGATCACCAACCGCGCTTCTGCATCGGTGGACGCAGCAGCGACTACCTGAGGTGCAATTTGACCCCATGGTGTGTCATTCAAGGCTCCCATCAGTACGCCGAGTAACCAACGCAGGTCAGATCGCAGCGGGCCATCGGTTTTGGGCGGTATGTTCGGTGGTGTTGCGATGCGCCGGAATGCTGCATCACGCAGACTACGCGCATCTGGCCAGTGCCTGTAAAGTGTACTGCGCGAAATGCCCGTTGCCTTTGAAACTGCGCCATGAGTTACGTGCAGCACGCCTTCATCCATCAGTATCTTTTGCGCCGCATCAAGCGCCGCCTGTCGTGTGGCGATCAGCCTAGGATCTTCTTTCAATCACCTCTCCTATAGAACATTTTGTTGCACAGTAGAACATTTTGTTCTAAAAGCTTGGTCGGTCAAAACCTAAATCCCACAAATACGTCTTGTCAAAACGGGAGCGTATCAATGTTCAAAGTGGCAGCAACCCCGCTGGCGGTACTCTTATCGATGGGCGCGACAAACGCATTGTCCGAGAGTGGCACCTACGAGCTGGATCCTGGACATAGCCAGGTATTGTTCAGCTACGACCACATCGGTTTTTCAGAAACATTTGGAATGTTCTCAGGTTTTAGCAGTGAGATAGAGTTCAACGAAGATGATCCGTTATCATCATCTGTCTTAGTGTCTATGCCTGTAAAATCCATGATCACGGGCTGGGACGCCCGTCTGCAACACTTCATGTCCGATGACTTTTTTAGCGCGAGTGACAGTGACGTGGTCACATTCGCCTCGACCAGCATTGAAGTCACCGGGGACAATACCGCGAATATTTCTGGCGACCTGACCATGAATGGCATCACCAAACTTGTTGTTTTGGAAACAACGCTTAACAAGTCAGCTCCACACCCGTTTGGCCCAAAAAGAGGGCACGTCGACCCTGGGCCTGGCAGCCACGGCGACCATCGTGCAGTCTGAATTCGGACTTGGGGCCTTTGCGCCAGCGGTGAGCGACGAGATAGAGCTCTTGATCAATATCGAAGCGTTAAAGGCTGAATGATGTGTGCAAGGGCGCCGATACTGCGCTGAACGCTCATTCCTTGATTTTGGCGGATGGTCAACACGATGAATGAAATCCTGAGAGCATTGGCGTTTGCTGCAACGGCGGTGGCATTGACGTGCCCGTTGGCATCCGCACAAGAGCGCCCCTTGCCGGAGCGCACCTCACCCCGTCCTGAAACGACAAGCGGCGTACCGCATACTCAGATTGGTGTCGAAATTGATACCGACTTGGCCAAGCTATTGCTGGAGCGTGTTGCGCAACTCCCAGGGGTCACACTTGGCCCGACACGCATATCGCTTCCTGGCGCGATTGGTTTTCAGCTTGATCCCGACATGCTGCTGTCTCAACCGAACTCTATCGTGGGTGGGTTTGAGTTTGCGCATATGCATCCTGATGGCAGCTTGCACGCGTCGCTGCATCCGGCAATGGCGCGACGGGCAATTGAGGCTGGCTGGGCCGTAGCTCACCCTTGGGCCAAGCAACGTCCTGGGTGGAGCGGCTTTGTCATGATATATACACCGACCACACCAGAAGAGTTGGATGTCGTCATCGATCTGGTAGAAAGCTCGTACACCTTCATCACCGGCAACACCTTGGGCTAAGCTCGAATTGCGCGAAAGTGTGCGGGGACGCCTGTTTTCTGTCAGAGCGCAGTTTCAGTCACCTTGTTTCTCGCGTTCATTTTTTTCTTAAATTGTCGCCGTGGCGAAGCGCTCGATACCTTCAAGCCATTCACACTAATGGTAGCTGCCTTCCGCTTGTTAGATTTTGCAAAGCTCGGAGTCGAAGTTCCGCTTCGGGCTGCCATCGGTCACAGATGAAAAGAACTACGGACTGATACCATTGGAATGGATATTTCGAAGTGAACCTTCGTTAGCGACGCGAAATGCGTTAATCATTCACCTTAATTCTAGGTTTCGCCAGCCAAGAAGACATTTTGCTCGGCTGTGTGTTTCAACGCAAGTTTGGGAACTTGCAGGCTTAGCAAAATGCCCAGGCACAATTTTTGATCACAAAAATCTATTCGTCTGTTAATTTTGGTTCAGAGGAATTGGTTTAGCTAAAAGGATCACATCGACTGATGAAGCGGAAAATTGCTGCGATCCTAAGCCTCGATGTCGTCGATTATACCAAGCGCATGTCAGAGGATGCTGAGACCACGCTGAACACTCTACAACGCATTTTGGACGATGTGATCAGACCGGTGGTCCATGAAAACAAAGGACGAATATTCAAGCTGATGGGAGATGGTGCTTTGGTTGAGTTTGTTGCAGCCACAGACGCAATTAATGCTGCCAGCCAGATTTTCAATCAGATGAGAGATGAAGACGTAACACTTCGAGGAGGTCTCCACGTTGGCGACGTAATGCCAAATGGCACAGACTTGTTCGGAGAGGCCGTGAATGTTGCGTCGCGCCTTCAGTCCAGCGCGCATATTGGAAGTTGTCTCGTCAGCAAGACAGCTGCTGAAGTTGCGGGAACTTCGCTGGCGGTTGCTTTGCGACCAGAAAGCTCGATACGGTTGAAGGGAATTCCAAATCCAGTGGAAGCCTACTCTATTGATTTAGATGGTGACAAAAGACGCGCAAAGAACAAGCTGCTGGCTAGCTCTCAAGACGTCCGCTTTGCAAAATCAAAAGACGGTACAACGCTTGCCTGGACATCCACTGGAAGTGGTAGAAAGTTACTGGTCACACCAAACTGGCTTAGGCATCTGGAATACGATTGGACGATGAACACCATCGCCGGGTGGTTGCCGCTGCTTTCTGAAAATCACTGCCTTTATCGGTTTGATGGTAGAAACAATGGCTTGTCCCAGAGGGGCGTGCAGGATGTGTCTTTGAATCGGATCGTCGAAGATGTTGAGGCCGTACTGGACGCAGCCGGGATCGAAAAAGTTCCATTGTTTGGCATTTCTTTTGGGGCAACCATTGCCGCGGCATTTGCCGCACATAATCCTGACCGTGTTTCGGGGTTGGTTCTACTCGGTGGATTTGCACAAGGACTCGCGGTGCGTTCACAGCCCGGAATTGCCGCGCTTGGGCAAGCAATGATGGATATGAGTCTTGAAGGCTGGAACGATGAATACCCTTCTGCAAGAGACTTGATGGCGCAATCATTTGCTCCAACCGCAAGTCCACATGACCAGCGCACTTATGCAGAATTTATGAAAGTGGCAATGGACCATCAGGATTGGCTCAAGATTGGACCACTGGTCGCAGGGGTCGACGTAACCGATCTACTTCTGCGGATCACCTGTCCGGCTCTGGTTATGCACGCTAATCGAGACAGGATGCACAGTGTTGAACAAGGTAGGATATTCGCCTCCGGCATCCAGAATGCGCGCTTTATTGGCCTTGAGACAGCAAACAATACGATGCCAGAGTATGATCCTGCCTGGCCTAAAGCCCTAGTGGAAATAGAGGTTTTTTTGAATTCAATTTGAGCAGTGTGCGTTGTTCATCGCCAAAACTTTATTGTTCGAAGGTAAGAGGATGCCGTTCGCCCTTCGATTTTCGATACTGAAATTTAAAAACTCTAGGCTTCTCGTCATCGACCGCTTTATCCGCGAAGCAGACGTTCACTGTGGTGGAGGATGCCGACTGCTTCGACCAAAAGCAGACGCTCAGGCAGAGTGCGGCGAAAGACCGCTTTGAGCCCAAAGCAGATATCACAGGCCAGCAGATTGGATTGAGGTACCGGTGCCAAAGCGTAAGCAATAAAAACGCGTTAATTCTGCCAACTCGATGGTTGCACTATTCAAGGAAGCTGAGCCAACTGCGAGTTCCGCGATGCTTTTAGACAGGGGTGAACTTGACCTAACGGGTCCGCGGTTTAGCCGAGATGGCTACGACAGACCTAAGAACACAGTGTCACTAAGTCGTGTGGGTCGTGGCGCTATCGGCACTAACTGTGTTGCTACGCGGCAAAGTTACCCTATTGAAATTGTTTACCTATCGAAGCCGATTTAACTGTTTTTTGTTTCGTGACTTTGCTGTCCTGGGACTTGATGCGCCGTTTCTTGTTGTAGCTCCCTCCAACTCAGTGTTGGACAGATCGTCGCATGCCGTGCAACGATAAACCTTATGAAACAGCGCTATGGGAGGCAAAATGTCAGATTCAAGTCCCAAAAAGATGCTCGACCCGGACCCACGTGTTTGGGACTTCGAGACTGAGTATGAACTCGGACAAGACAACATCAGGCCGCTCGGGTTGGATATCCACAACCCCGTCTTCATTGTCTCTGGTTTGCTGATCCTGGGTTTCGTCATCGTGGCTTTGGCCAATCAGGAAGCTGCTGCTGCATTCTTCGGCTGGCTCCGGCCATGGCTGACCAGTACCTTTGACTGGTTTCTGGTGTTGTCGGTAAATGCGATCACATTGTTCTGCCTGGCGCTTATTGTCCTGCCTGTCGGAAAAGTCAGAATTGGCGGAAAGGATGCGAAACCCGATTATTCGTACGCGGGTTGGATCGCAATGATGTTTGCGGCTGGGATCGGGATCGGCCTCCTGTTCTTTGGTGTTTTGGAGCCAGTGTATTACAACTTTTCGGAAGACGGGAATGCACGGCCCCTGAACATCGACATTAGTCAACCGGGCAATGAGTATATTGGTGTCGTCGGGACGATACATCACTGGGGCCTCGAAGGCTGGGCTGTATATGCTGCAGTGGGATTGGCGCTTGCGATATTCGCCTACAACCTGAACCTGCCACTCACGCTCCGGTCGGCTTTTTTTCCGCTGCTTGGAGAACGTGTCTGGGGCTTTTGGGGACATCTCATCGACACGCTGGCAGTCTTTGCGACACTTTTCGGCCTTACGACGTCATTGGGCCTGGGTGCTCAACAGGTTGCTGCAGGTCTGAACGAGGTGTTTGGCATCTCACCGTCCCCGACGCTGACCGTTATCATTATCGTTGCCATCACGCTTATCGCTCTTGGCTCCGTCCTCTTGGGCATGGACGCGGGCGTAAAAAGACTGTCTGAGATAAATATGATAATGGCCGTCGGGCTCTTTATTTTTGTGATCGCTATGACCGGAATTTCTGCCGCAATCGCGCGCTACGTTTCAGTCATGGTGGACTATGTCACATTGCTGCCCGCGCTTTCCAATCCGTTCGGGCGGGAAGATACAAGCTTCTTCCACGGGTGGACAACATTCTATTGGGCGTGGTGGATTGCTTGGTCGCCTTTCGTCGGCATGTTTATTGCACGGATTTCTCGGGGTCGCACCGTGCGTGAGTTTGTACTCTGTGCTCTGATTGCACCAACAGCTGTTTGTGCGTTGTGGATGTCCACTTTCGGAGGTGCCGCTATCGACATGCTGAATTCCGGTGGTGCTGAAGGAGTCAAAGCCACTGTGATCGACAGTTATGCTCCGGAGGGCGCTTTGTTCGGTTTCCTCAAGGAACTGCCGCTGTACAACATCATTGCGCCGATCTCGCTGGTGTTGATTGTGATCTTCTTTGTCACCTCGTCCGACTCCGGTTCACTGGTGATCGATACAATCACCGCAGGTGGCAAGTTGGATGCGCCCGTCGTTCAGCGTATATGGTGGTGTACTCTCGAAGGCCTTGTCGCTATTGCACTGCTCCTCGGCGGTGGGTTGAACGCCCTTCAGGGAGCCGCCGTGTCCATGGGGATTCCGTTTACACTGGTGATACTCATCATGTGCTACTGCCTGTGGTTGGCTTTGCGATCTGAATACAAGAAGCTCTGAGAAACGGTCGAGGACAGTAATGGCTTCCATCGAGATAGGGAAGCCATTGCATCAAACTGCGATATTTGGCCATGTTGGAACGGCTAGTTACGAACAACAAAAACAGAGCACCTAGCGTGCGTAACGACATGACTGGCGGTTGTACCCAAAAGGTAGTCTTGGATTTTTGGATTGGCCGCCTCCATTACGATCATGTCGACGTTGCGTTCATCCGCGAGTTTCACGATCTGGCGATGCACCGCTCCGGTCCGGACAGTGGTTTCAAGTTCGACGCCTTCTGCTGGGTGATCTTCAACAAACTTCTTCAGTTGCTCGCTCCAATATCCAACAGAGTCGCGAATGTTCAAGTTTCGCTCCATTTCTGGCGCAACTGTCACCACGAGAAGCCGCGCTTCTCGGCGTTTAGCCATTGCGATTGCTTCTTCGTAGGCGCTGTAATCCAGCCTCACGTGACGAAGATTTATCGGGCATAGGATTAAATTCGTATCAAGTGGCATCTTCACCGTCCCGTCTCACGCTTTCAGTCAGTAAGTGTTAGACAATGACTTTGCGAGGTGGACCGTCAAGAGTGACCGCTTCCAATACACAGCAGCCGCATTGTCCGCACAGCGGTCATTCACCCAAGTTGCCGAGAACGTCGGCTCTGCGGGACGAAGCGGTCGTTTGTCTAATCGCTCACGCTTTTGAGAACTCGTTGATAGAACGAGCCAGGTGTATACTCACCAGTAAGTCTTACATCCCACTCCCGATCCAAGTTCAGTGCTCCTACAGGTACGATATTCCGCGCGATCTCGGGCGGGGTGGTTTCGTCTGATGTGCCGGTCTTCCAGTAGTGGAAGGCTGATGAGTATCGAACGACCGCTCCGCTAGCCGGCAAATCGAGCAACCCGCTCTCGGCAAAGAACACCAACCCGTCGCCCATTTCTTCCCCGATGAGTTTCAGCCTGTTTCCAAAACGATGTTTTAGGATGGCCACAAACACGATCGCTGCGGAAAACGTGAATTTATCGACAAGTACAACAATCTGCTTACTTGCGCTTTGCGAGATCGCGTCGATTAAGGGCATCGTTAGAAGAAAATCGCCGCCGGTGTTTCCGCGAACGTCAATCAAGAGTGTTTTGTTCGAGCAGGCACGCACGCGTTCCACTGCCGCTGAGATAGCTTTGGGCAGCGCACTTTCGCTCGGATCAAAGAAACTTGGCAACGCTATTAATAGCCCCAGATCTTGCCAGTCCCTAATCTCCACAAAGGTCTCGGGTTCCCAGGCCGGATCAGCCTTGCCGTGCTCGTTTCTCGGGTAGAGCGTCGATGCAGGAACAGTATTACCCTAGGCTACTTTCAGATTGGTTATCTGCCCATTTTCGTCCTGCACACGATACTCGGTCGTGCTGCCGTTTGACGTAAAGCCCAATCGTGCCAAAGCGTACGGCCAAGCCAGAAGAATCGGTCCGATGACCCGTTTCCTTTGGCAGGTTCCCGCCAGAAATTTCTGCGCAGTGGCTTCGATTTGGCTCACAGCCGCACCGTTGACTGCTATCACCTCTCCTTGCGGTGCGGTTACCCCTGGTGCCGCCCCAATGACTTGCACTGAACGCCCCACGCTCACGAACCTCAGCGGTAGCACCGAGATCGCATCATTCGGGATCAGCCGTGTGTGCCCATTGTCGGGAAGTGCCAATAGACGCATCGCGGACAACAAAAAAGGCTTCAATGGAGCCCTCCAAAGCGTATCGTCGGCAGTCACTAATGCAGTTGTCTATGACGGCCTTCTCGACCCGCTGAAAGCTGGGATCGGTTGGCAGGGCAGTATCTAGAATTTGCTTCAGGTCTTCCGTCAGCGACATGGTTCACAGTGGGCATAGCCGCTCGTCAATGTTCAGATTGGGCTCAAAGCGGACATCCGAGAGATTTGGTCAGATGACTGGTTTGAGGTTGCGAACGGACATTTCGACCGCTCGCAGGGTGGTCAGATGTCTATCTGTTCAGCAATGCTCAAAGCGTCTTCAAGTTCAACGCCGAGACCCGCTTATTGTCTCAACAGCCCAGCATGTTTTGCACGGCATGCTTTCGTAAATATCGAGCTTTACGGTTTCGCGCTCGACTTGACTGACACTGCAAGATGAACGAACGACTGTTTTTCCGCGTTTGTGATTATTTGCGCGTCAAAATGAAAGACTGGGACTTCTGTCGCTAATGTAGACTAAGGAGGACTTCGAGGTCGCGGCAGGTGAGCGGTTCCATAAGTTTGCGATCTTCTCCGTTTAGCGATTTGCCATCAGAAATATGATCTTTCAGCAACCGAGAAATCTGGCTCGTCGACTGATAGTAGAGTTTGGGATTGGACCGGCTCAGGTCAGATAACAAGCGCCGCAGCAGCGCCTTTCTCCTCTCGGCATCGGTTTCTGATTTCTTGTCTTGCAGCATGATAGTTTTCCCTGAGAATTTCTACTCAGCAATTAGGGTTCTTTTGCACCTCGTAAAGCCTATCTGTTTGCCAGCGACTACTAGTGGAGGATCGTCGCGTCGAAGCGAATGAAGGATTCGACTTGATGATAGATCAACTTAAACGTCTTTTTGACCGGAAGACTTACGCGGTTGTACCTTATGAATCCGCGCAGCAGCGTGCAAACTCTGCCGACATGGTCGCGGCACTGAACGCCGATCCCTACTTGATGGTAGCCGACGCGGGACGGCGGCTGATCTCCGTCTTTGACGATTTGCACTACGATCGTGCAGATTTTGAAATGTTGTCCGCCCCGATGCGAAGGCGCGCATTGAAAAAACTCGCCCCTTTCGAATATTTTCAGCGATCCGGTTCGGTGATTGAGAACCGCGCTGCTGACATACGCATTCATATGCCGAAATTCCGTGCGCTTGGTGCATCGCCGTTTGACGCGCTGCGAGAAACATCCATGCGGCCACAAGATTGTGCTCTGCCGACCCCAATGCAAGCCGCGGCGCAAATGATTGCGGCCTATGAGGTCGATACCGCGAAAGAGGTTTTGGCAGCATTGGTCGTAAAACACCCGGCAAATTTGTTGCGTCTATTTGACTTTCTGGAACCTACCCCTTCAAAAGCAGCTGTCCGCGATATGTTGGGCGAGCTGCTCTTTCTGCAACGCGCTGCAGTGGCCAAGGGACCGCTGAAGAGCCGACGGGCATTGCGTTAGCCTGTCAGGGAACATCAACAGTGGAATCCAAGTGCTCAACCATCATGCTTGAATTTTATTCGATCTAAGGGCTTTCAGAACAACAGTCATCGGTTCTGGAGCGTTAGATGAGGGCAAAGTCCGCGACTCAGATATCAAAGTCCCAAATTTCTTCGTGCAGTGAACGAATGGCCGCTTTTCTCTCTGCGACGCAGATGATGTCTGAGATCGGTGATATTGCTGCACCTGCGAGGGTTCAGACCTGAGCACTTCCGGTATGGGCTCGGGGCAGACGTTCACGAATTTGTCGCGAGTGACCGCTGGGCGGACGAAATGCGCTTTTGTCGCGCCGAACATTAACTTTCGTTTGAGCCATGCATTTAAAGGAATCGCGCAGCTACCTAAATGTTGTTTGCGCCGGCTTTCTTGAAGTTGGACGACGAACGGCCCGCTACGCACGATCTGTTATCGCCGCGGTTAGCGAAGCATTCGCCATACGCGGCGGCGACACAGGGCCCATGCTCCTGCCCCCAAAACGATCACGCAGAGTACCCCTTTCGTCACGTCCTCCATCGCACCCTGGATTAGCCACGCGTGTACGACCGTGCCCGTGACGATCACGACCGCCGCCACGCTATGGCCGAGGCGCCAGATGCGCAATCCCAGTTGCTTTCTCACGGCAGCAAGAATGGCGGTTGCGAAGAGGGCCCACATTGCCACCGCACCCCAGACGGAAAACGGAGTCGGAGAGCGGAACAGCAGGACATCCACCACGTCCGGCGGGCTCGTGACCCAAAGACCCGCCACGTGGACAACTACCGCGAAAACCAGCGCCGTTCCGGTCCAGATATGGATGCGCCGCGCCGGGATCCCCGGAAGTACGCCGGTGATTAGAAGAGGCTGAACAAGCAAAAGCGCTAGTCCGACGATCCCAGAAAACCCGGCAATGACATAGAGCGGCTCGCGCCATTGCAGAAGCGGGCTTTGCGCTGCGGCGATCAAGGGCACGGCAATTGCCAAGGCTAGAGCCCCCCATGCGACCACGCCGCGCAACAAGGTCATCAGACAGGACGCAGAACGAACTCAACATGCAGGCTCGTGTCCGATGCCCGCTCCATCACAGGCCGCAAAAAAACCGTCTCGAATCCGCCATCATCGTATTCGGCATCGTAAGCCAGATGCCCATGCGGCTGACCGAAGGCGGGTACAATCTGTGGCATCTCGATGCGGAATACGCCGTCGGCGTCGGTGAGCGTCGCGCCATGAGACCGCGCGTCCCGTTCGTGACCTTCGGTCGTATGGGCCCACACCTGAATGCGCCGGCCGGAAAGGGGCGCACCGTCGCCCGCGCGTCGCACGGTTCCAGTGGTCCAAAAGCCGCCATCGCCGATCCTTTCCACGATCGGGGCGCCAGGGCGGTAATTGTTGGCTCCTCCCCGCATCGTCGGAGTGGCCGCAACGGACTGCGCGCGTGCTGGCAAGATTAGGCCGGAGGCACCAATGAGAAGCGCGGCCCCCGCGGTTGAAACGATAGCTCTTCGGGTCAGGCATGGGGTTGTCATGTCGATCTCCCAACTGCAGTTTCAAATTCGTACTTCTGCAATCTTTCATATCTATACACGTGGAGGGGCCATTCAAGCACAGCACACGGGGAATTCACCGCGATTTCTGCGCGATCTGGCTTGGCCGGCGAGGTACGTAAGGAACCAGGCCACCTTGCGTTCTTCGGCAAGACGAGCGGTCTGCTCATCGTAACGCGGCGTAGCGTCGTTGTGAAAGCCGTGGTTCACGCCGGTGTAGATATGTGCTTCGTACCGCTTGTCGTTTTCCTCCAGCGCTTTCTGGTAGTCCGGCTACATGGCATTTACCCGCTGGTCGTCGCGCCTGCATTGATCATTTCCACAGCCGGCTCAAAGTATCTGAGCGCAGAGCCTGCCGAGTACTGGGGCAACATCGTTCGACCCAGAGGCATGTCCCGAAAGGGCGTTCGGATGAGGATCATCTGGTTGCCGACATGATTGCTCTTGCCAGGCAGTTTGGTCGCAATGGCTATCGGCGGATCCCGGCTTTGTTGAGAGACGCAGGTTGGTCTGTCAGCGATGGTCGGGTTGAACGTCTGTGGCGACGAGGGGGGCTGAAGGTTCCGCAAAAGCAGCCAAAGAAGGGGCGGCTCTGGTTGAATGACGGATCATGCGCCAGGTTGCGGTCTGAGTATCGGAACCATGTCTGGAGCTATGACTTCGTTCATTGTCGAACCGACGATGGCAAAGCTTTTTGGACGCTGAACATCTTAGACGAGCACAACCGTGAATGTCTGGCGATCCGTGTGAAGCGCAGGCTGAACTCGACGGACGTGGTCGATGTTCTTACCGACCTGTTCATCCTGCGTGGCGCTCCCGCCTTCATTCGGTCGGACAATGGCCCTGAGTTCGTTGCACAAGCGGTTCGGAACTGGATCGCGGCTGTCGGCGCACAGACCGTTTACATTGAGCCAGGATCACCTTGGGAGAACGGATATTGCGAAAGCTTCAATGGGCGGATGCGGGATGAACTGCTCAACGGTGAAATCTTCTACAGCCTGCGTGAGGCTGAGATCCTGATCGAGCAATGGCGGAAACACCACAATACTAACAGACCATACAGTGCATTGGGCTATCGCCCACCAGCTCCAGAAACCATAATGCCAATGGAAACCAGCCCAATCATGCACTAACAATCAACTCGGACCAATCAGATCGGGTTGCTCACGGAGCCTTTCCGAGATTTTTGCCGCAGCTTTGACGACCGATGCCGCAAGGGTTTCCAGCTTCGTGTCGGGAAACCTCGCAATAGGGCCGGAGACTGAAACGCCCGCGACAACATTTTCTAACGAGTCGAAGACAGGCGCAGCAATACACCGCATACCAGGGAAACGTTCTTCATCGTCCAATGCCCATCCACGTCGCCTGGACTTGCTCAATTCTGCCTTCAAATGCTGTATGTCAGTGATTGATTTGGGCGTCTGACTTACAAGCGTCAGTGGTGCCAATAGATCCTCTAGCGAGGAATCTTCCATAAACGCCATTATGGCTTTGCCAACACCTGACGTGTGAAAATAGGATGCGGTCCCGTTCTTGATAGATGCCCTTATTGGGTTTTCGGATTCCACCTGAACAAGGTAGAGCAACTCTCCACCTTCTTCGATTGCCAGATTTGCAGTTTCGCCGGTCTCTTGTGACAGCATCCGCATCACCGGCGGTGCGACTTCCAGCAAAACTGAACCTTCTTCAAAGGTGCTGCCGATCCGATATGCCTGTGGCCCAACGCGCCAACGACCCTGCCGGGTATCGTTAACGACCATTCCATTCTTCTGAAGTGTGGTCAGCAACCTGTGTACTGTTGCAGTTGGAATTGTTGTATGTCCGGCGATATCTGCAAGCGTCGCACCACGCGTATCCGCCAAGAAAATCAACACGCGAATCCCACGATCGAGTGCCCCAACGAGAGGTCCTACAGTTTTCTCCTCATTGGCCTTCAAGCGTGGGCGCCCCCGGCGATTGGCGTTTTTCTGCTCTCTCATAATGCGTGCAACCAATGATCTATGACGTGGTTCCATACTCTAGCTCTTTCATGGGGTTAAAAAAATGAAAAATAATAAATCAAATAATTCCAGTGTGTTAAGATGCATTGATTGCTCAAAAAGAAGGAATTTCCAAATCATTTTGAAAAATTTGAAATCTGGCTTATCGTTAGACCTGTCCGCTGGAGGGCGGATTGGTGCCAATGCTGTAGGTTATTCGGCGACGGCCCAGTCAAGGGAGGAAACATGACAAAATCTTTGAACCGCAGAAGTTTTCTGCGTGGCTCTGCTGTTGTGGGCGCCGGCGCGCTTGCAGCCCCGGTTGTCCATGCGCAGGAAGGAACCAACCTGAAGATGCAAGCTGCCTGGGGCGGCGGCATCTTTCTTGAAAACGCGCAATCCTATGTAAATCGCGTGAACGAGATGTCCGGTGGCAAACTGACCATTGAGCTGCTGCCTGTGAACTCGGTCGTAAAAACAAGTCAGATGCAGGACGCGGTTCATCGCGGCGTTCTGGATGCCGCACACTACGTGCCGGCCTACTGGTACTCAAAATCCAAAACCGCGTCGCTCTTCGGCACCGGTCCCTGTTTTGGTTGGTCAAGCCAGGAGGTTCTGGGTTGGGTAAACTACGGCGGAGGTCAGGAACTTTTTGACGAGCTGATGGGCATTCTCGGGCTCAATGTCGTGTCGTTTTTCAACTCGCCCATGCCGGCACAGCCATTGGGCTGGTTCAAAGAGCAAATCACCAGCGCTGATCAGATGAACGGCCTGAAATACCGGACTGTTGGTCTTGCGGCAGACGTTCTGCTTGAGATGGGAATGTCGGTCGTACAACTACCGGGCGGAGAAATTCAGCCTGCAATGAAATCTGGCCTGATCGACGCGGCTGAGTTCAATAACCCGACATCAGACCGCGACTTTGGTATGCAGGACGTGTCCAAGCATTACCATTTGGCGTCATTCCACCAAAGTCAGGAGTTCTTCGAGGTTACCTTCAACAAGGACAAGTACAACGCCCTTGCGCCAGAACTGCAAGCAATCCTGAAATATGCTTCCGAGGCTGAAAACTCCAACTTCTATTGGAACAATACAAAGCGTTACGCAGACGATCTGGTAACGCTGGCCGAAGAGCAGGGTGTCAATGTTTATCGTACACCCGACAGCGTAATGCAGGCTCAATTGGAGGCATGGGACGTTGTGGTCGACAGGATCTCGAACGAGGATCCGTTCTTCGCCAAGGTGGTCGACAGCCAAAAAACCTATGCGAAGACCGTTATGAACTACCTCAACCTCAACCAGCCGGACTACAAGCTGGCTTACAAGCACTACTTCGGTTGAGGCCTGAGCATCTCTGAAAACGGGAAGTCGTGTTTTTACCCGGCTTCCCGAACCCGGGCAGAACAGGCGAGGAACTGACCTTGATCAAGACAATTCACGCCATCGAAGGGCTAAGCCAATGGGTCGGCAAAGCCTTTGGATGGTGCATACTAATTCTGACACTTTCTGTGTCTTACGAAGTGTTCGTCCGGTACGTGCTGAACAAGCCAACCGTCTGGGCGTTCGACATGATGGTCCAGATGTATGGCGCGTTATTTCTTATGGCCGGTGCTTACGCTTTGGCGCAAGACGCGCATGTTCGGGGCGACGTTCTTTACAGGCTGTTCTCTGTCCGCTGGCAGGCGCGTGTAGATTTTGTGTTGTACATCCTCTTTTTCTTTCCAGGCATGTTCGCTCTGTTTTGGTACGGGTGGGAAATCGCCAAGGATAGCTGGCGTTATGAAGAGGTCAGCTGGAACAGCCCTGCCCGAATCCAAATCTACTTTTTCAAAACTCTGATCCCAGTTGCTGGTTTCTTGTTGATGCTGCAAGGACTTGCGGAAATGGCGCGATGCTGGCTGGCGATGCGGAATGGCGTCTGGCTTGAGCGGTTGGATGACGTGCGCGAGACCGAGGACATGTTGATGGAAGAGACCATCGACAAAATTCGGACCACGGGTACCAAAGAAGGAGGCCGCAACGATGACTGATCCTCAGGTCGCCATCTTGATGCTCAGCCTCTTCATAGTTTTGGTGCTGCTAGGCTTTCCAATCGCGTTCACACTGCTCGCTATGGGTGTTGGATTTGGGTATTACGCCTATTACCAATCCGCGCCGGAGAGCATTGCGGATATCTTCAACAACAACATCTTCTATCTTCTCAACCAAAACACCTACTCGGTGATGGAGAACGACACGCTTGTTGCCATCCCATTATTCTTATTTATGGGATACGTGGTTGAACGAGCGAACATTGTCGATCGCCTGTTTTTCTCGCTGTACATGGCTGCCCGAAATCTACCCGGGTCACTGGCCATTGCCGCACTTCTGACTTGCGCTGTGTTTTCGACGGCGTCAGGGATTGTTGGTGCGGTTGTTACCTTGATGGGCCTGCTGGCCTATCCAGCGATGGCGAATGCGGGGTATCAGCGTAGCTTCGCCTCTGGCGTTATCTGTGCAGGCGGAACTTTGGGCATTCTGATCCCGCCTTCGATTATGCTGATCGTTTATGCCGCGATTGCTGAGCTTTCGCCATTGCGTTTGTATGCTGCTGCGGTTTTTCCGGGACTGCTGCTGGCAGGGTTATATATCGTCTACGTGATGGTTCGGGTTTGGTTGAATCCATCGCTTGCACCGAAGCCCCAAGAGGAAGACATTCCGCCAAAACGCCAGATCTATATGGACTTGCTGGTATCATTCGTACCGTTGACCGTTTTGATCATGCTGGTGCTTGGCTCCATCCTTGGAGGTTTAGCGACACCGGCTGAAGCGGCTGCAATGGGCGCATTGGGCGGACTGGTGCTAGCGATGCTCTACAGGTCGCTCACATGGGACAAGGTTAAACAAAGCGTCTTCCTGACAGCTAAGGCCACCGCAATGGTATGCTGGTTGTTCGTGGGTTCATGGACCTTTGCCTCGATCTTTTCCTATCTCGGTGGACACGACGTTATCGAACATTGGGTCGTTGGCATGAACCTGCAACCCTGGCAGTTCCTGGTGCTTGCTCAGTTGATCATCTTCCTGCTTGGCTGGCCGCTGGAATGGTCCGAGATTCTCATCATCTTCGTGCCGATCTTCCTGCCTATGTTGGAGACCTTTGGGGTCAACCCTTATTTCTTCGCGATGCTGGTTGCTCTGAACTTGCAGACCTCGTTCCTGACACCGCCGATGGCTATGTCAGCGTACTACCTAAAAGGTGTACTCAAGAACCAGATCCAACTTATGGAGATCTTCAAGGGTCTGATGCCTTATCTGGCCATCGTGATCCTCTGCATGGTGCTGATGTACCAGTTCCCGGGCATCGCGCTTTGGTTGCCTGACTACTTGTTCGGGGTTTGGGTGCCATGACCAAGCATGATCTCTCATTGTTCTCGGCAGTCCAATCCGCCGAGGGCATACGGGACGGACGTTTTTCTTCCGAAGCACTTGTTGAAGACTGTCTCAAGCGTATTGAAGGGACCGACAGTGTTATTCGCGCGTGGGCTTACCTTGACGCGGGCTTAGCGCTGGATCAGGCGCGGGAGATGGATCGCATCCGAAAAGCGGGCCGGGCAACTGGTCCACTGCATGGTGTGCCCGTAGCTCTGAAGGACATTGTCAACACAAAGGATATGCCCACCCAGCGAGGGACACCGATCTTTGCGGGTCGACAACCTGAAACAGATGCAAGGCTAGTTGAACTACTTCGAGAGTCTGGCGCTGTCATCATGGGCAAGACCAAGACGACCGAGTTTGCCTTTATGCATCCGACCGACACCACCAACCCCTTCGACCCGAATAGAACACCTGGGGGGTCATCAAGCGGATCGGCCGCAGCCGTTGCGGCCAGGCACGTACCTTTGGCTATTGGTACGCAGACCGGCGGCTCGGTCATCCGTCCCGCCTCTTTCTGCGGCGTATACGGCTTCAAACCATCCCGCGGAATGATCTCGCGCAGCGGGGTTTTCAGGACGTCGGTTTCTCTGGATCACGTTGGAGGATTTGCCAACTCGCTTGAAGATATCGCTTTGCTTACAGATGTGGTGACCGGATATGACCAACGCGATCCCGCCAGCTTTGCCCGACCGCGAGCGAATATGCTGACCGGCGCGCAGGCGGACGTTCCGGTTCAACCGAATATTGCCTGGCTGGATTTTCCGTTCAACGACCGCCTTGATGCAGATGCCCTTGAAGGGCTGAACGCTGTGATTGACAGCCTAGGCGGTCGGGTCGAGCACTTTTCGGTATCCCCTCAACTGGCTGATCTCATCAACGTTCACAAAACGATCTATGACTACGAAATTCGCCAGAATATGATGGAAATTTCGAATACACATTGGTCGGAAATCAGCGCCGAGATGCAATATGCTATCAACCGCGGCGCAGATCTCAGCGAGGCCCAATATGAAGACGCCTTGGCCGTCATGTTATCTGCTCAAGGCTTTTTTGCAGAGTATTTCAATGAGTTCGACGCAATTTTAGCCCCTGCAGCAACAGGCGAAGCTGTTCCATTGAGTGCGGGACACACAGGAGATTCCGTTTTCTGTCTGACCTGGACACTTGCGGGTTTGCCATGTCTCACGCTGCCTTTGCTGGTTGGGCAGAACGACCTGCCCATCGGCGTCCAGTTGATTGGGGCTGTCGAAGAGGATGACCGACTTTTACGCACTGCATCATGGGTTCAACGCAGCGTAAGAGCACAGGAACAAAACGGAGAGTAAACGTATGTCACGTCTGACAAACATTCTCGTGGGCATAATCGGCACCGGCCTAATGATGATATTCGTCCTTGGTCTCGCGCACAGTATCTCGACAGGATTTGCCGGGTTCTGGGGCGGTCTGCCATTCCTTTGTATTGCAGTCTTCGTAATAGCGCTTGCGCTTTATAATTTATGGGAAGACGCAATCAAAAAGGACTGACCCGATGAGCAATAAACCAGTCCTCTGGCTTCCACGTCGATTATCCAGTGCTACCGTCGATCGCGCGCGCCGGGACTATGACGTAATCCTCAACGAAGCCGATACACCGGGCACCGCGGAAGAAATCATCGCAATGAGTGCAAAGGTCGACGCGATGATGCCCTGCCATTCGGAACAATTCTCAAGCGAAGTCGTGTCGCAGCTAGACCCGCGCTTGAAGATTGTTGCGAACCATTCTGTTGGCGTTGATCACTGCGATCTTCCGGCTTTGGCGGCAAAAGGAATTGCGGTGACAAACACTCCCGATGTCCTTTCTGATGCAACGGCAGAATTGGCAATACTGCTTATGCTCGGTGCGGCGCGACACGCGGTTCGAGGCGACCGCCTAATGCGGTCGGGCACCTGGGACAGTTGGAGCCCGTCTTTCATGGTTGGCAAGCAAGTCACAGGTGCGCGCCTCGGCATCATAGGGATGGGGCGCGTGGGTCGGGCATTTGCAAAAAAAGCCCGCGGGTTTGATATGGAAATCCATTATTTCAACCGCAACCGCCTCTCGGCCGATCAGGAAAACGGAGCAATCTACCACGATAGTATCGACACTTTGCTTCCAGTCGCTGACTTCCTATCACTTCATTGCCCCGCTACCCCCGAAACTCTTGACCTGATGAACGCCAAACGTTTGGCTGAACTGCCGAACGGAGCAATACTCGTGAATTCCGCCCGAGGTGCCCTTGTTGATGAAGAAGCACTGTTGGACGCAATCGAAAACGGAAAGCTTTCCGCCGCGGGCCTTGATTGTTTCAAGACTGAGCCGCGGGGCAACCCAAAGTTCGCCGCGTACGAGAACATCTTCATGTTGCCGCATATCGGAAGCGCAACGACGAAAACCCGCGACGCAATGGGCTTTCGCGCCTTGGATAATTTAGACGCCTTCTTTGCTGGCAAAACACCGCGAGACCTTTTGTAGAAGAGGACACTTTAATGGCAAAACTAGCTTTCCTCGGATTAGGCGTAATGGGTTACCCAATGTCCGGTCACCTAAAGGCAGCGGGGCACGACGTTACGGTTTACAATCGAACGACCGCCAAAGCTGATGCGTGGGTGGCGGAACATGGTGGCTCTGCGCGCGCTACACCCCGCGAAGCTGCCGAAGGTGCAGAGTTCGTCATGACATGCGTCGGGAATGACGATGATCTTCGGAACGTTTGCATTGGGCCAGACGGCGCATTCGGTGGCATGTCACAGAGCGCAACGCTAGTCGACCACACAACTGTCTCTGCCAAGGTCACGCGCGAACTTTACACTGCGGCGAAAGAACAAAGCCTGGGTTTTTTGGATGCGCCAATCTCCGGCGGTCAGGCCGGGGCAGAAAACGGCGTTCTTTCGATTATGTGTGGAGGCGATCAGCCCGTATACGACGCTGCCGAACCTATCATGCAAGTATACTCAAAAATCTGTCGACGTATCGGCGAGAGCGGTGCTGGGCAATTAACAAAAATGAGCAACCAAATCGCAATCGCAGGATTGGTTCAGGGATTGAGCGAAGCGCTGCACTTCGCCGAGAAAGCGGGCCTTGATGGACGTTCTGTTGTAGAAGTTATCAGCCAAGGCGCGGCCGGTAGTTGGCAGATGGACAACAGACACGAAACAATGCTCGAAGATCATTTCGACTACGGGTTTGCAGTTGACTGGATGCGCAAGGATCTAGGTATCTGTCTTGATACTGCCAACGAAACCGGCGCAAGTCTGCCAGTAACCGCGCTGGTTGATCAATTCTATAAGGATGTTCAAAAGCTAGGAGGCGGTCGATGGGATACCTCTTCGCTTCTAAAACGCCTGCGCGCACTTGACTAAACAAAGAGAATGCAGCCGCTGAGATACCAAAAACCTATTCTGTGTGCATTCACTCGGAATTTGGCCGAATAGAAAAGTCGCTAAATGACAACTTGGATTACGGACGTCCATATTGGGCTCTGAGCCGTCTTTCGCCGCGCTCCGCCTGAATGACCGCTGTTCTGACGACAAAGCTGCCGTTCGCTGCGGTGGCTCCAAGGTCCGCTTTCCTCACGTAAGTCAGCTTCAAGCAACTCTGACCAGTAGTTTCTGAGCGTCACCCCATTGCTTCGGCGATTGTCCATACATTCTCTTGAACTCGCGACTGAATTGGGACGGGCTGACATAGCCAACGTCCATCGCGGCTTCGTTCACAGGCATCCCGCCCGCGATCTTCATGGCGGCGTTGTTGAGGCGCATCGACTTAACGAACTGGATTGGGGCCATCGTCGTGACCTGCTTGAATTTGCGATGGAAGACCGCCCGGCTCATGCCCGCTCGGCTTGCCATATCGTCAATCGAGATCGGCGCATCCAGATTTGACGACACGTGCGCAATGGAACGTGCGATGGCGTTGCCAGCACCGAATGCCTGCCGTGCGAATGTGCCAGCTTCTCCCTTCAGGATCGAATAGATCACCTCACGCAATCGCGCCTCGCCGAGAACCGCTGTATCCGTCTCGCTGTATCCGAGGCGCAGTAGCCGCAGCAGCGCATCAGTAAAACCATCGTCCCATCGCGCGAGCCTAATTCCGGGCTCCCGCAGTTCTCTTTTGACCGAAGGCAGAACGCCCCCGGCATTTTCCATCTCCATCGCCAGCTCGGCCATAACACGTTGTTCCAGTGAGATCATAACCCCGTAGAGCGGGTTGTCATGCGAAGCCAAAGGCGTCCCCGCCTTGACCGGCATCGACATCGGACAGCAGAGATATTGACTGTTGTCGTATTCGTATCTTCGGCCATCCAGAACGGCTTCCTTCACCCCACTCACGATGGCCACGATGCAGGGCTCGTAAACGGCTGGAACACAGGGGATTGATTGGGTGGCGCGAAACAGCCGTACACCCTTGATGCCCGTCTCGGTCAGGCCGTCCGTTTCGGTTCGGTCTGCGATGATTTGCTTGATCTGATCCTTGCTCATAAGAGGGATGTAATGGCTCCAGATCGATGCTGGCAACTACTTTGATACAATCGGGCAAGTATTTGTGATTATCTTGCCTGTTTCCGCGTTCTGATGAGAGCTATCTGCATTTCCAAGTTGAAACACAATTCGCTCGGCCCCTGTGCCAACGCGGATAGGAGATAAAAAATGCCAGATACCACATTTGGACCCAAAGGCTGGATGCCCGAGCGCCTCGACGACCTCTCCGGCAAGACCTACCTCATCACGGGTGCCAACGCCGGTGCCGGGTTCCAGGCCGCGCGGACGCTCCTAAAAAAGAACGCCAAGGTCGTGATGTTGAACCGTTCGGCTGAGAAGTCTCAGGCAGCTGTTGCGGACCTGAAGAGTGAGTTCGGCAGTGAAGCAGAAGTGATCTTCATACGAATGGACCTGGCTTCGCTCGCAAGCGTGCGTGAAGCCGCGGACGATGTTCTAAATTCCGTTCCCCGGATTGATGCGCTCATTTGCAATGCTGCCATCGCGCAGGTGCCAACCCGCAAGCTGACAGAAGATAGGTTCGAGAGCCAGCTTGGCACCAACCATTACGGTCACTTCCTACTCTGTGGTCTTCTGTTCGAGCGGATCGAAGCCTCGAAGGGTCGGATCGTTGTTGTTGCCAGTCTTGGCTACAACATGGGATTGAAGACGATCAATTTCGACGACATGAACTGGGAAGAGGGTTACGGGCCTAATACCGCATACTCACAAAGCAAGCTCGCGCAAATGATGTTCGCCTATGAACTACAGGACAGGCTTGCAGCCGCAGGGCGAACCAAGGTCGAGGTCTATGTCTGCCATCCCGGCTCGTCGGCAACGTCACTGATCAGTACAAGTGGCAGCCGGACGATGCGGTTAATCTGGTGGCTTATGACCATGACGCCGATGGTTCAAACGGCCGAGCAAGGGTCCTATCCCGAAGTCATGTGCGCCACCGAAGAGAATTTGACCGAACAACGCGCGCTCTACGGACCAACAGGCCGCTTTGAAGCCGTTGGCCCGGTCGGCAAGGGTACATTGAATCCACACGCGTATGACAAACCGGTAATGACAAGGCTTTGGGAGGTGACTGAACAAGAAACAAGCTTCAAGTGGGAGATTTGATCCAACGGGTCCCGTGCGGCTGGTGACGCTTCACCCACCATCGGACATTCGTGCTCCGTGCAGCATTTAGTAGAATGGGCTCAATGTGGACGTTCGGCAGAATTTAGTGAACGTCCGGTATGCGGACATTGCTGCCATCCGCATTTTTACTCCAAAGGACCGCAGTCAGCCCAAGGCGGTCAGTCAAAAAACAAGAATAACGGGCATTCTATTAATTATTTGGTGAATACCAGATCGGCGACGTATATGCGCGCTCTTGTCCGATCAATGTCGCTTCTTCGGGAATGTCAGCGCCCAGACGCACTTTGTCGTAAACGACCCAGCGTGGCGTCGGGATTTCAATGACGCGAGCGTAGTAAAACGCGTGCTCTGACGCATCAAAATCTGGGTCTGTCCAGACCGTTCCCAGCTCTGAAGCGCCGATGGTGTTGATATAGTTTGCTGCTTCCAGATCGACCGTGTTACCTACAGCCGGCAGTTTACCGTCAGCGTCCAGTTCACGTTCATCCGACCACGCCACATCATAGACTTTTTCGGACAAGTTCCCGTCGCTGTCCATCCAGCCTTTAACGATCTGGATGCGATCAAGATTGGCTCCGATGGGATCGCGCAATGCATAGACCATAAAGGTTGGCGCATCGGACGTTGCCGGGCGCAGATCGCCACCCATCGGAACACCCTTTTCGTATCCCACAAAGGCTGGAGCGCGAGACCTCATGTCATCCTCGTCGAACTCCCATCCCCCAAAGAACCGCACGGCCATGCGCGGACCTGTTGTGGCATAAACCTCACGGCGCACCATGGCATCCCACAGACTGGCCCGCGTGTTCTCTTCGGCCCAGACACCTGTGTAGCCTGACGCCACCAATGACCAACCTGGGAAAACGCCATTTTCTGTTTCGGTGAACGGATGCGACGCACGTGTCAATGAAGGTTCGGCATTTGTTGCTTTACCAAAGTAATTGTCGCTGTCAGCGGTTGCCAGCGATGTATGGCGTCCGTCGCGCCGGACAAGCCAAATTTGTATGGGTTTACGCCCGTGCGCGCCTCTATGGCGAACCCCTGCTTAAGTGCCTCGCGCGCATATTCGCCTGCAAGCATATCTGGCGTTTTGGCTTCAGTTAGATCGAGGTTGCCCGCATCCCATGTTTCGTAATTCGCAAACTCGTCATCGGGACTAAGTGCGGGGTGCGCCTCGCCGTCTCCCTTGATCTGGGTGATTTCGTATAGCGGTTCCCATCTCATCCGCGCCATTGCATAGGCTTCGTCCACAGGTTCGCCATTGTAACGTGTTTCAGATGGGAACATGATGCCGTTTGACAGGTTTCCATTGTGCGCGAGTGCAAAAGCTTGTCCGCCGGTATCGGCCTCATAAGCCTCCAACCATTTGTACAAGTCCATCGGGTCTGTAGAGCCGATGGGCGCCTGCGTGGTCATAGGTTGGACCTGTTTGACCCGATCTGCATTGTCACGAAAAATGATATTGCGGTGCATGTTGTTGCCCCGGATCAGCGACGTCCACTCAAAGCCGTGGAAAGCCGTGAAGCCTCCCGGATCGTTGAACGATTCCACGGTTGCGATCATGTCTTCCCAGACCGAGGCATAGATGGGCGATCCTGGGGAATAATCTGCAATCAAGTCCGGATCCATGTTCCCTTGAGAGAACGTAGTGATCAGGTCCAGAGCTGCTGCAGCAGACGCCTCACCGCCTTCTTGCAGACCTTTTGCCCAGCGGGAGCCCTGTTCTGACTCCATAATGTTGGGAGAACCCTTGGCCAAATCGGTGATCATGCCCATTCCATCCGAGTGTTCCGTTGTCACGATCCAGTCTAGCGGGCGCGCCAGCTTAACACGCTGCCCTGTGGCCGAAACGACCTCTTCGCCTCGCGCAAACCGAAGCATTGTGTCCAGATCGGTCGTATTCCCGAAAAGACCGGCGTCCATTGAAAGACAGGTGTGAATATGAGTGTCGCCCCAAAATACGCGCGATGGAAAGCTGCGCTGAGCATAGGGTGAATAGGCTTTGCTGGGGTAAAGGTTTTGAAGGGACTCTTCAGAGGGTACAAACTGTGCGTCGGCTGCGCCCGAAAGTAAAAATATGGAAGTGAGCAGCCTCATCTGACTGGTCCAATTTGATTGTTAGTGCATTGTTGGCCTCTGATCCATGTGGATGATGGTTTCCGGGGCTGGTGGG
>NZ_JBQFTB010000021.1:0-57303 GCF_056538465.1 Ruegeria sp. BG6 | reverse complement strand
CTAAAAAACTTAGGATACTCTCAGCACTAGAGCCTAACGTTAAACTTCCGGACAAAGCAGACTGTCAGAAACCTGCCCATTGGTCCTTAGTCTTGCCAGTTCTTCCGTATTTGCTTCGCCGCACATGTGCGACTTAATTGGGTAAAGTGCCTCCCTCGTAAACCCATTTGATGGCGGCGGGCTCAGGGCAAATCTGGCCACCAACTTCGCGCAGGTGCCGGGAAATCTCCTCCGTCATTCCATCCATTCTTGCCTCGCCAACGGCGCCCTTGCGGATCATGGCTCCGGAATTAAGGATTGGGATCTCTGAGGCCGTACGCCCTTCAAACTTTCCCTCATTCGCTTTCATCCATGGGAAGGATGTAAACTCCAGCACATTAGCCCATTGTTCTTCGGTCAGCTCTTCACCGATGAATTCGGCAATCTTTCGGATTGATCCTTGGTGGTCACTCTTCATGTCAGAGAAGTGCCGGAACAAAACGTTTGGTTCATTCCGGAGCGGCCACCACGCGGCGAGAAAGCCAAAGATCGCGCCTTGCATACCGTTGGCGTCAATCACATCAGAATAGAAGGTTGGAAAGTCGGGTCGACAAAGGGCTTCTCTTGGCACGCCCCAGAGTTCATACCATGCGTCCGAGTGCTTGTTCAGGAATGGCCTGAATGAAACGAGGGCCTCCTCCGGATTTCGCATGATTACGACATATTTGACGTCGGTGCCCGACCCGACGCTCTGAAACGGCACCGCAGGTGGCGGCGAATGCGTCTTGAAAGCGCGGCGCGTGTTGGTTGGCATGGCTGTTACCCGTTCAACCACGGCTTCTTGGGGCTGCCCTGGGAAGGCCAAAAACTCAATCCAAGGCACCTCTTCGTAGACGTCTCGAAAATCATCAGTCCCGCCCGTTAACAACTGATGAACGATGTTCATTGTCCAGGTTGTCCCGCTTTTAATTGGAACAGAAATCACTACATCACCGTCCCTCCAAGCGATCTTTTGTTGAATTTCCGGGGCTATCCAAGGTGGCCCTGAAGGTGGGGCGCCGTCTTCTGGGACGTCGTTCATTATGATTGACCTCTCATTGGCCTCCCTTCGGTCGAGAGGACTAAACCACCAACTTACCCCGCAAGAGCGGACTTTTCCAAATCCCGTGCACTAGGACCACTCAGATCCATGCGCGATGGCCCAAACAAGACGGGGGACGAACAGCTTTTATTCGTGCCAACCAGCTTTAAAAATGAAAGTACCGGAGCGGGCTCAAAGCAGTCTTTTGCCGCGTAATGCATCAATGACCGCTGTGCGGACAAAACCGACATTCAATTGCGCGCGTTTTCGTTTTTTTCTTCACTTGAATTGTAGTTCGCCGAAGGTGTGCCGGGGCTGGTCATTCCTTCCTGCCCAATAGTGTAAGAAGATGCTCTATTTCTTTTGCAGCCTGAGCGCGGTCGTCGGGCGACATCTTCGTCGCTTCCAGGGTGACACTCAGACCATGACGGGAAATCGTGTGCGTTGACGCAGCGATAGCATCATCATCGTCAGGCAGATCGACCAGGTAGTTTCGCACTGGTTTGTCAAAACCTTTGACACTCCTCGGTTCCGCTTCTGTCGCATGGAACTGGTCGCGAACGAGGGAAAATGTCTCGTGCGCAATCGCAATTCTATCAGGCTCGGCCAGCGTCTGAAGCCGTGCGGCAAGGTTCACTTCGTTTCCTATGATCGTGTAGTCCATTCGGTCTTCGCTGCCGAAATTCCCTACTGTGCAATACCCGGTGTTGATACCAATCCGCATCCGAAAAGGCTTCTCGATCCCAAGATCTCTCCACTTTTGTTCCAGCTCTTTTCCCCGCACCTGCATCTCTACGGCCGTGCGCACACAGGCAACAGCGTCGTCACGAACGCCACGCGTTTCCGGGTCACCAAAAAACATCATGATCTCGTCACCGATGTATTTGTCGATTGTGGCTCCGTTTCGGAGCGCGATCTGCGACATTTCCGTAAGGTAATTGTTGAGCAGATTGGTGAGTTCTTCCGATTCCAGAGTGTCAGCAGTTTCAGTAAAGCCGACGATGTCGGCAAACAACACGGACAATTTTTTACGTTTACTAGCGATTTCCACTGTTTGCTGACCACTGAAAATCGAAGAATAAATCTGTGGCGAAAGATACTTGGACAGCTGCGCGGACAATCCTTCCAGCATCGCGTTTTTTTGGGACACCATTTCGGTTGCTTCCTCAGCGCGCTGTTTGGCTTCAAGTAGGGCCAGTTCGGATCGTTTTTGCACCGTAATGTCTGCGTAAATCGCAACTGTTCCGCCATCGCTGGTTTTGTGTTCAGTCACTTCTATCCATCGATCCGGCTTGTGACGTTGAATAAAAGGACCCGCCGGGTTGCTGTGACGGCGGAGCCTGTCATTGATCCATTCTTCCTCGCGATCTGTCGCGTCAATAATCTGACCAGACCGCGCGGTTGCTTTGATGACATCTATGAACTTGGCTCCTGATTTGAGTGCCTCATTCGTGTCTGGTTGAACGAGATCCTGATAGCGCCGGTTGGACAGGACGAGACGATCCTCGCTGTCGTAGAGCGAAAACCCTTCTTCAATGCTTTCGATGGCATCGATCAGCCGTTGCCGCGCCTCGGCCACCTGGCGCAGGTTGTTTTCCTCTACCTCCACCGCGGTGTCTCTGAACACAACCAGTGCTTTCGCCATTTCAGCGATTTCGTCTCTGGACGCAGGTTCAGGCACATAGGCACGAAGATCACCGCCGGCGATGGCCAGCATCGACTGGCTCAGACTGCTCAAACGTTTGACAAAATGCCGATCAACAACGAGCCAAGTGAAAAACAGCAGCATAATCACAGTAAGAGCACCGATGGCGATACCTGCAAAGATCGGGCGATTGTGGATTTCCCGTTCGTGATTTACGGCACTTTGCAACTCCGCGCGCAAATCGCGGGTAAGCGCCTCTAACGCGTCAGATAGTGAAACAAGTGCAGCATCCAGAAATATCGCACGTTCCAACAGAGTATCCATGTCCGCCGCATCCACTGAGAGCGAGTCTTCTGTCGCCTCAAGTTCGACCCTGACACGATCAAAAGCTTCTTGAACGGCTGCCTCGGCCCCCATAGTGCGCTGGCCTTCGGTGATCATGATAATAGCTGCAATGCGTGCTTCCAATAGTTCGAAGCCGGCCCTGAATGGTTGGACATCGTCATCCTGAACTGCGCTTTCTGTCATAAACGAAACAGGCAGTTGTTTTGCTTCTGCGCGCAGATCGGTCACTAAATCTCCCGCGGCAAAACTGTTTTCGATGGTCTCATGTGCAGACGAGATGAAGTTCACCGCGGTCTGCAGTTCGCGAATGAACACGTTCACAAGCAGGATCTGTAAAACCAGAAGGCCGATCGGAACGGTCATAGCAAAAAGCAGCTTGTTCCGAATGCGCATGAACCCAACCTTCTGTGATCTGGCTATATTTTACCCAATTCTCGCCATCTGTCGAAAACGGAACCAATCGCTGCTCCGGCCAGATCCATTGCCTCCTGTGGGGTGGCGGTTCCTTTCGCGACTCGGGCAAACATTTCAGGGATGATACGGCGGCTCACAACTTCATCAGTCGCGGCATTGGAATGGCCGGGGAACCCAAGGTTCGTAAGGGTGTCCGGCACGTGAGAAAGAACATCGTAGCGTCCGCTCGCTGCGGAAAGGGGGCTTATCAGCTCGTCGAGGTCGGACACTGCGCCCGGAAAAGCCGGCATGTTCTGGAACCCGCTTCTGAGCAATCCATCTCTAAATGACCCGATGTAGTCCAGCAGAAATTTTTTCGCGCCTTCGATGTTGCGAGCGAAGCGCCAGATGACGAACGTATTCGTGGCAAAGGCCGGGCCACCGCGTCCTGCAGGTCCGTCGGGGAGTTTTGCTAACGTTAGAAAAGGCTCTGCAGTCAGGCGTTTTGCTTCTGCCGCGCGCAGGATGGACATGGTGTCGATTGTCAGGCTCGCGGCGCCGGACAACATCGCCTGATTATTGGATGCGGATGTCCAGTTGAGGACTTCCGGAGACATCGTTTCTTCGTAAAGAGATTTCCCGAACTTCAGAGCCTCGAGGGTATTTGGGGAGACCAGTGCGGGACGCCCGCCCTCATTTTGAACAAACGATCCGAAAGCCGCCATCAGTGCCCGAAGGCTGTGGTCTGCATTATGTTCAGGTGCGAGGCTAAGCCCTATCGGCGCTTCGTGCAGAAGTTTTGCAGCACGGCCCGCATTTCTAATCTTATCCCAGTCGTCAGGAACGGTTCCTACCGCGTTCCAGATGTCGCTGCGATATGTGACAACTGTCGGTGCATAGCTTTCGGCAAAGCCATGGTGTCGGCCTGTGCGCGGATTGAAAACGCTTTGCCGCACAAAATCGTATGCTTTACCAAATCGCCTTTCGCATTCGATGTGAATGTCTTTGTGATCGATCGTATAATCTTCCAGCGATGGCCGTGGAGACAGAAAGAGCACCAGATCGTGCCCCTCTCCAGCTTTCGCTTCCTGCTGCGCAAGCCGCCCGATTTCGCCAAGGCCCACGTTTGATACGACGACTTCTGTATCGTTCTCACGAGACCATTTTTTTACGAACTCGTCATTGAACCAGGATTCATATGCCGGAACGAAGTTCTTCCAGCGCATGATACGCAGCACTTTCTGCGATGCATTCGCCTTTGAAGACAAAAACAAAGGAGCAGCAAGACCTGCACTCCAACAAACACCTATACCTGACAGAATTTCCCGTCTGTTCTTCAATATTGCCTAGACCTATCTGTCGAAGCATCCGAGCTATTGGTTCAGCGAACGTCGGATATCGACTTTGCCCGTTCGCACTAGCCATTCAATGAGCTTTCTGATTTCTAACGCAGCGTCCGCCGCGTTGTCTATCCAAACCCATGTCCGAGGCTTGAGAACCGACACCGCCTAACCAGGAACTTCACCCGCAAAGCATGTCTGCATTGGGCTCGATGGAGTCGTTCGCTGCGTAGAGCATCAGTGACCACCCTGCGGACAAAGCTGCTCTTGGTTACAGACCTGCTCTGAACATGTGGATTGGCCACTATGCTGACGATGCGGAAACGCGGATGCGCTAAATGACGAGCCCTAAAACTGTGCCATACATTAGGAACATGCCAATTGGGAGAACTGCCATCATGAAGGCGACAACACGTCGGACGGTGCTCGCTGGAGCGACAGTGATGCTCAGTGCGCCGTTCTATCTTACGAGCGCGAAAGCCAGCGTGAGCAAAAAACACGTCGTTCTGGTTCACGGAGCATGGCACGGTGCGTGGGCTTGGAAAGAGACGATCCCGCTTCTCGCTCAAAGGGGGCTCAACGTGTCAGCCCTCGACCTGTCCGGCATGGGTACAACTGCGCATTTGCAGTCTCTCGAGATAGGATTGCACACTCACGGTCAGGATATTCTGAACCATCTTTTCTTCTTCGACATCCAAGACGCCGTCGTTGTCGCCCACTCATACGGTGGCGGAGCGCTCTCACAGGTACTAGCAAAGGACACTGAAGAGCGGATTTCTCACGGCATCTATCTTGACGCCTTCAGGCTTGGAGAGGGTGAAGCAGTTTCGGATTATCAGAGCCAAGAGGTGCGTGATGGAATGCTTCAATCGTTGTCATCTGGCGAGTACGTTCCGGCTCGGCCACGTGACACCTGGGCAGAGATTTGGGGAATGACCGGCCCGGCAGCAGATCACGCTGAGCCTCGTCTGCGTCCAATGTCTCCGAACTGCTTCCTCGAGAAAGTTGAGGGTGACCCATTTCAGGGTGAGCGTCGCTTGACCTACATGCGCTGTATGAAGAACGGCAATCATGTTTTCAAAGAGTTTCACGAACGGTCCTCCAAGGATAATCGTTTCGATACCGCCGAGGTGGACGGTCATCACAACGTAATGGTCATAAATCCTCAGAGCATGGCCGAGGCGATCCTAAAGGCAATCTAGGTCGTCTTCTGATCAAGAACTAGACGGCCGCTTTGGGCTCACTGCCGTCATCTGAGGCTTTTCGTCGGATGACCGGTTCGCCGCTCTGAGCGGCCATCCGCGCTGATGTGGTTTAGGTGATGTCTTCGCATTGGCTTGTCTCTCACGTTTGCGCTTGGTCATCAGATCAACCCGTACTGTTTGGGCGTTGCGGGCCATTCATCCGGGTCCGTCTTGATCAGTTTGATGATGCCTTCCAGACCGGTCGGCCAGTTGTGGTATCGGTGATAGCCGTTGATCTTGGCCAGCGTGCGCAGTGCAGTGTGAACCTTATGGGCGGTATCGGGGTTGCCGTGACTGCCGATCATGAACGCTTGGTTCAGCCGGTCCTGATCAACGAAGGCTTTCAGGTTGTTCCTTAGCCAAAGTGTGTACGCGATCCGGTGAAGCGGGTCGTTCGGCCATTCGAGCGGCTTGCCCCCATTGGCGCGAACCATTTCTGTTTCGGTAATGTCCGATGGTAAATGAACCACATTACCCCCTGTTGATCGCGTCGTTCAGGAACGCTTCAAAGCTGGTGACGTTTTCACCCCCTGGCTCTGGTTCTGCGGTCGATGGTGCTTTGGTCGCAGATGCCGCCAAGGCGATGCCATCCTTGGTGCGCAATCCCAGATCGCGGGCCAGTGCTTGCATCTGTCGGCTTAGTTCCTGCTGATGTGCATGGATCGGGCTTCGACCTGACGATCCGTTCACGTGCGTGACGATGGCGGGTGTCATCATGCACAAGATGCGGTTGTCGGCCATCTGCTGTGTCACGAACGCCAGTTCCATGATCATATTCAGATCGGCTGTCGTCCATTTGTCCGGTGCGGATCGGTACAGGTCGGCAAAGGTCTGTTTGCCCAGATCGTTCAACACTTCCAATCCGGCCACATCCGGCACGGCCACGCTGGCGGGTTCATCGGCCTGTGCGGCCTGTCGTAAGCCGGTCAGGCTGTCATTGCGTGTTTTGTGCTGTTTACGGGGCATTCGTGCAAATCCTGTCTGATTGCGCGTAAATCATCCTGAATCGGTGTGTTTAGACGGTAGCATTGTGGCGTCAAATTGCCATTCGTTGCAAGATTTTTGCGTGAACCCCGGTCAAATCTGAAATTGGCATGTAAAGTTTTGGACCCACGCCGGTGACGCACTCCCTAACTTTGTTTCCGACTACCCCGCCCCAGCTTGATCACGCGACCGACCATCAGCGATCCGTCATTGATCCGTTGACGATCAGTGATCAGTCATCATCGTTGCGTTGTGTGAAGATGGTGATGGGGATGGATGTTGGTGGTGGGGTGAGCACGGATGTGCTCAAAATCACAATCAATCAAAGAACGATCTTCACGTGTCGTTGTTGTCATCATCGTTGCCGTTGCAGACCGTTGACCATTCACTGCCAACAGGAAATCCATCAGGTCCGATCAGTGGCGTATCCCGACGCCTACCCTTTTCCCGGTGCCGTGCGTTGTCACATGACCGGCACAGTGTCCGAAGGTTAGGTAGCCATAGGGCAAGGTCAGGGAACTGGTCGCGTGGTTTGACGTGATCCACTATTGCAGCACCAGAACGCCGAACGTCGGCACCGCAGTTCGTACATCTGTAATTGTCACGACGTTTCGCCAACGTCCGTAGCTTCTTCCACTTTGGTGATGAATAGAACGGGTGCGTCTTCTTCTGTGCCATTGCTTATAGATTTCCAGCTAGATGATTTGGTGATTGATCGGCAGGACACCTAGGACACGTTTCGGAAACTTATTGGTCACCGGGGTATATAAGGGACTCTTTTTTCCTTACGCGTAGTAATTTCAGAAAGGTGTCCTAGGTGTCCTATTCAGGACGGTATCGGCAGTATTTTTAATTTTACGCCGCGAAAACCGCGCTGTGTTTGTGTTTTATTTTTACCAGAGGTAATTTTCAGCGGTTTGGTTTTCAGTGTTTTTATAAAACCGTCCTGTGTCCAATCACCAACATCCCGCCCATCGATGTACGCTTTGAACACACCGAACAACATTTCACTGCTCATGAAGTCTTCCTGATCACCGGTCACGACCAATCGTTCTTCAACGAATTGACCAACTGGGTTCATCCTCATTTCCGCGTCGGCCTGCATCTGAGCGTTGATTTCTGTCACGGTGAAACGCTTCTGGCTACGAACACGCTGCCAGCCTTCTACAGCCCAACGCAGGATCGCGGACCGTTCGGCCAGTAACGCGTCGAATAGTTCCGGGTCTTCCCGCCCATAGAACGAATTGGGGAAGGTCAGATAGATGAACCGGCTGGCCAGCACACCGTCAGGATCGCGCAGCAACGGAATGCTGTTGGACATAAGGATCAGGCGCACGGTCGTCTTGCCGGTCCACACGGGCTTGTTCTTGCGCTGCACGTCCACATCGTCTTCACCGGTCACGGTCAGGATCAATTCACCAATGGCACTGAAGTCCGAGTCCTTGCTCAAGCGCACGTCGGGTACCACCATCAGGCTTTTGCCCACCGCGCCTTCCATGACGAACTGATTGGCCAACAAGCTGGACCGGATCGAATAGACCAGATTGCCTTCCAGTGCCTTCAGCAACTTGATGTTGGTACCTTTGCCGGTTCGTTTCTCGCCAACGAACATGAACCCCTTCTGAAGCCACGTCGCACCGGACAGCAAGTATCCGTAAATCTCCTGCATCGACCCGATCTGATCGGGCGTGTCCAACGCTTCGTTAAAGAACGCTTCGGCCCGTGTCCCGATCCAGACCGCATCGGCCTGCCAGTCAGCGTCGATCCATGTGTGATTGAAGAAGTCAGGCGTGTGCGCCACCAGCTTGCCGGTGTCCAGATCAAGGATGCCATTCTGAACGGATCGCCATGTTCCTGGCTCTGGTTTGTTCCATCCCGGTTCAATGGCTGCGGATCGCTTCGTGACCGCCCGCAGTGCCGCGACATAGTTCGACACCAGCACTTTGGTCGGGCTGACTTTGTGGCGTGTGATCCCGTCCTGCATCTCTTTCTCGTAACAAACGATCTTGCTGAAGAAGTGGAACAGCACGTCTTTAATGTCATCTTCGGCCATCACTTCCCAATGCGTGCCGATCCACCGATAGAAGTCGCCCCGCCAGTGGGTCAATGTGCGCCGGTCATTGACCGTGAAGTACCCGGCAACGATCAGACGCGCTGTTTGTTCCAGATCATGGGGGTTGATGACAGTGCGGTAAGCCATGTCCACCTGACTGCCCGAAATCAGTTCGGCCACCTTGTCCACGACCGGGTTGATTTCGACCGGGACGACGCCCGGTGGCATCTGTCCAAATTCCGGCCCGCCTGCGGCCTGCATCATGGAACCGATCACGTCAGGCGGTGGTGTCATTTTGTAGACAGCACCACCATGGGCGTAAGAGTTGATCAAACCGGAATTGAAAACCATCGCCTTACCGCGACCGTCATCCGGGTCCGTCGGATCGGCCAGTGACTTGTCGTGATAAAAAATCAGATCACGCATCACTTCACCGACCGTCTTTAGCCCAATCTCAGGATCATCGAACTTCAGAACGTGATCGACAGCCAAGACACCCTTGTCAGCCATGGCCAATTCGTTGCGGATCGTCTCAATCGACTTGCCGGTACGTTGCGCTTCATCTTGTGCAAAAGTGTTGCGAACGGCTTGCGCTTCATCGCTCACTTCCGCCTTCGATTGTCGGACCAGATTGTCGAATTGCGCTTGTTCTTCCGGTGTCAGGTCGGGCAACGCGATCCGTGTATCCAGCACCCCCACCCCCGGTGAAACGACAGCAGCACGGCTGGCTGCGTCCTGCACCAAGGGTTCAGCCACAAATGGCGCACCTTCAAAGATCGGGCGTTCCGGTGTTCCGACGGAACGGTCCACCAAAGACCGTTCCATCAACGCACCCCGACTGGCGACCCAATGCCAACCGAACCCAGCCAGGAACATGTGCTGGTGAAGGACTTTCAACGCTCTGTCTATGTCTGCGCTGTCCGCAACGGGCAGATACAAATGAAAGCCCCCATTGTGCGGGTAGGTTTCGCCGGTCTGGATGTTGCGCAATCCTGACGACGTGCTGTTGCGGAACACGTGACCGACTTGGGACGCGCCCGGAATATGGCCTAAAATTGCATCAACCGCCCGCACTGATTGCAGCTTTTGGCGCACTCGGTCCGGCATTCCTTTCTGGTCGAAGTCGATCAGCATCAGACCCGGCAAACCTTCGCGGTATCCTATGTGATCTTGTGACCGGGTGATGTGCGTGCCGGGTGGCATGGTCCGTGCAACCGCTTTGGTCACAAGTGGCCATAGCGTGTCGCCTGACGGGTCATTCGAGATAATCCCCAAGGTGATGCACTGGTTGGATGGCATCGTGTTTAATAGGTCTGCCAGATGGGTCAGTGTCGGCAATTGAATGGTCTGTGCTGTGCCGGTTTCCAAGGCGCATTGTTTGCTGTCGTTGTGCGGCTTCCCGCTGCCGTTCAAATAGATCGACTTCGACATGATGCCTTCGTCTTTGGTGACTAGGGTCAGGGCGAATCCTGTGGTATCGTTGGGCATCTTTAGTTGTCCTTCATCGAAGGGTTTCAGTTGGCCCGGTCCTGCCCCATGCGGTGACCGGGTCGTTTTATTTGAGCGTTTGCCGCAGAACTTCAGCCGCCAGTTCACCGCCACCGAAATGGTCGCGGATCGTTGCGGCCAGCATCAGTAGCTTGGGGTCCATCGGGATTGATTGGGTCGATGGTGGCCGTGGTGGCACGGGCTCTGGTTCCGGCATCGGCTTGGCGTACTCATAGAAGCCGCCATAAGCCGGTCGATCCGTCTTGCGCACCACCGTGAAGCCAAGGTCTTTCAAAATGCGGGTCAGGCTCTGACTGACCGACATGTTCCATTCATCAGCCGGGTAGCCCATCTGGTCATACAGTTCCCGTGCGCAAACGACCGTCTTGCCGTGTGTGCGTTCGCGGACTTGGTACCGGTCAAACTCAATCATCAGCACATCCCCCGGTTCGTCATGGCCTGCGCGACCACATCGGGACACATCAACCAGCCCTGATGCACGGCAAATCCGCAGTGGAAATCATCCCACATGTGGCAGAACACAGACGCCTTCTTCATCATCTGGAACGACTGATAAGTGCGCATACCGGGCGCGACATTCTGGACAACGACCACCCAGACATTCCCCTCGGCCGGTTTCGGGGCGTCATCGTGCAACACGACGGCCATTTCGTCCTGGCTCATACGACGCAGGCGGAATTGTCGATCCGGGTGGCGTTGGAAGAACTTGCGATCCCCGGCTTGGAAATCTTGCTGGCGGCGGCGGGTTTGTGTATTACTCATTTCATACTCATGATGATGGTGGGTTGCCCGTCGGCAAAAACTGACAACCCGGTTTCAATCAGCACCCGGCCCATGTGGTCGGGTGTTCGCTTTAGTGGGTTTCGCCTTCGACCAGATCGGTAAGTGCGCTTTGGATCGGTCCAATGATTTCATCGATCATTTCCAGATGCAGGATCAATCGCGGGTAGCCGGTTTCGTCGGCAACCTTCTTCGCGCCTTCAATCGCGTCGTGAAGTTGTTGGCCGATGGCATCGATCTGTTCAGGGCTCATGCTGCCACCCGGTCAGCAAAGGTCCGAACCCACGGCCAATCACCCCATCCCATTCGGTAAGCCGTCGGCTCGTTCTCGGAACAGAAAGACCAACGATACGGTCCGCTTTCCCAGATGACACCCCATGCGGTCGGGGCTTCGGTCATGTCTTCGCGTTCGCCCGGTGACCAGATCGCAACTTCTCGCGCCGGGTCTTGGCCGAACCAAGGGTCATAAGGTTTGGCCTCTTGGATCAACTTGACCAAAGCGGCATGGAAAGCGTGGGCGGCACTTTCGGCTGTCGTGTGTGCGTTCGGGTCGAAGTCGAACGGGCGTTCGACAATAACGTCTCGCGGGCATCCGCCCTTCATAACGCAGTCGCAATAACGAATTTTCATGTGTCAGTTTCCTTCTACTTGGTTGATGGTTTCGGTGTCGTCTTCGTCCAGTTCCAGAACCGCATCACCCCCGATCAGCAGTGTCGAAAGGGTGTCGATTGCGGCGGAATAGATCGAAACGCGGCGGGCGGGTTGTTCCGCCACTGCTTCAAACAGGCAGGTTTGCCACGCGTCGATCTTTTCCCATGCGGTGGCCCGGTCGATCCGCATCACGCGGCATCCCCCGGCCCGAACGCGCGGTCATAGATGCGCTGGGGCTCATCGTGCGGGATCAGGATGCGGTCACCCGAACGCATGAAACGAATGTTACCGTTCTTCACCTGCTTGCGGGTCATGCTGTCGGACTGACCCATGATTTCGGAAAATTCTGCAACGGACAGAAACATCTTCTGCATTTGTCTTTACCCTCTTGGTTGATCGTTACAGATTCTAACGTAACAATGTGATTCATTTTCTTGCAATATGTTATTTACATACCTATAACCACTCTGTGCGCTACGTGCGCTTAATGCGGAGAAGCGGAATGATTTCTTTGGACACCAGATGGCGACCGCTCAAAGGGGGGGCGGTTTCGTTCGTTGCAGATGCGGGGGTGATTCCTGACGGGCATGTGTTCCCGGCTGCCGCGTCGATCCAGTTTCCTGGCTCGAAAGATCGCCACGAATATGAATTGAGAATGCCCGACGCATGGGCCGCAGTGATCGGCCTGTCGGACTATGCCGCTTTCAACGCGTTCGGCCCCTGTGGTGACGCACAAGGGACCAGTGAACCGGCAAGTGAGTGGCAGGGCGTCTTAGACCGTTTGCGGGCCATGGACCCCGCTGCGCTGCGTCAGGCGGTCGAAGATCACCGGGACGCCGGTCGGCTGGTCGTGGATGTGGAAACCGGGATCGGCGTGCGGGCCAAGACACTGGCCGCGTATCTCGAAAGCACCGCCTATTCCGACCTGATGGCGGGCCGCAAAGTTGGCAATTGCCAGCACTGCGGACGCTACATGGTCATGACGAAATCAAACCAGACCTATTGTTCGACACGTTGCCGGATGGCCGTGTCCCGCCAGAAGGATGCAGGCTGATGACAAATGAAGAAGGTATCGCCATCGCTGGCGACAACACCGAAACCGCGAAGAACCTGCGGACCGGGATCGGTCACGCGATCTGGTCCGGTCTGATCATGGATTGCAAACAAGTCCATTGGGATTTGCTGGAACAACTCGCACCGCACGCGGACCTGATTGCCGCTGATGTGGCTGACCTGATGGACGATCCCAAAGCGGGACACTTGGTCAAAGGCTTCTTCATGGTCGCGGATCACCACGGCTACAGCCCCAAAGCTGTCCGTGTGGGCTTTGCCATGATCGACCGGCATTTGGGCAACCCGCTGGACGATGCGGCCCGTCAACGTCTGCGCCGTGCCGGAATGACCAGTACCGAACGCACACACGAACGTGACGCAAACACAAAGCGGATGCGCCGGGTGCGTGCGTCCGAAACACCAGAACAGGCCGAAGAACGTCGCCGGAAGAACCGGGAACGGATGCGGGCCAAACGTGCCAAACGAAAGGAGTCGTGACATGGCGACAGCAATTGAAAAGAAACCGGGCCAATGGCTCATGCGGTGGACCGTCACCGACCCGGTAACGGGCAAGCGGTCCAAACGGTCGAAGATGTTCACCGGGTCCGGTGGCAAACGCGCAGTCGTGGCCGAAGCCAACCGCATCGAAGCGACCGAACGGGCCGCACCAACGGCCACAGAAGGCCGCAAGACAACGCTGCGGGGTTTCATCACCGACAAGTGGTTGCCGCACGTGCGGGCGCACACGTCCGTCACCACAGCCAGGACCAATGAACAGCGGATCGCGCGGGTTCTCGAATACATTGGCGACAAGCCGTTGGACAAAGTGACCGGGCAGGTGATCGACGGAATGGTTGCCCAGATGGTGACCGCTGGCGTTTCGGATTTCATGCGGCGTCACTTCTATGACGTTCTGCGCACCGCGCTTCGGCAGGCACGAAAGTGGAAACTGATTTCCGATGAACCGTGGATCGATGCCACGCGCCCGAAGATCACCAAGAAGCGGGCCAAGGTCGCATCGCTGGATGACAGCTACACCCTTGCCGATCACTTTTGGTCAGCCGGGAAACCCATTGCCGCGACCTATGTCGAAACCATCGCGGACAGTGGCGCACGACCGGGTGAAGTTCTCGCGCTGATGTGGGATGCGGTTGATCTGGATGCGGGTGTCATCGACATTTGGCGGGCGCAGGAACGCATCAGTGCCAACTATTACCGGATCAAAGAAACGCCGAAGAATGATGTGTCCGTTCGCCGGGTCGCGCTGTCACAGCGGACCATCGCATCGCTGCGGAAACTGAAGGCACACCACGCAGAACTGCACCTCGCTACGGGCGGCATCTGGCCGAAAGACGGGCTGGTCTTTCCGTCGCAGACCGCACAGCTTTGGACGGTCCGACAGGCGGGTCAGGTCATCAAACGGATGGCGGACAAGCACGGCCTGACGACGGGCAGCTATAGCAGGCGTCACGGCATGGCGTCGGAAATGCTGGCCCATCAGGTGCCGGTCGCGGTCGTCTCGGAACGCATGGGTCATGCCAGCAACAAACAGACCTTGGACACATACACGCACGCCCTGCCCCAGCACGCGGATGCTGCGGTCGATTGGCTCAACAATCGGGGCAAGTAGGTGTCCAGTTTGGTGTCCATGGTGTCCACGCGCATTGGACACTTGTGCCGCACCTGCTGATTTTTGTGCAATATAAACAACTGCATGCGAACAATGGACCGGTTTTTGGTACCGTGTATCGTAGGTTCGAATCCTACCACCCCAGCCACCCACTCCTCCATATCGAGACCGCGCAAGGTGTGCTCTGATTAGTCACGTGTTATCCGCGGGTTAGCGGCGTGGCGCAATTGCGCAGACCGTGGACCGTGCCAGAGCAGCGCCGCAAATCTCCGAAAGTCTGCGTTCGGCATTTTCGCGGTAGCAGGTGTGGATGTGGTGGATCAGAGAGTCGCGAGAAGCGCGCGCTGGTCCTGCCAGTCTGATGGCAGGGTTCGCGATTTGCACCAGTCGGACGTAAAGCCGAGGGGCTGTTCGCCTTCCAGTACATTTCGCACGAGATCCGGCGCGAGGAAGGCGAGATCGATCATGTGCTGAACGCGGCGTTTGGAGATATTGCTGGCTTCTGCAATGTCGCCGAAGGTTTCGCCCGCCTTGATCCGCTCCAGCCAGTGATGCGCAAGCGCGATGTTTCGGATCAACGTCTCGTCTCTTGCGGCGGTCGTATCAGCGAGAATGATCTTGGTTTCGACACCCCGCTTTCGCACCTGGAACGGCGCTTCGATCCGCAGGGCGTTTGCGTCCAATGCATCAGCGTTGGTATCCAGCATCGCCGCTACGCCTTTGATATCTAGCCTGAGCATAATCTTTCCCGGCGCAATCTCGATGCGTTCTACAAGCGGCAAGATGTCTTTGCGCTCCGGCTCTGAGATCAGCTCCGTCAGTTTGCTTCGAACGCAGGCGATCTCACTGGCGTCGGACTGTAGGCAGAGACACCCTGCAAATGTAGGGTTAGCAAGATGGCTGCGCGCAAGAGTGCCGATCTGTGCCTCAAGCTGGTCCGCCGGCAAGCGCCAGCCATCGAGGTTCTCCTCGCCGCTGCGCGCGATCAGCCGGTGCGAGACGTAGTAGCGCAAACGGGTGCCCTTCTTCGTTTTAGAATGCGATGGCGTCAGCCGGTCTCCGGTTTCATCAAAGATTTTCCCGCAAAGTAGCGACTCGTGGCGCGGCGTCTTTTTCAAGCGTATCCGGGAGGCCATCCCTTGCAGCCTGAGCTGAACCGCATCCCATCGGTCGGGATCGATGATCGGGTCGTGCTGGCCGTCATGCACTTGATCTTTGTGCCGGATGCGCCCGGCATAGACCGGGTTTGTCAAAACGTGATGGATATGCCCGCGGTCGAAAGCGCCGCCGCCGCGCGTCTCGCCCGATGACAGTGATCTGCGCCGGGTGCGCAGTAACAAAGCGTCGGCCTTTTCCTTCACCTGCCGGATCGTCCCGTGTTGTTCGTAAAGCGCGTAGAGCGTCCGGATCGTCTCGGCCTCAGGTTCATTAATCTTCAGCGTCCGGCCATCCGGATCATACCCCATCGGCACCTGCCCGCCCATCCAGAGCCCCCGACGCTTTGAGGCAGCAATCTTGTCCCGGATCCTCTCCGCCGTCACTTCGCGCTCGAACTGGGCGAAGCTGAGCAGCATGTTCAGTGTCAGACGTCCCATGCTGGTCGCGGTATTGAACGACTGCGTGACCGAGACGAAGGAGGCACCGGTGGCATCCAGGATATCGACGATCTTCGCGAAGTCCGCCAGCGACCGTGTCAGACGATCGATCTTGTAAACGACGATCTGGTCGATTTTTTCATCGCCTATATCCGCTAAAAGCTGCTGCAAAGCAGGGCGGTCCAGTGATCCACCAGACAACCCACCATCATCATATTGGTCCGGTACCAGCACCCAGCCTTCATGTTTCTGGCTGGCCACATAGGAGGCACAGGCCTCCCGCTGGGCATGGAGCGAGTTGAACTCCTGCTCCAACCCGTCTTCCGAGCTTTTGCGGGTGTAGATGGCGCAGCGGATCTTCTTCATCTGCTGCTTCCTGACCTGCTGGTAAGGCCAAAGAACCGTGGGCCTGACCATGTCGTGCCGGTGATATGCTTTGCAATCGCGGAGAGCGACGGCCAGTCCTTGCCATCCATTCGATAGCCGCCTTCGGTCACCTCGACCTGATAGGTTCGGCCGTTCCATTCCCGCACGAGGTGCGCGCCGGATCGAAGGTCGCCGCATGTGGTGACGGCAATCGGCTTGCCTTCTGCGATTTGTCGCAGCTTGCGCCGTGTCGCCGCCGGCAGACCGCCCGAAGAGCGGCACTGCGCGTCATAAGCTACTGCCTTGCGCAGGAACGCCACCGACAAATACGGCGGTGGAGGAGACCGAAAAGCCTCCTCCCACGCGGCAATCGCCAGCGGTCGACCCGGATCCGGCTTACCGGGCATCAGACTTTTCGGCTGTTGAAGTCACACCAGTTTGGGCGGGCATCGCCAAGATCCGATAGCGCTTGGGCTTGCCCTCATCTGGCTTCGCGCCCAAAACCTCGTAGCCCGCCTTGCGCAGCCCAGTCAGCGCCGCCCGCGTCGTGTGCATCTGCCAGTCGAGTTTTTCGCTGATCGTGGCAACATCTGCCCCGGCCTTGCGGCTGAGCATCTGAATGAGCAGCGCTTTCTTGGTTTTGGGTTTCGGCGATCGTGTCATTTGGCCTTCTCCTTTTGGTTCACGCAGGCTGAAAGTGACCCTACTACCGAGGAGAGCCCGGGGACCCGGGCGGAAAAGGCGCGGCGCAACATTGGGTACGTCGCAACATGGACAGTACCGCTCTGTTTGGCTCACAAGTCCAGTGGAAGAATGACCGCTTAACGCAGAAAAGCCGTCATCTGATAAAAATAGTCAGATGACCGAGTCGAGCCCAAAGCGGTCGGGGTCAGTCGTTATATCAGAGCATCATTTTGTTTGGGATACTTGGCGCTCAATCCAACGCTGGCATCAATTTTCCTTTCCTCCTGAGATCGTCGCGATGTTAGGCTCAGATAAATAGCGTCTTACTGAGCATTGAAAAACTATGACCAAACTGAATGTTACCCGCCGCATTGCGATGACCATCCTTGGCAGCGCATCGATAGTCGCGATTTCTAATGCCACATCCACTTATGCGGCCTCGTCATTGCAGGATTTTGGAAGCCAGCTCCAAACACTGCCCGAGATCACTGTCTACACAGCGCGGCGCGTCATCACCATGGAGGACAACGACCCGGCTATCAACGCGGTTGCCGTGGTCGGAGACCGTATTCTGGCCGCCGGTCCGCTTGACACACTCGTTGACCGGATTGGTTCGCAGCCGTTTCGGCTGGACGATCAGTTCTCCGAAAAAGTTATTGTCACGGGTTTGATCGACCAGCACGTGCATCCTTTCCTCGCGGGATTGACCCTGACCTCCGAGATAATATCGATCGAGGATTGGAACATTCCGACTGGCCTTTCGAAGGCCGCCGTCGATGAAGCGGATTATAAGTCTCGTTTGCAAGCCGCCGAAGCGGCTATGGATGATCCCGACGCCTTGCTGCTGACATGGGGGTACCATCACTTCTTTCACGGCAACATCAGGCGTGCGCAACTCGACGAGATTAGTAGCACGCGTCCAATCATCATAATCCACCGATCTGCGCACGAGTTTGTCCTTAACACTCAAGCATTGAAATTCCTGGGCATCACCGAGGATTTTGTTAATAGCTTTGAGGGGCTTGCTCTTGAACAATCGAGTTTCGAGGACGGGTATTTCTTCGAGGCAGGCATGTTCGCCGTTCTTCCCGCAGTCGCTCCGGTGCTTGCTACACCAGAGCGCCTGGGCGCGGGTTTGAGGCTGGCGCGCGAGTATATGCACCGTGCAGGCGTCACAGTTGCTGCGGAACCGGGTGGTGTGCTGTCCCGGCCTCTTCAAGAAGCAACCAACGCGGTCTTTTCAGGATCCGATACCCAACTCAGGACCTATTTCATACCTGACGGGAAATCCCTGGCTGCCTTGCACTTTCAAAATGGTTCGATGATTGAGGAGACCGAAAAACTGCTGGACTGGGGTGAAGGTAAGACGGCGTTCATGCCGAAGCAGGTGAAACTCTTCGCCGATGGCGCTGTTTACAGTTTGGCCATGCAGGTATCGGAGCCTTATGTGGGCGGCGATTTCCACGGCGAGTGGATCATGCAGCCGGACGAGTTCAATCCCGTATTCGATGCATATTGGGACGCAGGTTATCAGATACATGTTCACCAGACCGGCGATCTTGCCGTGGACTTGATCTTGGACGCTGTTGAGCGAAACATGCGCCGGAAGCCGCGGGCGGATCACCGTACGACATTGGTTCACTTCGGTTATGCGAGAGAAGATCAAGCAAAGCGGATCGCTGAGCTGGGCTGCATCGTCAGCGGAAATCCATACTACGTAACGGCGCTGTCAGATCGATATAGTGAGCTTGGACTGGGCCCGGAACGAGCTGATGACATCGTTCCCCTTGGGCCAATCAAGGCCAACGGCATTCCGATCTCATTCCATTCCGACGTACCAATGGCTCCTGGTGAACCGCTGTTCCTAGTATGGGCTGGCGTAAACCGAACGACCTTCTCCGACCGTGTCGCAGGCCCAGAACACCGCCTGTCTGTCGAAGACGCTTTGCGTGCTGTGACTATCGACGCGGCCCAATCCTTGCGATTGGAGGATGAGGTTGGCTCTATCGCTCCCGGCAAGTTGGCAAATTTCACCATCCTTGAAGAAGACCCATTCGAGGTTGAAGCCGACAAGATTAAGGACATCGGTATCTGGGGGACCCTACTTGAGGGTGACATTTTTCCAGTGTCAGACGACTTCGATCTCGACCGCGCGTCATTATCGCCAAACCGGGATACAATAAATCCGCCAGCAAAGCCGCTGTATGCACTTGCTGATGTATCGGGCATTGCCCAGAAAGGTATGCTTGCCGGATGCTCGTGTTGCGCTTCACCCGTATCTCAGTCGTGCACGACATCTGCGGCGGGGCAAATCTCTGCAGTTAGCTGTTGCGGGACCAATGCTTTGGGGTGGGCCGTCGTGTCCGAATGGGCCTCCAAAGTTTAGATTGGAGCCAAGTTGAGATCGCGTAATCAAGTGTCCGGAATGTCCCGCATAGTGGTTATTCGTGATATTTCGGCCGACGTCCGCATCGAGCCCTGAGCGGACATTGATACGTTGAAGCAACTAGCTGTCGCCGATAGAGTTTCATAGAGAGGTTTGCTGCTATGTACACCCTGATTGACACTGTGGTTGTGGGCGGAGGTCAAGCTGGTCTTTCCGTTAGCTGGCACTTAAAGCAGGCTGGTCATGATCACGTTGTTTTGGACCGCGGGCAGATTGGCGACACATGGCGTAACCGTTGGGACTCGTTCTGCCTGGTCTCTCCTAACAAACTCTGCCGACTTCCAGGTTTCCATTACGATGGGGATGATCCCGATGGTTTCATGCTCCGCGATGAGATCGTCAAGTACATCGAAGACTATGCGAGCAGTTTTGGTCCGCCCTATCGAGGGGGCGTCGAGGTGGCTAGAATCGAGGCAAGTGCAGGACCGGGTCGGTTCAAACTAACCACATCAGATGGCGAAATCAGAGCGCAGAACTTGATCGTCACCGTTGGCACGCATCAACACCCGAATATACCAAGTTGGCACTACGATCTGCCCGAAAGAGTTACTGGCATACATACGTGTGACTATCGCAATTCAGCGAGCCTACCGGATGGTGCGGTGTTCATTATTGGAAGTGGTCAGTCAGGGTGTCAGGTCGCCGAGGACCTGCACTTATCCGGGCGCGACGTACATCTCGCAGTGGGCAGTGCTGGCCGCATCCCACGTCGCTATAGGGGGCGCGACATTTTTGAATGGGACTTGGCGACTGGGTACATGAACATGGCGGTAAAAGACCATCCCAAAGGGACAGCTATCCGGTTCAAAGCCCATCCACATCTCTCTGGGCGAGAGGGTGGTCGTATTATTGATCTGCGCCAGATGGCGCTCGACGGGGTCAAGCTACACAGCAAGGTTGAGGGTGTTCAAGACGGGTGTCTGATTTTGGCGGGCGGACTTGAAGAGACGCTCAAGACAGTGGACGATGTGTGTCGCGCGGAAATGGAGAGCATCGACACGTTCGTTGCAGAGAATGGGCTCGATGATCCCAAGGAAATTGTTGTCCCGATCAACTGGCAGCCCAAACCTGAACCGCCGTTCTTCGACTTGGCTGCAGCAAATGTTTCAACCGTCATATATGCAACTGGGTTTCACCGCGATTTTGGATGGATCGACTTGCCAGTCTTCGATGAGAGTGGCTATCCGCTATATGAGCGAGGTACTACGGAAATAGCAGGCCTGTACTTCTGCGGACTGCATTGGATGCATACACAAGGGTCTGGCCTGTTTTATGGCGTGGGCGAGGACGCGGAGTACGTAGTTGATCACTTGATTTCAACTTCGGACAAATAAGCTACGAGACAGCCTAGAGCCTAGCTTGGATCTAAGGTTTCCAACTGTAACTAGATCAGTTTACGGACGTGTGTGCCGATACGACTTGTGATTGTGCTTTAAGCCACTTGACGAACATCTTAGCCTCGGGACGCTGAAATTCTGCTTGAGTCTGGATGTAATAGACGCCGAAGAGTGGCTCAGAGAACAACTCAATCATCCGACCAGATGACAGATCGTCCTCGAAAAAAGCTCTGGCAGAATACGTGATACCGTCACCCCGGCGAACCGCAGTCATGATCAGGTTCCCAGGCATGTGATTTATGGTCAATGGCTCGGGAGGTACGACCCCATGATAGGTGAACCAGTCGGCCGCCTCGTTGGTGCCCAGTTCCTGTAACCAGGGCAGCTTCGTTAAAGAGGCCGGGTCACGCAGATCTTGGCCGTCCACCAGTGAAGGTGCTCCGATCACGACCATGTCGGAAACAAGGACAGTATCCTCTTCTTTTCTTGGCATGCGTTTATCGTGATACCGAATGGCGACATCGATACCACCCGGCTTTATCTGAACCAGTTCAGAAGTTGGGTTCAGCATCAAAGTGATCTCTGGATGTTGTTGTTGAAACTCTGCCATTCTCGGCAATAGCCACTCCACTGCGAATGCTGGTGACATGGTCACTTGAACGGGACGGTGCGCTGCATGTTCCGCCAGTCGTTCGACGCCCCTTCCGATAATTTCAAAGCCGATACCCAGTTCACGTGAAAGCATGATGCCTGGCTCGGTCAGCTCAATGCTGCGCCCACGTTTAGCAACGAGAGCTACACCCAAATGCCTTTCCAACGATTTCACCTGCTGGCTGACAGCCGCTTGGGTCACGTTCAAGCGTTCAGCCGCCACGGTGTAACTCCCTGCTTCCGCAACTGCTGAGAAAGCGCGCAAAGCGTTCATCGGGGGAAGGTGCAATCAATCCATACTGTAGATTTTCTAACGTTTGGTTAGACTATTTGAGTCGCATGATATCGGCATTCTTGACATTGTTCACAGTGAAATTTGCGCTGCTACTATAAAAAATTGGTGCGCATGCTTTAGTACCGATGTCAACCTAGCCGCATGCCAGGAGATCTTGATACGATGGAAAAACTTCAAGGTGGATGTTACTGTGGTGCTGTTCGATACCAGATCGCGACACCACCTGTCTGGTCGGGACATTGCCATTGTCGTTCATGCCAAATGGCCCTTGGTGGCGCCTTTGCAACTTGGGCTAAGGTAGCCGCCGACGACTTCGCTGTTATAAAAGGCGAAATCCAACACATGGAGAAAACTCCGGGTATTCGCCGCGGGTTTTGTCGGGACTGCGGAACGACGTTGACCTATGCCGCCCTAAATGAAGTTGAGGGCCAAGACTGGAGCGCTGACGCTTGGTTTTCTGCTGTAACGTTGGACGACCCATCGATTGCGCAACCTAAGGCCCACGTTTTCGTTTCACATCAGCAGCCATGGATAAAACTCGACGACGGGCTGCCGACGTATCTTGAGTTCTAACCAACTTTCCGAGCGCACGGGGGAGAAAGCGATGTACACTGCATACTCATATGCCTGCAAGGATTGCGAAGGCATGGAGGCCTGCCCAGGTAAAGTAGTTGCTGCGACCAAGGACGAAGTCTGGAAGCTCATGGAACTGCACGCGGTAGTCGCCCATGGAGAGGACCCCAGTTCGTGGGACGCCGACACTCGGGCATACTTGGAAACACTGATTAAGCCAGCTTGATAAGATCAGTTGAGCTTCGACGCCCAACGAGATATCGGCCTTGAACTTCGGTTTGGATCGCTTGCTGACGAATGGCGACTTTTTTGAGAAGGACCGGCATGGGCTACCAACCAGCTAATCATGCAAGTTGTAGGGATAGGCATCTCTGAGCCATGAGGAGACATGGTTAACCTTCTGGTTGATTGGTGAAAAGCAGCCTTTCTGCTAAAATGCAGCCGTGGAAAATATGGGATGGGAGGAGAAATCATGTCTTGGAATGTTTCAGGGGAACTCGTCGAAACCTGCAATTGCAACATGCTTTGCCCATGCTGGTTCGGACAAGCTGACCTTATGCTCTTGGACCAAGGGTATTGCGCGACATCCCTGTTGATACGCATTAGCGAGGGCTCTCATGAAGGCGTGGACCTTACTGGCCAAAATGCGATTGTCTCATTGCATTTCCCCGGGCCGACACTGTTCGATGCGAACGGCACCGGGCGAGTGTACATTGACGAAAACGCCAGCGATGCGCAGGCGGCGGCATTGGAGACTATCTTGCAGGGTGCGTCCGGCGGCGGCATGGAGGTGCCGGCAAGCCTGTTGTCGACCTGGCTTCCGACCAAACGCGCCGGGATCAGCGTGACCGAGGCCGATGGCGAAATAACTGCAAGCGTGGCTGGTGTGGGCGAGATGAAATCCCGCCGTTTGGTCAATGACCTAGGCAACAAGATGAAACTGCAGAACGCCGCGTTCAGCCTCGCCTTCGGGCATGAGGGGCATGAAGGTGATCTGGCCCCCAGTGAAGGAACCACCTGGAACGACGCGGATATGCCCGTGACCTGGACGGGCCGGTCGGGTGTGGTCGGACAAGTCGCTTGGGCCGGCTGAGGCCGGGCCGGATCTTTAGGCCATCATAATGAATGCTGTAGGGGTCGCACGACGAGATCGGGCGCTGGTGCTGGCAGCGCTAGTTGCGCTCACGGCGCTGGCGTGGGCCTATACAATTTACCTCGGGCTTGGTTCGTCCTCGATGACGATGTTTGGCGACATGGCCATGCCGATGATGATGCATTGGTCAGTCGCGGATTTTGTCTTCATGCTTATCATGTGGGCGGTGATGATGTTCGCGATGATGCTGCCTTCGGTTACACCCGCCGTAATGATCTACGAGCGGGTCCGCGCGAAGCGGGAGGAGGCAGGGCGACCCTTCGTGCCAACGGGCTGCTTCGTGGCGGGGTATCTGTTGGTTTGGCTGGGGTTCTCGCTGGCGGCGACTGTATTGAATTGGTGGCTGCACACTGGTGGCGCGCTTTCCTCAATGATGGGGAGGGTTGCGCCGACTGTGGGCGGCGTGATGTTGATACTCGCCGGGTTGTTTCAATGGACGCCGCTCAAGAACGCTTGCCTGGAGCATTGCCGCTCGCCCATGAGTTTTCTGACGGCTCATTGGCAGGAGGGGTCCCTGGGTGCCGCGAAGATGGGGCTTCACCACGGGGCCTACTGTCTTGGCTGCTGCTGGATGCTGATGGTGCTGTTGTTTGTATTGGGCGTTATGAACCTGCCGTGGGTTGCCGTACTTACAATCGTGGTGTTGGCGGAAAAGACGTTGCCATTCGGGCGGTTTCTGAGTCGTGGATTGGGCGTGGTTTTGATTGTCTGGGGCGGGTCGCTGATCATGCTCGCCTGAGGAAACGTTGGTGCATTCACAGGCTGGATAAATGCCACCACAGAGCGATCTTCAACACGTCGCCGGACAAGCAATTTCTGCGGGAGATTAAGTTCCGCTCCGAACCCAAAACGGAAACAGGGGAATTGGTGTGCTAATCTGTTGCAGGACAATTCAGATTTGCTGGAGTTGGCAATGACTCACATCGATCACCTAAAATCGATATGCGAACTTAATGGGCTTCAAGTCGTCGATGTTGGTGCCGGTGACGGCGTCTATTCGCGAGACTTGTACGCAGCAGGGGCCAAAGTCACCGCAATAGAAATAGATCCGGACAAAGTTGCGAAGGCCAAAGAAGATCTTCCAAGAAATATAGACGTTAGGCTTGGGGCTGCCGAAGATCTGCCCCTCGACTCCGGCTCGCAGGACCTAGCGTGTTTGTTCTTCTCACTTCATCACGTTCCAGTGGAGGCTCAGAACACTGCGTTCACTGAAATTCGCCGCGTTCTTGGAAGCAGTGGGCGGTTGCACATAGTGGAGCCCTATCCTTTTGGGACAATGTTTGACGTTGTACGATTGGTGGAAGACGAAACCCTCGTTCGAACGCATTCTCACGAAACACTTAACCACTTGGACGGAGTAGACGGATTTCGGTTGGAAAACAAAAAAGAGTACGTCCTTACTCGTGAATATCCGACTTTCGAAGCGTTCCTGGAAAAGATTGTTTGGCCGGATCCAGATCGTTCTAGAGCTTATGAAAAGGTTTCTTCCGACGTGGAAGACGCATTCAACGGGTCGGTCGAAACCCTTGATGGGAAGATCGTTTTACACCAACCCTGCGCCGCATACCACTTTATCGTTTCCTTTTAACGGCTGCCATACCGCGAGATCCAGCTCCGTATGGCAATTGTGTCCAAATAGCGATCCTTGGAGATTATTCGATGAAATCATGGACGCGGCCTTTGGGTTCGGCAAAGCAATTGGCCAGCAACCTCCGGCAAGCGGCTACAGCTAGCCCAATGCAGACTAGAACTCGCCCTAATCTTAGTTTTTTAAGAAGTTTCAGTCAGGTTCGCGCGAGTGTCGTTGATATAACGCGACAACAAACTTCCGAATGGCTCACTTGGTCAACCGATCTTCCGAGTATACATTCGGGTCGATGATCGCGACTATGTCGCTGCCGCTATCCTCCAAGCCAAGTCTTTCGCACAACCGTGCTGAGGCAGCGTTGCCAGGAGCGATGCCTGTCTTGAACCCTGTTGCGCCAAGCTTTTCATGAGAGTGTATCATAGCTTTGGCCCCCAAGACTTTTGCAATACCTTCACCCATGCGGTCAGGTTTGGTCGAAAGTTGCCCCCATTGAGCGCGACGATGCAACCGACTGCTGGGCGGATGGCACAGAACCGAACCGGCAGTTGCAACTGGAGCACCTAATCTATCAACGACGACCATAGCAAATCCGGGGCGAGATAATCCGCGCATAACTGGCCCTATTGGCGGCAGAACACCGTGGCTCATCGCGACTTCTGCGAAAGCTTGAAGCCATTCTGGCGGAGAGTCTCGATCAATCACACGTACGGTCAAATCCTCGGGCAGCGCCCGTGTTGCGATTACTTTCCGAGCGATGTCAACGCACTTCAGTCCGCCAAGATAACAAGCGATTGTGTCAGTTTTTAATCCCTGACTTTCAATGACTTCTCGCGTCCTTGTTACCTCCTGACGCGGTATGCTTTCTATCGCCGTGATGCCAAGTATTCGGGCCATTGCAACGGCATCATCCAAAGCCCCGCTGTACTCGTTGGCAATTTGAATACCGCGTCCATGGCTACAAAATCGAGGGTCATCGCCCAACAGCTGGATAAGATGCTCACCCATGGTCGACATACGCCGCTGTGCATCACTTCCAAATACTTCCATGGGTTATCCTTTGGGCCGCTGCAAAATGGTTCGACGATGATCGTTTGATATAAGTTGCGTCGTCAAGCGCACGTCAGACGCGAGACCGCGACGAAAAGAGAGTTATTGGTCGAGGGTGAATGGCAACTATGTCCGCATTGCGGTTACTCACCACAATTCGACGAACGACAGCACCGAGTCCAAGGTTTCACTAGTCGGTACGCAGTTTTGAGAGCATGGGGCAAGAGACATTCCCGCCGTCGCAGTTGACTGTGAGTTCGTTCAGCGCCGCTTCCAAGCGCTTCAGTTCGTTTATCTTTTCCCGCACATTGAAGATATGAAGCTCAGCCAGCTCTTTTACGGATCGGCAATCCTCTCCGTCGCCTTCGGACAGGCTGAGAAGCGTCTTTGTATCGGCTAGTGGAAAGCCCAAATCACGGCAGTTTTTCAGGAAACGAAGCCTTCCAACATCGTGCGCGGAGTACATTCGCCGGTTATTAGGTGCCCGTTCTGGTTTGGGCACGATCCCTTCGCGCTCGTAGTAGCGGATCGTTTCAATGCCGACACCGCTTTGCCGGGATGCTTCCCCAATCGCCAACATGTGAGTTTTCCCGTCTTTATCCTGTAGTGACTACAGGAATTATACGAGAGGCTGACACTTCGACAACTCCAACTAGTCAAGGGAAAGAAATGCAGAAGTACCTTAGCGTTAGTTATCTGGGATCACTGTCAGCACTCGGCGTCGCGACTTGCTGTGTATTACCCATGACTATGATGCTGCTGGGACTAGGGGGCAGTTGGCTGGCCATTTTCGGAAAGATCGCGGCGGCAAGCTACTACGTATTGACGATTTCGACGGCGCTTGTCGCTATATCGTGGCTTGTATCTTATCAGCGCGGTTCCCTAACAAAGTTGAAATGGTGGCTTTCGGGGACGACCGCAATCACCGCGTTAGCTTGGGTCGTCGTCTTTAACGAGGCCCGGATCAACGATTACCTGATAATGCAGATGTGAAACAATGACAGAGCAAACTGTAGTGCTTGAAAGCACCCTGACGTGCCCGAAATGCGGTCACAGCGAAACCGAAATAATGCCGACGGATGCTTGCCAGTGGTTCTATGAATGCAAGTCTTGCGCGGCGATCTTGAAGCCGTTGGAAGGGGACTGTTGTGTCTACTGCTCCTATGCCACGGTGCCTTGCCCGCCGATCCAGAATGGCGATAGTTGTTGCGGATGACAAAGTCTGCTTTGTCCGCATGCCGGTCGTTCAGCAGATTTCTGCGAACGTCCGCTGTCGTTCAATGCAGACTTTCAGGCAAAAATTCTCGGAATGACCACCAACAATGACCGCTATCCGTTCCTAAGCCGTCATCTGACGAAAAGACTCAGATGACTGCCTTGAGCCCTTAGCAGTCGATCGTTCCCGCGACGGTTTCAATGGTATCGAGCGGTCTTAATTGAAGGCATAAAGACAGGCGAGACTGTGCTTTGGCCTGCGTTTTGCTATGATCACGATATGCAACCAAGGGAAATAAAAGCAGGTCTGATCGGCCAAGGAATTGGTCTTTCTCGGACACCCAGAATGCATATCGAGGAGGGCAAGGCCCACAACCTCATTTACGATTACGAAACGATCGATACAGCACATACATATTCGAGTTTGCATGCTCTTCTGGATCGATGCGAAGCGGAAGGGTTTGCTGGGGTGAATATAACGCATCCCTTCAAGCAACTGGTGCTAAACGAAGTAGATGACGTAAGCAGTTCGGTGCAAAAAGTTGGGGCTTCGAACACCGTTGTCTTCAGGGACGGAAAGAGGATTGCCCACAACACGGACTATTGGGGGTTTGCAACGGCGTTCATGCAACACTTTGGTCGAGTGCCCAAGCGAAGTGTTCTACTATTGGGCGCCGGGGGCGCTGGGTCTGCCATTGCCCATGCTCTACTGGAATGCGGTGTAGGCAAGGTCTGTATTTCTGATTCTTTGCAGGAAAGTGCAAATAAGTTGGCAAAACGGGTAGAACACAATTTCCCCGGAAGCCGAGTTTCAGTCTCTAAAGGTCCAATCACAAGTGCAGAAGAATTTGACGGTATCGTGAATGCAACACCGGTTGGGATGGATACACATCCCGGCATACCACTTCCGATAGAGATGGTACGAGCGGATCAATGGCTCGCGGATATCATCTATTTTCCAATTGAGACACAGTTTCTGGCGCAGGCCAAAGCCAAAGGATGCCATACGATGAACGGCGCAGGAATGGCGATTTTTCAGGCCGTGCGGGCATTTGAGCTATTTACCGGTCGAAAGGCAGTTGCAGAGAGGATGCAGTTCACGTTCGCGTCATTCTTTTAGAGAGTTAAGTAACGCGGCTTGAAAGCACTTACATTGGGATGACTTTGTTCGGATCGAGTAACGGGTTTGTCCGCTTGGCAGACGTGCAGCAGATTTCAGCGAACGTCCGCTGTCGTTCAATGCAGACCTTCGGGCGAAATTTCTCGGAATGACCACCAACAATGACCGCTTTCCGTTCCTAAGCCGTCATCTGACTGAAAGACTCAGATGACTGCCTTGAGCCCGAAGGAGACGTTTATGGTGTTGCCTCAGACGTACGCATCGGCAGGGCAAGCAACATTGTCCCCAAAGATGAGCGCTGTTCAGACGTCCCGAGCGAAGAAGTACGTGATCGTGGGCCATTCCAAACCGTCAACGCAGCAAGCACTATGAATTTTTTTGAAAAATTAACTAGTACCTTTGAATTCTCTTGCTTTCAATTTGAGGTTCATCGCACGGTGTCGGGCTTCTTCCTGAGGCAGTCCCGGCCAACTTGGTCAGAGAAGACTTATCCCTAATTGGATTGGTCGGGACTACAAGCTTGGAATGACCAGTTGCAGGCACCATGCCCATTTGAACAGCCGAAGGGAAGATGAAGACGTAGCTTGTAATTCGTATCTCTTGCCGTCATACACCAATAGCGACCGTTATCGCACCTCGACCAGCTGTCTCCATTGAAGGCTTCAGTCTCGATTGCTCTGACTGACGCCAAGGCCACCGCATTACGCGGGTGGCACAATTCAAAAGGAGACGACGGAATGGCCAATGGCACCGTGAAATGGTTCAACACCACCAAAGGGTTCGGATTTATTGCGCCGGAGGACGGCGGCAAGGATGTGTTCGTTCACATCTCGGCCGTCGAACGCTCCGGGCTTACCGGTCTCGCGGACGACCAGAAAGTGACTTTCGATGTCGAGGCTGGCCGCGACGGTCGCAGCAACGCGACGAATATCGCTCTTGCCTGAGTAAGACCAGGCGGGACGGCTGCGCTAGTTGTCCTGCCAAGCCATTTATGTCCCGTGTGCGAAAGTTGTCGTTTATGACAGAAAAGAAGCAACCCTTTTTACCGAACAAACGGATTTCCAAAGACGAGCAAACTGACAGAGTAGCGCGCGAGATAATCAGCGATGAAAAAGCGGCTCGCGAGGAAAAAACCAAACGGTTGAAAGAAGCCCGTCTTAAACGCGATGTGTAACACTGCGTAGAAGACTCAGCTTAGAAAACCGATGCCAATCTCCGCACCTGTTGGACGTTGATCGTATTTATTGTTGGCCAAACGTAAGTTCCGCCGGATCACGTCCTACGAGACTCTACCTGCATCAAGGAAGACAAAAACAACAGCGAACCGGAAAGAATGAGCCAATTTGGTAGGGGCAAATAGGCTGCAATATTTTTGCGAAAGAATGCCGAGGCTCTCCTTACGTCCCGATCACACGACTTCACTCGAGGTCATGCGACCGGAACCACCCCATAAAAATGGTTTAGAGAATTATGAGGCTTGCGACACTGCGCAGGTATGAGGTCTACAAGCAAGCACAATTGTTTTTTGAAAGGCAGTTTTCCCGTGCAACCTTCACAATTTCAGGAGAGCCGGATGAGAGAGCAGCGTTGACCACGATTAGTGGCTTTCACTGCGTGCCGGGCTAGAAATTCGCAATTGGATTTCGAAAGTTGACTTTCTTTCACAGTCTGGACTGTCCGCTCTTCGGTTGTTTGGATTAGCTTTCGCTAACGGCGGCTTCGTCCGCAAGCCGGTCGTTGCCAAGATTTAGGAGAGCGACCGCTTTTGGTTATAGCGGTCGTTCCTATTCGAAACTCCGAGTTTTAGGGGGTGAACGTCCGCTCAAGGCCGCTTTTCGGTCATCTGAGTAAATACGTCAGGTGACTGCGTTGAGCCCAAATCGGACGCCTAAGGGCATCCACCTGGTCATCTTTCAGAGCTTTCACATTCCGAAGCGATAGTGGGAAACGGATGTACAGCATTACAGCAATGCGGATGATCTCGGGACTGGGTTTAAAGTATCTGAAAAAAGAAGGTTTGGTCATGGACAAAAGCTACGCAACCGCTCTGCCCCGCTCAAGCAAAGTTAATCTGACAAGACCCAGATGGCAGGACGCCTATGCTTGCTTCAGACCAACCAAATCAGAATAAGATCGCTCACCGCGAGTAATTTGCCGTTTGAGCGTGTTCACTGCTGCTTTTACTTTACCCTCGCCGAGTAGCGATGTGATCGCTTGATGTTCCTTAAATGATTTCGTCGTTCGATCGGAACGCTTAGACAGATGCGTCCGCATAGTTTGGACGATATCACTGACTTTTTGATATCCATCCCGCAGGTAACTGTTTCCGCAGGACCTGAAAAACGCGTCGTGAAACTCGGCGTCAAGTTCCAAGTACTGCTCGAATTCATCCGCTTCCTGCGCTTCTGACATCTTCGAAACAATTGTAGCCAGCTCATTGATCAGAACCGACGGGTTCTTTTCAAGCGCCTGCTCCAAAGCTGCAGATTCTAGGATGAGCCTATACTGACAAAGCTGCACCACGTCCTCTTGAGAAAGGGAGAATACAAAGGCTCCTCGATGAGGAAATATCTGAACGAGCCCCTGAAGATTCAAAGCTGACAGAGCTTCGCGAATCGGAGTTTTGCTAATGCCCATGGCATTTGACAGCTTCACTTCCGGCAACGATTCACCCAATTGAAACGTGCCATTGATAATGCCTTTTCGTATGTGCTCTTCAGCAGTTTTACTCAACGAATCCGGTCGCTTAATCTGCAAGATCTCGGTCATTTTCACTTTGTCCTATTTCGTCTCTCTAACACAATACCACATGTGAGCTTGATTTCTATATTATATCTGATATCTCAGATAATAGATCGAAAATAACTAAATCCATGGGAGGATACCTTGTTCAAGAAATCAACATTGGCGCTTGGCGTCGTCATGTCAGCCGGGCTTGCTTTTGCAGCATCCGCTGAAACAGTCATTAAGGTTGGGCATGGCGCAGCAGAAGCGTTTCATATGCATCGCGCACTACTGAAATTTGAAGAACTGGTCGAAGCTGGCTCGAATGGTGAGATCGACGTACAGATATTCCCTTCATCGCAGATGGGCCCTGATCGCGAGATGATCGAAGGTGTTCAAACCGGCGTTCTGGAAATGGCAATTCCTCCTTCCTCTTTCTTCGCGGGCTGGGATCCGGCTTTTGCAGTAATTGAACTGCCCTACATGTATTCCTCCAAAGACATAGCCTTTGATGTTCTTGATGGTGATGCTGGTGATGGCATGCTTGCACGGGTCGAAAACCAGGGATTGGTAGGTCTTGGCTGGCTTGAATTGGGTGTACGCAATGTGACCAACAATGTCCGTCCGGTTGCAACCCCTGCAGACCTCGAGGGTGTCAAACTGCGTACCATGAAGGTTCCGGCGCATGTGGCGACATTCGAAACGCTCGGGGCCAACCCGACGCCAATGAACTTTGGTGAGGTCTATTCTGCTCTCCAGCAAGGCGTGATCGACGGCCAGGAAAACCCACTGGCGATCATTACCTCACAGCGTTTCTACGAGGTGCAGAAATACCTTTCGACCACGGGCCATGTCTTTGCCGTCTATATGCCCGTCATCTCCAAACCGTTCTTTGACTCGCTGTCCGTAGAGCATCAGCAACTGGTGCGGGACTCGATGGCTGCCGCACGTAACTATCAGGCCGAGTTGGTCGCCAGCGAAGATGCAGCACAGCTGGAACAAATCCGGGCCGCTGGTGTCGAGGTTCTGGAACTGACAGCAGAGCAGCGACAGGCCTTTGCCGACAAAACCGAAAGCGTCCGTCTGCAGTATCGCGACGAGGTTGGCGCCGAAGCCTATGACGACTGGGTAGCAGCGGTTTCCGCAGCGAGCGGAAGCTGACCCTCGGACTACTCAGCCAATACGGTCACCCGTGCAATGAAGGTTCGGGTGCCCCTTTCGTTCAACGGGAGGTGAACGGTGTCGGTTATCAAATGGATCGATATGAATGCCGAAAAGGTCTTAGCCAGTGCACTTTTGACCGCGATTGTCTTATTGATCTTTGGCAATGTGTTCATGCGCTACATTCTGAATGCCTCTCTTTCATGGGGCGAAGAGCTAACGCTTTGGCTATTTGTATGGTTTGTCTGGCTTGGCGTCAGCTATGCTTTCCACACTGGCGATCATGTGCGGATCACGGTCCTGCGTGATGTCCTAAGCGAGCGGGCACGGCTTTACGCGGATGTTGTGATCGCGCTTCTTGTCCTTGGATTTCTGGTCGTTCTGACAATTGAATGCATCAAGCTTATCCGACAGCCTTTTGTGGCCAGCCAGACGTCGGTCGTTTTGGGACTACCAATTCCGATCTTTTATGCTTCGGCGCCGATTGGCGCGGGCCTGTCTGCGATCCGCGTCACTCAACATCTAATCCGAACCCTGCGTCTGATCGCAGGAACCAAAGCGTGAGGAACCCGGCATGCTTGCGACAACGCTTTTCTTGACGCTCTTTGCCCTGTTGCTCTCCAGCGTGCCAATTGGCATCTGTTTGGGCTTAGCCACTATGTTCGTGATGGTCTTTGTGGATGGCACGCCACCTATGGTTCTTCTGGCACGGTCGGTGGTAACAGGCGCGGACTCGTTTCCTCTAATTGCCGTCCCTCTGTTCATTTTGGCAGGCGACCTGATGCAGCACGGCGGAATGTCTCGTAGACTGGTTGGGTTCGCCAATGCGCTGATTGGTCATATCCGGGGTGGGCTGGCTTATGTGAACGTTCTCGCCTGTGTGTTCTTTGCCGCCATATCCGGCTCATCTCCTGCGACCGTAGCCGCCATCGGGTCGAACATGATCCCAGAGATGGAAAAGGTCGGCTATACGCGCAAATTCAGCGGCGCATTGACAGCATCCTCAGGAATGATCGGTGTAATGATCCCGCCAAGCATTCCCTTCATCATCTATGGTGTTACTGCCGAGGTTTCGATCGGCAAACTGTTTCTTGCAGGCGTCGTTCCTGGCATCCTTTTTGCCCTCATGTTCATGTTGGTTGCTAGGGTTCTGCTGCGAAAGGACGAGGTTGTACACCAATCGACGATTACGTTCTCAGGTCCGGGTGTCTGGCAGAGTTTCCGCTCTTCTATCTGGGCGCTACTGGTGCCTGTGATTATCCTTGGGGGCATCTACAGCGGTATCTTCACCCCTACCGAAGCCGGAGCCGTGGCAGTGGTTTATGCCGCCTTCATCGGGATCTTTGTTTATGGAGACATCTCCCTCAAGGACCTGCCAGAGGTATTGGCGGGCAGTGCAAAGACCAGCGGGACTATTCTGATATTGGTGATCATGGCGACCGCCTTTGGCAGGCTGATCACACTCGCAAGAATCCCGACAGAACTCGCAACAACGATCACCAGCCTGTCCGACAACCCCATCATCATCTTGTTGCTGATCAATCTGCTGTTGTTGGTGATCGGAATGTTCATGGAGACGATTTCGTCGATCATCATCATGACACCTATCCTGCTGCCGGTTGCAACCGCGCTGGGTGTCGATCCGATTGTTTTTGGTGTCATCTTGACGGTCAACTTGGCCATTGGGTTTTGCACACCACCTTTGGGAGTAAACCTGTTCGTGGCTAGCAGCATTTCGAAGGTTTCCATCGAAAGCCTCAGCCGGGCGATCCTGCCATTCTTTGTAGGCATGCTGATCTTGTTGATGTTCATCACCTATGTGCCCGCAATTTCCTTGGCCTTGCCGTCCCTTTGGTGACCGGCCGAGGGCCTACAAACATTAGACGATAAAACCAGAGGACCCGGATGGATTTGGACCTATCCCACCCGTCGATAGAAGACCTTCGGCAAACCGCGCAAAAGCGCATTCCGAAGTTTGCTTTCGAATACCTCGACAGCGCGACTGGCCGGGAGCTGGGGTTGAAGGTCAACCGGGACGCACTTGATGCCATCGGATTCATGCCGCGTGTACTATGCGGCCGAACAAAGGCCGACCTGCAGACTACATTGATGGGTCAAACTTACGATCTGCCATTCGGGATAGCACCGGTAGGCATGTCCGGCCTAATGTGGGCGGGAGCAGAACGGATGCTTGCAAAGGCAGCGGTTGCTCACAACATTCCGTTTTCGCTGTCGAGCGTGGCGGTTGCTTCACCGGAAGATGTGGCACCTTACATTGGCAAAAACGGATGGTTTCAGCATTACCCGGTGAACTCCAGCGATTTGCGCCGCGCGATGCTGCCCAGGATTAAGGCAGCGGGATTTCATACGCTGATCATCACGGTGGACGTACCAGAAGAAAGCCGGCGCGAACGACAACGCCGCGCCAACCTGACCGTGCCTCCAAAAGCTGACCTGCGCACGCTGACTGAAATGGCGTCACGACCCGCCTGGTGCCTTGCGCATTTGCGCGAGGGCATCATGCCACGTATGCGGTTCTTTGACGATTACGTCCCCACGCGCGGGCGAGAAAGTTTTACCCATGCAGGCGCTCTGATCCGTGGGATTCCAGATTGGGACTACCTGCGCGAACTACGGCAGGAATGGGAGGGTCACTTGATCGTCAAGGGTGTCCTGCGGCCGGAAGACGCGCAAAAAATGGTGGCCGAGGGCGTGGATTGCATCTGGGTCTCAAACCACTCCGGGCGTCAATTCGAAGCCGGGCCCGCCGTGATTGACCAACTCCCGAACATCCGCGAGGCGGTCGGAACAAATGTGCCACTGATCTACGACTCTGGCGTTGCCTGGGGATTGGACATCATGCGTGCCCTGGCGAAAGGTGCAGATTTCGTCATGGTCGGACGCGCCTTTCAATATGCCGTTGCAGCGTTCGGAGCACGAGGGATCGACCATCTCGTTCACATCCTAAAAGCTGACATAGAGGCCAACATGAGCCAGCTTGGCAGCGAAAACCTCGGCAATCTGGGAGAGCACCTTCTGATAACTGACTGATCGGCGCTTGCGGCGTCCGGGGTATCAGAGAAGCGTGTTGTCACCCCCGTCAATCAGTCCCTTCACGATCAGATCCGCAGTTGAGCGCGAACACGCCATTGGCAGATCATATACCGTCGCGAGACGGGTCAGAGCCTTAACGTCGACGTCGTGTGGCATAGGCGACAGAGGGTCGACAAAGAAAACCAGTGCATCCAGTTTCTCTTCACAGATCATAGCGCCGATCTGTTGGTCGCCTCCGAGTGGTCCACTTTTCAGGCTGGTCACGTCCAGTTCTGGATAGGCTTGCTTAATGCGACTGCCGGTGGTCCCTGTCGAAAAGATTTGTACTCTGGACAGGCGGGCCAATTGCAGACCCACCCATTCAACGATTTCGTCCTTTCGAGCATCATGGGCCACGAGCGCGAAACGCGGCGCATCACCTGATGAATTGTTCAACGTAATCTTCTCCAAGACCGACTTCCGCGAAATGTTTTCGGCACAGATCAATCTTAGTAAAGACATCTTCGTAGCCAGTGACCTTGCCCCACGGATCAACATAGCACATCACGCCATTGACCTGGAAATAGGTAACCATCTCTTCGACATCGTCGGGAACGACCAAAGTATGAGTCTCACCCGGCGGCTCAAAGACATATCCTCCTTCTTCTGCAACCCAATCATGTTCCAGATAATGCCAGCGCCCTTTCAAAACGAAGCCATGGACTGGCTGGGGATGGCGGTGCCGCGAAAGAACACCAGCTTTGCGCACTTTGAGAAGGTTCATCCAATAACCTTGCGAGCGGTTCAGGCAGAGCGGTCGGAACCAGACGTTCTCTGCCTGCGGAACCCACAGTCTGTCGTCCTCGCTCATGGCATTCGGGATCACGATCTCGTCTTGCGCATCCTTGGGGAAAGGCAACTGATAGGGCATTCGGGCGGTGTCATGGTCATTCATTGATTTTCCTCACATAGCGAGATAGCCGCCATCGACCGGATAGACCGACCCGGTCACAAAGCTGGCGTTTTCACTCAAAAGCCATTGCACAAGCGTACCGACTTCTTCGGGTTTCCCCCAGCGTTTCATGGGCGTACGCGCCATGATCCCCGCTGTTCGTTCAGGGTCTTCCCGAAGGCCCTGGGTCATCTCTGTCTCGATCCAGCCCGGCGCGATGGCATTGACCCGGATACCGTCTTCGGCCCAGCGGCCTGCCAGTGCCTTCGTCAATTGTGCCACGCCGCCCTTGGAAGCGGAATAGGCCGGCACCAACGGTCCACCAAAAGTGCTGAGCATAGAGGCCGTATTGACGATAGCCCCACCTGTTTCCGCTAAGAAAGGATGCGCGGCGAGACAGCAGCGCATGGTGCCGGTCAGGTTCACATCGAGCACCTTGGCGAATACGTCGATGTCGTATTCTTCGCCACGCTGAAGAATACCTGCGCAGTTCACCAAAGCATTCAGACCCGTGAGTCCACTGAATACATCATTGATTGAAGCTTGGTCGGTGACATCCAAGATCTGCACCTTTATCCCGTCTCGAGGCTCGAATGCATCCAATTCGGATTGGGAGGCGGATGCAGCAATGACGGACCAACCTGCATCCGCCAACGACCGCGCAACACCCGCACCGATCCCTCGCGTACCGCCCGTTACAAGGGCCTGTTTCATCCAAGTTCCTCCAATACACTGGTGAAGGCGCGCGCGCGCTTGCCGATATCATCCAATGTATAGCTCGGTTTGAAAAGTGCAGAGCCCAGCCCATATCCATCCGCACCTGCGGCATGATACGACGCCACCGTGTCTGGCGTTATGCCCCCTACAGCAGCGATCACTGCGTCTGCAGGCAATACGGCGCGCATGGCCGCAATAGCAGCTGGTGGCACCATTTCCGCCGGAAAGAATTTAAGGACCGATGCCCCGATATCCAATGCCATAAAGGCCTCGGAGGGGGTCATGACACCTGGACACCAATACAGATCACGGGCGACAGCCGCGCGCCCGACATCTCGGTTCATATTGGGCGACACAATGATCCGCCCGCCTGCATCTGCAACCGCCGCGACCTGATCCGCAGATAACACTGTACCAGCGCCAACGATGGCTTGAGCACCATGTTTCGCAACAATCTGTGTAATCGATTCCAGCGGGTCCGGTGAGTTGAGCGGCACTTCGATTATCCGAAACCCGGTATCGAAGAGTACATCAGATACCGGGCGCGCATTTTCTGGTGCCAGCCCCCGCAAAATCGCAATCAGCGGGTTCTCAGCCAGAGCTGCAGTGAGGTCAATCATCCGACCAACCCCGCAGCGCGAGCAATCAGAAAATGCCCTTTCGCAACGATATCATCAGGCGCGCGACGGCTGTCGAAACCAGCAGTTCGAAGCGCTATTTCGTATCGGTCGGACAAATCGCTACGTCCAACAACTGTGATCGAACCAACGTCTTCTAATTCGCCGATCGCGGCAGCAACCTCCGTCCCGATCAACAAGCCCGACAAGTAGTCGGCCGTAGCTACCTTTGAGATTTTTCCCATGAGAGGAAGCGTCCGAACATGAAACAGGCTGTGCAGCAGGTTCGACTCACCACTGAGGCCCGCTTCGACGCCCATCACGAATGCGTCTTCGCTGAAGACGTCCTCCTTCATCAAGGTGCCAAGGATTGTGTGTTCTTTCAGCGCCGAAAAAATCTCGCCGGTCATGTAGGTCGAGAAATCCACGATCTTCCCATCCGCAACCTGAACCCATTTGCTGTGCGTTCCCGGCATCACGAACACACCTTCGCTCAAGCCTAGTGAAGATGCCCCGATGATCTGGGTCTCCTCGCCGCGCATTACGTCAGGTCCACCGGCATGTTCCGTTGAAGCACCTGTCACAAAATGAATACGCGCTCCGTTGGCCGCTTCGTGCGGGACCAACGCTCGCGCAAGACCGCCAGCACCCAGAGGCATTTCGGCATATTGCGTTTCTACCCAGCCATTGCGGCTGGTGATCATGCCAGATGCCAGGATCGGCAGGTTAGCTTTTGCGACCCAAGGGCCGATGAGACGATCAAGGACCGCGTCAAAGGTTTGCCCCGCAACCTGCATGATACCTTCAGGCGACGAGACCCCTTCGATCACCTCGCCCTCCGCGCCAATTAGAAATGCACGGAACGATGAAGTGCCCCAATCTACGCCGATCAGCGCTGGCTCAGATGCGACCGAATTCATTCAGCAGATCCTCAACGGTTTTGCCTTGGGCCACCCATTTACGGGTTTCCTCCTCACGGTCAGCTTGCTCTTGAGCAAGGCGCACGGTTTCCTCGGCAATTTCCTGTGGAACCACGACGACGCCCATAAGATCAGCTACAATGAAATCACCGGGGTTTACGACGACGCCCCCACAGGCGATTGGCACATTGATCGAAAGTTCTTCTTTACGTTCCGAGAACATCGTGTGCGTTCCGCGCGGCGTGATCGCGCGCGTCCATATTGGCCAGTTGATGTCTTCCAACTCATCTGTGTCACGGCCGGTGCCATCTACGATCATACCACGAATGCCACGATTCTTGGCCAGACCACCCATTAAACCGCCGCAGACTGACGTTTGACGATCACCACCCGCGTCCACAACGATCACGTCCCCGGGTTGTCCCATTTCAAGCGCTCGCAATGGGTCGACCAGATCGCCTTTTGAAAGCTGAACCGTCACGGCCTGGCCTGTCACCTTGGCGCGGAAAGCGGGCTTGATGGCGCTGTCCATCACGCCTGTTCGGTACTGCACATCCGCAAAAATGGCAGCAGCAGAATACGCCTCCAACACCTTGTCGAATTTTTTGAGAAGTTCCGGGTTTCTTTCAAAATCATTGAAAACCCTAAGGTCTGTGCTGACGTCTGGCATTCTTGTCTCCTGTTATGCGGTAGATACGGCCAATGCCTCGGCATTGACTGTGTAGTCGGGGTTTTGTCCTGTCAGAACCTTGGCCACTTGCGTGGCCGCGGTAACCCGCGCTGCGTGTATGGATTCCTCGGAATAGTAGGCGGCATGCGGCGTTACGAGGACGTTGGGCAGTGTGAACAGCGGGTTGTCATCAGGTGTCCAGTTGGCGCGCTTGGCCGGCTCTTCTTCGGGGTCGTCGAGCCCTGCAGCAGCCAGATGGCCTTCGGTCAGCGCCCGGAACAGGGCTTTGTTGTCGACCGTTGGTCCGCGTCCAGTGTTCACGAGTATCGCACCGGGTTTCATGACCGAGAATTCGGCATCCGACAAAAAGTGGTGCGTGTTCGGCGTCATCGGCGCCTGCATCAGGATATAGTCGGACCTTGCCAGCAATTCAGGCTTGCTCACCAGCTCGACCCCAATCTTTGCCGCGACTTCTCTTGGCAAATACGGATCGTAGGCGATGACCGTAACTCCGAAAGATTGCGCCCGCGTTACGATGGCTTGCCCTATTTTTCCCAGCGAGACGACACCCATCGTCCGCCCGCGCAACCGGTAGACCGGCTGCCCGCTTTGCCACTTCCAGACCCCTGCATGAGTGGCCCGATCATAGTCGGGCAACTTGCGCGCCAGGGTCAGCCAAAGAGCAATCGCGTGATCGGCGACTTCCTCCGTGCAATAGTTTTGCACGTTGGTAACGAGGATGCCTTTTTCCGTTGCCGTGCCGACATCCACGATATCTACGCCCACGCCATAACGCGCGATGACCTCGCAGTTTCGCATCCGCGCAATCGTTTCCTTCCCGATCCGGGCATATTGATTCATCATCGCTGAGCAATGCGGCGCGACATCAAACAGGTCTTCCTGGCGTTTGGCCTGAAGCGCAATCACCTCGGCTCCGGCGGCTTCCAGAATTTCCGTCTCAACGGCAACATCACCAAAGTCGTAATCGGTTATCACGACCTTAGGTTTGTCCGTTCTGGGGGAAAAGTCGGCGCGATCAGTCATAGGCACCCGCCGAATAGGTCAATTCGTACGAGTGGCTATAGAGCTCGAAGATGTTGCCAAACGGGTCTTCCATATAGACCATGCGATAAGGCTTTTCACCTGGGTAATACTTGCGCACTTGGCTCATGCGCTGGCGCCCGCCCAGGTCTTCGATAACCTTGATGCGGCCTTCCAGATCCTCGTCCTGTACGCAGAAATGAAACAAGCCACGCCGCCAATATTCAAACGGGCGTTCTTCTTCGACGGTCTTCGGGAACTCAAACAATTCGATGCCAACACCGTCGCCCATCGACAAATGTGCGATGCGGAAGCTTCCCCAGCCTTCCCCAAATACATCGTCGCACATCTGACCGATGGCGCTTTCGTCATGCAGGATTTCAGTTGGTTCCATCAGCACGTACAGGCCGAATGCCTTGGAATAGAACTCCACGGCTTTTTCGAGGTCGGGAACTGTGATGCCAATGTGAGAGAAAGTGAGAGCGGCCATGTAGGGCTCCTCCAGTTAGAAGTTAAAGAATGTTACGAACTATGCCGCCTTCGATCCGATGCGCAGAACCATTGGAGGCTGTACTTGCAGAGATCGTGACGATCATGCGGGCGACTTCGTCTGGTTGGACAAAGCGCTGTATGAGCGATGTGGGTTCATCTGATTTGAAGTAATTGCCCACGATCGTGTCGAGCGGCTCACCCTTTTGATCGGCGAGGCCGTCAAAATAGGCTTCGACACCTTCGGTCCAGGTTGGACCAGGCAGGATCGAGTTAACCCGGACTTTTGTCCCCTTTGTCAATTCTGCCATGCCACGTGTCAGACCTAACATGGCAGTTTTAGTGACAGAATAATGCACCATCTGAGGTAGTGGCTTCACTGCCGCTTCGCTGGCCATGTTGATGATAGATCCCTTATCGCGGCCAAGCATGTCAGGCAGGAAAATTCGGCTCATCCGAACGGCGGACAGGACATTGATGTTGAAATAGTGCATCCAGTCGTCATCCGTGAGATCCTCGAACGGCTTAACCGAGAAGATGCCGACATTGTTAACAAGAACATCCACCGCCCCGCGCGCTCGCGCAAACTCCGCCAGAGTTTCCGCATCAGACGTCTTGGTTAGATCGGCCGCAATGCCTTCAACGTCACCCAGAGATGACAGGTCATCGACGCAGTCGGACACCTCCGCCTCGGTCAGGCCATGCACGATGACCCGCGCGCCTTCTTCCAGATAGACCCGGGCAGTGGCTTTGCCGATGCCGGAACCTGAGCCAGTCACCAGGACCAGCTTATTTTTGAGCCCCAGATCCATCTCAGGCCTCCTTCTTAACGTTAGATGACTGCTGTGATGAAGGGCGGCCGAACATTCGACCCATCAAGCCCGAAATTTCCGCGCGCCACATGTCTATGCCAACGGCCAACAGAATGATCAGGCCCAACACGATGTTCTGAACCGAAGATGGCGCAGCGTTTAGGTTCAAACCATTCTGGACGATAACGATTGTCATCGCCCCCATCAGCGTGGCGAGGATGTTGCCGCGGCCGCCTGCAAGGCTGGCTCCGCCAACAACAGCAGCGGCAATGGCCTGCAGTTCCAGCGTCTGGCCATAGTTGGGCGAACCAGAGTTGAGGCGCGCTGACATCAGGATCGCACCAACCGCAGTCATAAAACCCGCGATGACAAATGTCGTCGTCTGAACTTTACGTACGTTGATACCCGTCAGAACGGCAGCGGATGGGTTACCACCCACGGCATAGATCTCGCGGCCGAGTTTCGTGAAGTTCATAGTGAACGCGGCAAGGACGTAGAAGAACACGAGGTAGAAGAAAGGCATCGGAACGCCGAACAGCTTGCCGTAAAAGATTGGCTCCAGCGCCGGATCCAGCGAGAAGATCGGAGACCCATTGTTGAAGGTCAGGGCAAGGCCCCTGAAGGCAATCAACGCCGCCAATGTTGTGATGAAAGATGGGATACGCCCATAGGCTGTTATCAGCCCAATGAATAGACCAAGCAATCCGCCCATGAGGAGAATGAGTGGCAATGCCAGAACCAGTGGAATGCCAACAAATTTCAACATTTGCGCAAGGATCATGGTCAGCAAAGCCACCATAGACCCGGAACTCAGATCGATGCCCGCAGCGAAGATCACGATAGTAGACCCGATTGCGATCAAGGCCACGATGCTCACCTGTAGGGACAGGTTTGAAAGGTTACCCGGGTTCAGGAAGCGTTCGGTCGTAAGTGCCACGATCAGTGCGACGATCACCATTGCTGCAAATGGTCCGATCAACTGGGTGTCAAAGATCCGCTTCATGCGAAAGCCTCCTTAGGCTTGGATTGAGGAGTGTCGGCGGACGCGCGCACAAGGTCGTCATGCGTAAGGTCGGATGCATCGACCGTGCGCATTATCGTTCCGTGCTGCACGACGGCAATCCGATCGCTCATGGCAAGCAACTCATCGTGGTCTGAACTGATCAGAATGATCGATTTCCCCTCCCGCGTGAGCCTGTTAATCAGCTTGTAAACAGCGATCTTAGCGCCGATATCGATCCCCTGCGTTGGCTCATCAAGGATCAGGATGTCCGAGGCTGAAAACAGCCAGCGTGCAATCACGATCTTCTGCTGATTACCACCAGACAAGAAGTTGACCGTCTTTTCCTCGGCCTGGGTCGAGATTTCCAAATCGCGGATCAGGTCATGGGTGGCTTGCTCTTCCGCCTTGAGATTCAACACGCCGAACCGACTAAGCCCGCCGAGGGAGGCTGCGGTTACGTTCCCGCTTGCGCGGAAATTGAAGAACAACCCGTCAAACTTACGGTTCTCAGGAACAAGGGCCAATCCAGCACGGATCGCATCGATTTCGCGGCGGAAGCGAACCGGCTTGCCGTTAAGTGTTATCTGTCCGCCCGTCAGCTCGTCTGTCCCGAACAGAGCGCGAGCGATTTCTGTGCGGCCACTGCCCAATACGCCGCCCAAGCCCAGAACTTCACCCCGGTGCAACGAAAACGATACATCTTTCACACCCGAATTGGTGGCCAGACCCGCCGCCTCTAGCACAATATCCTTGGTCGCGTTCTGCTCCTTAGGATAATGCTCACCAATGTCCTCACCGACCATTGCGCTGACAATCTCAGAGACGTTGATCTTGGTCTCGCCACTTGCACGCACAACACAACCGTTGCGCAGGATCGTAACTTCATCAACGATCCGTTCAACCTCATCTAGCCTGTGCGACACATAGAGAATAGCGGTGCCGCGCTCACGCATATTGCGCAATAGCTGGTGCAAGCGCTCGATTTCATCTTCACCCAATGCCGCCGTCGGCTCATCCAAGATGATCATGCGGGCGTCCATAGCGACCGCTTTCGCGATCTCGACCAGTTGTTGCTCGCCGACCGATAGCGATCCGGTTATGGTTTCGGGAGAAACATCGACATTCATTTCAGCTAAAACGCGCGCGGCTTCGTTGTGAACCTTGGCCCAGTCGATCACACCAAAACGAGACCGAGGCATATTGCCAAGGAAGATGTTTTCGCCAACCGACAAGGTGGGCACGATCGAGAATTCCTGAAAAACTGTTGCGACGCCCAGCTCACGTGCCGCCTGCGGATCGCTGATCGTGACCGGCTTGCCATTGTGCAGGATTTGACCGCTATCGGGTTGCTGCACGCCGGAAAGTGTCTTGATCATGGTCGATTTGCCACAGCCGTTTTCACCCAGCAGCCCATGAATGGAACCGGGCATAAGCCGGATGCAGACTTTGTCATTCGCCAATACACCAGGATAGGCCTTGGTGATATCGACAAATTCCCAAAGTGGCGTTGCGGGTGTCATTGCGATTGCCTCGACAAAAGGGGAACTCGGTTGAATTGCGACCCGGCAGCACGCGGACGCGCCACCGGGAAGCGGGGAGAAAGTTCAGTACTCTTTGGACGGCTGCGGGAAGAGCTTTTCTGGCTCTTGCAGCACGCTGATCGCACCGTCTTTGTCTTCAATTGATGTGGGCGTTTCGATCCAGCCGCCGGGATAGGACCCGTTGAGCGCATCAATGGTTGCGTGCATAGCCGCTTTACCCATTAAGAACGGTGAGGTGTTGACGGTTGCCGTGATGTTGCCAGCCGCAATCTCTTCAAGGCCAGACGTGTCTCCATCATTACCCAAAAGAACGATATCATTGCGGCCGAGTGCTTTCGCAGCAAAGGATGCCCCAATGATCATGTAGTCGTTCGCCGCGAAGATCATGTCGAGATCGGGGTTCGACTGTAGGATGTCCATACCAGCAGTGTTGCCGCCCTCAACGTTCCATTTACCGTCAATAGACACCACAACGTCGAAGTTTTCGTTGCCCTCGATACCGTCGAGGAAGCCGCCCACACGTTCGGTCGAGTGATAGCCAGGCTGCCCTTCGATAATGCCGACCTTCAACGGTTGATCGCCATAAGTTTCAATGGCCCAATCAGCGATAGCATGTGTGCCGTTGCGCTGGGAGTACCCGACAACGCCATGAATTGGTGTCGGGAAGTTCGGGATGTCCGAGTTGATCATCAAAACTGCCATGCCCTTGTCGACGGCTTGCTTCAGCAGTGGTGCGGCAGCAAATTCATCGTGGGTACCAAAGATGATTGCATCCACATCCTGCGTCAGCACATCCTGGATCATTCCCATTTGGCCGTTGATGTCCGCACCGGACTGGGGAGCAAGCATGAAGACTTCCACCCCGGCCTCAGCGGCAACCGCTTTGATACCTTCACCAATGGCAATGTAGTAGTTGAACTCCGTAGCCGGCGGCATATACGCGATCCGGAACGTTTCGTTTTTGGGTTCTATCGCGTCGATTGGCGCTTGTGCCCCGTCCTCAAGCGGAACCGGCGCTGGATAGTTTTCGGCCAGAGCGACCGTTGCCAACGTGGCGAACCCCGCGGTAAGCGTAGTGCTCATTAGCGTTTTCAACATAGTTTTCTCCTCCAGAATTTCGTTGGTTATCCTTTGAATGGCGCGTCGATCACGCCACGAACGCCGGGTTTCACAGCAAAGAGGCCGCCGGATTCCGGTTCTTTTGTTAAAGCTGCTTCGTCACTCATCAGCCTTGAGGTCGTGATGAACAGCGCGTCGAGATCAGGGCCACCGAAAGCGCAACAGGTGGGCTTCCAGACCGGCACCTCGATCACGCGGTCTATCGTGCCGTCAGGTGCGACGCGAACAACGCGATGGCCTTCCCATTCGGCGTTCCAAACGCCCCCTTCGACATCGACACAGGACCCATCAGGCAAGCCAGGCTCATCATAGAAAGAAGCATGCTGCCGACGGTTCGAAACGGTTCCACTGCGGGTGTCGTAATCAAATGCGACGACTTCCCGAGCGGGGGTATCAGCAAAGAACATCGTGGTACCGTCGGACGTAAAGCAAGTCGAATTGGCGCAAGACACTCCTTCGATGATCGTCTGTACACTCAAATCCTTATCGACGCAGATGACCGACGAATCGGCCTTGCCAGAAACTTCGTTCATGCCTCCAACAATCAATCGCCCCTGGCGATCGGTTCGCCCATCGTTCAGCCGTGTCTCCGGATTGTTCGGCTCGAATCGCGTCACGAGGGTTTCCTCGCCCTGGGGCGAATCCAGCAAGACAACTCGGTCCGCATAAGCAACGATCAGTCCGCCAGACGCACGCGGTGCAAAGCAACACACACGCTCTGGCATCTCATGAGATGCGGATTCTGACGTTGCAGGATCAAATGACCAAAGCGCGCAGCCCTCGATATCGGTCCACCAGATAAGGTCATCGGCGGGATTCCAGAAAATCCCTTCCCCGTGCTGGTTCTTACAATCGACGACCAACTCTGCGCGCACTTTTTTGATCTCCCAAGTACATTCTGATATCTGATATACCAGCTTGCCTAATCTGGTGTATCAGATATCTTGCATCTGGCAACACCTTTTTTTGGAGATATCCTCAGATGGCGCTTGAGAGACCCAAGTCTTTGCGTGAACTCGCACTGGAACATTTGCGGAATAGTATTATCGATGGCTCCCTGAAAATGGGTCAGGTTTTGTCGGAGCGAAAAATCTCCGAAGAGCTGGGCGTATCGAAATCGCCAGTCCGCGAAGCACTCGCTCAATTACGTGACGAAGGGTTGGTCAGTATCGAGCCTCAAAAAGGCGCACGCGTTTTTTCGCTGTCTGAGCCGGAAGTGACTCAGATCTGCGATTTCAGACAGGCTATCGAAACTGCCGCCTTTGAACTTGCGTTGTTGCGGAGCCCGGAAGGTCTTGCCGACGACATGCAGCGTGTCGTGAAGGACATGGAGAAAGAACGCGGGCGAGGCAATGAAAAGGGCTACCTTTCACTGGATACCACATTTCATCAGTTGATTTTTGAACATGCCGGTAACGATTATCTGACGGCCAGCTATACACGCTACATCGGTAAGATTGCCGCATTGCGGACCCATTTGGCGAAGCTGCCACTGCATACTGAGCTTTCCTTCGATGAGCATTCGAAAATCGCTATTGCCGTTCGCGAAGGCGACATGGCCAAAATCAAATCTCTTCTCACTGCGCATATTGACCGCACCAGACAAGCCTACAAAAGCGCCGCCATCGTCCTCGAAGGAGCGACCGCATCCTAGCAAAAACGTAGTTTTGTTGTGACGGGGGCGGGCCAAAACGGCGCCGCCCCTTTCTCTTGGGCACCTCCCGGTCTTTTCTTTTTCAGTTGACATCTGAGATATCAGATGCCAATCAAAAGGCGGGAGGAAGCTTGAATGACGCCAGCAATGAAACCTGAATCACCGGGGCTACAGCCACTGATCCAGCTGGATCGGGTTGGCAAAAGCTTCGGCACGAACATTGTTTTGGATGGCGTCGACTTTGAATTGAGACCCGGCGAAGTTCACGCGCTTTGTGGGGAAAACGGCGCTGGCAAATCCACCTGTCTCGGCCTGTTTTATGGGCTTCACCAACCTTCTGCTGGGCGCATCCTGTGCGACGGTAGGGAGCAGCGGGTCGAAAGCCCGTCGCATGCGCAATCCCTGGGCATCGGCTGTGTTTTCCAAGAGCTCAGCCTCGCTGGCGCGCTCTCTGTTGCGGAAAACATCTACGCGGGCCGCGTACCCACCCGGTTTGGTGTAGTTGACTGGCCTGAACTGCGCCGTCGAGCGGAGGCGTTGCTGGCGGAATTCGGTCTGAATATCGACGTTTCAACACCCGTGGAAAACTTGCCGATCAGCTCCCGCCAGATTGTTGAAATCGCCAAGGCGTTGTCGTTGAATTCCCGCGTCCTTTTGCTGGATGAACCGACGTCGGCATTGGCACCCGACGAAGTAGACGCACTATTCGATGTCCTAAAGTCCCTGACAAAAAAAGGGATTGGCATCGTCTATGTCAGCCACCATATGGCTGAGATTTTCCAGATCTCGGATCGCATTACCGTTTTGCGAGATGGGCACCACATCAGCACTTTACCGGTTTCGGAAACTTCTCAGGAACAAGTCGTTGCCGAGATGATCGGTGGCGCTCACCCCGGTGATGTCACGCGGTCAGGTAAGGTTAACGGCGAAGAGGTTTTGCATGTCCAAGACCTAACCCATCCAGGTGAATTCGAAGATATTTCTTTCTCCATTAAAGCCGGAGAGATTGTAGGGATGGCAGGGTTGATGGGCGCTCGCCGCAGCGAGATCGTTCGATCGATTGTCGGGCTGATGCATGGCGAGACCGGGGAGATCAGACTTCACGGCAAGTCTGTTAACTTTGCGTCCTTGCGGCAGGCGATGCGTGCTGGGGTCGGATTTGTTCCCGAGGAACGCAAGACTGAAGGCCTCTTTCTGGAACAATCACTCAGCGACAACCTGATCGCGGCCAGTCTTTCCGATCATTCGTCTGCTGGGCTCATGCGTTCGGGCTCGATCAAAGCAGCCAGCCAAGCAGCCATTGACGCCTTCAGTGTCAAAACCAGCGGGATTAACGAACTTGTTGGTGATCTGTCAGGGGGCAATCAGCAAAAGATCATGTTGGCCAAGTGGCTCAAACGCGCGCCAGCTCTTCTGATCATCGAGGAGCCCACAAAAGGGGTCGACGTCGGAGCCAAATTCCAAATCCACACGGAGCTTTTGCGTCGAGCAGCCGAGGGAATGGCCATCCTCGTCGTGTCATCCGATTTTCCCGAACTTGTCTCTCTCTCAACCCGCATCCTTGTCGTCCACGACGGTCGCCTCATGGGAGACATCGCAGCCGCTGAGGCAACCGAAACCACGCTTCTTCAAATGGCCGCCGGAAATTCCGTTCCAATTGTGGACGCACCCCAAACCAATCAATCAGGAGTCGCGACGTGACCATGACCGCTCAAGCCAACTTGCCCATGAAGCGTCCGCTGCTGCGCCGTGTTTTACAAGCTTTTGTCGATATTCGTGAACTGACGCTGATCGTTCTGATCGCCGCCATCATCATCGTGATGTCCAACGTTAATCCCTATTTCCTCAGCTTCTCGAACTTTCGAGCCGTGGCCGTGGGCATGGCCCCCACCGCGATCATCGTGATCGGTATGGCGATACTACTTGCATCCGGCGGGTTCGATCTTTCCGTTGGATCGGTTATGGCTTTGTCTTCTACCGTCGTGGCCATGCTACTTTTGACTGGCATGCCAATTCCGCTTGCGGTGGTATGCGGATTAGTGCTGGGTGGAATTGTCGGCGTAGTGAACGGTTTACTGGTGACCGGACTCGGGATCAATCCGCTTATCGCGACCCTCGGCACGATGTCGATCGCGCGAGGCATCGCTCTTGTCTTGACCGAAGGTTTTTCTGTTTCAAGCCTGCCGGCATCATTTGCCTGGATCGGGAAGGCCGACGTAGGCGGTTTTCCGGTAATCGTCTTGTTCACCATTCTGCTGGTCGTCCTGTTTGACCTAGCCGTCCGCCATACACGCTTTTTCCGTCAGGTCTATTTCATCGGCGCCAATGAAAAGGCCGCGATGTTGTCAGGCATACATGTAACACGCGTGCGTATCATCCTGTACGCACTGACCGGTATTCTGGCTGCTTTGGCGGGTGTATTGCTGGCGTCCCGCCTGATGAGCGGTACGCCCACGGCAGGCAACGGTATCGAACTTCAGGTTCTGGCTGCGGCTGTCATCGGTGGCGCATCCCTACGCGGCGGGGAAGGTACTATTCTTGGTGCTTTCCTCGGCGTCGTTTTCGTCGCGTTGATCAACAACACCATGACGATGCTGGCCGTATCGATCTACTGGCAGATGATCGTCATCGGCGGTGTACTCGTTACAGCGGTCGCCTTGGACATGCTGATCCGAAGCAAACGGGGCTGAGCCCGAAGCTTTCCAAATCTCAACAACAACCAAAGATCCAAAACAGGGAGACTACGATGACTGAATTGAATGTGAATCGGCGCAGGCTGCTGACAGCGGGCACCACCGCTGGATTGGCCGCAGCGTTCGGACTGCCCATGCTGTCCAAAGAAGCCATGGCACAAGCGGCCGGCAAGGAGTATGTGTTCCTGTCCATCGTCACGCAGGTGCCTTTCTGGGTGGACTATCGAAATGCGATGGAAGACCTTGAGGAACTGATGGGCATCAAGGCCACATTCACGGGCCCGTTGGATTTCGACACGGCCGCACAAGCACGCCAATTGGATGAACTGATCGCAAGACGTCCCGCAGGCATCCTTATCTTCCCGGGTGATCCAGCCACTCTGGCACCCGGCGTTGAACGTGCGGTGGAGGCTGGCATTCCAGTCACATGTTGTATTGGCGATATTCCCGACAGTCCCCGGTCCACATTCCTTGGTATTAACGGCGTTCAGGCAGGTCGAGTCGGCGGCGAAATGCTGGCGCAAGCGATTGGCGGTAAAGGCAAAGTTATCCTCGGCACTTTCCCTGCCCCTTCCACATTGGAGCGTGTCGAAGGGTACAAACAAATCTTTGCCGAGAAATACCCAGATATCGAGGTCGTCGACGTCGTCAACGACAAGGCCGACCCGTCCTATGCGCCGACAGCCTACCTTCAGGCAATTCAGGCGAACCCTGATATTGTTGGCATTGGCGGCACGGACGGCGACAGCGGCAAAGGCGCGGCAATTGCAGTCAATGAGGCGGGACGAAAGGACATCAAGATCGTCGCGATGGACCGAAATGATGATATGCTTCCCTATATCGAAGACGGCACAATTCACGGCGCAGTGGCTCAGAAATCCTATCTTGAGATCTTTCTCGCCTTCCACATGATGCATTGGCAGAACACTGACGCGCTGAAGGTCTTGCCCGATTGGAAGGCGGCTGGCATCAATCCTCTACCCGAGCGCGTTGAAACCGGGGTTATGCCGATTACTGCCGAGAACGTCGTCCAGTTCAAGCACACCTAAGCGATTGTCCCGGTGCATTCTACCGCGCCGGGAAACCGATAGGAGGGGGTTACATGTCGGACAGATGGAGCGTTCTTCACCTGCAGCAAAATGATCTGCAACTGACACTCCTGCCCGGCATCGGGGGCCGCCTATGGGATGTAAACTTCCAAGGGCGCTCCCTCCTATTTCAAAACGCGGATCTCAACGGTTTGGATGTCGATAGTACCCAGCTTACTGATCTGCCCACACGCTCTCCACAATTTGGTTTTCCGCTCTGGGGCGGCGAGAAGACTTGGATCGCCCCGGATGCATCATGGGTAAACGGCGCTCCGTTTCCCGTGTTGGACAGCGGCTCTTACCAGATCACTTCAAGAAGCAGCACTCGTATCGAAATGACCAGCGCATTATGCCCGACCTCGCAATTGTCAGTGTCGCGCCGCATCACGCTGACCTCCGCGGAAAGCTGGGAAATAGAACACATCGTGGTCAACCATGGGACCTCCTCGCGCCTGACCGGCATTTGGTCAGTCATGATGCTTAACACCCCCACCAAGGTCGGTGTCGAATTGGAAGACCCTGCATTTTATCCTATTTTTGGCTCTGCCGAAGGGATGATAACTACGCACGGCAATGGCATTGTCTTGGATTGCAACAGACAGCAGGAATTCAAGGTCGGGCTACCGAACCCCAACGGTCGTACATTGATACGGTGCGGCGCTGATGCCCCGTTGCTAATGTGCTCGGTACCAGAACCTCAAAAGGGCGATCAATTTGCACACGACTATCCGTTTGAGGTCTTTAATTCAGCCGACTACGCCTATTGCGAAGCGGAGTGGCACTCCCCGGCACGCAAGCTCGCACCGAATGAAACGCTGAGTTTTCGGCAGACGTTCCGCGTCTTGACGGATGAAGATGCAACCCAAATGCCATTGGGGCTCACAAACAACAAGGAGTTCCTGTCATGCATGTCTTGATTACAGGCGCAGGCGGGCATCTCGGACGCAAACTCTTCAACGCGCTAGAAAGCGACACCGATTACACCGTCTCTGGCATCGACATCCGTCCCGTTGATCATCCCGACATTCACACAGCAGACCTGTCCGAAGACAGCAGTTGGGTCAGTTTGCTAAAGGGAGTCGACGTTATCGTGCATCTTGCCGGAGACCGAGAGCCCTCCGCCACTTGGGCCTCCGCGATCAAACACAATATGGATGCAACGCTTTCCCTCTATCACCATGCGGCGGCCATGGGCGTCAGACGAGTAGTACTTGCCAGTTCCAACTGGGTCCACGGCGACAAAAGGTTCACGCATGATGTGCTTAAAAGCACGACACCACCAGGACCAGTAAACGCCTACGGCATGTCAAAGCTGTTCTGTGAACGGACAGGGGCCTACTTTGCTGAGCATCACGGACTGTCGATCATCTGCTTGCGCATCGGCTGGACACAATGGACTCACGACAACCAACCCGGCACACATATGGCGATGGGCCGGTGGGGCCAGGAAATGTGGTTGAGTGATCGGGACTTTCTAAACGGAATGCGCGCCGCAATAGATGCCAAGGATATTTCCTTCGCAGTCCTGAACCTAATGTCAGATAACCCGGGGATGCGCTGGAATATCACCGAAACACGGCAAGCGATTGGCTACTCTCCAATGGATGGAAGCCCCGCGAAAATAACAGTGGGCATTGTACTAAGATCCACTCTGAAACGGCTGTTTTCAGTCTGGCTCCCCAGCTACGTCACGACACGTTTTCCAGATTGGTAAAGTACAAGGTCCGGGCATTGTTGTTGCGTTGCGCAATCATTTTCCGAAACCTCGCATCGAAGTAAGCGCTGAAAAGGTCAGCTTTGTCCGCTTTGCAGTCGACGGAGATCCTGGCTCTTCTCCGTCACCGTCTTCAGGTTCGGTCGCAGCGTGGCCTCGGCAATCGCTTCGACGTCGTTGTAGTCATTCTTCTGCCCCTTGATGAACGGTCTCACGTAGATCGCCGGGATGATCCGCGGTTCAAATCCCAAACCTCGCAACGTTCGGCTGACAAAATGCGCGCTGAGACACGCCTCCATCCCGATCACGCATCTCGGCAAGGCTTCAAAGGTGGCGTTCAGCGCCAGACGCTTGATCCTTCGTCGCAGGACCAGAGTGCCCTCCGCATCGAACCCAACCAAATGAAAGACGTCCTTGCCGATGTCGACGCCAATCACCGACAGGTCAGAAAGGTCTTCGGCTTTAGGTGTGCTCATGACTGCTTCTCCTTCTGCTTCGGGTACGGCGTATGGAAATCGCGAGACACCGTCGGGCGTGTCTGCAGGGACCACCATTTCTCCGGCGGTAAAATTTTCAGCTTCAACAACTGGAAGAAATGCAGCCAGAGCCTGCAACCTTTCGCGATCTTCCGACGAGATTTCCATTTGCACCCTCCTTCGCTTTTCAGAAACGCTGCCTTTGTCGTTCAGCGGTCAACGTGACCTCTGACGCCTAGCATGTATCCAGGCTCGTTTTCACACGAGAAGAACAGATCACCACTATTTCAAAACACGCCCTCGCCCCCTGTATTCCGGGTTGAAGCGGCTCACGAGCAGCTTGCGAAAAAATTCAATGGCGTGTGAGAAAGCGTCCACCTGATCATCTTTTGACCCTGCAGGAAATGCGCTAAACTCGGCTAAAAGATCATTTAGCCAGAGCGTTTCAAGGGGTATGTGAACCAAGCCTTGTTCCACGAGGACCATGGCTTTGCCAGCCCGGTCTTCCTTCGACAAACCTTTATGTTTGAGCCCCTGCACTAAAGTACGCCGAATATTGTCAGGGTAATGCTCCCAAAGGACATCAATAAGGGCCAGACCAGAGCTGGCACGCTCTATCGCTACGAAGTTAGCTTTCCAAAGGGTCTGAGTATCAACCACACGTTTCGTCAATTGCGGAAAGGTCCAATATCCACGTTGATTGTCCGCCAGATAGACGTTTCCGTTCGTCATTTGCCAGACCTGAATGACACTGTATGACCCTGACCGGCAGCTTGAAGCTGCGTCAACACTCAGGAACCGAACATCATATAGTTTTGGCAGGGTTTTGTAGCGCTGGAAGAGGCTTATATCGATCTCGCCGCCACCCGGGGGAACAGGGCGTTGTTGATACTGAGCAAGGAAATTTGCCGTACCCAGCTTAGCCCTCTGAACGTCAAGGGTATCCATTGGCAACCGCGCCGCATCCAGAAGCTCGCCCTTGTTGAAGTGATATTCTTCGACATCGCTGATGGGAACAATTTGGTCCTCCTCGGCGATTGCCGGCAGGGTGACACAGTTCCAATCTTCCTGGGTTTGTAGGTGTGCGGCCGGATCATTTATAGCCAGCCGCTGCATCACAAGAACCATTGCGCTGCTTGCCGGATCATTCAGTCGCGTGGACAGTGAAGTATCGATCCAATTATTGACCTTTGCACAGCCGTTTTCGGTCGCAACCTCCGATGCGTCCAGTAAGTCGTCCATAATGCAAATATCTGCTCCTTTCCCAATAACAGCCCCGTTGACTGAAATGGCTTCTCTGAAGCCTCCAGCGTCAGTCAAGAAGATCCGCTCGTTGTCTTTTTGTGGTGCCCCAGACATTGTCGGGAACGCGGCCTTGTACCAGTCGGCATTCACGATCTGTCGGAATTTGTTGGAAAGACCGATCGCCAGATCGAGATTGTGCGAAACAACAAAGATTTGCAGTCCTGGATTGTGCCCAAGCAAGAAGGCGGGCCATGCCACGGAAACGATGATCGACTTCAGACTCCGCGGAGGAATGTTGATCATAACACGTTTTTCGGTTCCCTTTTGGACTTGCCCGAGCGCATGACAAATCGCTTGGATGTGCCAGTTGTCTTGCATCTCCCGTCCGTTAAGCAAGGTCCTAAAAACCTTCTCTACGAAGGCCACAAAACTTAACCGTAGAAGAGCGTAGACTTCAGAATTTGTTGGATTGGTCATCGGACTCTCCGTTTTGAACCTTGGTCTTTATTGCTTTCTCAGCGTATTTGAGAAGCAGACGCACATCTGCTTCACTGGCGGGCAAATCCTTTGCTTCGACTGGTGTCACATCGCCAAAGTACTTATTGAGCTGCCGGAGCAATTCGCCCAAAGCCTTGGGATTTCCTGCCAGGGCGTCCGACACGAGGCGTTTAGCGAAAGCCTCCATTTTGGTAACTTTCAATTCGACGCCCTGTTCCTTCAGGCCAATCTCCGTGCTGAGCTCAGCCTCAATGACGGTTTTCCATGATTTTGAGCCCTTTGGTCGCCCGCCAGGATTGCCACTCTGACCGGGCTTGAACTTATGGGCATCTGGAGGGTTGCCATACCCAATGTTGGAACGGTTCTTGTCGTTGGTCATCAGAACTGTTCCTCCGTTCCAGTATCGTTTTCCAGAGGTATTGGTTCGGCGCTCTTATCGGTCTCGGCCGCAAGTTCTGCGGCCCTCTCAGCAAAGGTTTGGCCGGTTTTTAGAAGAGTTGCCTGGTTGCCGGTCAGCCCTTGCCAACGGCGGATCGCTACGTCCACGTAAGCAGCCGAGATCTCCAACCCAATACAGACACGTTTGGTTCGTTCTGCGGCCAGAAGCGTTGTCCCGCTCCCCAAAAATGGATCCAGAACAATTTGCCCAACGGCCGACGCGTCGAGGATGGCATCCTGTACGAGGCGAACCGGTTTGACGGTGGGATGCAACGTGAAGTCGTCTGCTTCATCCGCCCCACCGCCTGTGGCGCCAGCATATTCCCAGACATTTGTTCGATATCGACCGTTTGAACCTAATTGAACGTTGTTGGTGTGCGGAGCGCCAGGCTGCTTCAGTACAAACACCGTTTCGTAACGTGAGCGATAGAACGAACCCATCCCGCCATTTGGCTTCACCCAAATGCATTTGTTCAGCAGCTCGAGACCCGTCGCCTGGATCGCCTGGTGGAGTTCCCACTCGTGCCGCCAGTCCATGCAACAGTATATCAAGCCACCGGGTTTCAGCCTGGACAACACGCTCTTCAGAAAGGCAATCAGAAACAGGATGAATTCTTCGATCGACATCTCTCCTGACGCTTCGGCAAATTCATCAAATCCTGAGTTGCCGACGCGGATGTGACCGTTGACCTTCGTGTTGTAAGGAGGGTCCGCAAAGACGATGTCGGTCACCTTTCCATCAAGCAGCTCCGACAAAAGTTCAGTGTTTCGCATATCGGCGCACGCAATGAGGTGCGTTCCGGCCCGCCATACATCATTGACCTGAGTGACAGAGGACGCAGAATGAATCGAGGAAGCGATCTGATCAGCGAGGTCTGGATCGCTCCCCTCTTCAGGCAGCGTCTCAAACAGCCCATCAAGTTCTGGCGGTTCAAATCCAAGGTCCGTCAGATCCGTGTTGAACTCGAGCTGGCAGGCCAGTTCGAGAGTCAGCTTGGGCAGGTCAAACTCGCCGGTTGTTTGTATCTGGTTCAGGGCAATTCTCAGGCCTCGAACTTCTAAGTCGGTGAGATCCGCCACTCGAATACACGGGAGGTCCGTCAGCCCCAGTTGACGGGCCGCTTCGACGATCGCGTGACCGTCGATGATTTCGTTGTCCGCTGTAATCAAAATCGGTCGATTCAAGCCATATCGCTTGATCGACGCTCGGCACTTGGCTATCTGCCGATTACTCTGTTTTCGAACGTTGCGTTTTGCCTGCTGCAAATCGTTGATCGCAACGGTTTCAATACTCAACTCGGGCAGCAGATCGTTTTTCTTAGCGATTGAATGTTCCGGACTCGCCGGCTTTGGATAGGTCGTCATCACGCCCTCCTTGAAATCCAGTTTCAGGAAAGTCGCGATGGGGCGTCGACCAGGCCGAGACGGGAATACCAAAAAGGTCGTCCATCACAATTTTAACGAGACACCGGAATCCTCGGCCGGGCATCTCGCCACGCTGCGTTAATATAATGAGTCGCCGCCCAAGTCAATATAAGCCTATGATTTGATTGACAAACGCAGCGAAGGTCCTTAAGTTTCGTTCTCTTTCGAGTTGACTAAAGCGGTGCCTTGAGCGTTCTAGTAGACAGGAATTCGGCCGATTAAGCGGTGAGGCCGCAATTCGGAACACAGAGCTCTGGTACAAGAGAATACCCCCGCCCCGACATAGGAATGTGCTTTCGAAATTTCCCTGTTAATTTCCCTGTTCTCAGGGAAATCGCGAGACTGGATAGCTGGAGACTGCGAGCACAGCCAGTTCATCGGAACATGGAACGAGACTAGGCACTTGGGGCTAAACCCTCCGAGAAATGCCCCCGTTTATGCCCCAGTGGTTTCGGGTGTTTCGGGTGTTGAGGGTGGGCCCTCTGAGGTCGTTGAAGGCCCATGCCACAGGTCATA
>NZ_JBQFTB010000020.1:0-58734 GCF_056538465.1 Ruegeria sp. BG6 | reverse complement strand
TTTGAGGACATATTTCTAGGTTCCACTGCGAACAGAGTCGTGCATCACGCCAAGTGTTCGGTTCACGTAATTCGTTGATCCAAAGCTAGCGGTGTGTGTTCTTTTTGGAGCGTTCCCTCACTTAGTGAGCCAAATTAAAGTGAGACAATAGGCAACTATGTCAAGGAAGCCTTGGGTTGCGGTTAGATTTTCTACATTTTTTTCAGCTTAACTGCGGTATTGATTTTATTAGAATGAAGGATGGCCTTGTAGGGCGAACTTGGATGTAGGCGGGCCGCGGGCTTTCCAAACCTTCGTCCATCGACCGTGTCAGATCAGATAGTTCTGATACCGCTTCAGATTCCTGTTTTTCTGTTCCGCACCGCTCTGCAAAGTCTTTCTCTTTACAGATCAAATTACTGCGTGCTCTCGTTAGAAGAGAGAGCAAAGAAGGACGGCAGGAGGCCTTGTCAGAAGTACTTTGCTTGAGCGGGGCAGGGCGGTTGCGTAGCTTTTGTCCATGATCAAACCTGCCTCGTTCAAATACTTCAAAACCAGCCCCGAAATCATCCGTCTTGCGGTGATCTCGTACATCCAATTTCCGCTTTCCTTGCGGAATGTGGAGGATTTGCTGCAAGAGCGAGGCATCAATGTTAGCCATGAAACTGTCCGATACTGGTTTAACAGGTTCGGCCAGGTGCTAGCTTCAGAGTTCAGGTGCAAGCCGGTGCCACAACTGCGCGCTTTGCCGCTTTGTAGGCAGAGCGGTCATTCAAATCGTCTCGCAATACCGCTCCACAGCGAACAGTTGGAAAGTCCGTTTAGCAGACATGTAGGAAAGGCGATCCCCTCAAAGGTTCGGGACACATCTGAGCCGACTGTCCAATTTTTTTGGGCCGCTTCAAATAATGCTATTTAATTGGCCGCGCGGATACTTGTTCGAATTCATTTTGCAGTGCCTACTTTACACTGGTACTGCTGTTTAAGCTATCCTTCGCGCGTGCTGTATCGAATTAAAGCAGGTGAAATTCGATGGTGGTGCGTTAATTCAAGCATCGGTGGTTGCAAACCACTGAAAACAGAATTTTCCGCATCCTATTTGAATTACTGACAACTCATGAGCATGTGGAGCCAAACCGACCGGCCCAATGTGATTTTAGGAGGGAACATGTCCCCTTTATATCAAACTGCGTCGTCGTTCACCAAAGCCTCGGATTTGCTGGTCGAAGCGCTCGAGGCGGAGGGCGTTGAGTATGTTTTTGCCGTCCCGGGTGAGGAAAACCTGGATGTTTTGGAGTCCTTGAGGACGTCCAAGATTGAACTTGTCCTGACCCGTCACGAACAGGGGGCGGCATTCATGGCGGCAACGTATGGGCGTTTGACTGGCAAGGCGGGGGTTTGCATGGCAACACTTGGTCCCGGTGCCACAAACTTTGCCACACCCGCAGCTTATGCGCATTTGGGCGGGATGCCTCTGGTTATGATAACGGGCCAAAAACCGATCAAGAAATCGAAACAGGGGCAGTTTCAGATCATCGATGTGGTGGGTCTGTTTGATCCGATCTGCAAGATGTCCAAGCAGATTGTGCACGGCAACACCATCCCCTCGTTAATCCGCGAAGCGTTTCGCGTCGCGCAAGAGGAGCGACCCGGTGCGGTTCTGCTGGAACTTCCTGAGGATATAGCAGCCGAAGATACCACCGAACCAGTCCTGCAACCTCATCCGCGTTACTATGCCGTGGCAGGTGACACGGTTCTGAATGAGGCGGCCGAGATGATCCGCTCAGCCAAAATGCCCTTGCTGCTATTGGGGGCAGGTGCCAACCGGAAACACGCCCGCAGTGCGCTCAGTCAGTTTGTAAATGATACGCAGATTCCTTTCTTTGTCACGCAGATGGGCAAAGGCGTGGTGGACGAACGGTCCGATCTGTTTTTGGGAACGGCAGCGTTATCCGATGGGGACTACTTACATTGCGCGATCGAACGGGCAGATCTGATTATCAATGTGGGTCACGACGTGGTGGAAAAGCCTCCTTTCTTCATGAAAGAAGGCGGAACCAAGGTTATCCATGTGAACTACAAGGCCGCGCAGGTCGACCAAGTCTATTTCCCGCAGGTCGAGGTTGTTGGCGATCTGGCTCAATCTATTGAACGGCTGGGAAAGAAGCTTGACGGTCCCTTGGAGTTTGACCGCAGCTACTTCGAGCGGGTCAAACAGGAAACCGACATGCACATCTCGGCAGGCGCAGATGATCCGCGTTTCCCAGTAATCCCGCAGCGTTTTGTGGCCGATACGCGCAAAGTTATGCGGGATTGCGATATCATCGCGTTGGACAATGGCATCTATAAAATATGGTACGCGCGAAATTATCAGGCCTACCAGCCCAACACAGTCCTGCTGGATAACGCACTGGCCACGATGGGAGCCGGCCTTCCCTCCGCCATGATGGCGGCCAAACTTTATCCAGACCGTCGCGTTATGGCGATATGTGGCGACGGCGGCTTTATGATGAATAGTCAGGAGATTGAGACCGCTGTTCGACTAGGGCTCAATCTGGTTGTGGCCGTGTTGAACGACAACTCGTACGGGATGATCCGCTGGAAGCAGTCTCACGCCGGGTTTGAAGATTGGGGGCTGGAGTTCAAAAACCCTGATTTTGTGGAATATGCCAGAAGCTATGGTGCGACAGGCCACCGGGTAGAGCGAACTGAGGATCTGGTACTGACCTTTGAGAAAGCGTTTGCAACTGATGGCGTCCATCTGATCGATCTTCCTGTTGATTACAGTGAAAACCAACGCGTTCTGATTGATGAACTGGCCGAAAAGGTTTGTTTGATCTAATCTGTTTTGTGGAAGGTCTGTCGGAGCGCTTTGGCCTAAGGCGGGTGAAGGTTTTGCCATTTAGAAATGGGGGTTCATCACCGGCGAGACGCGCTTCAAGCTGGGCTAGCATTTCAATGTAGTTTTTGAACGCTTTGGCATAAGTTTCCTAATCTGAAGAAAAACCAGCTCTGTATCCGTTCTCCCAGGGTGATCCTGGTTCGATGTAGGCGGTCTTCGCACCGACGGCGACGATCCAGTCCCGGGACTTCATGCGCAGCGAATCCTTGGCCGTTACCGTCACACTCAACCTAAATGGCGCTTACTCGGAAGTCGTGTAAAGCGAGTTAATGCCAAAGCTGCGCATCTGGGAACCGGGTGCGCGGCATCTAAGCGGCTATTCGATACTGCGACGTCAATGACGGCAAAGTCAGCATGTCAGTTATTCGGCAAGGTTCACGCTAGCGTCTGCTCTCTGCATAAGCGGACGTTCCCCGTCCGAACCACGGCACGACCCCTGCCGATGACCGCTTAGCGCGGAAGAACGGCCTTCTGAATAATTTGCTCGGATGTCTCCCAAGAGCCCAGACCTACAACGCAAAGTTAAAGGCATGCTGCACTTGCATCCGGCAATTCGCAGTCCAGAGCGTACATCGCCATTTTGCTCATCGGGCGGGAATCCGGACATTCGCTGCGATCGCGGAATAACGTGGTTCTTGCCGTCAAAGCGGACCTTCGATTTCGCATCGTCGATGAAATTGCATTTCGACCCGTCAGATCCAGAGATTGGCCCAAATGAAAATCCAAAGGGCCGATCAATTGCGCCACGCCAGCGCTAATGCCAGATTTCTTTGGTGGCATGTAGATAAACTGTGCAGGCATTCCGTTGAATGTAAAAGTATGCTGAAAAAATAGGCAAACTGGCAGCTTGATGTAATGCTCAGTGGCCTTGGAATTGCGATCGATGAAGTTTGGGCGCACTTGGGTGCCTATGAAACAACACCTTACCGTCGTTGTCGTCGAGCAGAACCAAGAACGTGCTTTTGCAATTGTGGATGCTTTGAAAGAGTCTGGAGACGTAGACGTTTCTGTAATCGGCAATGTCTCTGGACTGGCACGTAGAATCGCAATGCATAGCCCAGACATAGTTCTGATCGACATAGACAATCCTTCGCGGGATATGCTTGAAGAGTTGACCGTTGCCTCCGGCCCGATGGAGCGACCGGTGGCCATGTTCGTCTCGGGCGCTGCGGGCGGATTAGCGAAAGCCGCGGTTGAGGCCGGGGTATCAGCTTATGTGGTCGATGGTTTGCAAGCCGAGCGCATCATACCCGTGATCGATACCGCCATCGCCCGGTTTCAGGTACTTCGCCAGATGCGGACCGAACTGGCCGAGACCCGCCGCGCGCTGGAAGAACGCAAGGTGATCGAGCGCGCCAAAGGGTTGTTGATGAAAGCCAAGGGTGTGTCTGAAGACGAGGCCTACGCCCTTCTGCGCAAAACGGCGATGAACCAGAACCGCCGGGTTGCAGATGTGGCCGAAGCCTTGGTCACGGCTTCGGGGTTGTTGTCATGAGAACCGTTAACCTGCCTGTCGCCTTTATCCCGCTGGTTGACGCGGCCCCGTTGATTGTCGCGCGCGAGATGGGGTTCGACCATGCCGAAGGTATTTCGTTGGACCTGCGACCTGCTCCGTCATGGTCCTCCTTGCGCGATATGTTGGCCTTTGGGCATGTGGACGCGGCGCATCTTTTGTCACCTATACCCGTCGCAATGGCCTTGGGTTTGGGCGGTATCGCGACGCCGCTTTCTGCGGTGTCCGTCCTTTCCCTGAATGGCAACGTCATAGGTGTTGGAACTCAATTGGCCGGGCGCCTGACCGATCAGGGCTATGGCTTCGATTTCGCTGATGCCGCTGCGGCTGGGGCTGCACTGGCAAAGGCTGCTGGTGAAGTTTTGGTGTTCGGTGTGCCGTTTCCGTTTTCGATGCATGTTGAACTGCTGCGCTATTGGGTTGCGGGAACCGAACTGGCGTCGAAACAGATCGAAATCCGCACTGTTCCGCCGCCTCTTATGGCGCAGGCGCTTGCGGGTGGCGAGATCGATGCCTTCTGTGTGGGCGAGCCTTGGGGCTCATTCGCCGTGGATGACAATGCTGGTACTTTGCTGCTGCCCGGTAAGGCGATCTGGACCTGCGCACCTGAAAAGGTGTTGGCAGTTAGAAACGACTGGGCCGAAACCGAGCCGCACCTGCTGGGCAGCCTCATGCGAGCAGTTTGGCGCGCGGGGCGTTGGCTTTCAAACACGCACAGCCGAACAACCGCGTCCGAGATGCTATCTCGCATAAGCTACCTCAACGTCTCACCCGAACTAATCGACCGAGCATTGACGGGCGAATTCACGATCTCGGCGCGCGGCGAGCAACGCCACGTGGATGGGTTTGTCGAGTTCTTTGAAGGCGCTGCCACCTTCCCATGGCGCAGTCAGGCCAAGTGGATAGCGCATCAGCTAGCACAACGGAACGGGATCGATGTCAGCACAGCCGAACGTCAGGCCGCCCGTGTCTTTCGCAGCGACCTCTATCGGCGCGAGCTATTCGGGCTGGGTGTCGAAACCCCCGGAGCGTCAGAGAAGCTGGAAGGGGCGCTTCCTGAGTCGACCACCGTAGCCTCGACAAACGGAAACTTGATTCTGGCGCCGAACGTCTTCTTCGACCGTCGCATTTTCGAGCCAACGGGGTAAGAGTGCCTAAAAATTTTGCAGCGCAGCATCAAATCACGCTGCATCGCAGAAAAAAGACACTTTGACGTTCAAAACCGGGTGACGGCTCGGATCAAGGATGTCTAAATCGGGTCATCGTAAGGCAACGACGCCCACCGACGGAATTCGCCCACAATCCAGGGCACCTTACAAGAGCAAAGCCGCTCGACCATCCGCCACCTCCTCCCGGCGGACTGTGTCGGCGGCTTTTTTGTTTGCCCAAGAGGTTGGGCTGAACCGAAAGGGATCGAGATGAAAAAGCTACTTTTAGGCCTGGCCGCAACGACGGCACTTGTGTCTCCGGCACTGGCCGAACTGGAACTGGAAAAAGACGAACTGACCTTTGGCTTTATCAAACTGACCGATATGGCACCGCTGGCTGTCGCCTATGAGAATGGGTACTTTCTGGACGAAGGCCTGTTCGTGACGCTGGAAGCACAAGCCAACTGGAAAATCCTATTGGATGGCGTGATTGACGGGCAGCTTGACGGGGCGCACATGTTGGCCGGGCAGCCTTTGGCCGCCACTATCGGATACGGAACCGAAGCGCACATCGTCACGCCCTTCTCAATGGATCTGAACGGGAACGGCATCACCGTGTCCAACGAGATTTGGGAAGAGATGAAGCCGAATATCCCGGTGATGGATGATGGCCGCCCTCAACATCCGATCAGCGCCGAAGCACTGGCGCCGGTCGTTAAGAAATACAAATCCGAAGGCAAGCCCTTTAACATGGGCATGGTCTTCCCGGTTTCGACCCATAATTACGAACTGCGCTATTGGCTGGCCGCTGGAGGGCTGCATCCGGGGTTCTACAGCCCGGACAACGTCACCGGTCAGATCGGGGCGGATGTGTTCCTGTCGGTGACACCTCCGCCGCAGATGCCCGCCACATTGGAGGCGGGTACGATCTATGGCTACTGCGTGGGTGAGCCGTGGAACCAGCAGGCCGTGTTCAAGGGCATCGGCGTTCCCGTGGTCACCGATTACGAGCTATGGAAGAATAACCCCGAGAAGGTTTTCGGCATCACTGCCGAGTTTGCCGAGGAATATCCGAATACCACTCTGGCAGTGACCAAAGCGCTGATCCGTGCCGCGCAGTGGTTGGATGAAAACGACAACGCCAACCGTCCCGAAGCGGTCGAAATTCTGAGCCGTGCGGAATATGTTGGCGCGGATTATGACGTTATTGCCAACTCGATGACCGGCACGTTTGAATACGAGAAAGGCGACAAGCGTGAGGTTCCCGATTTCAACGTGTTCTTCCGCTATAACGCGACCTATCCGTTCTATTCGGACGCTGTCTGGTACCTGACCCAGATGCGTCGTTGGGGTCAGATCGCAGACGCGAAGCCGGACAGCTGGTATGACGAAGTGGCCAAGTCGGTCTACAAGCCCGAGATCTACCTGGAGGCCGCCCGTCTGCTGGTTGACCAAGGTCTGGCGGATGAGGCCGATTTCCCCTGGGACAGTGATGGCTACAAGGCACCAACGCCTGCCGAGGATATCATTGACGGGATCGCCTATGACGGCCGCACACCCAACGCCTATCTCGAAAGCATGTCCATTGGCCTGAAGGGCGAGCAGAAGATCGTCGGCTCGGACGTTCAAGGCTAATTCCTCAGCTCCACGTTCGGCCACGGTCGGGCGTGGGCTTCACAAGTGCCCCGCCATCGCAAGGACACATCAGATGACGACCGTCGATCCCGAATTCAACGCAGACGCCGCCCGCCAGGAGCGTCGCACCCGCCTTTTCACCCGCATCAATGCAGCCGACAAATGGTTCCAAGTGTTGGGCCTCAGCTGGGCCACGCCTGTTCTGAAGGCCGCCGCCGGAGACAATCCCCGCGCTCAGATGGCCGAGATCTGGCGCTTGCTGATCGTGCCATTGCTGTCGATCTTCGCCTTTCTGCTTCTGTGGGGCACGCTGGCGCCCAAGGTACAGACCTCGCTGGGCGCGGTCCCCGGGCCAGCGCAGGTTTGGGCGGAGATGGTCGGCCTGAATGAGGACGCCAAAGCTAAAGCGGCAAAACGCGCCAAGTTCGAAGCCATGGTCGAGACGCGCAATCAAAAGTTTATTGATGCCGGCCAGCCGGAGAAGGTGAAAGACGTCGCTTTCACCGGGGCTCCGACCTACTACCAACAGATCTGGACCTCGATCAAAACTGTGTTTTTTGGCTTTTTGATCGCCACTGCCCTTGCGGTCCCGCTGGGCATCGCCGCGGGTCTTTCGCCAACGGCAAATGCCGCGCTGAACCCGCTGATCCAGATATTCAAACCGGTCTCGCCACTGGCGTGGCTGCCGATCGTCACCATGATCGTTTCGGCTGTCTACGTCACCAATGACGGATGGTTTGCCAAGTCCTTCTTGATCTCGGCCATCACGGTGACCCTGTGTTCGCTGTGGCCGACGTTGATCAATACCTCTCTGGGTGTTGCGTCCATCGACAAGGACCTCGTAAATGTCTCCAAAGTCCTGAAAATGAACACCTATACCAAGATCACCAAGCTGGTGCTGCCCTCGGCGCTGCCGCTGATCTTCACCGGTTTGCGCCTTAGCCTGGGTGTCGGCTGGATGGTTCTGATCGCGGCTGAAATGCTGGCGCAGAACCCCGGTCTGGGCAAGTTTGTCTGGGATGAATTCCAGAATGGCTCGTCCAGCTCTCTGGCCAAGATCATGGTTGCGGTTTTCACCATCGGCATCATCGGCTTCTTGCTGGACCGGGTGATGTACGCGCTGCAATCATTCTTTACCTTTACGAATAACCGGTGATCGAGATGAGCATTCTGAGCTTCAAGAACGCCTCGAAATCCTTTGGTGAAGGCACGGCGCGGACCGTTGTTCTGAAAGGGATCGATCTGGATGTGCAAGAGGGCGAGTTTCTGGTGATCCTCGGCTTCTCGGGTACCGGCAAGACGACCCTGATCAATTTGATGGCCGGCCTGGATATGCCGACCAAGGGCGAGGTCACGTTCAAAGGCACTCCGATCAAGGGGCCGGGCCCGGAACGTGGCGTGATCTTCCAGAACTACTCGCTGATGCCGTGGTTGACGGTCAGCGGCAATGTGGGTCTGGCGGTGGATACGGTCTTTCCTGGCCTAAGCAAGGCCGAGAAAGCCGAGAAAGTGGCGGATTACGTCAAGATGGTTGGACTCAACCACGCCGCCTCGCGCCGCCCGGCGGAGTTGTCCGGCGGGATGCGCCAGCGGGTTAACGTGGCGCGCGCGCTGTCGATGAACCCCGAAGTTCTTCTGCTGGATGAGCCTTTATCGGCGCTGGATGCGCTGACCCGCGCCAATCTGGCCGATGAGATCGAACATATCTGGGAAGCCGACAAAAAGACCTGTGTCCTTATCACCAATGATGTGGATGAGGCGATCATCCTGGCCGACCGGATCATCGCTCTGAACCCGGACGGGACTTTGGGGCAGGAGTTCCGCGTGTCGATCCCGCGTCCACGGGATCGGGGCGCGATGAACAACGACGAGACCTTCAAACGTCTGCGTGCAGACGTCACCAAGTATCTCATGGATGTGGGTATCGAGGCCAAAGTCGAAGGTTCGCGCATCCTGCCCGATGTCACGCCAATCCACGGAGTCCCCACTGCTGTTGCCGAGGCACAGAAAGGAATGATCGAGAACCGCTTTCTCGATTTCTCGCAACTGCACAAGGTCTACCCGACGCCCAAAGGTCCGCTGACCGTGGTTGAGAATTTCGATCTGAAGATCGACAAGGGCGAGTTCATCTCACTGATCGGCCACTCCGGCTGTGGCAAGTCCACGGTTCTGACTATGGCTGCCGGGCTAAACGAAATCTCGAAGGGTGCGATCAAGTTGGATGGCCGTCACGTCGAAGGGGCCGATCCCGAGCGCGCCGTGGTGTTCCAGTCGCCCAACCTGTTCCCCTGGCTTAGCGCCAAGGAAAATGTCGCAATTGGCGTCGACAAGGTCTACCCCAAGGCCAGCATGGCCGAGCGGCAAGATGTGGTCGAATACTATCTGGAACGTGTCGGTCTAGCTGACGCGATGGACAAGTCTGCCTCCGATCTGTCGAACGGCATGAAACAACGCGTCGGCATCGCCCGCGCCTTTGCTCTGTCGCCCAAACTATTGCTGTTGGATGAGCCTTTCGGGATGCTCGACAGCCTCACACGCTGGGAATTGCAGGAAGTCCTGATGGAGGTCTGGTCCCGCACAAAGGTGACTGCGATCTGCGTCACCCATGATGTGGACGAGGCGATCCTTCTGGCCGATCGCGTGGTGATGATGACCAATGGTCCGCAAGCGACCATCGGGAAAATCACCGAGGTCGACCTGCCGCGCCCCAGGACCCGTAAGGCATTGTTGGAACACCCTGATTACTACGCCTACCGGCAGGAAGTTCTGGACTTCCTTGAAGAATACGAACACGGCGCCAAGCCGAAATCGCCTGCCCCCAAGGCGATTGCAGCGGAGTGAAACCATGAAACAAAGACTAGTTGTCATAGGCGCAGGCATGGCTTCGGGCCGGGTGCTGGAGCACCTGACCGATGCTGCACCAGATGCGTTCGATATCACCCTGTTTAACGCGGAACCGCGCGGAAACTACAACCGCATCATGCTCAGCCCGGTTCTGTCGGGTGAGAAGACCTATGAAGAGATCGTCACCCATGACGACGCTTGGTACGCCGAGCGAAGGATCACCTGTCGCTTTGGCGAAAAGGTGGTCAGGATCGACCGCGGGATGAAGGTGGTCGAGGGGGCGAACGGCCATGTTCCATACGACAAGCTGTTGATCGCGACGGGGTCGAACCCGTTCATGATCCCTCTGCCTGGGCATGATCTGGATGGCGTGATCGCCTATCGCGATCTGGAAGACACCCGGCAGATGATGGGTATGGGCCCAGGCAACAAGGTCGTTGTGATCGGTGGCGGTTTGCTGGGTCTTGAGGCGGCTGCAGGCATGGCCGCCCACGGAGTGGACGTCACCGTGGTGCACATCATGGGCCACCTAATGGAACGCCAGTTGGATGAGGCCGCCGGGTATCTGCTGAAGAAATCGCTTGAGGATAAAGGCATAAAGATCTGTCTGCAGGCGAACTCCAAGGAAATCATTGGGCAAGGCGGTAAGGTTCGCGCGCTTTTGCTGGATGACGGGACCGAGTTGCCTTGTGATCTGCTGGTCATGGCAGTTGGAATCCGCCCCAATACGGCACTGGCGCAGGAGGCCGGTCTGGCCACTGGGCGCGGCATTCATGTGGATGACCAGATGCTGACCTCGGACCCGGACGTTTTTGCCGTGGGCGAATGCGTCGAACATGACGGAGAAATCTTTGGCCTTGTCGCGCCGCTTTATGATCAGGCGAAGGTGGCAGCGCAGTCGTTGCTGGCGGAAGACGCTGCATTCGCACAGAAAACCCTCTCGACCAAGTTGAAAGTCACCGGCTGCGACCTGTTCAGCGCAGGCGATTTTGCCGAAGGCCCCGAGCGCGAGGATATTGTGTTCCGAGACCCCTCGCGCGGGGTCTATAAACGGCTTATGATCGAAGAAGATCGTCTGGTTGGCGCCGTGATGTATGGCGACACTGCCGATGGCAGCTGGTTCTTCGGGCTAATCAAGGACGGCACCAGCATCGAAGAGATGCGCGAGACGCTGATCTTCGGCCCTGCCTATCAGGGGGGTGACACTGCGGACCCTCTCTCAGCCGTTGCAGCATTGCCGCTTGAGGCGGAGATTTGCGGCTGCAACGGCGTATGCAAGGGCGATATTGTCGCTGCGATCAACGCAGGTGCTGGCGATCTGGGGGCCGTACGTGCAAGCACCAAAGCCAGTGCCTCCTGCGGCACATGCACGGGTTTGGTCGAACAGGTTTTGCAAATCACTCTGGGTGATGACTTCCAAATGCCAACGGCGCAACCCGTCTGCGGCTGCACGGATCTGACCCATGAGGATGTGCGCCGCCTGATCAAAGGGCAGGAGTTGAAAAGCCAGGCTGCCGTCTGGCAGGAGCTTGGATGGAACACGCCCAACGGCTGCCATGTCTGCCGCCCCGCGATCAACTATTACTTGCTGGCTGATTGGCCGCTTGAGTATCAGGACGACCCGCAAAGCCGGTTTGTCAACGAACGCAAGCACGCAAACATCCAAAAGGATGGTACGTTCAGCGTGGTGCCCCGTATGTGGGGTGGGATTACCACACCAGAAGAACTGCGCGCCATCGCGGATGCGGCGGATAAATACGACGTGCCAACCGTCAAGGTCACTGGTGGCCAGCGGATCGACCTTCTGGGCGTGAAGGGTGAGGACCTGCCCGCGATCTGGTCGGATCTGAACAAGGCGGGTCTGGTCTCGGGCCATGCTTATTCCAAGGGTTTGCGCACGGTGAAGACCTGTGTCGGAACCGATCATTGTCGGTTTGGAACGCAGGACAGCACCGGGCTTGGGATCAAGCTTGAGCAAATCCTGTGGGGGTCGTGGACGCCTCACAAGCTGAAGCTGGCCGTGTCGGGCTGCCCGCGCAACTGTGCCGAGGCCACCTGCAAGGATATCGGCGTGGTTTGCGTGGACTCTGGGTTTCAGATCAGCATCGGCGGAGCTGCCGGCATGGATGTGAAAGAGACCGAATTGCTGTGCCAGGTGCCAACCGAAGACGAAGCAATCGAGGTTGTGATGGCCGTCACTCAGGCCTATCGGGAAGGCGGCAAGTACTTGGATCGTTTGTATAAATGGATGGGCAAAGTCGGCATAGGTTGGATCAGGGGGCATTTGGTCGACGATCTGGAAAACCGCGCGGCTCTGGTCGAAAGGTTCGAGCTGTCTCAAAGCATCTACCGCAAGGACCCGTGGGCCGAACATGTGCGGGACAAGGCGCAAACCTACGCGCCGATTGCAGATTTCACATTGGAGGCCGCGGAATGAGCTGGATCGACGTCGGGCATATCGATGAGGTGCCACTGCGCGGGGCGCGCCTGATAAAAACTCATATCGGCTGCATTGCGATTTTCCGAACTGCCGAGGCCGAAGTCTTCGCAGCTACCAATAATTGTCCCCACAAGGGCGGCCCGCTGTCCGAAGGCATCGTGCATGGTCAGTCGGTGACCTGTCCCTTGCACAATTGGGTCTTCGATCTGAACACGGGCGAGGCTCAGGGCGCGGATGATGGTCGCATCACAACCTATCCGGTGCGGCTGGAAGGCAGTCGTATCCTGCTGGACGACAAAGCGGCAACCCGGCGGAGCGCGGCCTGATGGACGGAAGTGGTCTGCCCGAAGTTCGCTCGACCTGCGCGTATTGCGGCGTTGGCTGCGGTGTGCTTCTGCGACCTGATGGAGTTGGAGGGCTGACCGTACGGGGCGACCCGGATCATCCAGCGAACCATGGTCGTTTGTGCTCGAAAGGGTTGGCTTTGGGTGAAACCGTGGGGTTGGAACACCGGTTGCTGGCTCCTCGCGCCTTTGGTCAGGACACCAGCTGGGATAACGCGTTGCGACTGGTCGCAGACCAGTTCTCTGCCGCGATAGCTGAACACGGGCCGGACAGCGTCGCGTTTTACGTCTCGGGGCAGTTGCTGACCGAGGATTACTATGTCGCCAACAAGCTAATGAAGGGCTTTATGGGCTCGGCGAATATCGACACCAACTCTCGGCTTTGTATGGCCTCGACCGTGGCCGGACACAAACGCGCTTTTGGTACTGATACGGTGCCTGGAACTTATGAGGATCTGGATCAGGCTGACCTGGTTGTGCTGGTCGGCTCGAACCTCGCTTGGTGCCATCCCGTTCTCTATCAACGTCTCATAGCTGCGCGTCAGGCGCGGGGCGCGAAGATTGTGGTTATTGACCCGCGTCGAACAGCGAGCTGCGATCAAGCCGACCTCCATCTGGCGCTTCAACCGGGCAGCGACGTCGCATTGTTCAACCGCTTGTTGGCTAGAATTCACCAAACGGGGCATGTGTCAGCGGATTTTCTGGATGGCAGTGTTGGGTTCAATGAGGCGGTTGAGCTGGCACAGCTTGACGATCCTGAAGAGACAGGGCTGAGCCCTGATGAGATTGAAGCTTTCTGCGATATGTGGATTGGGACTGAGCGCGTTGTGACAGTCTTTAGTCAGGGTGTGAACCAGTCTTCCAGCGGAACCGACAAAGTCAACGCGATCCTGAACTGCCATTTAGCCACCGGACGGATCGGTCGTGAGGGAATGGGTCCGTTTTCAGTCACCGGTCAGCCAAACGCCATGGGTGGTCGAGAGGTGGGCGGCTTGGCCAATATGCTCGCGTGCCATTTGGATATCGAGAATAAAGCCCACAATGCAGCCGTCCGGAAATTCTGGAAGGCACCCAATATGCCACAGAAGCAGGGGCTCAAAGCAGTCGACTTGTTTCGCGCTGTCGAAAGCGGCCAAATCAAAGCACTGTGGGTCATCCACACCAATCCGGCGGCCACTATGCCAGATGCAGACCGCGTGAAGGCGGCCATCGAAAACTGTCCATTCACAGTTGTCAGCGACCTGACCGCCAGAACAGATACCGCGCGTGTCGCAGATATATTGCTGCCAGCAGCGGGTTGGGGCGAAAAAAGCGGTACAGTTACCAATTCGGACCGCACGATCAGCAGACAACGCGCCGTTTTGGCGCCTCCGGGACAAGCGCGCGCGGATTGGGATATTTTGGCCGAAGTGGGCCGCCGCATGGGCTGGACAGAAGCATTCAGCTATGAGAACCCAGCACAGGTTTTTCGAGAATACGCGAAGATGACTTCGCTCGCCGTATCATTTGGCAAGGATCTGGATATTACAAGTTTTTCGGACCTTGATGACGAAGACTATGAAGCGCTGAGCGCAACACGGTGGCCGACGACATCTCGTAAATCAGATGGCCGTTTTTTCGGCGATGGGCAATTTTTCCATCCTGATGGTAAAGCACGTTTTGTGCCTGTTACCTATCGTCCACCTAAAGCGACGACTTCAGAACAATTTCCGTTTCTTTTGAACACGGGGCGAAACAGGGACCAGTGGCACACCATGACAAGGTCCGGGTTGTCGCCGCGACTGTCAGCCCATCTTGCCGAGCCTTATGTTGACGTTAACCCCAACGACGTTGATCGATTGGGCCTTAGTGCCGCAGATTTGGTTGAACTCAACAGCTCAGTTGGAAGCGGTATATTTCGGCTTCGGGTCACGGAGTCTGTGGCACTAGGTCAAGTGTTTGCGCCAATTCACTGGACGGGTGAAACGGCCCCATCAGCCTGTGTGGATGCGCTTGTTCCAAGTGTGACTGATCCGATTTCAGGACAGCCGGAAAGTAAGTCAACACCGGTATCTATAAAACCTATGCATGCCGCGTGGTACGGCTTTGCCGTTTCAGTTGACGCGGCGGCCCCTGGCTCAGAGTACTGGGCAACAACCAAAACACCCAACGGCTACAGGATGGAGTTGGCAGGCAAGCAGATCATAGACGATTGGGAAAGCACTGCCCGCGATTGGTTTGGGCTAGCGGATGCCGAGGCCACCGTAGTAGAAGATCCAAAGAGGGGCTCGTTCAGGATAGCGCTGACAGACGAGCAGCGCGTATTGGCAGCGCTCTTCGTCTCGCACCAACCTATCACACTGATGCGAGACTATTTGGCAAGCTTTCCCAAAGTGACGCCTCAGCAGATTTTGTCTGGCCGTTCCTCTGCGTCTTCAGAGGATTGCGGACCAATTGTCTGTTCCTGTTTCGAAGTCGGGCTAAAAACCATCATCCGTGCCATTCATGACCAGCATATGATCAGTGTGGACGACATCGGAGATGCCCTTCAGGCTGGAACGAATTGCGGGTCTTGCCGGCCAGAGTTGGCTGACTTGCTCACCGAGCATTCGAAATCAATCCGCAACAAACAGAAGAACTGCCAGCAAGAACAATCCGCGTAGATTCAAGGTTCTTTTGAACGGTACTGCGGTCCGCTATGCTTGGTTTTCAAAGCCAGCGCAGGTTCCATTCAATCTATAGAACAGATCAAGTTGGGCCCTCCTAACCGGTTCGAACAAATTGGTCAGACAATGGCTTCGCCCTGTGCTCCAAACCAACACTCGCGTCCCAGTTTCGCGTTTGCGGCGAATGTCTCCTCTGACGAGCCACACAACGGCTAAGGCGACCGAAGCCGAACGGCAGGTTAGGGCCGTTCGTTTAACTTTGCAAATTCCGGTTTCTGCGCATTTCCGACGTTCTACAGCCGGGATGCTGCCCGGCAGCGAATTGGAGATTTGTCCCGCATAGCGGTCGCCCGCGATAATCACGCGAAGGTCAGCACCAAGCCCAAAGACGACATAGATATAGATGATAAGCGCTGCGTTCGTCGTTCAGGGCGAAAAACTGACTTTAGCGGCAATCGAAAAACTCGCCTTAACATTTACTGGTTTCGGGTTCCGAGGGGAATTTGAAACAGATTACAGGACTATGGGGAGCTCAAGCGTAATGCTCGCTCCTCTTTCGACTTGGTTGATTTCGACAATTCCTCCGTGGCGCTGCGCCACTGCAGAGACGATTGATAACCCCAATCCGCTGCCCTCGGAATACTCCAACTGAGAAAACCGATTGAATGCCACTTCGCTTTGGTCTGGCGAAAGGCCAGATCCGTCATCCGCCACAGTTAGGTTGACGAATTTGCTGTCACACCGCAGCACAACTGAGATTTGGCTTAACTTTGGGCCACCGTGTTTGACTGCGTTGTCCAGCAGGTTTTTTAAAGCCTCAATCAGAAAGACCCGATCGCCGGATACAGTGACTGCCGTCTCAGGCATCGTGACATCAAACTCGATACCCTTTGCGAGGATGTGAACTCCCATCTCAGCGCAGGCCACTTCCACGACCGAACGAAAGTCAATTTTATCCATTTGGTCTTGGTGCGTCGGCTGCCTGAGCCTCTCAAGTGACAACAACTGTTCGGCCACTGTTGCTGAGTTTTTAGCCGCTGCAACAAGCTCTGAGATGCGTTTTTCTCGGTCGTCATCCGTTTTCGCATCCTGCAGCGCTTCGGCCATTGACTGAACGGCTGCCGCTGGATTCCGCAGCTGATGTGCAGCTTCGGATATAAACACTTGGTGGGCGTTGATACTTTTTTCCACCTGACCAAAAAGCCGGTTCAGGGTTCTGACAACACCTTGAACTTCGATTGGGACAGGGCGCTTGATTTCACTGAGGTCATCTGGTGAACGCAGGTCAATTGCGTCCTGCAAATCCAACAAGGGCCTCAGGCCACGAGCGACGCCGAACCACACCACAATGGCGAGGGCGGCCATCAGAATTCCCATGAGAATTCCTGCGCGGATTGACAGTTCATTTGCAAAAGCAATGCGATCGGCCATACGTTGCCAAACTGTAACCGTCGCGTCTCCGACTAGATTTTCTATGGTCACTCGTTCCGTCATCTTAAGAACGCGGACCGGTTCTTGGCGGTAGAGGGCTTCGAAAAACTGCGGCTTGTACACCTCTTGAGCAGACGGGTTAGTGGCGGCCGGAGGGTAGGCATAGCCTGTCACATAGATGCCGCCGGGGCCCGTTACGTGGTAAAAAATCTCTCCGCCCGATGCGTCGCGGATCATGCGGCGTGTAGTTGGTGACAGCGCGTCACCTCCTGAAATCGCAACATCTCGCGAAATTGCGAGACCAGCAGATAACAGGCTGTCGTCGAACAATTCCTGAGCCGTCTTTTGCGCAATCATAAAGCGCCAAAGACCAAGCAGGGCGGCAATTAGCACCAAGGGAGTCAGGATAAGAATGAAAAGCCTTAACCTGAGCGAGCCGTGATTGATCACTTCTGCACCTCAAGCAGATATCCAAGACCACGGGCTGTCTTAATTCTAATACCCAGATCTTGAAGACGTTTTCTCAGCCGAGATACATGAGGTTCAACGGCCGAGACCTCGACATCGGAGCCCACGCCATAGACATAATCTGTGAGTTGGCTTTTGGGAACAATTCTGCCCCTGCGCTCCAACAGGCATTCAAGCACCGCGATTTCCCGCCGCGGAATATCCATAACTTCGCCTTGCACACTTACCTGACGGGCAGTGCGGTCGAATTCCAGGCCGCCGATGCTCTCTTTTGCTCCGTACTCGAGTTCCTTGCGTCGAGAAAGCGCCCGGATGCGTGCTTCCAATTCGTCCATTTCGAATGGCTTAACCAAGTAGTCATCGGCCCCCATATCCAACCCCGAAACCCGATCGCTTGTTTCGGCACGTGCCGTAAGCAAGATCACCGGTACGCCATCGCCACGATTGCGAATAGATTTCAGGATCTCCAGCCCTGACAGCCCGGGCAAATTGATATCCAAAACGACTAAGTCTGCGCCCTCTTGCGCAAGATACAAGTCAGCCTCATCGCCATCCAAAAGCACTTCTGCTGCATGACCCCGGTCACGTAGGCGATAGGCAATAGCTTTGGCGAGGGTCTCGTTGTCTTCGACGATGACGATCCGCATCGGGTCTCCTGCAAGTTTCGCGCAAGGTTGGCATTCCATGATTGCCAGATGGGAGGGGGAATCAACCCCACAGTTCTATTTGCGATCACGGTAGCGCGGAGGGCGTTGACGTGGTTGTCTGGTCAACAGGGAGGAACCAATGACCATTTCCAACTTCACCCGTCGCGCCGTCGTGGGGCTGATCGCTGCCGCCGGTATCACAGCGCCTGCCGCAGCCGAGGTTGATTTCTCGGGTAAGACTGTGGAATGGGTCATCCCGTTCTCGGAAACAGGCGGGTCCGCCAAATGGGCCAACTTCTTTGCGCCGCTTCTGTCCGAAGCTCTACCGGGTCAACCGACAGTGGTCGTGAAATTTATGCCGGGCGCTGGTTCGACCAAAGGCGCAAACTGGTTCCAGGAGCAGAGCCATGATGATGGCACCCTCTTGTTTGGCACCTCCGGTTCAACTCAGTTCCCGTATCTGCTGAGGGATCCGCGCGTGCGCTACGAATACAACGACTGGATTCCTGTTATGGCATCCGGAACCGGTGGTGTCGCCTATCTGAACGCAGAGGATGGCGCGAAGTTTGATGGCTCTGCCAATGCGCTGAAGGACACCAACTTCATCTACGGTTCGCAGGGTGCAACACGTCTTGACCTTGTGCCTCTGCTGGCCTGGCAAATGCTTGGCATGAATGTCGAGCCTGTCTTCGGCATCAAGGGACGCGGAGACGGTCGTCTGATGTTCGAGCGCGGCGAAGCTAATATCGACTATCAGACCTCGTCCGGTTATCTGGGCGGATCGGCCCCGCTGGTTGAATCCGGTCAGGCTGTGCCGATGATGACCTGGGGTGCTCTGGATGCAGACGGCAACATCGTCCGTGACCCAACCTTCCCGGACATCCCGACATTCAAAGAAGTATGCGAAGCCACCGATGGTTGTGAAACCAGCGGTGAGGCATGGGATGCATGGAAGGCGTTCTTTGTAGCCGGTTTCCCGGTTCAAAAGCTGGCCTTCCTGCCGGGTGATACACCTCAAGAAGTGGTCGACGCATACACCGCAGCGTTCCAGGCTGTAACCGAGCGTGGCGACTTTGCCGACATCTCCTCGAAGCGCGTGGGCAAATACCCGGTGTTCGTAGGTGACGGCTCCAAGTCGGCGCTTCAAACCGCGACAAACGTCGACGACAACGCCAAAGCCTACGTTCTGAACTGGCTTAAAGAAGCCTACGGTGTCGAGTTGAACTAAGCCGAACAATCACAGCGCGTGCCCACAGCAATGGGCGCGCGCATTTGATCCCTACAAGAATTGAATGAAAGGCGGCCGCTATGGAGGTTTTCGCCACAGCTCTTCCTGCGCTCAGTGACGCGTGGGGTCTGATCCTGCAACCCATCGTTCTGGGGTATCTTGTTCTCGGTGTCGTTATGGGACTGGCAGTAGGTGTTTTCCCCGGACTTGGCGGCATTGCCGGCCTGTCCCTGTTGCTGCCTTTCATGTTCGGCATGGACCCGATCCTTGGATTGGCGTTGATGATCGGGATGGTTGCCGTTGTTCCGACCTCTGACACCTTCGCATCAGTTCTCATGGGCATCCCCGGGAGTTCCGCCTCGCAAGCGACCGTGCTGGACGGCTTTCCGATGGCGAAAAAGGGCGAAGCCGCGCGGGCGCTGTCTGCAGCCTTTGCGTCATCGCTGTTTGGCGGTCTGGTTGGTGCAACCTTCCTGACCATGTTCATCCTGGCCGCGCGGCCCATTGTTCTGGCATTCGGTCTGCCCGAGATGCTGATGATCACCATTCTTGGCTTGTCTATGGTTGCCATCCTAGCCGGACGTATCCCGTTAAAGGGCGTTGCCGCCGCTGGGCTGGGCCTGATGGTTGGTACGATTGGCGAAGCGGACGCTGGCGGATCGCTGCGTATGGCGACCTATGACATTCCCTATCTAACGGATGGTCTGAAGTTGGTCATCGTTGGCTTGGGTATCTTTGCGGTGCCCGAAATCGTCTCGCTGCTGCGACAAGACCGATCCATTGCCAAGGGCGCTTCGTTAGGGGCTGGTTGGCTGGATGGCGTCAAAGACTGGGCTGCGAACATCTGGTTGTCGGTCCGCTGTTCGATCATCGGCGTGGTTGTCGGTGTCATTCCTGGCCTTGGTGGCTCGGTCGTTGACTGGATCGCTTACGGCCATTCGGTTCAATCGACCAAAGACAAAAGCAACTTCGGCAAGGGTGAAGTGCGCGGCGTCATCGGGCCGGAAAGCTCGAACAACGCCAAAGAGGGCGGGGGGCTCGTCCCAACGCTGCTGTTTGGTATCCCCGGCTCGGGTTCGATGGCGATCTTTATCGGCGCTGTTGCACTGTTGGGATCCGGCGATATCGAGGTTGGTCCTAGCATGCTCAAGGATAATCTCGACATCACCTATTCGATTGTCTGGCTGCTGGCTCTCGCCAACGTGGTGGGCACCATCCTATGTATCGCCGCCTCGGGCGGGATCGCCAAACTGACGACAATCCGCTTCACCTATCTGGCGCCGTTTCTGTTCATGCTGATCAGCTTCGCGGCATTCCAGTCCGGCCAAAACTTCGAAGACCTGCTGGCCCTGTTCGTCATCGGTCTGATCGGCATTTTCCTGCGCCGTTTCGACTGGTCGCGCCCGGCCTTTCTTATTGGGTTCGTGCTGTCGAACCCGGTTGAAAAATTCACCAACCAGGCGTTCCAGATTGCCTCTTTCCGCTTCCGCAAGAGCTTTGGCGAAGGCATGGAGTATGTTTTCAGCCCGATCGTTATCATACTGATCGTGGTCACCTTGGTTTCGGTCATTCTAGGCATTCGTCAAGCCAAGATGATCATGGCCGAAGGTGAGGTCAAATCCGGCAGCAAGCGCGCGCCGCTGATCTTTCTGCTGGTGATCATGGCCTATCTGATCTTGGCTTTGGTCAATGCCAACATGATCCCTGACTACAACATGACCGACAAGATCATCCCGCTGGTGATCGGCAGCGTGTCGCTGTTCTGCTGCGTCCTTCTGTTGATCCAGATGATGCGGCGACCCGAGGGGGATGCAATCTTTGCCGACAAGGAAATTGCCGGCGAGGATGCAAGCGCGCCACATGGACTTTGGTCAACGCTCGCGTGGTTCGCAAGTCTGATCGCGGCCACCTGGGTTGTGGGGTTCATCCTCGCCCTGATCGGGTTCCTGATCGCATTTTTCCGCATTCGCGCCGGGACCAGCTGGCAGATGACGCTGCTCCTGACGGCCTGCGGCATCGGTTTCATGTGCTTTATGGCTGGTGCCCTGAACCGGGATTTCCCGCCGGGTCTGCTGCAAGACATGGTGAACCTGCCATGGCCGCTAAAGTAGGCGCTCAACGTTTGCCCGGCCGGTCAAATAGGCGGGCCGGGCGGCACTGAAATCAGAAATTTCAAAGGTTTGTAAAGGAGGGTTCGCAATGACCCAGACAGCAATCCCATATGTCTTCATGCGCGGCGGCACTTCCCGAGGACCTTATTTTCGGCGTTCTGATCTTCCTGGAGATAGGGACAAGCTGGCTGATGTGCTGGTTGCTGCCCTCGGGGCTGGACAAGCGCTCAACATCGACGGGATCGGTGGTGGTAACGCAGTGACGACCAAAGTGGCGATGCTTTCAGTCAGCGAGGACGACTGGGCAGATATCGACTATTTCTTCGCACAGGTTTCTGTTGATGAGAAGCTGGTCGATTTTAAGCCCACCTGCGGAAACATCCTCTCGGGAGTTGGTCCAGCTGCGATCGAAATGGGATTGCTTCAGCCCAACGGCGATGAGACCGAAATCCGCATTCGCGCTGTAAATACGGGTGCCCGTGTCGTTGCAAAAGTACAGACCCCAGGCGGAGAGTTGGTCTACGAGGGCGATGCGGAAATCGCGGGGGTTCCCGGTCATTCTGCACCCGTGCAACTGAGCTTTATGGGCGTTGTGGGCTCGGCGACAGGTTCATTTCTACCAACAGGAAATTTGCGCGATACAGTGCAGGGGATCGAGCTGACTTGCATGGATGTCGCTATGCCGATGGCCATAGCCCGGGCAGCGGATTTCGGACTGACAGGGTACGAAAGCGCCGAAGAGCTGAATGCTAACCGGGCTTTCTTTGACCGGATGGAGGCAGTACGGATCGAAGCTGCGGAACTGATGGGTATGGGGGACGTATCGAAATCTGTAACTCCCAAATTCGGCCTGATGGCACCCGCCAGAGAGGGTGGAACCCTTGCGGTTCGGTATTTCATGCCATGGAAAACCCACCCAACAATGGCCGTTACGGGTGCGCAATGCATGGCATCCTGCGCTTTGACGCCGGGAACCGTTGCCGACGGGCTGCTTGATCGCCCAGTTTCAAGTCCGGCTGAAGTTGTGTTGGAGCACGCCTCAGGCAAGATTGACGTTCTGGTGAACTTCTCGAACGACGGGGAGTTCAACGTAAATTCTGCTGGTCTGGTGAGGACTGCGCGCAAATTGGCGGATGGTCATGTTTATGTACCGGGATCTGAGTGGAACGGCAGTTGAAATGGCATCTCTCATTCAGTATACAATAGTATACATTTTGAGGATATCCCGATGGACGACTATTCTGAATGCCTTGATATCGCGCGTCAGGAGCTCAGGCTGGCGCAGTCGGCTCTGCGGAGGGACATCGCGGAATACCCAACACCGATTGCCGGGTGTGATGAGCAATTCAACCATTTGCTGGATCAACGCGAACGGGTTCGCAATGCGCTCGAAGCACTCGACACGCGTCATTCTGTGCCGACGCCAAGAAAACTGAGCACCGAGTAGGGTATAGGAAGTCGATGAAAGTTCACATTCTGGATGATTGGTTTGACACACTGCAGGGCCTGCCCTGTTTTGAAAAGCTATCTGGCCACAACGTGAAGGTCTGGACAGATCATGTCGAGGATACCAGCAAATTGGCTGAACGCTTGCAGGAGGCTGAGGCGTTGGTGTTGTTTCGCGAACGAACCAAGATCACCCGCGATTTGGTTGAAAAACTCCCGAACCTGAAATTGGTCAGTCAGCGCAGCGTATACCCGCATGTCGACGTGCAGGCATGCTCGGATAACGGAGTGCTGCTGTGTTCGAACATGCATGGCGGCACGCCTTCATATGCCGCAGCCGAACTGACATGGGCGCTGATCATGGCGGGGATGCGCGATTTGCCTGCGCAGATGGCCTCGGTCAAAACCGGGCATTGGCAGGCCGGAGTTGGTAAGACCCTGAAGGGGAGGAAACTGGGGCTGTATGGATATGGCCGTATCGCCCGCGCTGTTGCTGGCTACGCCGAGGCGTTCGGGATGAATGTGGTCTGGTGGTCCTCGGACGAAGGTCGGGCGAGAGCGCATGCAGATGGCGTTCAGGTCGCCGCAAACCGCGAAGCGTTCTTTGCTCAAAGTGATGTTGTCTCAGTCCATGTTCGCCTGAAGCCAAACACACACGGCATCATCACCGCGTCGGATTTCGCGCAGATGCAACCTGGAGCACTTTTTGTGAATACATCACGTGCAGGCCTTATCGCAAGGGGTGCATTGCTTGAGGGGCTAAATGCCGGCCGCCCGGGCAAGGCCGCGATTGATGTCTTCGATACTGAGCCGCTCACCGACCCGAATGACCCTTTGCTATTGCTCCCAAACCTGATTGCGACACCACATATAGGTTTTGTGACCGAGGACGAATTCGACCTGCAATTCTCAGACATTTTCGATCAGGTGAACGCTTATGCTGAAGGCGCTCCCATCCACATGATCAACCCCGAGGTTTTGACCAGCGCAGGATAAGGTGGGCTGCTATCGGCGCACCAATGATCACCAACACAATCCTTGTCAGGTGGTGAGTTATGACGAAGCCCAGATCCTCGCCAGAAATGATGGCCAAACCTGTCATCTCTGCCTAACCGCCGGGGGCAAACGTCGAGAATGCCTCCACAGGTTGGCCGAGCCCCAACGTGGTGACATCAGGAATGGGTCGTTTGCTGTGTTTGACAACATCGGCACGAAGGGCGGCTTTGTCCGCAAAGCGGTCATTCAGACAGAACGAAGCGAACGGCGGCTCTGAGCCCAGAACGGACTTTCATTTTTCAATTCCTCCAGAGTTGCTCGCGCAAGAAAGTTGCGAACGTTCAAAAAACCTGATGTGTTAATTTCATCTTGGGAGGGTTCAAAAATATGTTAATCAAAACGCTTACCACAACAGTTGCAATCATTGTTATTTCAGCGACTTTTTCGTCAGCCGATGAGCATGGAGACAATCCCTACGCCACACATAATGAACTCGGTCTTATGCAAGGCTTTCCGCCTCCAGCCGACAAGCGTGTCACGCGCAACAACGCGTTGTTTGGCGTGCCATACAATCGATGGTCCTACCAAAACATGCGCCAATTCTATCCTTCGGCGAACATCCCTCCCTCCACAGTGCCACGCAAGCTAAGGGTCTCCCCAGACGGAGGGATTGAAAGACTGAGTATCGCCCATCCAGATGGCGAGAATGTCGGTCTCGATGATTTCCTAGAGCAAACTTACACAGATGCGTTTTTGGTTCTGAGGGGCGACACTATTGTCTTCGAAAGATATCTAAACGGCATGCACGCCGATCAACCGCATCAAATGATGTCGGTGACTAAGTCCTTTGCAGGTCTCTTTGGCTTGATGGCCGTCGATGCAGGGCTTGTTCAAGAAGACGCTCTTTTGAAAGAAATCATTCCGGAACTGGCACCCTCTGGAGCTTTTGGAGAAGCAACCTTTGGCCAAGCTCTGGATATGACTAATTCGATGGCATTCACGGAAGAATATGCTGACCCCAATTCCGGTATCCAACAGTATGGACGCGTTCTTGGCCTGCTTCCCTCCAACCCTGGAGAGGACTTGCCTGATAGCATTTATGGGTATTTGCCGACCCTGGACATTGATCCCGAGCATGCGCATGGAGAAGTGTTTCACTACCAAACCCCGAAAACGGACGTGGTCAACTGGGTCACCAATCGTGTGACAGATCAGTCTTTCTTTGACCAACTCACAGAACTTATGGAGAAGGTCGGCGCTGAGGGTGAGACCTACGTTTTGCTTGATCAAAATGGCACCCTATTTGCTGGTGGCGGGTTGAATGCAACACCGCACAACTTGGCACGATTTGCTGCCATGATGCTGAATGATGGAATGGTGAACGGTGAAGTCGTCGTACCTGAGGCCGTAATCGAAGCGTTGGAAACAGGGGGTGATAGAGACGCCTGGACGAATGGTCCCAATGTCAACGAAATGCCAGATGGAGAAGGTAGCTATCGTGCACAATGGTGGGTGCGTCACAACGAAGGCCGTGAAGCCTTCACCGCGCTCGGCATTCACGGTCAGTGGATTTACATTGATCGGGCTAACAACACGGCCTTCATCAGGCAAGCTTCACAACCTCAATCGACAGGCGCGTTCTACGATGATTTCACATACGCGACAATAGACGCAATCAACGATTACTTGGCGGGAGATTGAAGCAACCGGAGATAGTCCGCATCGCAGTCATTGAGTGGAATTGAGCGAACGTCTGCCACGAGCCCAAATCGACCGATGCTGCGCTTTGCACGAAGGTCTGCTAAGCACTGATAGTTGACATAAATTGCAGCTCAAACTGAGTTGGTGCGCAAGGTCGTATTGCGGGCACCAATCTCAGTTGAAACTTATCACAGCTCCACTACGACTTTTCCGACCTTAGACCCATTTGTCAGGTGCGCATAGGCTGCGCCGACGTCAGACCATCCAAACTTCTGTTCGTCGACAATCGGTTTGAGCGCTCCGTCATCCGCCAGTTCCGCCAGTTTCCTCAGGATGTCGCCATGTGTTTGCCGCCCGACATCGTGCATCATCGGGATCAGCATGAAAACGACATGCAGAGACAGACCTTTGAAATGCACAGGCGTCAAATCAATCTCGACCATCGCGACCGTTGAGGCGACATGGCCATTGAGCCTGGCGGCTTCGAACGAGTTCGTCATGTTCGGACCGCCAACGCTATCAAACACCATATCGAAGCCAACACCTTCGGTGTGATCAGCCACGTAGTCCTTGACCCTTTGCGTTGTGAAATCTATTGCGTGAGCGCTCAGCTCTTCGATCAGGGCCAACTGATCCTCGCCGCGACCTGTTGCGGACACTTTGGCACCAAGGTGGCGGGCGATTTGGATGGCAATATGACCAACGCCACCGGCGCCGCCTTGTACCAGCACAGTCTGCCCCTCGCCAACACCAGCGCGGGTCAGCCCTTCGTAGGCGGTGATGCCGACGAGAGGCAGCGCTGCGGCTTCCCGCATGCTCAGCGTCCTGGGTTTGTGGGCAATCAGGCGGGCATCGGCATTAGTATACTCTGCTAGAGCTCCCGGGACATCCATCAATCCACCAGCACAACCGTACACCTCATCGCCTATCGCAAAACCTGTCACACCGTCGCCAATCGCAACGACCGTGCCAGCGAAGTCCATGCCAAGCACGGCGGGCAATTGTGGAGACAGAGGTAGGTTCGCGCCCATGTTTCGGATCATTGTGTCGACGGTGTTGACGCTGACTGCGGCCACTTTGACGAGCACATGTCCAGAAGTCGCGACCGGGTCGGGAATTTCAGCAAGCTCGAACGGTGCATCGGGTCCGTAGGTGTTCAAAACCATTGCCTTCATTGGGGTATTCCTTTTCTTACGCGTTGATTTGGTTAGGGGGGTCAGTTGATGTCCTGCACCTGCATAACCAGATCGCCCCACTTGCGCTGGTTTTCGATGTCGTGTTCCAGACCTTGTTCATCCGCGATGGTGAAACGTTTGACCGCCGGGGTTTTGCTGGTGGCCTGATAGAGCCAATAAGCCTCGGCTTTAAGCGCCTCATCAATGGGTTTGTCGATTGATTCGTAGACCATCTTCTTGCACGCATTGATCGACTCAGCTGGGAATTTTGCAATCCGTTCGGCCAGTACGGTCACATAGGGACCAATTTCATCCGGCTCCAACGCCTTGTTGATGGTGCCCAGACGTTCTGCATCATCCGCATCGTAGTCTTGCGCGCTCAGGATGATTTCAAGCGCTTTGCCAAGACCCGTCTGGCGCGCCATGCGCGAAGCGCCGCCGCCGCAGGGCAGGATGCCCATTCCAACTTCCATCTGCATAAACTTGTACTTGCCCCGTGCCGCAAAGCGCATATCCAGCGCCAACGCCAATTCGTGACCGCCGCCGCGTGCGAACCCTTCCAGCTTTGCGATGGTGGCCTGTGGCACCTTGCTGATCCGCTCGCAGACCGACTGCAGGTCCAAAAGCTGGGCATCCTCGCGGGATACGACCTCAGTCGACATGTCCTTGAGCAGGTCGGTGTCGTAGTGGCAGACCCAGATTTCCGGATTGGCGGATTGAAATATCACGACCTTGGTGTCGCGGTCCCGCTCTAGCCGCATGGCCAGACTGTTGAGATCGGCCAGCATTTCCTGGCCCTGCACGTTCACGGAGCCAAAGTTGAAGGTGACCGTGGCGATACCGTTTTCGACGGCTACGTCAAAGGTTTGGAAGTTCTCATACTTCATCAGGCAGTCCTTTCTTGGGCCTCAACGCGGCATGCGTGAGGGATAGGGGAGTGTTAAAGGCGGAGATGCGCGGCGCTTTCGCGCCGGAATGGTCAGCCCGTCCGGCTGATCAAGAGTTTGATTGTGTTCATGATGTCGGCAGCGTGGTTCTTGTCGCGCGCTGCGGCATGCGGATCAGCGAAAGCCCCGCTGTCATTGTCAAAATAGGCGCCTGACGCGTCAGCGAACCGTGCACCCAAGGCTGCGTCAATCAAGATATCAGCACCGATATTCATATCGTTCCCGGCGAGGCCAAAGCCTTCTTTCACCATCTTTGAGGCCAGAAGTGATCCGGGATTTACCGCGACCACCACAGGCGCATTGGACAGCGATTTGGCCCATTCGCGTGTCCAGATAGTGATCGCCAACTTGCTTTGGGCGTAGGCTTCCATATCCGCCAGTGGCACATTGCCCTGCATGGCCTTGATGTTCACCGGAGCCTGAGCTGCCGATGACAGGTTCACGACACGCCCGTCGGCGGGAATGATCGGCAGCAGCAATTCGGTCAGCAGAAACGGTGCAAGCGTGTTCACCACAAAGCGGATGTCCTGACCATTTTCAAGCACGGTTTGGGGGGCTTTAAGCACACCTGCGTTGTTAATCAACACATCCAGATTGTGATGCTTGGCCCGAACGTTTTCGGCCAGTTTTCGAACCGCGGACAGGTCGCTCAGATCAGCGGTATAGGTTTCGACATCGTCTCCGACGGCGGCAGCCGCGCGCTCCAATTTGGAGGCACTGCGTCCATGGAGGAGAACTTTGTGCCCATCGGCAGCAAGCTTCTTTGCCGTCAGCAGGCCAATGCCGTCGGTTGAACCTGTAACGAGAATAGTTTTGGTCATCGGTCTGATCCTTCAGGAAAAGTCAGGCAGCACAGTATGCGCCAAGTGTTCGAGGGTCGCCTCGATGGGCGCTTGATTGAACCTAAGGTTCAGTGCGACGTGATTGACCCCGAGCATTTCAATCTCGCGCAGATAGCTGCGAAGGAAGTCAGTGCCAGATTGAAACCCAAGATGGATCGGGCGAGGAGGGGCAGCTGGATCAGCAACGAGATCGACATAGAGCGATTGCATAACAGGCTTATCCGCTTGACCCGCCGCCTTCACACGTCTGCGGTAAACTGCGATGACTTGACCTTGAGCCGCAGCAGTACGCGGATAGGTCATCAAACCATCTCCGTTCTGCGCCACCCAATCGGGTGATTGTTGGCTACCACCGGTAATGAGCATAGGTAGGCGCGTTCCATGCGGCTTTGGCAACAGATCAATCCCGCCACGCAGTTTGCCCTGTGCATTTTCATGCTTGGGATAGGCCGAACCAACCGCACGAATGTAGTCAACGCTGTCGCGGAAACGACCGCCCCGGTCATCATAACTCTGGTTTGTCGCCGGGTACTCCTGGGGCCGATCACCGGAGGCAACGCCCAAGAGCAACCGCCCGCCCGAGAGCACATCTGCCGTCGCCGCTGCCTTGGCCACATGGGCGGGGTGACGCAATGGCAGGATCACGCTCGCCGTTCCAAGCGCAATCCGCTCCGTCGCCGTTGCCAGTGCACCCAGATAGACAAATGGATCGAATACCTGCCCGGGGTCACCAAAGCTTGGTACATTGAAGGGCACGTCGCGCAGCCAAAGTGCTGCAAACCCAAGCTCCTCGGCTTTCTGAGCCGCTTCCAGGTGCCCTCGTAGCGTCGGCTCTGCGCCGACTGCATAGGCTTCGAGAGGCAACACAAGGCCAACGCTCAGTCGTCCGAGACGGAACACCCGGTTATAGGCCGCATTGATTTGGTCAAACTCAACTTGCTGCGTTTTATCCAACATATCTGGCGCTCCTTTAATAGCGCACCAAAGTGCGGCTTTCGATGCTTTTGCGAATGGTCGTGACATTTGGGTCCTCGACCATATCAAGCGCACTATGCGCAATCGACGGCAGGCCTTGATTGTCATAGATGTTGAAGATCGCGACCTCATCCGGCGTCATCTTGGATTGATAGATCCACTCATGTTTGGGGTTTCCCACCAACCCCATGATTTGTCCCACGCGGTCAGGATAGATCAGGTCCAACAGAATCCAATCAGACGGGTCAACCGATGATGGGCGAACGAATCCAAGTGGCGCAGAATTGATGGGATGATCCAAAGGGCGCCATACATTGACAAACGCGTAGTGATCTTGCGCCCATTCCGCTGCGGCCTCGGCACCCAGCAGATCGACAAGCCGCTGTTCGGCTCCGTCCTTGCTGTAGTCGCTGTGGACATTGCGCGCTGATTTACGCATTGCTTCAGGGTCATCCACCCGAACGGTATGATCAAAAACCATCACCTCTCGCGCACCCAGCCTGTCCTGCAGCATCGCCTTAAGTTCTGTATCGTATATTGGTTCCCAGCTATCGCCTGCAAAGTCTAAGACCTGCGTTTCCAGCGCCGTGATTTCAACGGCATCACACGCAAATGAAACCGACGACGTCGTTGTGCGGTTGTCCGCTAGCACAATGGATGTCGCGATCAGTTCAGGGGAAATCAGTTTCCCTGCGACCCCGCCAGCATCAAGTTCAAAGGCTTGCCGGTAGGATTTGTGAACATGGTAGTTGACTAGGGTTTTCTGTGTCATTTGCGCCTCCCGCCTAAGCTCTGCTGTATCTGTGAAAGGGATTTAATGCTGATCAAATTGCAGATAAACTGCCTAATAATGGATTGTTAATTCGGATAATAAATATAATGGGCTTGGACACGGACGCGCTTCGATTGTTTGTCAAGGCTGCAGAAATGCTGAACATCAGCGCGGCGGGGCGTGACCTTGGCATGGCCCCAGCAGTCTCCAGCGCAAGGCTTGCCAAGCTGGAGCAGAACCTGGGCTTCGAGCTTTTGCACCGCACGACGCGCAAAGTGTCGCTGTCGGTAGAAGGAGCCGATTTTCTGCCCTTCGCCCGTGAGATCATTGCGCAAGAAGAGGCAGCACTTGCTGCATTGGGCAAGCAAACGACAACGATCAAGGGTACATTGCGGTTTGCTGCACCAAGCAGTTTTGCACAGCTTTACATCGCGCCAATCCTGCCTAAGTTCCTTGAACAGCATCCCGACCTCACACTCGATCTGCGCCTTTCAGATGTGCAGTTCGACCTGATCGAAGGTAGCTATGATCTGGCGCTCAGGAACGCGCCACTTGTCGACACCAGCCTGAAGGGCCGCAAACTGGCTGATGACCAGCGTATTCTTTGTGCTGCGCCACACTACCTCGATACGCACGGCGTTCCCGATGCACCAGCCGATTTGATAAACCACCGTCTGATCGCATTCCAAAACCTCCAACCGCGGTCACTGATAGGACCGGCAGGCGAAAACGCTGCTTTCGATCCTACGTCAGCCAAAGGCCAATTGATTATCGATGACGGTCAAAGCCAGGTTCGCGCCACATTGGCCGGGGCCGGTATTTCCTTGAATGCTAGATGGAGCGTGCATGAACAACTGAAGTCAGGCCGTTTGGTACGGGTTCTTCCAAACTTTGAGGCCAGCGAAGACAATGTCTTGTGGCTGATCTATCCAAAGTCCAACGTTCTGTCCCCAAAAGTGCGGGTGTTCATGGACTTTCTGGTAACAGAGATTGGCGCAAAGCCTCCTTGGGAAACATGAGCTCAAATTAAGTTTAGCGTGCTATCAGACATCCTGACGCCAATGTCGGAGACAGGCGTTGAGCGGACATGCCTTGTCCATTCGCAAAAGTCAGCTTTGTCCGCAGAGCGGTTGCTCGCAACATTTCGGCGATTGAACGCACCGAGCCCAAAGCGGTAACTGCCTTAACATTGACCATATACTTTGTTTCTGGTCGTTAATTTGCTTGTTGGTAGTTATTTGTGATCAAAATGAAGCAGAGTTCGCTTTTGTATTTCCTCTTTGATTTTGGAGGGTAAAACACCGGAAAAACTGCGCACAAGCTCTCTCCTTGACGTAAGTTTTCGTTGCTTACTCAAGCTTATCCAAAAACTTGTAATCTGTTGGCGGATCGTCGCAAATACCTGGTCCACACTCCAGTAGAGCTGAGCCTGCGTTGGCAACTGCCAAAACCAAGATCAACATGAATGCCGTTTTGGCCAACTTGCTTCCACCGAACCGTTCCGATGCCCTAACGTCCGCAGCCAGATCATATTGCTTTTCAAAGACAAGCATCACTGCGGTCCCGAGTATTATCAAACCGAAGGCTATGCCAGCCCAAGTGTAGAAATGTAGACCAAGAACCGGAGACCCATAGTGCCCGGTGCCGGGCACTATGTGCAGTAGGATTTGGCGGATCGAAACGCTGATGCCAAATATTGCTGCCACAAGGACGATTCCGTAGTTCCTTGCACGCGTGCCCCACAAGAGATTTAGCCCGAGCCCAAACCCCACGGCCACGAAACCGACACGCTGCAATAGACACAACGGACAGGGTAATTCGTAGAGAACAAGTTGAAAATAGAATGCAAGAACCAACACTAGGCAGACAGCCAAGGCACCAAGCGCGTTCATGTTTCGGGCGAATTCAGGTGACATGGAACGATCTCACAATTGGATTGAAAGCGGCGTTGTTGCATGAAATTTGAGCCAATAAACGCTCGCCAAAAGCGTTACTACGAATAGGGCGTATGAAAGGCGGACGAGTTTATAGTAAGCTAGCCCCAAGGCGCATGTGAACAACGCAAATAGTAATGCAATCATATTGATCCCTTTGACTTTTTGGCCTTGCCGAGACTGGCAGGTACTGAGGACACTGTTTCCTTTTCGAAAATCGGTCTAAGCACCATATCAAGTCTCGAATGATCTTCCGCCTTGTTCGCGATACTGCCCCTTCAAGGATTTAACCCTAAGCCTCTGGATCCTCCGAAGATTTCCCGAGCTCAGCGAGGTCCTCCCAAACACCTTCAGGGATGGACCACTCTGCCCATTCCATTGCCTGTTGAACATGCTGAGGCCATGTCACTCCGCAAATCGTCGAAGTGATGTCGTCATTTTTCAAAGAGTGTTGCAACGCGACCGCCCCGACTGGGACATCGTAGTGCCCGCATATCTCTTCAACAGCACGTATTGGCGCAAGTACTTCATCATCTGCAGGTCGATAGACATAAAAGCGATGGATCGCGCTGCCTCGGGCAAGCGCACCCCCGGAATAAGGTGCCGCGTTCAATATCGAAACCGCTCGTGACTTCGCGAGTTCTATCAGAGGTGCCGCGTTGTCGTTTACCAGCGTATGCCGGTTGTGTGTCAGGACTACGTCAAAATCCCAACCCTCCAAAATTGGCATCATCAAGTCGATACGTCCCGCTGCGATTCCGACCGCCTTTGCCAGACCTTCCTCCTTGATGCGGAATAACTCTTCAATCGCGCCACCCCGTCCTTTGACCTCAGATAGATCATTTGCATATTCGACATCATGGACGTGGAGTATATCGACGCTGTCGACACTTAGGGCCGAAATACTTTCCTCGAATGACCTACGTGTCTGAGAAGCATCAAAAGCACCGGTTTCCATATCCCGGTCGACTTTGGTGGAAAGCACCCGCCCGGCCGGCCAACCGCCAAGCTCACGAATGACTTTACCTATGCGCTCTTCACTTCGTCCCATGGCATAGCAACGGGATGTGTCCAGGAACGAATTTGGCTGCGAAAGAATTGCCCGAATTGTATCAATCGCGCGGTCTTCCTCAACTTCATACCCATAGATCTCCGGAATACTGCCCAACCCTGTCGACCCAAACCCGATACGAGGAACCCGTATCCCTGTGTTACCAATTTCGCGTAGCTCCGCCATGCCAAACTCCCAATTGGTTCCGGACGTTCGTAGATGTTGCGCGAGTAGTTTGTTTAAAACAAGCCAGAGTTGCCGCGACGCTGTTTGGTCGTGCAGGGACCATTCAAGCAATCGCACTACGGGACTCTTGCTACATGGCTACTTTGTCCGCGAAGCAGACGATCAGTCAAATTTGTCGAGCGTCCGCTTTGAGCCCAAAGCGGACGTCGCAGTTTCGCGCCCTGCGGAGAAATTTCTGCAAAAGCACTAACAACCATGACAAAGCGCAGCATCGTGTCCGAACTTTCGGGCATCACGCAGAAATATCGGAGGGTGAAACTCGCAGAGCGCGCAAAAAACCGGCCTCGAAAAATGGCTTGGTTGTGTGTAGTTGTATGGCTGAGCTTATTGCTCTTCCTGTACAGACAACAGGTAGGTGAAGAAAAAAGATAACGTCCAGACGAACGAGGAAATGAAAGACTGTACTTTCGGCCTCTCCAATCGACTTCAGGTGCCGACAATTTGGCATCTTCGTTCTGGGTGCTAATTCGCTTCTGAAATTGTTAACCCACCCCGCTTCACCAAGAGGTCAACAATTGCGTCAACCCCTTTTTTGTGACGAAGGGACGAAAACAAAAAAGGCCGTCCTTTGCGCATTCTGACTGCGTCTCTTTCCATGACCTCCAGTGAAGCGCCAACATGCGGCGCCAGATCCGTTTTGTTTATGACCAGGATGTCGGACTTTGTTATGGCCGGTCCGCCCTTTCGTGGGATTTCCTCACCAGCGGCGACGTCAATCACATAGATTGTAAGGTCCGCGAGCTCCGGGCTGAAAGTAGCCGACAGGTTGTCGCCGCCGCTTTCGATAAGAACAATATCGAGATCGGGATGGCGTTCCTGCATTTCAGCGACCGCTGCTAGGTTGATCGATGCATCCTCGCGGATCGCTGTATGTGGGCAACCGCCCGTTTCGACGCCGATAATTCTATCTTGGGGAAGAATTTGCATACGCATCAATGCTTCAGCGTCCTCCTGAGTATAAATGTCATTGGTGATGACACTCACCGAACAGACGTCGCGCAGAGCTTCAGATAAGGCAGCAGTCAAAGTGGTCTTTCCGGCTCCAACCGGACCACCGATGCCAACGCGAAGAGGGCCGTTCATATTGTTCATGTACGGAATATCCTTGAATACTGTGTTTCGTGTTTCATCGACGCTATGTCCGTCAGGAACGCAGTCGAACTCAGTTCTTCTAAGCCTGCCATTTGCGCTTTTTCGGCGATATGAGCGCATAGCGGTGTCAAATTACGTATCAGTCTCTGAGAATCGGTTTGGCCCAGCGGCACTAGGCGCGTTGCGCAGGCGACCAAGTTGCTTGCAAATGCTTGTAAATACATCTTTGTCGCCAGTAACATGGGGAGGCCCTGCAGACGCGCGGCGTGGCCTACTGAAACTGGGTAGGCATATTGTTGGATATCTAGTTCCCAGACGTTTCCTGTGACCCTCCCGAATGCTTGTCCCAGCAATTCGGTTTCCATTTTTCTTTCAGATGACGCGCAGATGGCCCTCGCTTTGGCATCGACACTGATAAGTTCATCTTTATCCTGAGCGTTGTATGCGGACACTACGAACAGAGCGTCATTCCATCCAGATCCATGTTCCAGCGCATGTGAAACCCAGGCTTGGGTATCTTGTGAACTGGAGACAGCTCCCTCGTCAATTGCAGCTTCCAGCCCATGAGAATAGGCAAAGCCCCCTACGGGATATGCCGGAGACAACCACTGGGTTAGCGTAAGGATATCAGCGTCAGTGGGCGTGGCCATGAGTCCTGCCGTGGCCATAGGCCCCACCTTCGGGGGTGAACGGTTCGTGAACCTCCCGAACCGAGGCTCCGATTTTCAGAAGCATGTCTCGGATCACATGATCGACCTGAATCAGAAGCCGATCCTTTTCGATTTGGCAGGGCGTGTGGCGATTGCCGATATGCCAAGCAATGCGCGTCAGGTCCGGGGCTTTAACCTCCAGCAACGCTTCGGGTGCAGCCTGTATTTCCACTTCGCGACCGTCATCCAGAACCAAAGCGCCACCGTGGTTCAACGAAGTCGTTTGTGCCAGATCGATGAGAATCTGTTCGCCACTTTCGCAGGTCAAAACCTTGCGCCGCAAAAAGCGGTCGTCATAGGTTAATGACAGACAGTCTGCTGGATCGCCATGCGTGTGATCCGAATACTTACGTGCAATACAGAGCAGGGCGGTCATACCGTCGCCTCCTCTGCAGGGGGAATGGTCAGAGCCAGATTGAGTCCGAAAATACCCGATGCACGATCCGTTCGCGCGCCAGGCCGCGCTTTTTCAACTCTTCGTCGCTCAGTGATTGCAGGAATTCGACTTGCCGGACGCGTGATTGAGCTTCGGCCACGCTGATCAGGGCCGAGTAGATTGACGATCCGATGGATGCGATCAAATTTGGCAGCGAAAAGCGTGCGTGTGTTTGTGCTGTTGAGTGTGCCATTTGGACCCTCGTAAATGTTGGTCCTCCCATTGGATTTAATATTTGTCATAGTGGCCTCATTTAGAAGAGCGTGTTTGGTCATTTCAGCCTTGCGCGGGCCGCAACTCAGCACATTTTTGATCAGAACAAAAAGTATCGTTGCGCCATTGGCAGGACTTCGGCGGGTTGGCAGGTCAGCAACTCGCCATCCGCCCGGACTTCGTAGGTTTCCGGATCAACTTCGACTTGCGGCGTCGCGTTGTTCAGCAGAAGATCCTGCTTGCCGATCTCACGCGTGTTTTGGACGGCGACGGTCTGTTTTGCCAATCCCAGTGCATCACCGATCCCGTCCGCATAGGCGGCTTGCGAGACAAATGTGATCGCCGAGTTTTCTACCGACCGACCATATGCGCCAAACATGGGGCGGCTATAGACAGGCTGCGGAGTGGGGATAGACGCGTTGGGATCGCCCATCTGCGCACACGCAATCGTGCCGCCCAGCAGAACCATCTCGGGCTTCACTCCGAAAAAGGCAGGGTTCCATAGGACTAAGTCGGCGCGCTTGCCTTCTTCGATGCTACCAATCTCATGGCTGAGGCCGTGGGCAATGGCTGGGTTGATGGTGTATTTCGCGATGTAGCGGCGGACGCGAAAGTTGTCGTTCTCACCGGTTTCTTCGGGTAGACGACCGCGCTGTTTCTTCATCTTATCGGCGGTTTGCCAAGTGCGGATCAATACCTCTCCGACCCGACCCATGGCCTGGCTGTCAGACGCGATGATCGAGAACGCGCCCATGTCGTGCAGGATATCTTCGGCTGCGATGGTCTCGCGCCGGATGCGGCTTTCGGCAAAGGCCACGTCCTCGGGGATGGACTTGTCGAGGTGATGACAGACCATCAGCATGTCCAAATGCTCTTCGACCGTATTCACTGTGAAGGGCCGCGTGGGATTGGTCGAGGACGGCAGAACGTAGTTCTCGCCGCAGATCTTGATGATGTCCGGGGCGTGTCCACCGCCTGCGCCTTCAGTGTGGAAGGCGTGAATCGTGCGACCTTTTATGGCCGCCAAGGTGTTTTCCACAAAGCCTGATTCATTCAGCGTGTCAGTGTGGATCATCACCTGCACGTCCATTGCATCGGCTGTCGACAGGCAGCAGTCGATGGCGGCGGGGGTTGTTCCCCAGTCTTCGTGCAGTTTCAGGGCACACGCTCCGGCTTTGATCTGTTCCTCCAGTCCAGCGGGTAGAGAGGCATTGCCCTTACCTGCAAAGGCTAGATTCATTGGAAACGCATCAGCGGCCTGCAACATCCGCCCGATATGCCAAGGTCCAGGGGTGCATGTGGTCGCCAGCGTACCATGCGCAGGCCCTGTGCCGCCGCCCAGCATTGTGGTCAGGCCGGAATGCAGCGCGTCCTCGATTTGTTGCGGGCAAATAAAGTGGATATGGCTGTCGAACCCGCCCGCCGTCAGGATGCGACCCTCTCCTGCAATTGCCTCAGTACCAGGGCCTATGATGATGTCCACGCCAGGTTGCGTATCGGGGTTGCCGGCTTTCCCAATCTTGGCGATACGCCCGCCCGTCAACCCAACGTCCGCTTTGTAGATACCGGAATAATCGACGATCAGTGCGTTGGTGATCACCGTATCCACGGCCCCTTCGGCGCGGGTGGCCTGAGATTGCCCCATCCCGTCGCGAATGACTTTGCCACCACCGAACTTGACCTCTTCCCCATAGACATCTTCGCGGTGCCCGGTTTCGCTGAAACGCGCAGCCGTTGCGCGCTCAACGATCAGGTCCTTCTCAACCTCGATGATCAGTTCGGTATCTGCCAATCGTACTTTGTCACCAACCGTGGGGCCGAACATTGACGCATAGTCACTTCGGCTGATCTTGCCCGGCATCTTTCAGAGCCCCCATGATATGCATATTGAAACCGTAGATGTGCCGGCGCCCGTCAACTGGCACCAGTATGACTTCGCGAGTCTGGCCCGGCTCAAATCTCACAGCCGTGCCTGCCGGGATGTCCAACCGCATCCCCAAGGCCGCGTAGCGATCAAAATCCAAGGCAGAGTTGGCTTCGGCAAAATGGTAATGGCTGCCGACCTGCACCGGTCGATCACCGGTATTGGCGACAACAACAAGACGACTGCTGCGTCCTGCGTTGAGTGTCAGTGAACCCTCGGCAGGTATGATCTCACCCGGGATCATTTAGGCAGATTCAATATGACCGTGATGGCGATGACCGCGATCAATGCCAGCCCAGCTGCGAGCAGGGCGAAATCACTGCCATGGGCATGAATATGGGTATCCGTATGGGCCAAAGCAGGACCAGCCAAAATAAAAGCGGGAAACAACATTCGGTTCATTTGGAACTCCTTGGAAATTAGCGGATTGGGTTGTGAACAGTGACAAGCTTAGTGCCGTCTGGGAAAGTAGCTTCGACCTGCACCTCGTGGATCATCTCGGGCACGCCTTGCATGCATTGGTCGCGGGTGATCACTTCGGCGCCGGCTTGCATCATATCGGCGACTGAACAGCCATCGCGCGCGCCTTCGACCACGGCGTCGGTAATCAGGGCAATGGCCTCGGGGTGGTTCAACTTGACACCGCGGGCCAGCCGTTTGCGGGCGACCTCAGCAGCCATGGCAACCAGTAGTTTGTCTTTTTCACGAGGGGTCAGGTTCATCTCAGAGAATCCAGCAACGGGGTAATGTGTCTTTGTTCAGCCTGCGCAGAACCGGGACCAGAGTGCGGCGAAGGGCCAAGCTGTCGTGGGCTAGAACACGGATAGCCAGCAGGTCATTTTGGATTAGTGTTGCACCGGCGTCGTCGGGCAGCATTCCGCGAATAGAATCCAAATGACCTTCGGCAGCTTCCGATGCAAAGACGATCAGTGCCATCGCCCCTGCGCCGTTTGCAATATGCGGCTTGGATAGGTGAGAGTGCCAATTACCGGAGAACCGCATCGCATCCAGGAACACCAGCTTTCCTTCGTGTCGTATCTCGATCCGATCGCTTAAGCGGATATCGGTCAACGTCTCGCCCATGGCGGCGCGCCCAAAGACCAACGGCTCTACCATCAAAACCTCGGCACCCGGTTGCTTGTCGATCTTCAGGCGTCGTTCCAAAGCACTGCCGTTGAACAAAATGCTCTCTTGCGGCAACCAATTCAGGCGGGCTCCTGCTTCAACTGTCAGGTGATTGATAACCTGGGCACGTTCTTCAGATTGGGCCTTGTAGGCACGCTCGCAGGCTTGTGTCGTCAGTGTCAGCGCGGTGCCTTCCGCTGCCTTGCCTGAAAACCGGAATGAATCGCCGCCTGTCACACCACCTGCAGTGTTCAGAAGAACCGCATCAAGATCAGGCGTCGGGGTTCTGGGAAACAGGCATTTCAAAGACCCGGACTGGCGAAACTTGTCTAGCACGGTCCTTTGGCCCAATTGCTTGGTGCTCAAGTAGACGGTGCCTGCAGCACGGGGCGGCAGCGCATTGTACGTCGGCAATATGGCAGCAGCTTGGGTAATCGGGCACCTTTAAAGCGTCGTTTTGGTGCCTCTTGTTTCTCTGTTGTAGGGTCGGAACGCTAATCTGCAGCGTCTGAAACTGCCTATTTCCATATCGTGTGGCTAAATATTAGACAGAGACGTCAGTCCTGGATGAAAAAACAGGCACACCTCGCTGGCTTTCTAATTTGGGTCAAAGGTAAGTTGCCAAACTTACTGCGATGCAGAACTGGCGCGGGAGCGGCCTTTCTGGCGGTAAGCAGCAACAGCTGGCCATCGCGCGGGCGCTGATTGCGATGCTGAGACTGCTGCTGAATGAGCCAACCGAAGGCATTCAGCTGAAGCTAATCCAACAGATTGGCGAAGTGATCCGGCGCCTCAGAAAGATGGGCGGATTGGCAATTGTTGTAGTCGAGTAGTATTTCGACTTCACCTATGACCTTGTCAAAAAAGATTGTCGTGTCGTGACGTGGAGAAGTCATGGTCAAAGGCACACGATGCACCTTGGCTGGCAGCGTTCAAACGGGAGCTGCAGTCCTTTCCACGCGGACGCAACGACGATCAAGTCGACAGCATTGCCCATTTTCTGAACTGGTGCAAGGGACTGGGTTTCTACCGGGCACGGGGTTGAGATCACCAGATCAACATCGAAGGTCGGGAACGCAATCGCGAGAGTATCAGACGACGGTAGAGTCTCGGATAAAAACTTGAAGACGCATCGAACTGTGCTTCAAAGGTGGTCACCTCTATCTATCCCGCGAGCGGTCCCAATGACTGCTCGCAACCGCTAACCAGTCTTTTGACTATAGCCCCGAACGACCGCTCTGAGCCCAAAGCGGCATTTCGTCTAAACGGATCGAACGTTTTGAAAGTGCACAAGTTGTGTGCGTTAGCGTGGTTGGCCTTACTCAAGCGAATAGCTGACGCAAAATTCTTGAAAAACTCTTTGAAATTGCTGGGCGGTTGAAAGTCAGCTTTGGGTTGAGGTCGGTCCATCATCTAAGAATAGAAAAAAGCTGTGCCTATTTTCTCTCCCATTATAAGGCAGGAGCCTTCATAAAATATTTTGGTATACCAAATTCCAAATACCTGATACGAAATCCGGGCGAGATTGCGAATCGGATCTGAGGAGGCCCGGTTCGAGAACTTAGGAGGATCGATAAATGATGAAGTTTCTTGCCACCGTTTCGGTTGCAGCCATGACCCTGACCGGGACCATCGCCGCCGCTGATGAGTACCCATCCAAAACCATCGAGGTCGTGACCCATGCCGGAAACGGTGGTGGTACTGACGTCACCACTCGCATGATGATGCTGCGCGCCCGTCGCGAATTGGGCACCGACATGGTTGTCGTAAACAAGAAAGGTGGCGGCGGTGCAGTCGCCATGGACCACTACCTGACCGTCCCGGCGGATGGTTACACGATCCTGACCTTCACCATCGGTCACGCGGCGACAGTTGCAAAAGGCAAGACCAAGATGTCTCTGGACGATATCCGCCCGATCGCCCGCGGTACCGATGACCCGCAGATCCTGATGGTGCGTTGCGGTGCATATGAGGATGCCGAAGCCTTTGTTGCAGCTCAGAAAGAAGCACCAATCAGTTATGGCACCACCCACCTGGGCAACATCGACGACGTATCGGCGTTCATGTTCACCAAGAAAGGCGGCATGCAGACCCCGAAAATTGTTCCCTTCGAAGGCGGTGGTGAACTGGCGACCCAACTGGTTGCAGGTGCGGTTGACGCGGCTGTTCTGAACCTGGCCGAAGCCGGATCTCAGATCGACGCAGGCGACGTTTGCCCCATCGTTGTTTTGGCCAACGAGCGTATGGCAGGTCTGCCAGATGTGAAAACCGCCAAGGAGATGGGCATTGATGTCAGTTTCTCGACGGTTCGCGGCTTTGTTGTTCACGCCGACACGCCCGATGATGTTGCTGTCAAGATCGAGGATTCCCTGCTGAAGTCCATGAACCATGGCGTATACCAAGGCTTCCTGGAATCCGTCGGGTTGGACAGCACTTCGGTCGTGGGTTCCGATGAGTGGGGCAACCAGATCACCACTATGGTCACCGATATGGAATCCGCTCTGAAAGAGCTGGGTTTCATCGAGTAATCTGACCCTTTACGCGCGGCAGGTCAGTTGCTTGCCGCGCTCACTTTTTGAGCGGACAGGTACAACTAATGCAAAAGTCCAATGAGAATACCGGACACGGTCCAAAGCGCGGTTTCGCGCAGCTCGCCGTCCCATTGGGGGTCTTGGTGTTTTGTGCCTGTGCCTTCTGGCTTTCGACGCAATTCGAACGCGTTCCGCCGATCCTGAAACGCGGCATGCAGCCGTCAGATTTCCCTCAACTGGTAATCGGCCTGATCGTTCTACTGTCAGTCTGGTTGCTTTTTAAGGACCGTGATGAGGCACCTGCCAGGCTCTCGCGACTTGTGCAGTCCACAATCGGGTTGCTGATCGGTTTCCTGCTGATCGCCGAGATTGATCTCTTTCTGGGGCTGGGCCTGTTTGCCGTGTCGCTCGCGGCCCTGTGGGGTGAGCGGCGTGTCTGGGCATTTGTACTGGTCGGCATCATTGCGCCGCTGGCGGTGTTCTTCCTGTTCAACGGTATATTCGAGGTCCGCTTCCCGCGCGGGATCCTCACCAACCTCTGGTACGGGTAAAGACGATGGATGCTGCTCTGAACGGCCTTTTGGCTCTTGCTGATCCCAACCTACTGGCGTTGATATTTGCAGCGACTCTGGGCGGGGTGTTGGTCGGCGCTCTCCCGGGATTGAATGCGACAACAGGTGTTGCGCTGCTTCTTCCCTTTACGATCACGATGGAGCCCATTCCGGCCATCGCGATCCTGACGACAATTTATTGCGCGGCGACTTTTGCCGGGGCGATCACCGCAATTCTCATCAATACGCCCGGGACGTCGGCCAGTGCCACCACTTGCTTGGACGGCTATCCCTTGGCGCAAAGGGGAGAGGCAGGCCGCGCGCTGGGGATGGCCGCTGTCTCCTCGACCATTGGAGGAATTATCTCGGTCGTGTGCCTGATGGCCGCTGCCCCATTGATGGCGCGGGCTGCGTATAACTTTGCACCGCCTGAATACTTTGCGCTGACAGTTTTCGGTCTGTCGATGCTGGCAACAATTGGAGATGGATCGCCGGTCAAGAACATCCTGTCCGGCGCGTTTGGCGTGCTGATCGCAACTGTCGGCATCGATCTGCTGACCTCGATCGAGCGTTTCACCTTCGGCCTGAACGAGCTGAGCGAAGGTATTCCATTTGTGCCCGTCATGATCGGTGTGTTCGGCATCTCAGAACTGCTCGTCCAGGCCGATAACCTGCATGTGGAGCGCAAGCGCGTCATCATGAAGGCCATCCGCTTGCCATCGCGCGAAGACTACTCGCGGGTTTGGAAAACCATTTTGCGGTCGTCCGGTATTGGCACGTTCATCGGCATTCTGCCAGCTGAAGGTGCGACGGTAGCCTCGATGATCGGCTATAACGAGGCCAAGCGCTGGTCGAAGAGGCCTGAAGAGTTTGGCAATGGATCTCTCGAAGGTATCGCTGGGTCCGAGGCAGCAAACAACTCGGCCACGGGTGGGGCGATGGTTCCGACTCTTGCGCTGGGGATTCCAGGCAGCCCGACGGCTGCTGTGATCCTCGCCGGTCTGATGGTGCATGGCCTGCGACCCGGCCCTACGATGTTTACCGAACAGGCCGACTTTGCCTTCGCAATCTTCTGGTCGATGATGCTGGTGAACATCTTGTTCTTCTTCATCGGACTGTGGGGTGCCAAGATCTTTGCCCGCGTCACGCTGATCCCGATCCAGATCTTGTGGCCTTGTGTCTTCATCTTCTCGATCGTGGGTGCCTATGCGCTGGAACAATCCATGCTGGATGTCTGGATCGCCATCGGCTCGGGGATACTGGGCTTCTTCATGCGCCGTTATGGTTTTTCCGTGGTGCCCATGGCCATCGGCCTGATCCTGGGCGGTATGCTGGAAACACGCCTCGGTCAGTCGATGGTGATGCTGGACGAAAAATGGTGGCTCATGCTGACCCGTCCACTGACGCTCTTCTTCTTTGTTCTTACGGTCCTGGCTCTGTTTGGCCCGCTGCTGTGGGGACGCCTTTTCAAACAACGCTCGCCGCTTAAGTCGACCGGAGAATAACAATGACCAAGATCAAATCCGTCCGCACCCGTGTCTGGAATTGGAAAGGCAAGACCGTTCCACCGCAGGGTAATTTCTGCACCAACGCCAGCGACTTGTTGTGGGAAAAGGGCGATGCGATGTCCTCTTTCCGGTTTCACCAGTGGCTGACCTGCGAGATTGAAACCGAAGATGGCACAGTCGGCATCGGCAACGCTGCACTAGCGCCAGGTGTTGTGAAAAAGGCCATCGACGAATGGTTCGCGCCCATGGTGATCGGCGAGGACCCATTCGACTATGCCTACCTTTGGGAAAAGATGTACCGCCGCTCGCATGCTTGGGGCCGCAAAGGTATCGGAATGACCGCGATTTCTGCTGTCGACATCGCCATCTGGGACCTAATGGGCAAACTGGCGGGCAAGCCTGTGTTCAAGTTGCTGGGCGGTCGCACCAAGGAAAAGATACCGGTCTACTATTCTAAGCTCTATTCGGGGCCCATCGAAGCGATGCAGGCCGAGGCGGAAGAGGCCAGGAAGAACAAATATCAAGGCTACAAGATGCGGTTTGGCTGGGGCCCCAAGGACGGCATGACCGGCATGCGGGAAAACCTCAAACGCGTGGAAGCGGTGCGTGAAGTTATTGGCTATGATGTAGACCTGATGCTGGAATGCTATCAGGGCTGGAACGTCGATTACACCAAGCGGATGCTGCCCAAGCTTGCGAAGTACGAACCGCGCTGGCTGGAAGAACCGGTGATTGCCGACGATGTGGAAGGATACCGTGAACTGAATGCTATGAATATCGTGCCCATCTCGGGCGGGGAGCATGAATTTTCGCTCATCGGCTGCAAGGATCTGATCCAAAAGAAAGCCGTCAGTGTGCTGCAATATGACACGAACCGCGTGGGTGGCATCACGGCCGCGCAAAAGATCAACGCCGTCGCCGAAGCTTTCCAGGTTCCGGTCATCCCGCATGCAGGTCAGATGCACAATTATCACCTGACTATGGCCAATGCGAATTGCATGATCAGCGAATACTTCCCGGTCTTCGACGTCGAGGTCGGAAACGAGCTGTTCTATTACATCTTCGAAGGCGACCCGGATGCCGTGGATGGCTATCTGGATCTGGACGACAACAAGCCCGGCCTCGGGATCGAGATCTCGGACAAGCATCTGCATGACTTCGAGGTGAAGGAATGAACCGGAAATACGCAGGTATCTGGCCGGTTGCGCCAACACCGTTCAATGATGACGGGACGCTTGATCTCGAAAGTATGAAACGGGTGCTCGACTGCCTGATTGATCAAGGGGCGGATGGAATCTGCGTTCTGGCCAACTTTTCGGAGCAGTTTCTGATTTCGGATGCCGAACGCGAAGTACTGGCGCGGCTTTCGGTCGAACATATCGCGGGACGGGTTCCGGTCATCGTAACGATCAGCCACTATGCCACGCAGATAGCCGTTGAGCGCGCGCAATTCGCCAAGGATTTGGGGGCTGACATCGTAATGATGATGCCGCCATATCATGGTGCACTTCTGAAAGGCACACCCGAACAGAGCTTCGAGCAGTTCGCATCTGTTGGCGAGGTCGGCATTCCGATCATGGTGCAGGATGCACCACTTTCCGGCGTGGATCTGCCTGTGCCACTGCTGGTGCGAATGGCACAAGAGATTGAGGAAGTGAAGCTGTTCAAGATCGAATGCCCCCGTGCCGCCAACAAAATCCGTTCGCTGATAGAACAGGGTGGCGACGCAATCGAAGCGCCTTTTGATGGCGAAGAGGCCATCACCCTTCTGGCGGATTTGGATGCCGGTGCAACAGGTTCGATGACCTCGGGCATGATCGTGGATCAGATCAAACCGGTGCTGACCCACCACCATGCCGGACGCATCGACGAAGCGACAGCCGCATATGGTCGAGTAGCCATGGCAATTAATCACGAAAACCGTCAATGCGGCTGGCAATCGTGCAAGGCCGCGATGGTCGAAGGCGGCGTAATCAAATCAGAATTTTGCCGCCACCCAATTCCGCCGTTGCATCCCGCCATCCGCTCGCGTCTGATCGACCTGCTGCGGCCGTTGGATCCTATGGTTTTGAGCTGGGGGAAGTGATTTGAGCGAGAGCTGGATTGATAGCCTGAAAGAAGAAGGTGGTGTAAAGCCACGCAAGACACTTGCCGAAGAAGCCGCCGACAACCTGCGCGAATTTATTCTGCTGGGTAAGCTTGCCCCCGGTACGGCAATTCCCGAACGTGATCTGGCCGAGGCGCTCGGCGTATCCCGTACGCCTTTGCGCGAAGCCTTGCGGTTGCTCGAAGTTGAAGGGTTGGTGGAGTACTCGGCCACACGGCGCCCGCACGTTGCCGACCCTTCTCTGCACGAGTTGACGCAGTATATTTCGGTCTTGGGCGCTCTCGAAGCGTTGGCGGGTGAAATCGCCTGCGTCGAAGCAACGATGGCTGAAATAGCCGAAATCGTTCGTTTGGGCGCTCGTATGTCCAAAGGTTCCGGAAAGCTCGAACCGCTGGAGTTCTTTCAACTCGACATGCAGTTTCACGCGGCCATCGTTGAAGCCAGCCGGAATGAGCCCCTTATCGAAACGCACCGGCAATATAACGCCCGCCTTTGGCGTGCACGTTTCTTGTCGTCGCAACAGGTTGATCGCCGTGACAATACTCTGTCCGAACACTCGCGGATCACCGACGCCCTGCAAAAACGTGACGCAGCCGCGACGCGGCGGGCGCTGCGCGATCACCTGAATAGTACAATCGAGAATATTGAACGCCTTCACGCCCAAAGCAGTGGAGCAAAGTCCGAGGACTGAAAGATGAAGCCCAGAATTGGTATTATCCCCGGTGATCCAAGCGGCATCGGGCCGGAACTGATCGCACGGTTACTGACTTCGGAGGGCGTTTCCGAGGCGGCGGACATTCTGCTGATCGGCGACAGGCATGTGTTTGAAACGGGACAGACCGTCGCCGGTGAAACTTATGACCTGACCCCCGTTGACGTGTCGGGCGACTGGACCCAAGCCCCTGCGTTCGCCCTACACGAGATGGAGACGATTGCGCCTGACGAAGTGAGGGTTGCCGAAGTGACCGAAGCTGGCGGAGCATCGGTTCTGCGAACGCTGGATTCCGCTCTGGAACTGACGCGCTCCGGTGTGATTGACGCCATCGTATTTGGACCGTTCAACAAGGCTGCGATGCACTTGGCGGGGCTGGGTCATGATGACGAGCTTCACTACATGGCCGAAAAGCTGGGCGTGACGAACTACATCTCGGAACTCAACACGCTTGACGGCATGTGGACCAGCCGCGTGACCAGTCATGTCGCCCTGCGTGACGTGGCCGACATGATCAGCGAAGAACGCGTTGCCGAAGCGGTGCATCTGATCCACAACACACTGCGCCGTTCTGGTTTGAATCGCCCTCGGATTTCAGTGGCCGCGATCAATCCGCATGCCGGTGACGGTGGAAATTTTGGCACCGAGGAGATCGACATCCTCGAACCGGCAGTCCGCAAACTGGCGCGGGGGCAGATGTCAGTTGATGGTCCGTGGCCGTCCGACACCGTGTTCCTCAAGGCGGTTGCCAAGGAAATCGACGCGGTTGTGACGATGTATCACGATCAGGGTCAGATAGCGCTGAAACTGCTTGGCTTTGACCGTGGTGTGACGGTGCAGGGTGGGCTGCCATTCCCCGTGTCCACCCCGGCCCACGGAACGGCGTTTGATATCGCAGGCCAAGGCTGTGCGGATGTCGGCGCAACCCGCGCTGCTTTTGACATCGCATGTGACATGGTCACGCATTGGGACAACTGAAACATGACTTTCAAGCCGCACGGAAAACACCTGATTGCAGGTGAATGGATCGCTGGAGACGTGAAATTCTCATCCTCCCCGGCGCGTCGGCCCGCACATGAATATTCATCCGGAACCACCGCCCATATCGACGCAGCGGTCCAAGCCGCCGAAGAGGCATTCTGGAGCTTTGGGTATTCCACCCGCGAAGACCGCGCGGCCCTGCTGAATGCGATTGCTGATGAGATCGACGCGCGCGGCAATCTCATTACCCAAATTGGCACGCAGGAAACCGGCCTTCCCGAAGCTCGGATTCAGGGAGAGCGGGGTCGTACCGTAGGCCAGTTGCGCCTGTTCGCCTCTCATATCCTGTCAGGTGACTATCTGGACCGCCGCCATGACAAAGCGTTGCCGGATCGAGCCCCTTTGCCGCGTCCTGATCTGAAAATGGTACAGCGCCCTATCGGGCCAGTTGCCGTTTTCGGGGCATCAAACTTCCCGCTTGCGTTCTCAACCGCTGGTGGCGACACTGCTTCGGCGCTGGCCGCCGGTTGCCCTGTTGTGGTCAAAGGCCATCCCGCGCATCCGGGGACCGGAGAGATTGTTGCAGACGCCATCAAGGGCGCAATCGACAAGACGGGCACGCATCCTGGCGCTTTCTCATTCGTACACGGTGACACGATGGCGGCAGGGCAGGCACTGGTAACACACCCGCTGATCCGAGCGGTAGGGTTTACCGGCTCTTTGACCGGTGGCCGTGCTCTTTTTGATCTTTGTGCGCAGCGTCCTGAACCCATTCCGTTCTTTGGTGAACTGGGTTCAACCAACCCGATGTTCATCCTGCCGGCAGCCGCTGCGACACGGGGTGCTGAGATTGGTGCCGGCTGGGCCGGTTCGCTTACGATGGGTGCGGGCCAGTTCTGCACTAACCCAGGCATTGCAGTCGTCTTGAAGGACCACGCCGAAGAAATTGCCAAGGCAGCAGTCGAAGGCTTGAAGAGCACCGCCCCACAAACCATGCTGACAGACGGCATTGCGGCGGCATACCGTAGCGGTCAGTCGATGATCGCTGCAGAACCGTCTGTTACCGAATTGCTGGCAACAGCGTGCGACGGGCGCACGGCAACCCCTTTCCTTTATCAGGTCTCGGCACAGGGTTGGCTGGGCAATGAAACACTGGGACACGAGGTTTTCGGGCCATTGGGGCTCCTGGTAGTCGCAGAAAACATCGGCCAGATGCGGGAAGTGTCTATGTCCCTGCAGGGGCAGCTCACATGCACGCTGCACGTGGATTCAGATGACGCGGAAATTGCGCAAACGTTGTTGCCAGTTCTTGAACGCAAGGCTGGCCGGATTCTTGTAAATGGTTTCCCGACTGGTGTGGAAGTCAGCGACACGATGGTACACGGAGGTCCATACCCGGCTTCCACGAACTTTGGAGCAACATCCGTAGGCACACTGGCCATCCGCCGCTTTTTGCGGCCTGTTTGTTTCCAGAACGTACCGGCAGCAATGTTGCCAGAGCAATTCTAGCCTTGTCTGACGTTTTTTGGGGTTAGCAGATCAGCAGTCTGGTTTTATGGAGTTCGCCAAAGTTTGTGCTCGGCCTTCAGGTGTGTCGATCTGGTAGAACCGGTTTGACATTTTTTCCGACTTTTCTGGTTCAACTTCCCGGCGATACCGCCCGCAGAGCGGTCGTGCAAGCAAAACACTCCGAATGATCGTACCGAGCCCAAAAAAGCACCATTGATACTTCAGCCTTGTGATGCGGCTGATCGAAAAACCGTTTTGTTATCTTGCCCTACAACCGTACCTTGGTCAGAGACGCACAACCGAACGAGGAAGACAGGATGGCTAAAGGATATCTAGTCGCGCATATTCGCGTTCACGACAAGGACGCATTCGAGGAGTTCAAGCTGCTTTCAGGCGCTGCGATCAAAGCGCACAAGGGAAATGTCTTAGTGCGGAACCCGTCACCTGACCATCGCGAGGGCGACGCGCAGGGCCTGTCTATAGTAATTGAGTTCGAGAGCATTGATGCAGCTCGAGCGTTTTATGAGTCAGATGCGTACACTGAGGCACGTTTAGTCCGAGAGAAGATTTCCGACACGGATCTAATTCTCGTTGAAGGTGTCTAAGAATCTGTCTCAAAGGTCTTTTGCGAAAAAGTGTAGATGTGGGCGCAACATCGGCTGATCCTTGTAGGTTGTAGTTTCTATGGGGCTGTTCAACTCTAAAAATCCAAGCTTGGGATAAAGGTCTCTCATTTCCACATTCGGTGTGAGCGTATCTGCTATCAGCCGTTTTAGGCCCATTTTCCGCGCGATATTCTCACGCGCCTCTATCAAAGCACGCCCAGTGCCCGTTCCTCTCGCTTTCTCGGTAACAAAAACTCTTTTGAGTTCACCGGTGTCTGGTCCGAGACACTTCATCATCCCACAGCCTACGATCTCACCACCGTCAGATCGGGCAACAACCAAGCATCCGTTCGGAGGCAGATAGTCATCTGAATTTTCCCAAAATTCAGCGAGCGCACTTTCGGGCGCCGCTAGATCGATATCGAAGCCCATGGCCCGCATTCTCTGAACGATGAGTTCGTAGTACTGCGATAAAATGTTATTGAGCTCGTCCTTTGTTGGTAGTTTCTCGCAGGTTTCAATAATGATTCTTTGCATAAGCCGTCTTCCAGTCCCAAGCATTCTCAGTGCAAACAGGATACTTAGGGATCGTGTTTTTGTCAGCTTTGTCCGCAAGGCAGTCATTGATGGGCTGCGTAGCGAACGACCGCTCCGAGCCCATCTTGACGGTTGCCTTTTTGATTATGAATGACTGTGATCAGGTCGGAAGCGGATGTGCCGAGGTCGCCTAGGCTCAGGACTCATCGACAGTAAATGAAGAGTAGGGCAATGGTGATGGCAGACAGGAAGACCTTTGGGCACTTGTCGTATCGAGTTGCCAAGCGCCTCCAATTCTTCAGCTTGCCGAACATGATATTGATGTGGTTGCGTCGTTTGTATCAGCGTTTGTCGTATTTGAACGCCTTATTCAGCTGTTTCCGGCCAGGGAAGCCAATAGTCTAAAGAGGTACCGCAACGCCTCTGTTCAGCCGCCCTCTGGTTCAAAATTGGCTTTAACTCTTCGCTTCCCCTTCGGGCCTGTACTAAGACCACCATGCAACCTGCAACGCCGCTTTCCAGGTACGACCCGGGCCTGACACTGGCTTCCTACTCGGGTTTTTGCGCCGCATGTTGGGCGTTCTGACTTAGGCAGTGGTTCCCCGGCATCATTCAACCCGAGCTCCGCCATCCGTTTGCAGTTTGCACCGCCGCACTGTGAGCAATCCCTCCGATAGTTTGGGTGCTTATGCGCTTCTGCCGGGCACGGCCGCCAACGTGACTGCAGTGCCTGCCAATCGATGGGGGCACGATGAAAGAGCGATCGTATTTTGATTTCTCGCTTTGTCGGCCGTCCCATCAAAAAACCTCAACATTTGTTAGCATAGTTGGCAAACCCCATGATGGGCGCGAGGCGATGGTGTTACTCCCACCGACTTGCTTTTAGCAGTGGCAAACGTTTCCACTCGGTTCATTCTGCGCCATCCCAAATGTAATGAGTTGGCTGCAAAGGATCGGGCGCGGGGAGAGTTTGAGGCTTGGAATTTTCACGCGCGGCCCGCTCAGCCGCTTCCTGGCGCTGGTCCATTTGGTCCTTCATCTGGAGGGCTTTTTCTCTACCGTATTGCCTCTGGGCGTTGAAAAACCATCCATTCCGGTAATTGCGAAGTGTGCCTGCGTCCAGGAGCCCGCGAGATTGCATTTCAACGCAGATGGCGCCAAACAGGCAGCCTTCGGGAACGAGTTCACCTGCCTCAATGCGGTCAGCGTAAACCTTCAGCGTAAACCTTCAGCGTGTCAATCTCGTCGCCCTGCACAGGGCGTTGGGTCGTGGTTCCCTGTACCAACTGAGCCGCAGCCTTGATTTCGAATGCCGTGGGCCAAGCGCGAGTTTTGGCGTCCTCGTCCAACTGCTGTTGAAACTTCGGCCACCAAGCCTCGTAACCACTCCGAGGCGCGAACTTACCAACTGTGATTGCCAACGACTTCGTTTCTTCGCTCTGGGCCTTTTCAATCCCGGCCAGATGCCGGGGCATAGAGCGCCGTTCAAGCAGATCCTTGAGCTTGGATTTCAAGAAATTCTCTCGATGGCTCATTTGTGGCCTCCAAAACTGACACCGTTAATGAGCGCGTCAAGGTCGGGCTTGGTTGAGGTATTGGCTTTAAGGGCGGCGGTGATCCAAGAGACTGGCTCTGTCACACCCATTCGGCTTGCGTTCCGAAGCGCATTAAATGTGGCCGCGTCGCCGGATTGCTTGCGCCACATCCCAATAAGAGTGCGCGCTTTCTGCTCAGGAGTTCCGTATTTGCCAAGGAAGGCAACACCTCTGTCGAAGACTTCTTTTGTGAAATCGACTGTGTCGGCAAACGCCGATACGTAAGTATCGGAATTACTTGGGTTGTTGGGTTGTTGGGTAGGTTGCTCCGCGGAAGGATCCACGGTTGCCGTCGTATCTTTACTTTTCAGAGGCTTATCTGGATTCTGACCCTTTTTTCGGTTTGGCTGTCGCGCAACCTGTTGTTCAACGTAAGCGGCTTCTTTCCGTAACCTCTGGGAAACCAGCATGCCGCCGTCGACTTTAAGGAACTCCCTGATGACCGATCCGATACGCGCTTTCCAGAGGCGGGAAGACACCCTAGATACCGCCGCAAGGCGGCGGTCATCATCAGGAAAATCACATGTTTCGCGCACCCACATCGCCATGAGAATAAGCATGTAGGCGCCAACTTCATCGGCTGCGAGGTGTTGTGTATCACGCTGGAATGCGTCTACCCAAAGTGGGCAGGGACGTTTTGTGCGGGCACGTTTGGCGTTGAAATTACTCATCGTGAGTAACCTTCCGCAGCTTTCCAATTTCCCGTGGGCTCACAGCGTCACAAGTGATGTTAGCTATTTTCGATGTATCGAAGCGACCGACCATAATGGATCCTCCACTGCGCGCGATTAGCATATTTCGCCATCGCGCAGAGCGCGGAGGTGGGAATCGATTTCTTCCTCGATCCACAACAAACGACCACCAAGTTTGACGGGTTTGGGAAGCCGCTCTGCAGCCAGGTCGGCATAAATGGATGAACAAGAACGGTTCCCGAGTTTATCGCGAAGCTCATTCAGGGTCAGGTACTTTGCGGGCGTCGAAATAATTGCGCTCATAGGGCCAGTCGTCCTTTCTTACTTGGGACGAAAGCCAGAGTGATCGCAACCGGCCGCTCGTCCCACCAATGGGTGCCCCGTGTCGGGGAAGACGAGCTGCACATCTTGCGCAGCAACAGTTCCAATGTTAGCGGACTAATTGGTGCAATTCAATATGTAGCTGTTTAGATTTGCGCGGCCACTGTATTTAGAGTGGTGCCGGCTGGCGTAAATTACCGTGTTGAGACGCAAGAAACGACTTCCCTAGTTCCACCGCACACGTAGCTCGCCCATTGCTCGCTCAACACCCTGCGCTGCTCAAGAAAATCTGTGCGTCTGTAAGCTCGAACGACACCAGAGTCGGTTACGTGTCCCAGCATCGCTTCGGCTGCTTCGTGTGTCGCGTCGGTGGCTTCAGCCAGCCAGTCGCGAAGACTGCTGCGGAAGCCATGCGGGCGGGCGTCCAGTTTGCGACGTTCCATCATTCGTGAGAGTGTCATATCAGAGATCACGCCCCGCCGTGTATTCGGAAAAAGGAAACCATTTCTGGAATGCGGCAGGGCAAGTTCGATAACGCGTTGCGCTTCCTGCGAAAGCGGCACACGGAAATCACTTGTTGCCCCTATTCGACCTTTCATGGCGTCGCCGGGTATAGTCCAGACGTCTCCTTCAATCTGTTCGAGCCTGATAAAGCGCAAAGGTTTAGAGCGAACGCCGGTTAGGATGAGCAACCTCACTGCCAAGTTCGAGAGCGACGGTTCCTCCAAGCTTGCATAGAAATTGAGAACTTCACTCCATGGCATAGCAGGGATGTGTTTTGGCTTATGACGTGACTTTCCCAACAACGCTTTGGCTTTTTCTGTGGCCTGAAGATCAACGTCCAACCCCAGCGCGGCCGCATGGCGAAAGACTATGTTTAGCCGATTCATTGCTTTGCGCGCTGTGTCGGCTTTTGTGTGCCAGATAGGAGCCAGGGTGTCGCGAATGTCGCGCTGGTCAATGTTTGTTATTGGCACCTTTCCAAGCTTGGGCAGTACATGCCCATTCAGCGGTGAGAGCCAACGCCCAGCTTTTCCATCGCCTTTGAGTTCAGCCTTTCGCGCTTCGAATGCATCTGCAGTCAGAACCGCAAGTGAAACATCTTCCCGTCGCGCCGCACGTGCCTCTGCTTCACGCTCCTTGACCGGATCACGGCCTTCCGCAGCAACTGTGCGCCATCGCTGGGCAACACTCCGGGCACCTGCAAGAGAAAGAGTTGGATAGCCGCCTAAGCCCATTTCGCGCCTTCGGCCATGCACAGTCACACGAAGCATCCACTGCGCGCCACCATCGTCTCGTTAAATTAACCAAAGCCCAGCGCCATCGCAATGTTTACCGACCGGTGCGGATTTAACAAAGGAAGCCGAAAGTCTGTTTGTTGCCCGCATTTCTATCCACCTAAATATCCACCTTAACCTACCGGATGGCGGAGAACACAACAACACAAATTCGGACACTTTATGTCATATTTTTCATGATTTTAGCTGCCAAATTGAACGAATTTGGGTATGAAGGAACAGAATGTTGTTGCCGTCTGGGGGCACCACTTCAACATTCAGTTGTGTCCGATTATCACTGATAGTAGCTTGTATTAGCAGGGTTTCTACTGTCGGTGTGTCCGATGTTGTTCTGCTGCGTGCGCTGAGATCTACCCCCAAGTGGGGTACCGAATTGGGGTACGTGCTGTCTGACGTCAGCACCAACGGGACAGTTTAGGCCGATTTGATAAGGGAGGGTTTCTGGCACATCGTGACCACCAAGGAGTGGAGATGAGACAGAAACCCGGAACCCGTAAGAGCCACGGCGCGAAGATCGTTAGAGACATCCGTCGAGCCACCCGCAAGCAGTATTCAGCGGAAGAGAAGATCAGGATCGTGCTGGATGGCCTGAAAGGCGATTTTTGCAAAAGCTTTTGACATGCCTTCCCCGTTTTCTTGGATCTGCCATTGGGATATTGACCTCAAACGGCAATCATAAACATGGAGCTGTGACATACCCCGCGCATCGAGCAAGTGCCGTGGGCACCTGTTCGACACTCATTTGCAAAAGCACAGTCGATTGGCCAGCAAAGGTCGGCTTCAACTGTTTTTTGAAGTGTTGTTTTGCGCCGGGAGTTCTGAGACATAAGTGTTCACGCGGTCCAGAAGTCCAATAAAAGAATCAATGGAGTAGCCGAAAATAAACGCTGCGAGCGACGTTATCGGTGCCGCACCACTGGTGGGTTGACCCATGATGCCTGTTGGTAGGAAGAGAGCCGAAATCAGGTACCCAACGAAGGCACCAAAAAACAGGCGCAACATGATATCACGCGGGCCAAGCGGCAAAAGGAAGGGTTCTCGAATAGCGCGCACGAGACAATAGATAACGGCGCCGAGCGCTCCATGAAGGGTTGGAAGGAGCCACCGGTGTACGACGGATTGAGATTCCAGAAGATCTTTTTTCAACACCTCGATGCTCGCCGTACCGGTGCCGCGAAACAATTCCACGCCACTGACGAGCGGAATCGCCGCTGCGAGATCTCTGAAGGACGCTTGGTACCAGCGGAACTCTTTTTCCAAGGTGCGATTCTCAGGCTTTTCAAAGATGTCACAGGGGTTCCCCGACTCCGCGGTAATGCCAGGACCAAGGATCTGGTTGTTTAGATTGCGGTTGTTGGTGCCGCTGTCTTTAGCTTCGAATATTCCGTTCACTGTGGTTCGCACTGTACGGAACTGATGTTGCAGGGGCCAAAATCCTGACTTCAGGTTTTGTGCTTCGTTGCGAGAAGCCACCCAAATCGTGTCATAGTACGCCATCTCGCGGGCTGCGACGACAAAGCGATAAACGTCTTGATCATCAAGTTGGACCTCTTGGTATTGGCATAGGTCACGTGTGTGGACAATCTCTTCGATGTTCAAGTTTCGCTGTGTCTCCAGGACACTATCGAGGCTGACAATAACGGCGCTTGCCCGGGTCGACCAATAAGTCCAATGTAGAGAGGCCGCGATAAGAATAAGTCCAAGCATGGCAATGATATTGGTCGGAGCAAACAGATTTCTGCCTTTGCGCGGGTCTTCTGCGTTTCCAGGCTGAAAGGTGCCAGCCAGAACAGCTGCCAGGGTACGCTTTTCGATAGTGGGGTAGACCTCACTGATGGCGCTCCGTAAGTCGCTTTGCACTTGGGCGTCGGAGGTGTTCATTTGGTAAGCGGTGAGAGCAGCCTCCAAGCGAGAGGCCTGGGGAGATCCTGAGGCAATCAGATAGTCGCAGACACGGCGGACACGGCGGGCGAAACGGTCTTCCTGCTTCATTTGGCTACCGCAGCGTGCCTGAAATCGTACCGTAACCACTCGGGTTCGGGCAAACACAATGATCTCCGGGGTTGCCAGGAGGTGATGCCCAACACCACCCTTGGTCCGTAACACAGCGTGAACCTGCTGCTTGAGACATCACGCCAGTCGAAAAACTTGACGCAAAAATGGAAGCCAAAAATAGAAAGCGCATACTCTGCAATCCCCCATAAAGTAAGAAAACTGAAAAAATTCAACTTTAAGAATATATCAAACCAATCAAAATTTCTAGCATTAAGGGAGTGCGGCCCTTAAGCACCTGTTGTTGAAGCGCCTAGTGGGCCTGGTCGCAGTCTTGTCAGTACGATCAAACAGATCGCAGTTTTCTACAGAATACTGCAGATGCTCAATGTGCTCATTCGCTGCGAAGCAGCGCGAAACCGTGGGACAAAGGCCTACCCTGGGCTCGAATCAGACGCTCGCGGGGCATTATCGGGACGACCGCTTAGCGGATATTCTCCACATTGGTGTTTAGACATGTTGCCTTCGTAGCATTCGTTCGCATTCGCGAAAGGTGAAAATCTTTGTTGCGGAAGTTGTCGACAGACCGGTCATTCACAATGCATAGTTTTGATCGTAACCGAAATCACGCTTTCGCGGCATCCAGTTCAAACATGAAAACCGCGAACTAACCGGGCTTTCAATTCCTGCCCTAAAAATTTTCTTCAGCCTGGAGCCGCATTTCTATGGGCATTGTTCGCCGTGTTTTGGTGAAGAGCTGAGTTTGTGATACGGTTGCGGCCGATTGTCCGATTGGAACTAGCTGTGTTGAGAAACGCCGTCATATGGGCCGCATTAACCCTTTGCGTTTTCATTACTTCTGATGCTTTTGCTAAAGAAAATCGTGTGGCCTTAGTTATAGGGAACGCGGATTACGAACACGTTGCGAACCTCCCGAACCCATCCAATGACGCTAAAGACATCGCGGCGGCTCTAGGAAGGCTCGGATTCGAAGTCACGATCAAAGCCGATTTGGACTACCGCGAAATGCGCCTTGCCCTTCGCGATTTTGCCGATGCCTCCCGGTCCGCTGACAAGGTCATTATCTATTACGCCGGGCATGGCATCGAAATTGAAAACAATAACTATCTCATTCCTGTCAACGCTGAACTCCGCAGCGATCTCGATGTGGACTTTGAGGCAATTCGCCTTGACTTGGTAGTGAACTCAATCGCCCAATCTCCCGGATTGAAAATCGTGCTTGTTGACGCGTGCCGTAACAACCCGTTTGTGACTGACATGATCAGGACAAGTGCCACCCGCAGTGTTGGACAAGGATTGGCCCGAATTGATCCGGGCGGCGTTCTTGTCGGTTATTCAGCTCGTGGAGGGACATTGGCCCTCGACGGCGATGGTCGTAACAGCCCTTACGCCTCCGCTTTGCTAACGCATCTCGAAGAACCCGGGCTTGAAGTGGGCAAGATGTTCCGCAAAGTGCGAGACAGTGTGTTCCAGGCGACCGAAGGGTATCAAGAGCCTTTCACATACGGATCGCTACCGGGATCTGATCTCTTCCTGAAGGAACCTCTACCACCCGACCCGACAATGCAGATGTCAAAGGCTGAAATCGCCATGGCAGCAGCGCAGATTAATAGCGAACTAGCCTCGGATTATATCCAAGCTGAAAGCCGCGGAACAGTCTATTTTTGGGAAAAATTCCTGGAAAAATACAAAGCGCACTCAGAGCACTACCTAGTTGCTTTTGCGAAAGACAAGCTGGACGTGTTGCAGTCCGAAGCCGAGGCAAAACGCAAAAAGCGAAACAGAGAGCCCTGGCTGAAGGCGAACTTTCCGGATGGCGAACTCGAAGCTGATCTGACGTTGGAACAACGAAAACTGGTGCAAGAAGCTTTGAACATGATGGGGCAGAACGTCGGCAGCGTGGACGGTGCCTTCGGTCCCAGAACCCGCAACGCGATCTCTACGGTTCGGGTTGCCAACGGTCTTTATCCGGGAACCCGGGTCGATATTGCATTCTTGCGCCTGCTGCCGGACGTACCCGAGATCAAAGCGCTCCAGAGCGACACCGCTCGCGCTTATAAGCAGGAAGAGATGCCGGAAGCCATGGAAGAAAGGTTGCAGAGGGCACTCAAAATCCTTGGTCGCAGCGAAGTCGTTTTTGGATATTTCGAAGGACACCTTTATCTTGTTGCGCATCGGAGGATGAACTTTTCTCAAGCCAACGGCTTTGCCGAAAAGATGGGTGGACACTTGGCAACAATCGGCAACGCCAGAGAAAATCGATTTATCTATGACCTTGTAAAAAACGACAAACGTTTTTTTAGTACGGACGGCGTAGGAAACATTCACGGCCCAGCTTTTGGGCTTTATCAACTGCCTGGCAGCAAAGAGCCGTCTGGCGGCTGGGTTTGGAGCACAGGTGAGCCCTTGTCGTACACACATTGGTCGAAAGGTAATCCCGACAATTTTCGCGGCAGGCAAGGATATGGTCACTTTTTTGCCAACCCAAAGCATTCACGCGAACCACACTTTTGGGACGATGGAAGTGACTACTCAAGGTCTTTCGTCATCGAGATTGAGTGACGAGTGTTACTGGGTCCGCTTTGGGCTCGTTCATGATCCATTGTTCGAACCCCGTTTTTGAGATCCCGCTAGGCGGGGTAGGGGAGCAGGGTCTTTAAGATCGGACATGTTGGATCTCTGCTCCCTTTTTTCTTGCTAACCTATTGTTTTTGATTAATTATGAGCTTTCCCAGTGTATTCTGTCCGTCGTCAGGGATTTTGGGACAGATGGCGTCCTGAGCTAAGAGATGGTCGGCGCATCTGATTGGTTTGATTATGCGACGGATTTGCGGTGAAGCAAGCGCCGGGTTTC
>NZ_JBQFTB010000019.1:0-58737 GCF_056538465.1 Ruegeria sp. BG6 | reverse complement strand
ACGAAGAGACCAATACAGACTTTGAAATTAAGGAAACTGCGATCGGGCACAAGGTTGGGTCAGCCGTCTCACGCGCCTACCAAAGGTCCGATTATTTTGACCAAAGACTTTTATTGGCGGAACGCTGGGCAGCGCATGTGACTGGCAAGAATGCTGACGTCATTTTCAATTTGAGAGGCGTCAAATGAGGGCAGATAGGTGCAGTGCAACCATCGGCTACTCTCAAAAATATACTTAAATAATAAGAGTGTAGCTTCGCGCAATCAACATATTGAGCTGTACACAACAAAGGGATAACGTGCTTGCGTCAGTATCCCTCGGGAGAACGCAAAAATACAGCGAGGGCGCTTGTCTCGCCAAAGTCATAGCGCCCTCGCTGCTGAAACCGAAACCTGTCAACAGAAGGCCCGGAATAGTATGTGCGTTGGAAGAAACAAGGCATCGCTGGCAAAAGCGGTCACCTGCTTTTTTCTCCCTCTCGCTATATCAACAGAATTGTTGCAAAATGCAACACCCATTGCATCGGTGCAAATGGATGTGATCCATCGCGTTTTTCGACATTAGTTGATGCTCTTTCCCGGTCGTCTGCCCCTAATGAGGTAATTACATGGCAGACCAAATCACCAACCCTAAGAACCTGATCCGACTCAAAGACGCTATTGAACGGTATTCGTTGAGCCGGTCTACCTTCGATCGTGCGGCCAATGCAGGCGCGATTACAAAGCACACCCTGGGTCGCGCTGCGTTTGTGGACACGCATCAAATTGATGCCTGGATCACAGGCAAAAACCAGAGCAACTAAAACGAAACCCGCGCCAATGGGGATGACATTGGACACGGGTGATTTCGTTGAGAGGTGTAGAAAACTACACTCGAAATCTAATGTGTTCGGCCCCTCAGCGCAAGGTGAGGTCAGAGCAAATGACTATCGAAATACAATCCAATTCACGTATTTGTGGAGAAACCCTGAGATTCCGCCTCGGGGGTGTCTGGCGCGCCGGCAGGGGTTCAGCACCCTGCCCCGTTTGCCAGCCTGAAGGCCGCCGCGATCAACAAGCTCTTTCGATCTTGGAATCGGGAGGCAAGTTACTGTTGTACTGCTTCAAGAACGGTTGCCGCTTCAAGGATATTGCAACCGCAGCCGATGTACCGCCTGGCAACACTTGTGTCGATCACACAGCGCGGACTGAGGCTGAGGAAAAACGCAAAGCGTACGAGTTCAACAAACTTCAACAGGCCCGAGGAATTTGGGAAGCGGCTCGCCCGATAAAAGGCCCTAAGGCTGAAGCGTACCTGCGTGATCGGGGTATTATCTGCCCCATGCCGCCGTCGCTACGGTTTGCGCCAGATTTGTTTCATAGCCCGACGACGTCTTGGTGTATGGCTATGATCGCCAACGTCACTACAGGGGCCATTCACCGTACATTCTTCCACAAGAAAGGCGTGCGTGTAAGCAAGAACCCGAAACTGATGCTAGGGCCGTGCAGTGGCGGCGCTGTAGTCTTGTCAGAAGCCGCAAAGCAGCTTGTGGTGTGCGAAGGAATAGAAACAGGCCTGTCGCTCTTGTCTGGGCTTCTCAATGGTCCAGCAGCCGTCTGGGCCGCACTCAGCACGTCTGGGATGAAGGCACTGAAACTGCCATCTTATTCAGGAAAAATTACAATCGCGACTGATGGGGATCCAGCAGGCATAGAGGCGGGGCAGTCTCTTGCTTCGCGGGCATCGTCACTTGGTTGGCAGGTATCGCTGCTACCCGCACCGGAAGGTTGTGGTTGGAACGACGTTCTGCTTGGAAAGAAAGGCGGCCAGGCATGAACGAGCTAAACCCCAATATCGTGCCGTTTGATGCAGCCGCCGATTGGCTTGATCCCGATCTAACCATTGCGAAGCCAGTGCGACCACCAGCGCCCGTCATGTCCGAGGCCGACCTTGACGAGATATTCGGCATATGGGCGGCTTGGATCAGATCGGCCGCCGATGCCAAGAATGCACCGATCGACTATGTGTCACTCACGTTGCTGTCGACCGCAAGCGCGGCCATCGGCAATTCGCGTTGGGCAAGCCCTTGGGATGGCTGGAAAGAGCCCCCTGTTCTTTGGGCTATGCTGGTTGGTGATCCATCGGCAGGAAAAAGCCCCGCACTGGATAGCGTGCTTGATCCCGTCAAAGACATTGAGCGTTCACTGTCAGAGGACTATCGCCGTGCACGAGTGGATTGGGAGGCCAAAAACGAGCTGGCCTCGCTCGCCCTGGCGCAATGGAAATCCGACGCTAAATCGGCCTTGATCGAAGGTGTGGAACCGCCTGCGAAACCGCCCGAAGCTGACGCGGGGAATCCCCCTGTCCGTGAGCGCATTATCATTACCGATATCACAACTGAGAAGGTCGCTGACCTCTTGTCGTCAACCTGGCGCGGACTGCTGCTGGCACGTGATGAGTTGTCAGGTTGGCTGTCTAGCATGGACAGATACAACGGCGGCGGTGATCGAGCATTTTGGTTGGAGGCAAACGGCGGGCGTAGCTATGCCGTCGACCGCAAAAATAACCCTGAACCTATCATTGTTGATCACCTGAGTGTTGCAATTGTCGGCGGTACCCAGCCGGATCGCCTGTCCGATCTTTTGATAAAAACAAGTGATGACGGACTGCTCGCAAGGTTCATGGTAGTTTTTCCTGACCCCGTACCGCTTTCTCGTCCTTCGCAGGGGCTGAATGATCAGCAAATGATTGATGCCATCAATCGTCTACGTGGGTTGCCACATGTAGTTTGTGAGAAAGGCGGGAAACGTCCAAGCCTCGTTCACTTTAACGAAGCTGCCGCCAACATTTTGCATCAATTCAGGAAGCAGTGTCGAGAATGGGAAGTCGATGCAGCTGGCCTGTTTAAAAGCCATATTGGGAAGATGCCTGGGCTTGTGGTGCGTATTGCAAATGTCCTGGCCCATCTGGATTGGGCGGCAACAGACAACCCCCAATCCCCTGAACAGATTGAAGCGCACCATGTGGGCCGTGCCTGTGACTTTGTCGGGGACTATCTAAGAAAGCATGCTTTCAGGGCATACGGTACTTCCAAGTTGTCGCCGGAAGTCGAGGGTGCAAAGGTTATTGCCGATATCATTCAGACCGAAGGTATTCGTCTCTTTAAGGTCAGGGACATCCACCATCGTGGTCGTTCCGGTCTAAGTTCCGCCAATCACGTCAGAGCCGCATTGAAAGTCCTGATCGACGCGGATTGGGTCCGCGAAATCAAGACTAATACTGGCGGGCGACCCTCTACCGACTACGCAGTTAATCCAAAACTGGAGGTTTGAGACATGGGCCGTTGGTCAGATCTGGCGCGTAAGTTTGAAGTCGGTCGTAGTTCTCTTACTGACAACCGGCAGAAACCGGCAAAAAGGATCGAAGACAATGTTTCAACGGCTATTACGTCATTCGCCCACAACCGGCACAAACTAGCTGAAAGTCCCACAGAAGACCTTGTTGCGGACATTTTGCCGGTTTCTGCCGGTTGTCGGGAAAGGAAATCAATTGGTGACCGTCCAATAACCTGGACCGGTAAGGTGGTCAGCCTGGAAGAATGGCGACGCCTCTCGGAATGGGAACGCCACGGCCCAAACGGCAGGGTGTGGAACGGTCTGGCTCGGCAGTGGAAACCATAACATGAGCGCCAAAAAAACAAAGTGGTGGTAGAGCTAGGTTACTCTCACGGATTCGAAACTACACCTATACGCCCATCGTAACAGCGTTTCCGCCTGACTTAGGACCGTGTTGATCGCAACTGGAGCGAGATCAGGTGGATATCCGTATCTTTTTAAGATGCGTCTAACCAGCACCCGCAACTTGGCCCGGGCGCTTTCTTTGAGGTGCCAGTCGACGGTGACGTTCTTTTGAAGCTGTTCAACCAGCACATAAGCGATCTTTCGCAGCGCTTCGTTACCCAACCTTTATGAACCTTAGCAAACCTTAACATATCAGATGTCTTTGAAGACACTTTAGTGTGACCGCAAGACAAACCGATTCAGTGGGTCGTATGCGACCCATACTTGAATAGTGCACCCGGACATCGTGGGCCTTTACGAATGACATGGATGATGCCGTTAGGAGCGCGATGGTCATCGACACGTTCAACCCCGCGTAACTTCGAAAATATGTGTCTAATGCGGTTGAGATATTCTTGGTCGAGCCAAGGCAAATGCCACATGGCCAATCCTCCTGCCAACTTGAATCACGATGTGGCATAGAATGGAATTGACAACGGCAAAGATCACGCAGCGCGGCAAAGCTGTCGTTCGACAGAAACACTCAGATGACCGCTCCGAGCCCAAAGCGATCATTGAATATTTACGAAATCCGGACGACTGGGGGATAGGACACCGCGAGAAGCGCGGCAATTTTGCACAGCTTTCGGCAGTCAATATTTGGTGCCGACAGATGGCTATGGTCTTTGGCGCTGATTGGCGTTCTATCGGCTCAAGACTTTGAAAATGGCTTGTTTGCCCAGAAATCATGCAACATTTTCGCTATCTCGGTCCGGTGATGGGCATAGACCACCACGTCGAGCTTTTCCTGGCCCAGTTGGTTGCGTAGGGAGATCAGCTCACCACTCTCAATTTCCTTGTGCACCATGCTGAACGGCAACCAACCAACACCGAGACCGTTCAGGATCATTTCTTTTGCCCCACTTGAAAAAGCCGTCTGGCAAACGGGGTTTTTGCTGAAATCGGCGGTTCCGAACGGGAGTTTGCTCTTGTTCAATGCTTCGCCGAAATAGCTGTTTTCGGGATAGACGATCGCTGGCGTATCCAAAGGCACGTCGCCGTTTCCGCGCACTGCATACCGCAATCCGCCACCGATGACCGGAATGAGGTAGTCGTGACCCCAAGTGCCGCGACGTATGCCTGCACCAAACGGCATTGGGGCGACGGTTTGCGCCTCGTAGCATAGCAGCATGTTGGTATCGCCGCGCAGGAACAGAGTGACGCAATCGTTCAGATTGGCAGTCCTGAGGCGAAAACGGAGTCCCTTAAACGTGGCACGTGCACGCAATGCCATATCAGGGAAGGTGGAGACGACCGATGCGTGTGTCGCGGCGATCGTCACAATCGAAACGGTGGGGCCATGTAGCGCAATTTTTGTGCGCAGGTCATTTAGCCTTGCGATCAAAGAGCGGATTTCGGACTCGTTAGAGGCCAGTGCTGGACTGATCTCGACCCGGTTCGATTTGCGATCGAGAACTTCAATCCCCAGCCACTCCTCAAAACTGCGAATACGCCTTGAGAACGCTGGTTGTGTGATGTTTCTGCGGGCCGCGGCCCGTGTCATGTTCCGCTCTTCCAGAAGGGCCAGAACATCGTCAAACCACAGCATATTCATCCGCACCTCCCGAGCACCCAAAGAAAATGTATGAGCAGCCTGCACAATATGCACTGTTTTTCTTCTTTTTGTTTTGAAAGTGTTTGGCTGTAGGCAAAAGCAGGGAGAGTGTGGTGGCGGAGACAATTCAGATGACCGGCGGTGACAAGATGGTCGCGCCGGAGATGGTTTTGAGCTTGTGTAAGGAACTATCGCTGACGCTGGCGAAATTTCCCCGGGTATCGCTTGGTCATCTTCCTACGCCGTTGGAGCCGATGGATCGCCTGAGCGAGGCTTTGGGTGGTCCTCGGTTTTGGGTCAAACGGGATGATTGCACCGGCCTCTCGTCGGGTGGGAACAAGACACGTAAGCTGGAATTTCTGATGGCTGACGCAGTCCAGAAAGGCGCAGATACAATCATCACGCAAGGGGCGACGCAATCTAATCACGCCCGTCAGACAGCAGCGGCGGCCGCAAAACTTGGCCTTGCGTGCCATATCCTGCTTGAGGATCGTACGGGTTCCAATGACCCGAACTATATTCTGAATGGAAACGTCCTATTGGATCGATTGCATGGTGCCAGTGTTTCCAAGCGTCCCGGTGGCGCAGACATGAACGCCGAGATGGAAGCCTGCGCTGCGCAGATGAAGACAGAAGGCAAAAACCCTTACATCATCCCGGGCGGTGGATCGAACCCGATCGGGGCATTGGGCTACGTGAACTGCGCGCGCGAGTTATGCGAACAGGCCGCCAATGCCGGGTTGAAAATTGATGCGCTGGTACATGCGACCGGCAGCTCGGGCACACAAGCCGGATTAGTCGCCGGTCTTGCCGCCCTAGAAAGTGACATTCACCTTTTGGGCATCGGCGTGCGGGCCCAGCAAGACAAACAGGAAGGCATGGTCCATGATCTGGCCCTACGTACTGTCGAGTATATGGAGACGGGTACGCCCATTGCGCGCGAAAATGTGCGCGCAAACTGCGACTACGTCGGTGCAGGATATGGTCTTCCGACCAAAGGGATGATTGACGCGCTCAAGCTGTTGGCCCGCACCGAAGGGCTTCTGTTCGACCCGGTCTATTCCGGTAAAGGGTTGGATGGTCTCATTGACCAAACCCGCAAAGGCTATTTCGACGGCATGGACAATGTCGTCTTTCTGCACACCGGCGGAAGTGCAGCCCTGTTTGGCTATCCCGAAACTTTCGAACTTCCTGGCTACGTGGCCTAAAAATATACAACAAACCAACAAGGAGATATCAAATGACACTAAAAAAATACTTGATCAGCGCGGCTTTGGTTTCAGCTCTCGGCGCACCACTCGCCGCTGAAGAGGTTAAGATCGGTGTTCCCACTTGGACCGGAGCGCAGGCTATTGCCCATGTCTTGGGTGAGATCGTGACCACTCGCATTGGCGGCACAGTGGAGTATGTGCCGGGCAACAATGCCACGATTTTTCAAGCGATGGATCAGGGTAAGGGTGACATCGACGTTCACCCTGATGTATGGCTGCCAAATCAGGAAGCGTTCACCAAGCAATACGTTGATGGTGCCGGCACCGTGACGTTGTCATCGAACCCCTATCAGGGCAACCAGGGTTTCTGCGTCTCCAAAGACTTTGCCGCAGAGATGAACATCACCGACATCGCGGATCTTGGACGCCCTGATGTGGCGGCTGCGATGGACAGAGATGGCAATGGTAAGGGTGAGATGTGGATCGGTGCGCCCGGCTGGGCCTCGGCCAATGTCAACGAGGTGAAGGTGCGCGACTATGGCCTGTTGGATTTCATCGATCCGATCCGTGCCGAGGAAGCTGTGAAGACCGCGCGCATCAAGGACAGTATTGCCAAAAAAGAAGGATACGCCTTCTACTGTTATGAGCCGCATGCTGTTTGGTACATGTTTGACGTAGTGATGCTGACCGAACCGACTTATGACCCTGAAAAATACGTGATGGTGCAGCCCTCCGACGACCCTGACTGGTACAACAAGTCGATGGTAGCCAGTAAGGACGCTCTGAAGGAAGTTCAGATCGCCTGGTCCAACTCGCTTGCGGATCGCTCGCCGGCGATTGCGGAATTCTTCGCCAACTTCTCCCTGACCGCCGATGACGTGAGCTCGCTGGCCTTCGAGATCAGTGCCAATGGGCGCGCTGCTGAGCAAGTTGCGGCCGAATGGGTTAACGCCAATTCCGAGCGCGTAGATTCGATGCTGGGTCTCTGAGTCAGGCCAAACTACAACGGGCAGCACCTAGCGGTGCCGCCCCACTTGAAGGCACGCACGGGTGGGCGGATGAGCGACGAGACTGTAATCGAAATTTCCAACATCTGGAAAATCTTCGGGGCAAAACCCGAGGCCGCTCTTGAAGCCATTCGTGCGCGGGGGCTGACCAAGGCTGAAGTCCTTGCTGAATTCAACGCGGTGGTGGGCGTGGCCGATGTCAGCCTCGACGTCCAACGCGGTGAGATCTTCTGTATCATGGGCCTATCAGGGAGCGGCAAATCCACACTCGTGCGCCATTTCAATCGCCTGCTCGAACCAACGGCCGGCAAGATCGAGATCGAAGGCACGGACGTCATGGCACTCGGCACAAAGGAACTTCAGGCTTTCCGCAACCGGAAAATCGGGATGGTCTTCCAGAATTTTGCGCTGATGCCCCACCGTTCAGTCCTTGATAACGTAGCAATGCCCCTGGAAATCCGCCAGGTCGCCAAGAACGAGCGCATGCGGCAGGCGGCCGCCATTCTCGACATTGTCGAATTGGGGGCTTGGGGATCGAAATTCGCTCACGAACTCTCTGGCGGCATGCAGCAACGTGTGGGGCTTGCCCGTGCGCTCGCGGCCAACCCTGATGTTCTATTGATGGATGAGCCCTTCTCCGCACTTGATCCCCTGATCCGGCGGCAGTTACAGGATGAGTTCATCCGGCTGTCCAAAATCCTCAAAAAGACCACGATCTTCATCACTCATGATCTGGATGAGGCCGTCCGTATAGGAGATCGGATTGCCATCATGCGTGACGGCAAGATGGTGCAGATCGGCTCGGCAGAGGACATTGTCATGCATCCCGCTGATGACTACGTTGCTGATTTCGTGGCCGGGATATCGCGCCTGAAGGTGGTGCATGCTCATGCGGCGATGCAGCCCTTGGACAGCTACCTCGCCGCGCACGGCCCGCTGCCCGCTGACATCGACCGGGTGGACCACAATGAGACACTTTCCGCTTTAATTACGCGAGCCATCGACGATGAACGGCCGGTTCTGGTGTCCGAAGGCGGCGAAGACAGAGGTATCATCACTCGCGCAGATCTGTTGCGCACCGTGATTGAAGGGACGGAAATGTCATGAGCGAAGATCTTGGTGTGAACCCCCTTGAAGACACAGAAAGCGAAGCCGCGCAGGCTTACGCCGAGGAACGCCGCGAGAATATCCGCACCTTTGTGCGCACAAGTCCCGACTACTACATCCGCAACTTCGACAAGATCGGTGCGTCCGCGCGCTTTACGGCAACCTTCAATGCGATGGCCGGGCTTTTTGGTCCGATCTGGTTCGGCGCACGCGGACTTTGGTCATGGGCATTGGCCTTTCTTGTCGTCGAGGCAATCGGCTTTGTGCAGATCGCGCGGGGCCTATTCGGAGATCTGGGAGCGGATGCGCTGGCCCGTGTGACCTCGATCGAAGGTACGCTTGATTTGCGCTACCAGCAGCTTGCTGCAGCTCAAGAAAGCGGCTCGGATCGAGCCGCCGCTATCCAGCGCCAGATCGAAGGGCTGGAGGCCAACATTGAAGGTTTCCGCGCCGAGGCAGAGCTGCTCGCCGCGCAAGGCCCGTCGATTGCACTCACAGGGGTTATCATCTTGCTTGTGGCTAAGCTCATACAGGCTGTGGCCGCCAACTGGGCACTGGAGGCCCGGTTTTCTGACTGGCTCTCAGATCGCACCATTCGCTCTGGCATGCCGGTCAGTCAGATTGTTTTTAGCGCGGGTTTCATGATCCTGTTGGTCGCGACCGCAATGATCCACTACAGTTTCCCCGGCCGTTTTTCATTTCTTAGCGAATTTCCGACGGATAACTCAATCCGCCTGGCCAGTATTGACGGCGTAGAGGGTTTTATCGCCTGGTGCGTCGCAAACAGTGTGGCTTTCTTTGACGGGCTAACCGCGGCCATTCGCTGGTTGCTGGATGCCATGGAGGTTGCGCTGGTTCAAACGCCTTGGATTGTGGTGGCCTCGCTGATCGTTCTGTTGACCTGGCTCACGGCTGGGTTGCGCATGGCTATATGGTCTGGTGCCTTTTTGGCCTACATGGGCCTTCTGGGCTTCTGGGAAAAAGCTATGACCACTTTGGCGCTTCTCGGCACTGCGGCACTGCTTTCCATCGTGATTGGCATTCCTTTGGGCATGTTCTCTGCGCGCCGACCGCGGTTCTATGCTGTCATCCAGCCGATCATGGATTTCATGCAGACCATGCCTGCCTTTGTCTTCATGGTGCCTGTGATTGCCTTTTTCGGTGTTGGCAAGCCGGCGGCAGTGATTGTCACTATGATCTTCGGCGGGACACCTGTGGTACGCCTTACCGTTTTGGGTCTGCGCGGTGTTCCTGAAAGCGTGCGTGAAGCCGCGATCAGTTTTGGCGCCAACAAGTGGTACCTTCTCACCAAGGTCGATCTGCCGCTTGCCAGCCCCTCCATTCGCGCCGGTATCAACCAGACAATCATGCTGTCGCTCGCCATGGTCGTGGTGGCCTCGCTTATTGGCGCGAAAGGGCTGGGCGAAGACGTCCTCGAGGCGCTGCAATACGCCAATGTGGGCCAGGGTATCCTCGCAGGTTTTGCCATTCTCTTCTGTGCGATGATCCTTGATCGGATCGTTCAAGGTCAGCGAAAGTGATCCCCCTTGTCCTTGTTCATGGTTTCATGGGGGGCAGCGCACAATGGGATGGGTGTCGCGATACCCTGCAGCAGCATGCTAATGTGGTTGCAGTCGACCTGCCTGGGTTCGGCGCAAGTGCCCATCTGCCACCAATTGACAGTATTGGCGGATATGCGGATTGGGTCGTCCGGCACCTCCGCGGCCTAGGAGTAGAGGAATATCATCTGCTGGGTCACTCCATGGGCGGTATGATCGCTCAGGAAATTGCCTTACGCGACGGTGAAAGGATTAACCGACTTGTGCTTTACGCGACTGGCGCGGTCGGTGTTTTGCCGGGGCGGTTCGAGACTATTGAGCACAGTAAAAGGCGCGCTGGGAAAGACGGCCCGGCGGCCACCGCACGTAGGATCGCAGCGACTTGGTTTCTGGATTGCGAAGCTGCAACAGGATATGAACACTGCGCTGGGATCGCCGCTAAAGCTAAACTGGCCGCCATAAATGCTGGGCTTGAAGCTATGCAATCCTGGTCAGGAGTGCAGAAACTTAGCCAGATCCGGCAGGAAACTCTTGTGCTTTGGGGTGATCAAGATCGGACATATCCGTGGAGCCAAATTCAAATGCTTTGGGAAACAATTCCAAATACATTTTTAGCAGTTGTGCCAGGTTGCGCTCACGCTCTACATGCCGAGAGACCTGATTTTTTCACACGTTTAATCTCAGACTTTTTGGACCGCTGAGCAATCCCAACAACTTGGACTTTTGCAGGGCGGCAGCCAAAATCAGCTTTGTCCGCAGAGCAGACGATCAGTCAAATTTGTCGAGCGTCCGCTTTGAGCCCAAAGCAGCAAATAAAATCAAAAGAAAACCATGCCGCAAATCCGGCAATTTCTTGAAACCTTGCCAGACGCATTCAAAATCTGCGATCCTATTATGAGTCGGCTTCAGACTGTTGAAAATTCCAGTTGACCCTGATCGGAGGCAATTGCAATGGCTTTTTCCGCGCAAAATAAAAACTGTATTTTGGCGTTCATATCTACGGTTTTTTTGGCTTCGGCAAACACTGTGGTCGCGCAGAGCAATGATCCATCCCAATGGTCGAGGACCGAGCCGTTTCCTAACCAAACTGTTTATTATCCGGGAACCGAGTCTCTTGGTCCTGACGAAATGCGAGTTGTTGCCTGTGGAACCGGTATGCCTCAGCCGCGCCTAAAGCAAGCTGCGGCATGTTTCTTAGTTGAATTGGGTAATGGCGAAAAGTTCATCTTCGACATGGGAGAGGGATCCTACGAACGGATCATGGCGCTTGGGATTCCACTGGATCAGCTGGATAAAGTCTTCTTGGGCCACCTGCACCTAGATCACGCTGGTGATTTTCCGGCCTTTTACTTCACCGGCCCCGTAAACAACCGCCTAACGCCTGTTCGTCTTTGGGGACCCGAAGGCATCAAACCTGAGTGGGGAACAAAGTCTTGGGCAGATCACATGAAGAAAATGTGGGCATGGGAAGAAGCGACTCGTGGGGCCGCGGTCGATCCCCGAGGGTTACAACTTGAGGTCAACGAATTCGATTGGAAAATCGTAAATAACGTCATTTTTGACGAAAACGGTGTTCAGGTCAGAACCCTGCCGGCCATACATGGTGAACAAGCAGTGAGTTTTCTGCTTGAATGGAACGGACTAAAATTTGCTTTTTCGTCTGATACGCTTCCAACACGATGGTGGAGAGAGCATGCGGCGGGTGCGGACCTTGCAATCCATGAGTGCTTCACCCCTCCCGAATTCATGATCGAGAAATATGGGTTTGCGCCTTCCGAAGCAATTTTTGTGGGCTCTCAGGGGCACACTTCCGCGCAAGCATTCGGTAAGATCATGTCTGAAACTGAACCAAGATTGGCGGTTTGTTACCACTTCCAAAACGATCATGACATTGCGCTGGCTGTCTATTCAGCAATACGAGAGACATATGACGGGCCATTGGACTTGGCGGCTGACTTCATGACCTGGAACGTAACCAAAGATAGTATTCGTACTCGCCAAGGAGTGCCCAACGAAGAGTCTTTCCCGGCACCAGTGCAAATGCCCAAGCAACCGCCTGACTCAGCTGCAGAGTTCCCGTTCTCCGAATTTGATCTCGAGAGCATGGACCGCGAAGCGGCCAAAGCTACAAACGAAATGATCAGAGCATTCAACGAACGCACAGGAAATGACGAAGTCGGAGCCTATACCAGCATTCCCTTCCAAGAGTGAATAAGGCGTCCGAGCACCCCAAAGAATTAGAAGTACCGAGGTCGGATTTGTCCCGCGTAGCAGTCGTTCACGCCGAGTGCAGCGAACGACCGCTGGGAGCCCAAATTGGACTTTCGTCTTAAGAAGCTCCTGCACCTGAACCATTTTTTGGTCGGGACGCGGTTTCTATCGGGGTCTCGCCGAAGAATTGGCGGTAGGCAACTGATGTCCGGCCTAGGTGACTAAAACCTGCCTCGCCGATGAGCTTCGAAACGACACCTTTCTCATAGGTGCTTTCCTGCAGAAGCGACCTTAGTCGGTGCAGTTGGACGATCGATTGGAACTTGCTTGGGCCAACACCAAGCTGTTTTTCAAAGGCCAGAAAGAGTGAACGCCTGGATACCCCGAGTTCGCAACACAGTTCTTGAACCGTTAGTGTCGTGCCAGCCGGGTTTTCTGAAAAAAACTCTTCGGCCGCCAAAACGATCTTCCATTGACTATGGCTCGCCTTCTCTTCAGCCATTTGCGGTTCGGCACAGTAAAATAATTCCCCTGCCAAGTTTTCGAGGCTTTCGAATATGCCATTCAACATGCAAACCTTTTGCATGCCCCTGCCACTTTGTTTGTGGCGAAGGCACATTTCAATGATCTGGACATGAGCATTCAGACGGCCAGATTTGGACAGGCGGATTGGGGCTTCAAATGTTGACCATCCCCGCTTTTCGACTTGGTGCCGTGGGACTTCCAGCATGTAAATCTGGGTGCCAGATTCAGCAACGTAATCATATTCTGTCTGCTTTTGTCCCTGCCAACACACTAAAAACGGATCCTCATACAAGGTTCCCTGAAATCGGACCGGATCACCATTTGGCAGGAACAGACCGTAGAAGACCGTACCGCTGTGTTGAACCTCTTGATAACGTATACGCGAATAAACTTCTTCAGAGTGAACGCCAAAACCATTGTATTGGGCACTGCGCCAATTCAGCATTGGCCCTTGGGGAGATAACAGTAGCGCTTCGTATTGAACGTCATTGTAATTGGGCAGGTCTTCTACTGAACGTATTTTTTTGGAAAAGAACATAGCGCCTCGGTCAACTTAATTTGCGTCCGGCTCTATCCGCACCATAATGAAATTCAATTATTCATAATAGTTTGCACGATTCGGATAGCCAGTCACAAACTCAGGTTACACTATCGATCTCGAACACAGAAAACCTGTTAACGTCCTCGGAGTGCCTCATGAAGAAGCTAACATTTTCAATTGCTGCGCTGTTGGTATCGTCAACTGCTCTGTACGCGCAGGCCGCCGATCTGGTCTTTACCAACGCTTCCGTCCTTACCATGAATGACGATGCGCCGACCGCGCAGGCCGTTGCAGTCATGGGTAACCAGATAACCTATGTTGGCGATGTCGCGGGGGCAGAGGCGCTGATCGGTGATAACACCGAAGTTCTGGACTTGGGCGGGGATACCCTGCTGCCGGGCTTTGTGTCAGGCCACGATCACATCGTTGCCTCGGGCTGGACGTCGCGCGGTGTCAGTCTGTTTGGTATTGAAACACTTGAGGAGGCATTGGCCGCAGTCAAGGAATATGCCGATGCAAACCCTGACGAGGAGTTGATCCTTGGTTATGGGTTCAATCAGGTCGCCTATGGCGGGTGGCCCACAAAAGAAGATCTGGATTCGGTGGTTTCTGACCGTCCGGCCTTTATCCTCGACTTCACAATTCATGACGTTTGGATGAACTCCAAAGCGTTTGAAGCGGGTCAAGTCAGCCCTGATGAAGAGGATCAGGTGCCGGGCGTTATGTTCTGGCAGCGTGACGCGGAAGGCAACCAGACCGGAATCGGAATTGAGTTCCAGTGGGCTGCGGCATTTCGAAATGCAGGCGCTTGGGACCCGGCAGGTGAAATTCCTGATATCCAGAAAAACCTCTACGATCAGGCGGTCAAAACCGGAATCACAGCAGTGCACGTGCCTTTGATGGCTATGCCGACAGTTACCGATCTGTCGCTTGTGAAAGATGATGAGAAACTCGCACTGGCCCATCTGCACGAACTGGAAAAGAACGGTGAGTTGACGATCCGCACTTTTGTTGCGACGGGGTTCAAGGACCCGACCGCCACTGCTGACGAAATCGTGGAACACACACTCGAATTACGCGAGCAGTACGACAGCGACATGCTGCGCATCTGGGGCATAAAGATCCATCCGGAAGGGAACTGGAGTTCAAAAACCGCCTGGATGCTGGACGACTACGCGGACGGGTCTGCGACGCGCGGTGCGGCTGCCATTGAAGGCCCAATGATAACTTCGGTCTATCTGCATGCCAATCAGAACGGGCTTCCGGTGGGCACTCACGTCGATGGATCACAAACAGTACGCAACACGGTGGACGCGATCATGACCGCGCGCGGCGCTGGTTATGACGTTCCCAACAACCTGCTACACCATTATTTCTGGGTGTCCGATCAGGACCATGAAACAGTCATTGAGAATGGAATCATGGTAAATACGACGCCTATTTTCCACGTTGATTGGGAAAACCAGGATGTTAACGCTTTGGACCTGTTGGGGCGCGCAAAGGTCGAAGCGATTTTTGCCCGCTATTCCTCGCTGATGGCCCTTGGGCACAACGTATCGATCTCTTCGGACGTACCATCTTCGCCGATTGATCTGATCGGTCCACTGCTAAATGTTGAGATTGCGATGACATTGCAGGACCCACTGAATCCGGACAGCAAGCCGTTCCCGTTGTCCCGCAAACCGGCCTCATTGGAAGAGTCTTTGAAAGCAGTCACGATCTATCCTGCCGCGCAGCAAGCGATGGAGGACAAAATAGGCTCCATCGAAGTGGGAAAATATGCCGACCTTGTTGTTCTTGATCAGGACATAACTGCAGTCGAACCGCGTGATATTTCAAACATCAAGGTGTTAGGCACGCTTATGGATGGGCGGTTCACGCATCGTGACGGCATTTAACTGTCAAGGCAGTTGAGGCTGGGGGCGAACAATGCCCCTCGCCATTTTAGAGAGGAAGCCGGAAATGAGACGACTTGCCCGATCCACAGCAGCCTTACTGGCCGCAAACCTTTCAATGGTTGCTCATGCTCACGCTGAAGAAGTCGCATTTATCGCCATACTAAGCGTTCCGGCTGAAAACGCACAGGCTTTTGATGCATTGGCCAGAGACATGGTTGAGGCATCTGCCTCCGATGACGGGCTTTTAGTTTACGAATTCGCCCGAGTTGGCGAAACGGTTTATGGCTATGAACGTTACGTGGATGCGGCTGCCCACGCCCGGCACGAAGCCTTGATCGAGCCCTTCATTCCGCAGTTGGTTGAGTTGGCGCAGTTCGAGAAGATCGTCACTCTATCGCGGCTTACGGATGACCATCAGGAACTGTTCCGAGGCATTGGGGCAGAGATTGGCCAACCAATTGCAGCGGCAGCGCGAGGGATATCCGAATAGTTCCGCGATTGCGACGAATGTATAAGGACAGCCTAACGACAAATCAAAACGGGGTACGATAGCAAAATATGAAAAACCCTCTTTATACTTGTGCAGTGCTCTTCGCCGGGCTGATCGGTGTTCAAGCCAATGAAGCCCATGCTTGTGACGCGGCTTGTCAGGCAGCGCGGAAGGCTGCGAACCCGCTTGCGGACACAAAAGCACTAATCACGGACAATACAATCGCCTTCAGGACCGGGACGAACGATGACGAAAGCTACAACTTTCAGCTACAGCCCGTATATTCAGTTCCACTGACAGACGCCACATTGGTGCTTCGGGGCATTGTGCCGATCCAAGGTGTCCAGCCCGGAGCCGTATTGCCACCTGGAATTGTCGATCCATCGACAGAAAATGATCTGACCTGGGGCATCGGTGATTCAACTGTACAGGCATTTTATTCACCTACGCCGGGAGAAAGCGGAATCGCGCTTGGCTATGGCCTGCAAGTTTCTCTGCCAACGCACACGAATGACGCCTTGCAAGGTGCCGGTTGGGGCGCTGGCCCTGCCTTTGTCATGTTTGGGCAAACCGGTGATCTGTCATGGGGTGGCGTTATTGCTCATATGTGGGGCGAGAACGATTTCAACGTAACCATCCTGCAACCCATTCTGAACTACGGTTTGGGAGAGGGCTGGTACATCGGGTACAACAACGTCCTTTCGTACAACTGGAATGCCGCTGGCAATGATGAAGCTTGGGCAATTCCACTGGGTTTGACCGCCGGTAAGACGTCGATCATCAATGAGACTAAGGGCACCGCTATGGATGTCAGTGTCGGATATTACACTTTAGAGCGCAGACCTGACGGCGGACCGGACAGACAACTAAAACTGGGTTTGTCGTTCTTTTTTTGATTGGCGGTTTAGAAACATGATCCAGGAGACTGCTTTCAGCGAATGGGGACAACAAAAACACGAGAGAGAACGATCCTTTGCATATTGGACCCCGGCCGAAAACTGGAATCCGTCGCAACTATGAGGAACAAGTGGACCACTGAAATGACAAGCAACCTGATCGCTCTAGTAATTTTAGTTCTTGCGTTCGCACACATTCAAGCTGCTCAGGCGGAGATTGCCCAAGTCCCGCAAAAACCTGCTGCCCAATCTTCTCCTTCAGGGGCAAAGCGTTTTGACATGTCTGAGCGCTTACTTGACTTGGCCATTGCCGCAAGCTCCACAGCGCTAGATGATCCTATTCAGGAGCATGTTGCGGTTAGCTGGCGTGATTTGAAAACAACCCTAAAGTCTCTGGAAACCCCATTTGAAAAGCTGCCATATCCGTTGTTGAACGCTATGCGAACGCAAGTTCGTTGGCGAACATCCAGTGCCAGTGAGCGCTCTAATCCTGATCTAATAAAAGAATACAAGGCGGCCAATGGTGTTCTGTCCGCCCATGATGTCGACGTAGAAAGGCTCATGCAAGAGCGCCGAAAAATCATTGCGCAAAACAACTCAATCGGGCGCGGCCCAAATTTAGAAATTCTGGGGACCACAATCAGGCTGCCGGGGTACATAGTGCCACTGACAATCGATGGAGCAGTTGTAACCGAATTCCTGTTTGTACCCGTTGCCGGTTCTTGCGTTCATACACCTTCGCCGCCACCGAACCAGATCATTCATGTAGTTTACCCTAAGGGCATCGAGTTCAAATCGATTTTCGATGCATATTGGATCGAAGGCGAACTGCTAGCTGAACGCCGAGTCAGCGACGTTACATTCTACGACGGCGCTACAAACGTGGAATCCATTTATGAACTCAACGCGCATATTGTTGAAGCATTCACCTAGTGATTTCGAAGAAGCTCATCCGCCAAAAAGCCGAGAGTTAATGTCGCGCTTCATTCGTTTCGCCTATTTGGATGGCAATACATTCAGGACGCGCTAGCCGGCGTAACAAAGGCTAACATCAGCGCAGAGTGCAGCCAATGTGTTCAGAGTTAAGAACGGCGGCTTTGTCCCGCTTAGCGGTCGCTCGCTGCAACTTGCTTGAACGTCTGCAATGCGGACTTTGCAGACATCCGCAGTATTGCTCCAAAGGACCGCAGTCAGCCCAAAGCGGACCTTCAAAACCGAGTTTGCAATGTCCGAGAGGCGAACAAGTCCGTTCATTCGCATTTACCGCTGCAATACCCGCAACCGGCCCGGCCGGGCATTTTCGGCTAAAAGTCCATTCGAACAAACCTAAAAGCAGTTTGTTAATTTGGTTTTGAAACAAATACGCTGGTTTCTGGGTTCAGATCATCATTCGGATCCGTCAAAATGCCAGCTAGAAAGGAAACCAAGATAGGTCTATCCTTAGTATCAAGGCAGAGCATGTGGTTATTGTCCCCGTCACCCAGATCGGCAAGCGCGGCGGGCGTAACTGTGCGTTGAGATCCATCTTCGGCCTCTACGATGATCCTGTACAGATCGCGTTCCGCATCGCCAGGTTCCTTGCCGTTCGCCAGCGTAACGCCACCCGCCCAAGTTACCCGAATGGCCTGTACGATGTTGTCACTTGGACAAAGGCTTCCTCTGGTTCGGCGTGGCCCCAAGTTTCCGACCAAAGTCCAATCTTCGACAACCTCGGCCAAGATCAATGGCGGCCCGTCTTCCAGCGGAGTCACGGCTACAGTGGCACCGCGAAAATCAAGTGTTCCATCGATGGAATGAAGGTGTCCAATAACCTCGACTTCAAACGGTGGATCCTCGGAAACGTTCCCAAAATCCCCGATCAGAAGCAAAGTGCGCAATTCACCGGGATCGGTAGCAGGCAACACTGACGCACAGTGCATTGTTCCGATCTGACCTGACTTTGTTACAACTCTGAAGTCACCTGCCTGCAAAGTTTCCAGATCTACCTCGGTTGAAAAGATGACGGGCATCCCGTCTTTGCCCCTGGAACCTCTGCAAATGAGATTTGCTACGCGGGGCAACGCCTCGAGCCCGTGGAAAGCGGAAAGCAACTCGGCATCTTGTCCTCCAGCTGAACTCGGCAATCCGAGGTTTGGGGTTGTATCTTCAAGTTCTCGACTTGAAACGTCCTGCGCGCACAAAGCCGCCCCCGACAAGACAAACGCAGTGGCAGGTGCGAGCAATCTGATCGCTTGGCTCCATTTCCTAAACTGCTTCAGCAATTAGGTTTTTCTCCATATTTGGTCCGCGTTGCTGCGGGCTTTCGAGCTGTAACGTGTTGGAGTTTTACAGACGCACGCAAACAAATTTGGTCTAACTTGCCGCTATGCGGTCGCCAACAACGCATCGGAAAGCTCGTATTCCGAAAGGGCCCCTGGTGCACCTATTGCAACAAGCCTTGTTTCAGGTTTTCGGTGGCCCCATGCGCCATCCCTTGCGATGTCCATGCGCTTTCCGACAACCTGTACAAGAATGCGATGATCCGGATCCTCTTCACTGAATACAAAGCCCTTAAGGCGATAAACATCACCCGGAAGCTTTCGAATTGCACTCCGAAGAGAAGATAAGCTTATCGGGCGTTCAGCTTTCATCATCGTTGTTGAGAAGCTGTCCGAGTGATCAGAGTGGTGGCAACCACAATCGGGCCCATGTTCATGATGATCGGGTATTTCTGTTTCGAGCTGTTCGGCGGCAAAGCGACCAACTGAAAGAAGTATATCCAGTGGGACATCTGCGTTGACGGCTTCGACCAGACGATATCGACGGAAGCGAGACCCGAGCCAATCGTGCACCCTTTGAACAGCCGCCCTGTCGATGAGGTCGACCTTGTTCAAAATAACCATGTCCGAGAACGCGATTTGACGGAGCTTCAATTCCATTTGTTCCGGCGCAGAAAAAAGCTGTTCCGCATCGACCAGGCACATGAGGCTGTCCAAGCGGATCATGTCCCGAAACTTTTGATCGGTGAATGTCATTGCAATTGATGACGGGTCCGACACTCCGCTCGCTTCAAGGACGATGTATTCCGGTTTCTCAGGCCGGGCGAGAACGGCTTCTACCGTTTCGATCAGGTCATCGCGGATCGAGCAACAAACGCAGCCATTTGCCAAACTCATCACATCATCTTCGAGACCGACGACCAAGTCGGCGTCAACGTTTATTGATCCAAAATCATTCACCAGAACCGCAACCCGCAACCCGTGATTGCCTGTCAGGATGCGGTTCAGAAGTGTCGTCTTACCGGCCCCAAGAAAGCCGGTAAGGATCGTGACAGGGATTGCGGATGTAGAACCAAACTCGATCATGTCTTTACTCCGCTTTCTTCTTGCGGTTCGGAATGACATCATCGACCTTGATGACGAAATCACTGGGCCACTCGGGATCGGGAGCCCGGAATACATCAGCTGGGTAGTATTCTTTAGGATCGATCTCCATGTCCCGGTACTTCTGGTCTTGCTGTTCAGCACGTGATGACCGCGGTGCTGGCGGCTTGATTACATCCGGCAATGTGATCTTGCCTTCTGCTTCCATCTTGCCCAATTCGCGGAATGGCGCGACCGAACCAGATTTTCCGGGAAGTGTCGCCTTCCGATACCAGATTGCATCTTTGGTGACGTTGACGACGGCGACGTCCAAACCCCAAGCGAACAGCCCATCGTAGTGGGCACGGATTCCCGCCAGCATTTCGGCATCGATGTCCTCGTCTTGCGTATAGTGGGTTACCATTGCAAGCCGCGGGCGCGCCTCAGCCATCATCTTACCGACCGCATAGTGCGATGTATGGTGCGTATCGATTGTGTAGTTGAACAGCTCTTGCGGCAGACCGTATTTGTAGGTCATCAACTGACCGATATCCTGTCCGGACATTTCGGTCACAAACACATCGACGCCTTTTCCGTATTCAAGACTCAGTTCATCGGGGCGGCCGTCGCCGGTCCAAACAAAGCTCAGTCCATTCCAATCCAGCCGATACCCGACTGCACCGTCTTTGGCGTGGCTACGAGGCCAGGACCGAACAGTCACACCATCTTCGTCATAGACGATGCCGCCTTCTTGACGGAAATCGAATTCGTTAACTTCGATCTCGTAGCCGTCCCCAATCGGGAACACATCGAAGGCCTCAAGATGCCATTTGAGCATCTGCTGCATGCCTTTCACCATTCCGGCTGTACCAAGCTCTGGTGTCCGACCAGAAGGGCCGTGAATGCGCAGCGGCGTGTATCCACCAGACCAAGCCCGGAACGGGTAGATGTAAGGGATGTCTGCATAGTGATCGACATGCAGGTGTGTGATGAAGATGTCGTTGATCAACTGCCCCGGAACCTGCATCCCGATAATGTTGCGGACGCAGCCCGAGCCGAAGTCGAAGAAGAACCTCTTTCCATTACCCAATTCTACCATGATGCAAGTCCCAGCCTGATCTTCGCGGGGCGGAAATGGCGTCGAACCACAGAACGATATCCGCATTTCGTCGGGCCCGAGGTCCTCGGAAAGCGGGAAATAGTTCGCATTCGAGCCCGTCATGTATTTGGTAGGACGGAAGTACTCCGGCAGAGTGATGCCCCCGGCAGGCCTGCCGCCGTACGGGTTCTTTAGGCTTTCGCCTAGTGGTCCATCACCGGGGTGCGCCTGTGCAGTTCCTGTACCGAAGCTAACGGCACCGGTTGCGACCGCACCTGCTGCCAGTCCCTGCATAACGTGTCGCCGGGAAGGGTTTTCGATGTCGTCAGATTTCTGGATCTGTTCGTTCTTAAGTTCTTTGTCGTTGTCTTCTTTTGTCATGGCTATGCCCTTAGTTGGAAATGCTACGAAGGTTGCGCTTCACCATCCGGCGAAGCTCGTTAACGAGTTCGGATCTGATGTGGGCCCATTCCGCGCGCTCTGAGGCTGTGATCGATGCGTCATCCAACAGCGCAGTAACTTTCTTTAGGTCTTCGATTGCCTCGCTGAGTAACGCATCCGTTTCGGTACGCCCTGAAAGCGCATCGGAAAGATCTGGAAGCTCATCACTCAGTTCCCAAGTCACTGGATAATCCCCGGTTCCCACTATCTATTCTCACATCAAGATGAGTGCGGTTGACGACATATGCCAAGTGAGTCACCGTGAGTTGGGGGGGTGAGTTTGCTTTGAACCAAGCTAATGAATTGTCGATAGATCAAGATGTTGCACCGCCATCGCCGGAGCTTGTTCGACAGGCACTTCAGAGCGTTGTGTCCAGCGTCGCGTTCCAGGCTTCGCCTCGACTCCAACAATTTCTTACTTACGTGGTCGAAGAAACTCTCGCGGGTCGCGGTACCCAGATCCGGGGTAAAGCAATCGCGGTCGAAGTCTACGGTCGGAGTATTGATGGCACTGGTGGTCGAAACCTTGTCCGCGTCGAAGCCAGGCGCCTGCGGCGACTGCTACATGAGTTTTATGAAGATCAATGGGACGGTGAGGGAGTTCGCATTTTTGTTGATTCCGGCGGATACAAACCACGGTTTTCGCAAGGCAGGACGACAGGAAGCGACAACTCAAATGCTCAGGATAGCGATCTGCTTGGCGGGAATCGACGTCTGGTGCAACTGCTGCCAATTGGGCTGGGTTGCCTAGTGTTGATCGCGGTGACAGGCTTGTGGTTCACTCGGGATAACAAGGCGGTTTTGCCCACAGCTCAATCCATCGAACAGGCTGAGCGAACTGCTCTTGGCGAGCAGTCTTTGACAAGGCTTCAGGCGGCTAATCTTGCGGATCAGGCCCGAGGCATGTTTTTTCCTGTTTTTGACGTCAAGCGCCAGCAAATAGCACTGGGAATGTTTCAGCATGCCGCGGAGCTCGACCCCGCACTCTCGGACGGTTATGCCGGATCGGCACAGGTCCTGGCGACTTTGGCCATGCTGTCCCCTGATAATGCACAAAGAGATGACCTCTTTAGCCAAGCTTCCGAGATGTCGGAAAGAGCGCTTGATCTATCTCCCACCGATGCATGGGCAAACGGCGCAAATGGTTGGGTGTTGGCCACCCAAAACAATCCAGTCGAGGCTATGAAATTCGCAAGACTGTCGGTCGAGCTTGCGGCGAATGATGGTCATATTCTGGATCTTGTCGGCATCACCGCCATCATGGCGGGCGCCCCAGAACTTGCGGCTGAGGTTAGCGATCCAGAAAGACTCAGGTCAGGATCGGGCCGCTTTGGCGCACGAAACATTTGGGGTGTATCGCAACTGATGCTCGGGAAATACGAAAAGGTAGTAGACGCCTTTAAAGGAGCGCCCGCAGCCGGTGCGCCTGTGAGTGCTCCTTCTCTCCTGTTCCAAGCCGTTGCGCAGGATCAGTTGGGACATACCGAAGAAGCTCAGCGACTTATTTCCGAAATGCGCAAAACGTGGCCGGAGTTTCCATCTGAGTTTCTCGCCGGCAGGATTTTCCAAAATGATGACGCAACGCGGCAAGTGATCCTGGATACTCTGATCAGATACTGATGAAACGTGTCGCATGTTTGTCGACGCAAAGTCTGCTTTCCGCGCATTGCTGTCATTGGGGCAACGCGCAGCACCGGCCAAAGTGGGCTCAGCGCAGACCTTCGCTGCACGTAAAGCGAACGTCAGCTTTGCGTGCATAACGAACGTCGTTTCTTTCCAAATAGGCGTTGGATAGTTATAATCCTCGCATGTCAAAGCGGGACAAACTCAAGCGTAACCGTATGAAGCGGTACGAAGATTTAGCATCGCGTCGAAACTACGTTGAACCGATGCAATACTTGTTTGGGCAGCTGAAAGGCGCTGTTGATAAGGGCAATCATGACAAGGCTATCAAGATTGCGATGTTTCTCATTCCATTTGGGCATGCCAAAGCTCTGCCGCGGAAACAGGATAGAGATGAGGTGGGTACCGACCGCCTTATAGTCAGCTTCACGTTGGACTGATTAAATCCGAGACGTCCGATGCTTTAGATCCTATAGGATCGAACGGTTCATCCATCACAAATCGTATGGGTGACTAATTGGGGGACTGGGGGCGTAAAAATATCCCAATGGATTGATTATAAGGAATTATTTGGGAAATAGTGGTGCCCAGGAGAGGACTCGAACCTCCACGTCCATACGGACACTAGCACCTGAAGCTAGCGCGTCTACCAATTCCGCCACCTGGGCAGGTGTCGTGGAGGGGCGTTTAAGCCTACAGGCGGGGGGCGTCAACAGGATTCGGGAAGTTTTTTGAAAGTTTTTTGATGCGCGCATTCGAGGCGCGGGACAGGTGCCGGACTGAAATAGATTTATCGCCGGGGCGCGGCGTTATTGTGCCTTGTTTGCAGTGCTCTGGGGCGATAGATCGGATCAGGACCCATTTAGCAGGAGCCGTTTCATGTCCAAGCTGGTCACGATTTATGGTGGATCGGGATTCGTAGGTCGCTACGTTGCGCGCCGTATGGCGGCTCAGGGGTGGCGTGTTCGAGTCGCGGTGCGGCGCCCGAACGAGGCGATGTTCGTCAAGCCGTATGGTGCAGTGGGGCAGGTCGAGCCGATCCTATGCAATATTCGCGATGATGCCTCGGTGGCCCTGGCCATGAAAGGTGCCGATGCCGTCGTCAACTGTGTTGGGGTTCTGAACGAGCTGGGAAAAAACACGTTCGACGAAGTGCAGGCTGAGGGCGCGGAACGGATCGCGCGGCTGGCTGCGGAACAGGGTGTGGCCCGGATGGTTCACATCTCGGCAATTGGTGCGGATGCGGAGGCGGACAGCGTCTATTCGAGAACCAAGGCCAAAGGCGAGGCGGCCGTTCTGGCCCATATGCCGGATGCCGTGATATTGCGCCCATCCGTTATTTTCGGGACCGAAGATCAGTTCTTCAACCGCTTTGCCGGCATGGCGCGCCTTGGGCCATTTCTACCCCTGGCCGGTGCAGAAACACGGTTTCAGCCGGTTTATGTCGATGACGTGGCCAAAGCCGCTGTTTTGGGCATTCTGGGTCAGGCAGAAGCGGGTATTTACGAACTTGGCGGTCCCGAGGCCAAATCGTTCCGTGAGCTGATGCAACAGATGCTGGGGGTTATCCACCGGAAGCGCATCATTATCGGGTTGCCATTCTTTGCGGCGCGTATCATGGCCGGAGTGCTGGATATTGTGAAGTTTGTCAGCTTTCAGCTGTTCCCAAATACGATCCTGACACGTGATCAGCTGAAGAACCTGCGCCATGACAATGTTGTTTCGGATGGTGTGAAGTCTTTCCCGGACCTCGGGATTGAGCCTGCAACGCTTGAGTCGGTTCTTCCGGATTACCTGTGGAAATTCCGCCCGGCCGGTCAGTATGACGACATTCAGAATTCGGCCGGAAACCTGCGGATCTGATCAACTGTAGGCGATTGTCAGCAGTATGACGCCCAGAAAAACGCGATAGATGACGTATGGCGTAAAGCTGACGCTGCGCAAAAGGCGCATCATGAGGCTGAGGGCAAGGAGCGCGGAAAAGAACGCGAAGGCCGCCGCAATCGCGCCGTCTTTGGCCAGTTGCGCGTCCGCGTTTCGGACCACGTCCACGGACAATAGTGTCCCCGAGGCAAGGATCGTCGGGATCGACATTAGCATGGCGATCCGCGCGCCATCCTCCCGCGTGTAGCCAAGGTGGCGTGCGCCTGTGATCGTGATGCCGGATCTTGACGTGCCAGGGATCAGGGCCAGCACCTGCCATAGTCCCATGATCACCGCATCTCGCAGGCTCCAGTCACCGGCGTGTTTGGACTGAGGTCCTTTTTGGTCCACCCAGTACAGCAGTAGGCCAAATCCAAGCATTGTCCAGCCGATCACGGCGATGGACCGAAGGCTTTGGCTGAGACCGGTCAGGTAAAGGACGGCGCCAACCATGACCGTCGGGATCGTCGCAATGATCAACCCGGCGGCCAGCCTGGATTGCGGCGTATCAAGTCGGCCGCTTAGTGCTCGGGGAAGTCCGGCGAAGGCCTGTTTAACATCTGTCCAAAAATACAGAACAACAGCGCCCAATGTACCGACATGCACGGCCACATCGATGGCCAGGCCCTGATCATCCAGCCCGGTAAGGCTGGGCAGCAGGATCAGGTGCCCCGAAGAGGAAACCGGCAGAAATTCGGTTATTCCCTGAATAATCGCCGCAAGAATCAATTGAAAAATGCTCATCCGCCCGCCGTGACGCTGCCGTGTTTTCCTTATGAACAATGGGTATAAGCGTGATGAAGAAAAGAAAAGCAGGCAGATAGGTCCGAATCGGTTCTAAAATCTGACAAATTCCCAGAATTTTTTCGCCATTGCGTGCTAATTTGTTAAAATATGTCAGTACAATTGACTTTTCATCCGACCTGCGATCTCTTAAAGAAAGCCGACCTAGCCAATTCATGGAGTCCGACCCGTGGCCAAGCAACCGATGCTGAAATTTGTGCACATCGACCGCGTCATGCCCAAAAAGCGTGCCGCTGATGACCGCAAGGAAGACTTTTCCGAGATTTATGCCGAGTTTGCTGCCGAAAAGGCGGTTGAGCAGGCAAGTCGCTGCAGCCAGTGCGGTGTTCCCTATTGTCAGTCGCATTGTCCGCTGCACAACAATATTCCGGATTGGCTGCACCTGACTGCTACCGGGCGCCTGGAAGAAGCCTATCAGACCAGCCAGGCGACCAATACCTTCCCAGAAATCTGCGGCCGAATCTGCCCGCAGGACCGCCTGTGTGAAGGTAACTGCGTGATTGAACAATCCGGCCACGGAACGGTCACCATCGGGACGATCGAGAAATACATCACTGACACCGCCTGGGACAATGGCTGGGTTAAACCGGTCGCGCCGGGTGCCGAGCGCAGCGAAAGTGTCGGTATCATTGGTGGTGGCCCCGGTGGCTTGGCTGCAGCCGACATGCTGCGCCGTGCAGGTGTTCAAGTGACGGTTTATGATCGTTATGACCGGGCCGGGGGCCTGTTGATGTACGGTATCCCGGGTTTCAAGCTGGAAAAGGACATCATTCAGCGCCGCAACGATCTGCTGGCCGACGGTGGGGTCGCGTTCGAGCTGAACTGTGACGTTGATGCGGACAAATTCGAAGAAATCCGCGCCAAGCATGACGCCGTGATCATCGCGACCGGCGTTTACAAGTCCCGCGATCTTTCCATGCCGGGCAGTGGTCTGGGCGGGATCGAGAAAGCCATCGACTTCCTGACTGCCTCGAACCGCAAGAGCTTTGGCGACGCGGTCGAAGATTTTGACAATGGCCGGCTGAACGCCGACGGCAAGAAGGTTGTTGTCATCGGCGGCGGCGACACCGCGATGGACTGCGTGCGGACCTCGATCCGTCAGGGCGCGACCTCGGTCAAATGCCTCTATCGCCGGGACCGGGCCAATATGCCGGGATCGCAACGCGAAACCCAGAACGCCGAGGAAGAAGGCGTCATCTTCGAGTGGCTCAGCGCACCCAAAGGCTTTACCGGTGACGACAAGGTCTCTGGCGTGATGGTGCAGAAGATGCGTCTGGGTCAACCCGATGCTTCGGGCCGTCAAGCCCCCGAAGTGATCGAAGGCGCAGACTATGTCGAAGAGGCCGATCTGGTCATCAAGGCGCTGGGGTTCGAACCTGAAGACCTGCCCAGACTGTTTGGTCAGCCCGACCTGCCCGTAACCCGCTGGGGCACCGTCAAGGCCGCGTTCCAGACCGGTGAGACCGAGATGGACGGCGTCTATGCCATCGGAGACATCGTACGCGGTGCCTCGCTGGTCGTATGGGCGATCCGGGATGGCCGCGACTGCGCCGACGCGATTATCGAGCGTTTCAACAGCAGGGCTGCCGTCGCAGCCGAATAACCCGAAAGCCCAGCGACAGGAGGGTCAGAATGCCCGAATTGCAAGGCCAATGTATGTGCGGCGCGGTCACAGTGACCGCTACTCCGGCGAAGGAATCGCTGGGCGCATGCCACTGCGATCAATGCCGCCGTTGGACCAGTTCGATGCTGATGACTTTTCAGGCTGAATCCGGTTACGCGGCATTGGGGCCTGTAAAGACTTATGCATCGTCCGACTGGGCCGAGCGTGCCTTCTGCGCGGATTGCGGTTCGGCGCTTTGGTACCGGATCACCCTGCCGGGCGAGTTGCACGGACATACACAGATGGCGGCGGGCCTGTTCGAAGATACGGGCCACAAGCTGCAACTGGAACTTTTTATCGACAAAAAGCCCGATGGGTACGCGTTTGCAGGCGAGCGCAAGCAAATGACCACAGCCGAGGTCGAAGCCATGTTTGCCCAGCCGGAAGAAGGAGACAATCAATGACCAAATATGATGCCGATTGGGTGCGGGCCGAAGAGGCCAAACGCAAATGGCTGGCGGAAAACGGTCTCTATTCCGAGGAAGAAGAGCATTCTTCCTGCGGTGTCGGTCTTGTTGTTTCCGTTGACGGCAAGAAAAGCCGCAAGGTTGTGGATGCCGGAATCGATGCGCTCAAGGCGATCTGGCACCGCGGCGCCGTGGATGCCGACGGCAAAACGGGTGACGGCGCGGGTATCCATGTGCAGATCCCGGTTCAATTCTTCTATGACCAAATTCGGCGCACCGGTCACGAGCCCAACCTGAGCGAACTGATCGCCGTTGGTCAGGTCTTTCTGCCGCGTACTGATTTTGGCGCGCAGGAGCGTTGCCGGACCATCGTGGAAACCGAAGTTCTGCGCATGGGCTATTACATCTATGGTTGGCGTCACGTGCCGGTTGACGTGACCTGTCTGGGTGACAAAGCCAACGCGACACGGCCCGAGATCGAACAGATCCTGATATCGAATTCCAAGGGTGTGGACGAAGAGACGTTCGAGCGTGAGCTGTACGTGATCCGTCGCCGCATCGAAAAGGCGGCAATGGCCGCCGGGATTTCCGGCCTGTACCTGGCCTCGCTGTCTTGCCGCTCGATCATCTATAAAGGCATGATGCTGGCCGAACAGGTGGCTGTTTTCTATCCCGATCTGATGGATGAGCGTTTTGAATCGGCGTTCGCGATCTACCACCAGCGCTATTCCACCAACACCTTCCCGCAATGGTGGCTGGCCCAACCCTTCCGTATGCTGGCCCATAACGGCGAGATCAACACGCTGAAGGGCAACATCAACTGGATGAAAAGCCATGAGATCCGCATGGCCAGCGGCACCTTTGGCGACTATGCCGAAGACATCAAGCCGATCATTGCAGGCGGATCGTCGGATTCGGCTGCATTAGACTCTGTTTTTGAGGTTCTGGTGCGCGCGGGCCGCTCGGCCCCGATGGCGAAAACCATGCTGGTTCCTGAAAGCTGGTCCAAGCAGGCGGTCGAACTGCCGCAGGCGTGGCGCGACATGTATTCCTACTGCAACTCGGTGATGGAGCCATGGGACGGCCCTGCCGCGCTGGCCATGACTGATGGCCGCTGGGTCTGCGCCGGTCTGGATCGGAACGGGTTGCGCCCGATGCGCTATGTGGTGACGGGCGATGGTCTGGTCATCGCCGGGTCCGAGGCCGGCATGGTGCCGATCAACGAGGCGACCGTGGTCGAAAAAGGTGCGTTGGGTCCCGGGCAGATGCTGGCCGTGGACATGAAAAAGGGCAAACTGTTCCGCGACACTCAGATCAAGAACAAACTGGCCCGCGCGCTGCCGTTTGGCGAGTGGGTCGGCAAGATCAACGATCTGGATACCACCTTGGCTGGTGTGACCGAGCGACCGCTGTTCAAAGGCGAGGAGTTGCGCAAGCGCCAGATCGCCGCCGGATATTCGGTCGAGGAACTGGAGCAGATTCTGGCACCGATGGCCGAGGACGGAAAAGAGGCGCTGGCCTCGATGGGGGACGACACACCCTCGGCGGTGCTGTCCAGGCAATACCGCCCGCTCAGCCATTTCTTCCGTCAGAATTTCAGCCAGGTGACCAACCCGCCCATCGACTCGCTTCGCGAATATCGCGTGATGTCGCTGAAAACGCGGTTTGGCAACCTCAAGAACGTGCTGGACGAAGACAGCAGCCAGACCGAGATCATTGTGCTGGAAAGCCCCTTTGTCGGGAACACGCAATGGGAGAAGCTGGCAGAAAACTTCAATGCGACCCTGGCCGAGATCGACTGTTCGTTTGAACCAGGCGAAGGTGCGCTGGGCGATGCTTTGGCCCGTGTCAGAGCCGAAGCAGAAGAAGCCGTGCGCTCGGGCGCCGGGCATCTGGTCCTGACGGATCAGTATTCCGGTCCGGGCAAGGTGGCGATGCCGATGATCCTGGCCACCAGCGCCGTGCACTCTCACCTGATCCGTCAAGGCTTGCGGACGTTCTGCTCGCTGAATGTGCGGTCGGCGGAATGCATCGACCCGCACTATTTTGCCGTGCTGATCGGATGTGGCGCCACCGTGGTCAACGCATATCTGGCCGAGGATTCGCTGGCCGACCGGATCGAACGTGGCTTGCTGGATGGCACGCTGACCGAAAATGTTGCGCGATTCCGCGAGGCAATTGACCAGGGCTTGCTCAAGATCATGGCCAAGATGGGCATTTCGGTGGTGTCGTCGTATCGCGGCGGTCTGAATTTCGAGGCGGTGGGACTGTCCCGCGCCATGGTGGCCGAATATTTCCCCGGCATGACCAGCCGCATCTCGGGCATCGGCGTGCATGGTATCCGGGTCAAGGCCGAGGAGATTCACGCCAAAGGCTGGGACAGCGGTCTGGACGTGTTGCCCATCGGTGGTTTCTACAAGGCGCGTAAATCGGGCGAGACCCATGCGTGGGAAGCGACCTCGATGCATATGATGCAAATGGCCTGTAACAGAGCCTCATATGAGCTGTGGAAGCAGTATTCGGCCAAGATGCAGTCGAACCCGCCAATCCATCTGCGCGACCTGATGGATTTCAAACCACTCGGCAAGCCGATCCCGATTGAAGAGGTGGAATCGATCACCTCAATCCGCAAACGCTTTGTCACGCCGGGCATGTCGCTGGGCGCACTCAGCCCCGAGGCGCACAAGACGCTGAACGTGGCGATGAATCGGATTGGCGCCAAGTCGGACTCGGGTGAAGGCGGCGAAGATCCGGCGCATTTTGTGCCGGAGCCCAATGGCGACAACCCGTCGGCCAAGATCAAACAGGTGGCCTCGGGCCGTTTTGGTGTGACCGCCGAATACCTGAACCAGTGTGAAGAATTGGAGATCAAAGTCGCCCAGGGTGCGAAACCCGGTGAGGGTGGTCAGCTACCCGGCATGAAGGTCACCGACCTGATCGCGCGTCTGCGTCATTCGACCAAGGGCGTGACGCTGATCTCGCCGCCGCCGCATCACGACATCTACTCGATCGAGGATCTGGCGCAGTTGATCTATGACCTGAAACAGATCAACCCGCGCTGCAAGGTGACGGTCAAGCTGGTCGCGTCTTCGGGCGTGGGAACGATTGCCGCCGGTGTGGCCAAGGCAAAAGCGGATATTATCCTTATTTCGGGTCACAACGGCGGCACGGGTGCTTCCCCCGCGACCAGCATCAAATATGCCGGTCTGCCGTGGGAGATGGGTCTGACCGAGGCGCATCAGGTTCTGGCGATGAACAACTTGCGCGACCGCGTCACCCTGCGGACCGATGGCGGCCTTCGGACCGGACGCGACATTGTCATGGCCGCGATGATGGGGGCCGAGGAATACGGCATCGGCACCGCCGCGCTGATCGCGATGGGCTGTATCATGGTGCGTCAGTGCCAGTCGAATACCTGCCCCGTTGGTGTGTGCACACAGGACGAAAGCCTGCGCGCCAAATTCACGGGCAACGCGGACAAGGTTGTGAATCTGATTACCTTCTACGCACAGGAAGTTCGCGAAATCCTCGCCAGCCTGGGCGCGCGGTCCGTGGATGACATCATTGGCCGGGCTGATTTGCTGGCGCAGGTCAGCCGTGGTTCGGCGCATCTGGACGATCTGGACCTCAACCCGCTATTGATCACGGTCGATGGCGCGCATGACATCGTGTATGACCGCGACAAGGATCGGAACGCAGTGCCGGATACAATAGACGCCGAAATTGTCCGCGACGCGGCGCGGTTCCTGAAAGACGGCGAGAAGATGCAGTTGTCCTACGCCATCCAGAACACGCACAGAACCGTGGGCACCCGTGTCTCCAGTCATATCGTGCAGAATTTCGGGATGCGAAACACCTTCCAGCCGGACCATCTGCACGTGAAATTGCAGGGATCGGCCGGTCAGTCCTTGGGGGCCTTTGCGGCTCCGGGTCTGAAGCTGGAAGTGTCGGGTGATGCCAACGACTATGTTGGCAAAGGTCTGTCGGGCGGCACGATCGTGGTGCGTCCGCCGCAGATCAGCCCGCTGAAAGCGGATGACAACACCATTATCGGCAACACTGTCCTGTACGGCGCAACCGACGGTCACCTGTTTGCGGCCGGCCGCGCGGGTGAGCGGTTTGCGGTTCGGAACTCGGGTGCCAAGGTGGTCATCGAAGGGTGCGGGTCCAACGGCTGTGAATACATGACCGGCGGCGTTGCCGTGATCCTTGGTTCCATCGGTGCAAATTTTGGTGCCGGTATGACCGGAGGGATGGCTTATCTGTACGATCCTGACGGTAAGGCGCAGCTTCTGATGAACATGGAGACACTTGTCACCTGTCCGGTCACGGTGAGCCACTGGGTAGATCAGTTGCAAACGCTGATCAAACGTCACGCTGCCGAGACCGGAAGCCGCAAAGCCGCGGATATCCTGCAACACTGGGATGTCGAAAAAACCAACTTCCTGCAGGTGTGCCCGAAGGAAATGCTGAACAAACTCAGCCATCCGCTGAGCGAAGAGATCGCAGCAGTTCCGGCGGAGTAAACAGACCCTAAACAAGGTCAAAACCCTGCGTGTTTTCACAAACGCGCAGGGTTTTCCTTTGCATGCATATGGCACAGGGGCTGAAATTTACCCCGTTCCAAACGCGCCTCATGCGTCGTATAGCAAGGGTATGGCAAAAAAAGCAGCGCGCGGAACGCGTGGTAAGAAATCAAAGGCAACAAAGTCAAAGAAACTGTCTATATCGCGGATTCGCCGCTGGCTGACACGTGGGTTGTTGGCCTGTGTCGCATTTGTAGTCGGTCTTGTGCTGCTCTATTCGGTCGTCAACCCGCCGATCACGCATACAATCTGGTCCGAGTGGCGCCGGTTGGGCAAAGTTGAACGCGACTGGGTTCCGATCGAAGAGATTTCCCCGGTGATGGCGCGATCGGTCGTCGCTGCAGAAGACGCGAATTTCTGCCTGCACTGGGGCTTTGACATCCAGGCCATCCGAGATGCGCTGGAAGATGGTGGCGCACGCGGCGCGTCGACCATTTCGCAGCAGGTCGTCAAGAACGTGTTCCTTTGGCAAGGACGCAGTTGGGTACGCAAGGCGCTTGAAACGTCGATCACGCCGGTTGTCGAACTGTTCTGGAGCAAGCAGCGCATTCTTGAGGTTTATCTGAACGTAGCTGAGACCGGGAACGGGGTTTTCGGGGTCGAGGCTGCCGCGCAAATGCATTTCAACGTATCTGCCGCTAATTTGACGCCGGTTCAGGCCGCGCGGATCGCTGCAATTCTGCCTTCGCCCAGGAACAGATCCGTTACGGATCCGTCGGTTCGCACGCGCCGCCGGGCCGCCGCGATACGGGACGGAGCGGCCACCATCCGCGCAGATGGTCGCGCGGATTGTTTCGAGGATTGAAACCCAAGGCTGCTCAAGGCTAAAGCTTGGTTGTATTCACTGCTTTGATTGGAAGCTCATGGCGCGCCTGTTTCACGTTCCCCTGTCCCCCTATTGCCGCAAGATTCGTCTGTCGCTGGCAGAGAAGAAAATCGAAGTGGAACTGGTTGAGGAACGGTACTGGGAGAAAGATCCGGATTTTCTGCGCCGAAACCCCGCAGGAAAGGTTCCTGTATTGCGCCTGGACGGGCAGGTGATGTCGGAAAGTGCGGCGATCTGCGAGTATATCGAGGAAACCCGCCCCGAACCCGCGCTGATGCCCAAAACGCCCGAAGCGCGCTATGAAGTAAGGCGTCTGGTCGGCTGGTTTGATGACAAGTTTCATCACGAGGTGACATCGAAACTGGTGTACGAACGGGTCAACAAGAAAGTGACCGGGGAAGGCTATCCGGACAGCAAGCGCGTCAAGGAAGGTGCGCGCGCAATCAAGTACCATCTGGACTACATGACATGGTTGCTGGATCAACGCCGCTGGCTGGCCGGGGATCAGATGACGCTGGCGGATTTCGCCGCTGCCGCGCATCTGTCGGCACTGGACTATATCTCGGACGTGGACTGGAATCGCAGCCAGACGGTCCGGGACTGGTATGCCAAGATCAAATCGCGACCGGCGTTCCGGTCCATCCTGGCCGATCAGGTGCCGGGATTCCGGCCTCCGCCCCATTACGCCGATCTGGATTTCTGATAGGGTCGGGGCGCAGGGGGCCTTCCGCCCCCTCTTGGCCCGTCGGGCCAATTCACCCCCGAGGATATTTTTGGCCAGATGAAGAACGGATCGGGTTTGAAAGAAAAGCTGGTCGCCCAGGCGTTAAGCGAGGGCTTTGTGTCCTGTCGGATTTGCAGGCCCTGGGATGTGCCGCAGGTTCCGGGCCGGTTGGAAGCGTTTCTGCGGGCCGGATATCATGGGCAGATGGGATGGATGACAGAGCGCACCCATTGGCGTGGTGATCCGGCAGTTCTGTGGCCGGAGGCCCGGTCGGTGATAATGCTGGCCGAAAGCTACGCGCCCGAGCACGATCCGACCGAAATTCTGAACTATCCCGAAAAAGCGGCGATCTCGGTCTATGCTCAGAACAAGGACTATCATGATCTGGTCAAAAAGCGCCTGAAACGACTGGCGCGCTGGCTGATTGCCGAGGCCGGTGGCGACGTGAAAGTGTTTGTCGATACAGCACCTGTGCCGGAAAAGGCGTTAGGTCAGGCTGCGGGATTGGGTTGGCAGGGAAAACACACTAATCTGGTTAGTCGGGATTGGGGCAATTGGGCCTTCATAGGGTCTGTTTTCACGACATTGGACTTGCCTGCCGATCCAGCGGAGATTGACCGCTGCGGGTCGTGCCGGGCCTGTCTGGATAGTTGCCCAACCGATGCGTTTCCTGCACCGTACCTTTTGGATGCGCGGCGCTGTATCTCGTACCTGACCATCGAGCACAAAGGTCCGGTCGAGGAAGAGCTGCGCGGCAAATTGGGCAACAGGATCTATGGATGTGATGATTGTCTTGCGACGTGTCCGTGGAACAAATTCGCAGTGGCGGCCAGTGATATGCGCTATGCGGCCCGGGATGACCTCAAGGCGCCTGCGTTAACTGATCTTGTGGCACTGGATGATGCCGCGTTTCGGGAGAAGTTTTCCGGCTCGCCCATCAAACGGATTGGTCGCGACCGGTTCGTGCGCAATGTGCTGTATGCCATCGGCAATTCCGGTATTGCAGAACTGTGTAGTGCCGCGCAGGCGCTGGCGGATGACCCTGATCCGGCAGTGGCCGACGCGGCGCGCTGGGCGGTAAAACGGCTGTCGTAAATGCCGCAAACAGGCTGGACGTGACGGCGCAAACCGCTAGACCCTTTGTCAGCGAACAAATGGAGGACCCGATGGCTCTGGCTTTGGGGGTGGATACAGGCGGAACCTACACGGATGCGGTGCTGATCCGGGATGAGAAAGAGGTGATTGCCTCGGCCAAGTCCCTGACAACACGGGCGGACCTGGCGATCGGTGTTGGCAGGGCGATTTCGTCCGTGTTGGACGAGGCCCGGGTTTCACCCGACCAGATATCGATGGCGTCGCTGTCGACCACCCTGGCCACGAACGCCCTGGTCGAAGGGCAGGGCGGCCGTGTGGCGCTTGCGTATATCGGCTTCAAGGACAGTGATCTGGAAAAGCACGGGCTGAAGGACGCGCTGAAAGGCGACCCGGCACTTGTGATTTCCGGTGGCCACAGCCATGCCGGTGGCGAAGCTGCGCCGCTGGATATTGCGGCGCTTGAGGCATTTTTAGACTCTCATATAGGGATATCCGGCTTTGCCGTTGCTTCGCAATTCGCCACACGCAACCCGGCGCATGAGCTGGAAGCAGCGCGGATTATTGCGGATAAGACAGGGGCACCGGTCACGTGTTCCCATCACCTGTCGGCCAGGCTGAACGGCCCGAAACGGGCGGTGACCGCCGTTCTGAACGCGCGATTGATTGGTATGATCGACCGCCTGATCGGCCGGGCACAGGACAGGTTGCACGAGCTGGGCATCACGGCCCCGATGATGGTGGTGCGCGGTGATGGTGCGCTGATGAGTGCCGAGCAGGCGCGTGAACGTCCGATCGAGACGATCCTCAGCGGCCCGGCGGCTTCGATTGTGGGGGCACGCTGGCTGACCGGGGTTGAGAATGCGCTTGTCTCTGATATTGGCGGGACCACGACGGATGTGGCTTTGATCCGGGACGGCAAACCTGCGATTGATCCGGCCGGGGCGCAGGTGGGCGGTTTCCGCACCATGGTCGAGGCGGTGGCGATGCGGACCCATGGATTGGGCGGTGACAGCCAGGTTCACGTGGTTACTGAAGGCTTGGGCGGCGGCGTATTCCTGGGGCCGCGCCGGGTGCTGCCGGTTTCTCTGATCGCGTCGGAAGCGCCCGAAGTCGTGCATGCCGCGCTGGACGAGCAACTGCGGGCAACAACGGTGGGTGAGTTTGATACACGGTTCGCCCGAAGGGTTTCAGGGATGCGCGCTGATGAGGTCGGGCCGCGCGAGAATGCTGTGCTGGAGCGGCTTGGTGACCAGGTTTTGCCGCTGAGCAGCCTGTTGCGGACCAGAATGGACAACGGCGCGCTGACGCGGTTGGTGGACCGCGGGCTTGTTCAGGTTTCGGGCGTCACGCCTTCGGATGCCAGCCATGTTCTGGGCCGGGTCGATGCCTGGGATTCAAGTGCTGCCCGCAAGGCGCTGGAACTTGTGTCTCGCAAGAGGGTGGGGTCGGGTGATGTTCTGGCGAAGTCTCCGGAACAGCTGGCCGGCATGATCGTGGATCAACTGACCGAACAGACCAGTTTGACCTTGTTAGAGACTGCTTTTGCGGAAGAAGTGCATGATTTTGGGGTTCCTCCTCAGGATCTGGCCCGTCATGTGCTGACCCGGCGCGGCCTGGCAGGGCACCGTGGCCTGTTGTCTCTGGATACGGCTTTGAATGTGGATGTCGTGGGCCTTGGCGCTTCGGCGCCCAGCTACTATCCGGCCGTCGGGGAGCGGTTGCGTTGCCGTATGATCCTGCCTGAGCATACCGGCGTCGCAAATGCCATCGGTGCGGTTGTCGGGCGGCTGACTTTGCGGCGCTCGGGCACCGTAACCTCGCCTGCCGAGGGGCGATATCGCGTGCATCTGGACAGTGGGCCACAGGATTTTGCGGCGTCAGATCAGGCTTTGGCCCTGTTGGAAGCTGTTTTGAAGGAAGAAGCCGAATCCGCAGTCCGCGAAGCCGGGGCTGAAGATATCCGGGTCATTGTCGACAGGGACATCAAGACCGCGCGCATCGAGGCGCAGGATGTGTTTGTCGAAGCCCTTGTGACGGTCGAAGCCAGTGGCCGACCACGGGTGGCCACTGGCTAGCTCCCCCCTCGAATTCAAAGAGGGTCAGGGCAGGTCGTCGTTTACTCGGCCGCGTCCGCGCGTTTGGGCAGAACCCAACCCTGTCGCGGAAAGTGGCAGGTATACCCGTTCGGGATGCGGACCAGATAGTCCTGATGCTCTGGCTCCGCTTCCCAGAAATCTCCGACGGGCGCAACCTCGGTCACGACTTTGCCGGGCCATAGGCCACTGGCATTCACATCGGCAATCGTGTCCTGCGCGACCTGCTTCTGATTGTCGTCGGCATAGTAGATAGCCGAACGATAGCTCATCCCGAGGTCGTTGCCCTGACGGTTCACCGTCGTGGGATCGTGAATCTGGAAAAAGAACTCCAGCAAAGTGCGGTAAGATATTTGTGCAGGATCGAACCAGATTTCGATCCCTTCGGCATGGGTGCCATGATTGCGGTAGGTGGCGTTGGGCACGTCACCGCCCGTATATCCGACACGGGTGCGGGAAACGCCGGGAAGTTTGCGGATCAGATCCTGCATGCCCCAGAAGCATCCCCCGGCAAGTACGGCGCGTTCTTCAGTCATCAGATGTCCTCCACATGGATCAAATATTCGCCATAGCCTTCGGTCTCCATCTCGTCACGATGAATGAACCGCAGCGCGGCTGAGTTTATGCAATAGCGCAGCCCGCCATGTTCGCGCGGACCGTCAGGAAATACATGCCCCAGATGGCTATCACCGTGTTTCGAGCGCACCTCGGTACGGATCATGCCAAGGGTGGCGTCCCGAAACTCTTCCACGTGTTCGTGGATGATGGGCTTCGTGAAACTGGGCCAGCCGCAGCCGGATTCGTATTTGTGGGTCGAAGCGAACAATGGCTCTCCCGAGACGATATCAACGTAAATCCCGGGCTCCTTGTTGCCCAGATACTTGCCGCTGCCGGGGCGTTCGGTACCGCTGCGCTGCGTGACGTGGTATTCTTCGGGTGACAGAGCGGCGATGGCCTCGGGGTCTTTGGTATAGCGGGTCATGGCTCCTCCGGTTTTTGACGCGACTTGGCCTTCTATTTGGGCATAACGAGGCAAAAAGCAAAATCATATTTCAGCCATCTCGCGCGCTCGTGCATGTGATCCGGTTGCCAGGCGGGCACGTAGTTCTCAGTAAAGGAGGTGCCGCCATGCTCAGACTGCTTCTGCTATTCGCCTTGCTGTTGATCGCCCGCGCGGCGCAAGCTGCGCCTTTGACTGGCGAATTTGATTCGATCGACGGCGGCACGTTGTCTATCGAAGACTGGCGAGGCCAGCCGGTTCTGATCGTGAATACCGCGTCCCGATGCGGGTTCACAGGGCAGTATGCGGGCCTGCAAAAGATTCATGACACTTACGCGGAACGGGGGCTGGTGGTTCTGGCCGTCCCGTCAGATTCGTTCAAACAGGAACTGGGCTCCGCGGCAGAGGTAAAGCGGTTCTGCGAGTTGAACTATGACCTGACCCTGCCAATGACCGAGATAACGCCGGTCAAAGGGCCTGATGCGCATCCATTCTACAAGACTGTCGCCGCGCGAACTGGCTTTGTCCCCAGCTGGAACTTCAACAAGATCCTTATCGACCCGTCAGGAGAGGTTGTCGCCACGTTTGGGTCGAATGTGCGGCCTGACTCGCGGAAACTATTGAGTCAGGTCGAGGCTTTGCTGCGCTGAACCGGTTGTCTGGATAGCTGAACAGCTAAAATCCCCAGCGTGGTAATGCCTACTCCGACCGCATCCATGGGCCCGAGCTTTTCACCAAGCAACAGTGCAGCAATTGCGACACCGAACACCGGGTTCAGGAAGTGAAAGGTCGCGGCCCGGACAGCACCGATTCTGTTCAGCAACATGAACCAGATCAAGGTCGCCAGCAGCCCGGGGGCAAGGGTGGTGTAGGTGAACGCAAGAAGCAGGGGCAGAGTTGGATGGATATAGATCGTCTCAAAGAATGGCGCAGCCACAAACAGTACGGCTGAGCCGACAAACATCTGCAACCCGACGACCATCATGAAGTTCCCGCCCGATGTCGCACCGCGGACCGCCAGTGTCGCGAAGGTCAGGGCCAGGGCGCCGATCCCGCACAGCATCACGCCAAACATATCGACCCCTGCGTTGATCCTGCTGCTCATGATCAGGGCGACGCCGAAGAAGCCAGACAGCAACCCGACAATTCCCATTGGTCGCAGTTTTTCGCGGAAGAACAACCAACCCGCGACGGCAACCAGCAACGGCATTGTCGAGGCGATGATCGCGGCAACCGAGGCTTCGACCGTTTGCATGGCATAAAAATTCAGACCCAAATAAAGGGCATTTTGGCAAACGCCGAACAAAATGGTTGCCCGCAATTGGTCCCTTGTCAGATGCCAGCTTTGTCCCATGGCTCGCGCAATCGCCACTCCGATGATGCCAGATAACAGGAACCTCAGGGCCAGTGAAAACAGCGGTGAAGCATCGGCAACAATGATCCGCGCCGAGGAAAAGGCCGACGACCAGATCAGGGCAAATGTCAGCCCCATGGCTATGGCGCGCAGATCCATGAAACCTCCATCCCGGAACGCCGGGACTGTTGCCGAATTCCGATCAGGCCGCAAGCGCCGCAGGGGTTCAGCGTCAAAAAAGCCACATGTGCCGTGCAAGAATTCTTGGGTTTTCGTTTTTATTGATTGACCAGCCAATTAAGGATATTCGCGCCAAATCTGACCAATCAAGGGAGGTTTGTCGGTGTTCCTGGAATACATCTTGTCTTTTGGCGTCCTGCTGGCCCTGGGCCTGGTCGCTTTCTTCGTCGTGAAATGGTGGAACCTGCGCTGCGTCGGCGTGACGCCTGTCCACCTGTTCACGTTTATCGCAATCCTGTTCACATCCGGGCTGGATGTCGGCCTGATCATGTTCCCTCTGACCGAGTTCGGGGGCTATGCCGAAGACCCGGCCTATGCATTCGCCAACCCGCTGGCGATCGAATTCGGGTTCTGGGGCTTTCTGATCTGGGCCTTCTACTTCCTGACCGCGTTCTATTTCTGCGTCATCGAACCGAGTGTGAAGTTCTTTGAGATCCCGCTGGTCAAGCTGATCAACAACGTGGTCATCATCGGCACCTGTGCTTTCACCGCCAGCCTGTTCCTGATCTACCTGCCCGGCTACCTGCCCGAGGTCGGAGATGGCGAATCCGTGGTCACCACCTTCTACATCATCGTGTTCGTGGTGATTCTGGCGGCGGCCTATTCGTCGACCGATCTGAAATACGTGCGTATCCTGTCGGTGGGATCGACCTTCCTGTTCCTGGCTCTGATCCTGGGGATGTGGGCGGCGGCCGGTATGGGTATGACCGGGTTCGTTGATACTGGCAGCAACATCAGTGCGTATTTCGCTAACCTGCACAAGTTCGTCCTGCCGCTGACCGACTATCACGCCTTCTACCTGTTCTGGTGGTTCGCATGGTCGATCATGATTGGCCAGTTCACCTCGCGCTTTGTGGGCGGTCTGACCACGTGGCAACTGTTGGCCGCGCTGCTGATCTTTCCGTCGATCCCGTTGGCGATCTGGTTCACCGTTCTCTACTACTACCACCTGAACGGCATCAGCACCGCAGGCATCACCAACATCGCGATGGTGATCGTGGGCGTGACCTTCGTCATCAACTCGCTGGACTCGTTGATTAGACTCTATACCGACAATCTGAACATGACAGTCGAAAGGTTCGGCAAGGCGGCTTACGTGGCGGGCAACGTGGCGTTGCTGTTCGTCCTGACCCTGCTGTTCCAGAGCCAGTGGCTGCAGATCCAGTGGATCGGCGCGGTCGTGGTGGGTCTCTATCTGGCCTGTGTGGTCTATATCCTGCTCGCCAAGCGTAATGAGGTGCTGAGCATCGATTCCATGCCCGAAGATCGTGATCTGGACTTCCACAAGGTTGAGACAGTTCACTGATCGGTTTTCAAACAACAAACAGGAAAAGGGCCCCGATTTCGGGGCCCTTTTTTGTAAAGGCAAAGTCTTTCCGCCTTCGAGCGCTAGCTTGCGTCGATATTGAGACGGTATTTGAGGAACTTCTCGCCACCGTAATCAACTTCGCCTACGGGACACGCGCCCAGTTTTCTAAGTGCGCCAAGTTTCTTGCGTGAGGGCGGCAGCAAGAATGTCACCGACGTTATCCGTTCGTCGGATTTTGCAAACTCCATGGCTCGCCTTGTTATTCTGGCCCCCAATCCAAATGCTCCGGGCATGAGGACCAGGCCGAAATCCCACTCTTCGCCCTCTTTTTGAAAGCCGCCCCATCCCACATAGTCGCCACCGTGCAGGAAGGCCCAATGGCCAAGTCCATCACGGGTCCAATAGGCCTCTTTCGCCTTCACGAACTCATTGACAGTCTCTTCATCCCAGTCCTGCGTCAGCAGGGGCATGTGTTCCGCAAGTCGCGGGTTCTTCATATGAGCCAGGATTTCTGGGGTCGAGATCTGGGTAAGCCGGGTGAAAGAAATTTCTTGTTTCATAAAACGGGATATAGGGAGGGTCTTGCGCACACAAAGAGGTCCACGCCAAAAACACCGGTCGCGATGATACCGCGCCGGTTCAAATACGATGACTGCTTGGTGGTGAGCATGTGAGACCAGGACAGGTCTTGGACCCGGTGGGAGCTTACAGGTGCCACGCGCAAAAAAGGGCCGCGAAAACGCGACCCTTTTGAATCATCATCGGTGATCCGATCAGCCGTTCACGCTGTCCTTCAGCGCCTTCGCAATGGTCATTTTCACAACCTTGTCGGCCTCTTTGGTGAATGTCTCACCAGTGGCCGGGTTGCGGACCTGACGCTCGGGGCGCTCACGGCAGTAGATTTTGCCGACGCCGGGCAGGGTTACTGCGCCACCGGCCGAAACTTCGCGGGTAATCAGGCCTGTGATGGCCTCCAGCGCGGAGTTCGCGGATTTCTTATCGGTCCCCATTTCCTCAGCGAGAGCAGCAACCAGCTGAGTCTTTGTCATAGGCTTTGCCATTTCTTGGTCTCCTTAACGTGCCCGATCTCTTGGGCCTCACCGCGTAACTGTAACGGGATATTGTGTTGGAACACAACGAATAGTAGCGCGGAAAACCCTAAAAATATGGGGAAAACGTTGCTTTTTTGCGTCAGAGGAAGGCCGTTTCGTCAAAAGAACGCAATTTCCGGCTGTGCAGACGCTCCAACGGCATGCCGCGCAGGTGCTCCATCGCACGAATGCCAATGGCCAGATGGCGGCTTACCTGCGTTGTATAGAAGTCCGAAGCCATGCCGGGAAGCTTTAATTCTCCGTGCAGGGGTTTGTCTGACACGCACAGCAAAGTGCCGTAGGGAACCCGGAACCGGTAGCCATTGGCGGCAATGGTGGCGCTTTCCATATCCAGCGCGATGGCCCGCGACTGACTAAGACGCTGAACCGGGCCGGACTGATCGCGCAGTTCCCAGTTTCGGTTGTCGACAGATGCAACGGTGCCGGTGCGCATGATGCGCTTTAGCTCGTAACCTTCCAGTTCGGTGACCTCGGCGACAGCCCGCTCCAGCGCGACCTGCACTTCCGCCAGCGGCGGGATCGGCACCCAGACCGGGAGGTCGTCATCCAGCACCTTGTCCTCGCGCAGGTAGGCATGTGCCAGCACGAAATCCCCCAACGCCTGCGTATTCCGCAATCCGGCGCAATGACCGACCATAAGCCATGCATGGGGCCGCAGAACCGCGATGTGATCGGTGGCGGTTTTGGCGTTGGAAGGGCCGACGCCGATATTGACCAGAGTGATGCCGGAACCGTCTGCGCGCTTCAGGTGATAGGTCGGCATCTGGGGCAGCTTCAGCGGTTGCTCCAGGGCTGCATCGGGTGTTGTGAGCTCGACATTGCCGGTCGAGACAAAGCTTGTGTATCCGCTGTCCGGATCGGCCAATTGTTCGCGCGCGTAGTTCTCGAACTCGGACACGTAGAACTGGTAGTTTGTAAACAGGACGTGGTTCTGAAAGTGGCTGGGGTCGGTCGCTGTATAATGGGACAGCCGCGCCAGCGAGTAGTCCACACGTTGCGCAGTGAAAAGCGACAACGGTCCTGCCAGTTCTTCGTGATCATGCACCCCGTTGACGATATCGTCATTAGTGGTGGTCAGATCCGGAACGTCAAACACATCCCTGAGCGTGAATCCGGCAGCACCCTGCTGCGGCACCACCAGTTCCGGGTTGTTGGCCACGGCGAAGTGTACCGGGATCGGCGTATCCGAAGGCCCGATGGTCACAGGCTGGTCATGGTTTCGGATCAGCAGCGCGATCTGTTGTGTCAGGTAAGACCGGAACAGATCGGGGCGAGTCACCGTGGTGGCGTGAACACCCGGTTCCGAAACATGACCAAAACTCAGTCGGCTGTCGACATGAGCATAGGACGAGGTCTTGATGCGAATTTCCGGGTAATAGGCTCTGAATCGCTCAGTCGGAGCGCCGTGCCCCATGGTTTTGGCAAAGCTGTCGCACAGAAACCTTGTGGCCTGATTGTACAACTCCTCCAGCCGCGCAACTGCGGCCTCGGGGTCGGTGAAGCTTTGCGGATCAGGTGCATCCGGTGTTTTTATGATTGTCATGCAAGTGGTTCCAAAAGGTCGATTTTCTCAAACGTCCGCACATCCACCAGCCCAAGGTCGGAAATCCGCAGTTCCGGAATTACCACCAGGGCCAACAGTGAATGCTGCATGTACGCGTTGTTCAGTTTGCAGCCGCAGGCTTCCATCGCCGCGACCATTTTTTGCGCCTTGTCGGCCACTTCCGAGGCCGGCCGGTCCGACATCAGGCCGGCGATGGGCAACTCAACCAGTGCCAGTTCCTCGCCCTCGCGGAAAATGGTAATACCACCGCCCACCTCGGCCAGGCGGTTGGCGGCCAGCGCCATCTGCTCGCGGCTGGTGCCGACAACGATCATGTGGTGGCTGTCATGGGCCACGGTCGACGCCATTGCCATGTCGCCCTGATATCCGAACCCGGACACAAATGCATTTGTCACCCCGCCAGTGGCCTTGTGCCTTTCAACCAGCGCGATCTGACAGACATCATCTTCGCCTTCGACCAGCCCGCCGATGATCGGCAACTCGGCCTTCAGCGCTTTGGTCGGAGCCTGGTTTTCGACCACACCGATCACATTGGCACGTACCCTGTTTGCGCCCGCCGGGGCCGTGATCTCAAAATCGACATCCGTCAGGGTGTGTCCCAGGTGAACGGTGTTACGGGCCTTGTCCGGCCAGTTAAGGTGCGGGCATTCCACTGTGGCTTTACCGGCTTCGGCCACGACTTGCCCGCGCGCGATGACCATCTCGACAGGCAATTCGGTCAGATCCGAACTCAGAATAATGTCGGCCCGCCGTCCGGGGGTTACGGACCCTATTTCCCGCTCAAGCCCGAAATGGGTTGCGGTGTTGATTGTTGCCATTTGCAGCGCGATCAGCGGATCGCATCCGCAGGCAATGGCGTGACGGACAACGCGGTTCATATGCCCGTCGTTGACCAGCGTGCCCGAATGGCAATCATCCGTGCACAGAATGAAATTGCGGGGGTCCAGACCTTTCTGCGTCAGGGCAGTGATCTGACTTTCGACATCATACCAGGCTGAACCCAGCCGCATCATGGATCGCATCCCCTGGCGCACGCGGGCAATGGCATCCGCTTCGCATGTGCCCTCATGATCATCTGCCGGGCCGCCTGCGACATAGGCCGCAAAATCAGACCCTAAATCGGGCGAAGCGTAGTGCCCGCCGACGGTTTTGCCCGCCCGCTGCGTGGCGGCGATTTCAGCCAACATCTTAGGGTCACCATGGATCACGCCGGGAAAGTTCATCATTTCACCCAACCCGATAATGCCTGGCCATGACATTGCCTCGGCTACATCATCGGGGGTGATTTCATAGCCGGTGGTCTCCAGCCCTGGTGCGGACGGTGCGCAGGACGGCATCTGCGTAAAGATGTTCACCGGCTGCATCATCGCCTCGTCATGCATCATACGCACGCCGTCCAAACCCAGAACATTGGCAATCTCATGCGGGTCGGTGAACATCGAGGTGGTGCCGTGCGGAATCACGGCCCGGGCAAATTCGGCCGGGGTCAGCATCCCCGATTCGATATGCATATGCGCGTCGCACAGGCCCGGAACGATATATCGCCCGTTTGCTTCGATGATTCGCGTCTCGGGGCCGATGCAGTGTGACGCGTCTGTCCCGACATAAGCCACGCGCCCGTCGGCTATGGCGACGGAATGATTGGCGAGCAGTTCGCGGCTGTGTACGTTCACCCAGATACCATCGCGGATGACCATGTCCGCAGCTTCGCGCCCGGCGGCAACTGAGATCAAACGGGGGGCGACATCGGGCCAGCTTGGGAAAGGTGTGTATTCCATGGCTCAACTTTCCCGAATGCGCGGTCAGGTGCAACCCCCGGCGGTCGGGTATCATGAAACCATCACAATTTGCCGGATGGGGCTGAGCACTTGCAATGCGCCGCGGTTCGGGCTTTGCATGGTGCCATGGATTATAACGCAATAGATGCAGACAGTTTTGGACGCAGCCTCAGTGGGATCGGTCTGAACTTGCTGGTTCGCGATGTACCGGCGGAATGCGCTTTCTTAGAGGCTGTTTTTAACATGACCAGCCACCAAGTGACCGCAGATTTTGCGATCGTCACCTACGGAACGCACGTCTTTCAGTTGCACTCGGACGGGACGTATCACTCGAATCCCCTGCTTGGATTGCTGCCCGAGAATCCCCCGCGCGGGGCCGGTGTTGAAATTCGCTTGTACGAAACAGACCCGGACGATGCATCCGCCCGTGCAGAAGGGGCAGGGGGCACCGTTCTGCAGGCCCCAACGGATAAACCGCATGGATTGCGCGAGGCCTATATCCTCTGTGAAAACGGGTATGCCTGGGTTCCCAGCCGCCCGAAAGACGTAAATCAGGACTGAGCTGCCAGCAGCGCGCAGCGCTGCTTGGCCCAACCAAAGGAGATGCCCGACGGGCATAGACGATGGGCCGGAGATCTACTCGCCGGGATCAGCTCGGAACGGGTTCGGCAATTTCCTTTCGCAGCCATTCAGCAAACGCAACTGCCCCTGAATTCTCTTCGGCCTGTGGTGACAGCAACAGGTAGTACGCCTCGGGCATCGCGGCACGGTGGGCGAAGGGGGCGATCAGGCTTCCTTTCTCAATCAGATGTTTGGCAATGGCGTCATGGGCCAGGCACAACCCGCCGCCAGCCATCGCGACGGACAGGCCAAACAGATAGGTGGTGGCATAAGTTATGGGCGGATTTTCCCAATTTAGGCTCTGATCTTCAGCCCAGCTTGCCCAGTTTGACATAAGGTTCGAACAGTCGAACAGGGGCTGCTGTTGCAGGGTCTTCAAAGTGACCGGATAATTCGGAGCACATACCGGATAATAGGCGTCGGAACATAGAAACTCGGTCCTCACGGTATCTGCCGGACGCAAGGAATAACGGATCTCGACCGCCGCGCCCTCGGCCATTTCCCGGGGTTCCCAAAGTTCGGTGAAGATATTCAGTTGGACATCAGGGTGCACAGCGCGGAACCGGGGCAGACGGGGGGCCAGCCAGTTTACCGCAAAGGTGATATTGCATTGCACCTGCACCGCGTTCTGCTGTGCACCCGTAACGGCCTGGGTGCCCCGGACAAGGGTGCGAAAAGCGTCACGAACGACAGGCAAATAGGTTATTCCGGCCTCGGTCAGCTCCAGCGCTCGGTGACGACGCAGAAACAGGGGCTGCCCCAGGTGACCTTCCAGCGCCTTGATTTGTTGGCTGACAGCACTTTGCGTCATGTTCAGGTCACGTGCGGCCCCGGTAAAGGAAAGATGGCGGGCCGCCGCTTCAAAAGTGCGCAGCCAGCCCAAAGGTGGAAGCAGTTTTTGCATTGCATAACTCTGGCATTAGCTGAGCTAATGGATTAACCGCGAATTTTTCGTTGGTCAAACCCGTTTGCAAAAGGCACGGTTCCACGCAGACCCGAAATACAGGAGTTTCTGACATGACCGTTGCCAGCCTGCGCCCTAATATTGACCACTGGCCCGAACGTGTGGACATGGCCGCCGCATTCCGCTGGACCGAACGGCTGAACATGCACGAAGCGGTCGCGAACCACTTCAGCCTGGCGGTGAACGAAGACGGCACGCAGTTTCTGATGAATCCCAATCAGATGCACTTTTCCCGTATACGGGCCTCGGATCTGTTGTTTCTGGACGCAAATGACCCGAATGTGATGGACCAGCCCGGTGCACCGGACCCGACCGCGTGGGGTCTGCACGGATCGATTCATCGACATTGCCCACATGCGCGTTGCGTGATGCATGTGCATTCGATCTTTGCCACCGTACTGGCCTCGCTGGCGGACAGCACGATGCCTGCGATCGACCAGAACACCGCCACGTTCTACAACCGCTACGTTGTTGACGAGGAATTTGGCGGCCTGGCATTTGAGAGTGAAGGCGAACGCTGTGCCTCGATGCTGGCAGACCCGAAAAAGAAAGTCATGATCATGGGCAATCATGGTGTTCTGGTGATCGGCAGCGATCCTGCGGACGCGTTCAACAGGCTCTATTACTTCGAAAGAGCTGCGGAAACCTACATACGCGCGCTGCAGACCGGACAGAAGTTGCGAGTTCTTCCGGACGAGATCGCCGAGAAAACGGCGCAAGAGCTTGATGATTACCCCGGGCAGGCCGAAGCGCATATGCGCGAAATCAAGGCCGTGCTGGACGCCGAAGGCTCGGACTACGCCACCTGAACCAGACCCTCCTGACGGGCAGAGCAACCGGACGTGTCTGCACGGCGCCGGAGCCCTGAATATTGCCGATCCCAACCACAGGATACATCGACGTGACAGACAATTCTCAGATGCAGGACATGAGCCGCGAGTGGAATTACCACCCTGATCTGCCCTTGCAGAATCCTTCGGTGTTTCGCTGGCCACCTGATCCGGCGTATTTGGCGGGCTGGCTCGCCCGGAACTGGCTGACCCTTAGCGAACGGGTTCTGATGCTGGGATTGGCCGTTGCGCTGTGGGCGTTTTTCTACCCATCGCTCGAAACCGCCAGGACTTTTGCGTTTGGCTGGATTTTTCAGATCTGGCTGGTGAATTTTGCCATGATCTTCATCGCCGCCGGAGGGTTGCACTGGTACTTCCATATGCGCAAGGCGCAGGGCAAAAAGCTGAAGTTCGAACGGCGCGAGCAGGGCAAGAACAACAAGCTGTGGAATTTCAGCGATCAGGTGCTGGACAACATGTTCTGGTCGCTCGGCTCCGGCGTGCTGCAACTGACCGGGTTTCAGGCGGTCACCATGTGGCTGATGGCCAACGGATACGCGCCGGTAATCAAATTCGTGGATAGCCCCGTCTGGTTCATCCTGTGGCTGATTATCCTGCCGATGTGGTCGGCCTTTCATTTCTATTGGGTGCATCGACTTCTGCATCAGCCGTTTTTGTACAAAAAGGTACACAGCCTGCACCACCGGAACGTCAATATCGGTCCCTGGTCCGGGTTCTCGATGCATCCGGTCGAGCATTTCTTCTACCTCAGCACCCTGTGCATTCACTGGATTGTTCCGTCCCATCCGATCCATCTGTACTTTCACATCGTGTTTCAGGGTCCGGGCGCAGCGATGACCCATACCGGCTACGAAGACTTGCTGATCAAGGATAAGAAGCGGTTGGCGCTGGGTACGTTCTATCACCAGCTGCATCACCGGTATTATGAGTGCAACTACGGCAATCAGGAAATGCCATGGGACCGGTGGTTCGGAACTTTCCATGACGGCTCGCCCGAGGCGACCGAAGTTACCCGGGCGCGCAAGAAAAAGATGTTCGGCTGACTGGCGGCGGTTTCAGGTTCCGCGCGTCCGGAGGGCGCGCGGTGTCTCACCGAACTCGGCCCTGAACGCGCGCGTCAGGGCGCTGGGATCATCATAGCCCGTGCGCAAGGCGATCTCGGCGATGCTCAGATCGGTTTCGGAAACCAGTTTGCGCGCCAGATTCAGGCGCAGCCGCCGATAAACCTGTGCCGGCCCCGCGCCGAGTTCAGAGTTCATGCGGATTGAAAGCGCCTTTTGCGAACGTCCCACGCGCCGGGCAATATCAGAAACTAACAAGGGTGATTCTAGGTTTTCCTGCATCAGGCCCAAAGCCTTGTTCACATATCCGCTGGTTGCACCGGCCCCACCGGTATGAGAGCGCGCGGAGTCGCGGGTCATGAACAATTGGGACACTTCCAGGGCCAGGGCCTGCCCGTGATCCCGCCCGATCAGAAACAGGACCAAATCGAAAGCTGCCATGGCGCCTGAACAGGTAATGCGGTTGCGGTCGATGACATATCGCTCACGCAGCGCCGTGACTTCGGGGAAGCGTTCGGTAAAACCTGTCAGTTCCTCCCAGTGGATGGTGGCGCGATGTCCGTCCAGCAAGCCGGCCCGCGCCAGCAGCCAGCTACCGGTGTCCAGGCCTGCCAGTGTTTGGAACCTTTCTGCAGCCGATCTTAGTCCGGCCAGCGTACGCCAGCCGCCATGGGCCTGAAATCCGTATGACGGCATAACCCACAACATGTCGCCATGAGATTTTTGCAGCGTTTCATGCGGTGCGACCTGCAGGCCGGACGAGGATGTAACGGGCCCAGGATCCAGCGACAGGAATGTCCAGTCATAAAGGGTTCGCCCCGACAGGGTGTTCGCCGCGCGCAGCGGTTCGACCGAATTGGCAAGGCAATGGTTGGAAAACCCGTCGAACAGCAGAACGCCCAGTCGCTGCGTTGCAGGAGGAGATTTTTTCCACTTTAGCATGATGATCGTCTAATTCTGTATGATCGTGATTTCAAGCCACGTCAGGATAACGACAAGTCCAAATGTGGAGTGAACCGATGCAATATGGCCTGTCCGACGAACAGGAGATGATCGTCTCAACCGTTCGCAGCTTTGTCGAGAACGAGATCTACCCGCACGAAGAACTGGTCGAACGGACCGGTGAAGTTCCGCACGAGATCGCCGAGGACATCAAACGCAAGACTCTGGAACTGGGCTTTTATGCCTGCAACTTTCCCGAAAGTGTCGGTTGCGCCGGGCTAAACCATCTGGAATTTGCCCTGGTCGAGCGCGAACTGGGGCGGGGTTCGATGGCGCTGAACCATTTCTTCGGGCGGCCGCAGAATATTCTTATGGCCTGTGAAGGGGACCAGATCGAACGCTACCTGATGCCTGCCGTGCGTGGTGAGCGGATGGATGCGTTGGCGATGACCGAACCCGGCGCGGGTTCGGATGTGCGTGGCATGAAATGTGCAGCTGTGCGTGACGGCGGTGACTGGGTTGTCAACGGGACCAAGCATTTCATCTCGGGCGCCGAGCATGCCGACTTTATCATCGTCTTCATCGCTACAGGCGAAGATCAGACGCCAAAAGGCCCTAAAAAGCGGATTACGGCGTTTTTGGTGGATCGTGGGACTCCGGGTTTCACGATTCGGGACGGCTACAAGTCGGTCAGTCACCGCGGTTACAAGAACATGGTTCTGGACTTTGACGATTGTCGACTGCCCGATGCTCAGGTTCTGGGTGAGGTCGATGGCGGTTTCGAGGTCATGAACACATGGCTCTATGCCACCCGTATCACCGTTGCGGCCATGTCCGTGGGGCGCGCCCGCCGCGCCTTTGATTATGCGCTGGATTATGCCGCGACGCGCGAACAGTTCGGGCAGAAGATCGGCAAGTTTCAGGGCGTTTCGTTCCAGATCGCCGACATGATCACCGAGATTGACGCAGCCGATTTGTTGACGCTGGCCGCCGCCGACCGGCTGGACCAGGGTTTGCCAAGCAACCGCGAGATCGCCTCGGCCAAGCTTTATGCGTCGGAGATGCTGGCGCGGGTGACCGACGCCGCGATTCAGGTTCATGGTGGTATGGGGCTGATGGACGACTACCCGCTTGAACGGTTCTGGCGCGATGCCCGCGTTGAACGCATCTGGGACGGCACCAGCGAAATTCAGCGCCACATCATCAGCCGCGATCTGTTGCGGGCGCTGGGCGCATGACGCCGGAGCTCGTGTGATGGGTGCTTTGGCGCGCGTTCTGAACCCTTCGACTCTGGCGGTCATCGGTGGCGGTGCGTGGTGCGCCGAAGTGATATCGCAGGCCCGCAAGTTCGGATTTGAGGGAGAAATCTGGCCGGTTCATCCGAAGGCTGCGCAAGTCGCGGGTTTACAGGCTTATGCGTCGATTGAGGATCTGCCCCGCCCCCCGGACCTGGCCTTCGTGGGGATCAACCGTCATGCAACCGTATCAGCGGTTGCAGCCCTTTCTGCAAGCGGCGCGGGCGGAGCGGTCTGTTTCGCCTCGGGCTTCACCGAAGCGCGGGCAGAAGACGATCAGGCTGCCGATCTGCAATCGCAACTGGTCTCTGCCGCCGGAGATATGCCGATACTCGGCCCCAATTGCTATGGTTTCGTGAATGGTCTGAACCGAACAGCGGTCTGGCCGGATCAGCATGGAATGCAGCCTGTCGATCGTGGTGTGGCGATCCTGACGCAAAGCTCGAATATGGCCATCAACATGACGATGCAGCGCCGTGCCCTGCCGTTGGCCTTTATCCTGACCTGCGGGAATCAGGCACAGACGCATCAGGCCGATATTGCCTCGGCCCTTTTGGACGATGACCGGATCACCGCCATCGGCGTGCATATCGAAGGCTTTGGCGATCTGCGCAAATGGGAGGCGCTGGCCACCAAGGCGCACGCGCGCGGGGTGCCGATCGTGGCGCTAAAGATGGGGCGTTCCGCGCATGCACAGGCGGCGACGATCTCGCATACCGCGTCTCTGGCAGGAGGCGACGCCGGCGCACAGGCTTTTCTGGACCGCCTGGGGATAGCCCGGCTGGGTGACATTCCGAGCTTTCTGGAATGCCTGAAACTGCTGCATGTCACCGGACGTCTGGATGGCAACGGTCTGGGCATGATCAGCTGCTCTGGCGGCGAGGCGAGCCTGGGCGCGGATATGGCCGAGGGGCGCGATCTGCATTTCCCGCCGCTGACAGACCGGCAAAAGACCGATCTGCGCGCCGCGTTGGGGCCGATGGTGGCTTTGGCAAACCCGCTGGACTATCACACCTATATCTGGCGCGACACTGATGCGATGACCCGTGTGTGGACCGGATTGACCGGGCCGGACAAGGCGCTGACGATGTCGATTGTCGACTATCCCCATACCGATGCGACCGATTGGGCCTGCGCCACGCAGGCCGCGCTGAACTGCGTCGCGCACACGGGTCGCCCCTTTGCCGTAACAGCGACCCTGCCCGAACTGATGCCGCAGGACGTGGCGCAACAACTGGTCGACGGTGGTGTCGTCCCTTTTGCCGGCCTGCACGAGGCGCTGGCCGCAATCGAGGCGGCGGCGCGCGTCGTACCTGAACCGGCCGAACCGGTTTTGTTGCCCTCAAATTCTGACCCGGATCAGGTTCTGACCGAAGCGCAAGCAAAAGCGGCTTTGGCAGGTCACGGTATGAAGGTGCCGCGGCGTGTTGTAGCTTGCAAAAGCAGCGTGGCCGAGGCCGCAGTCGGTTTGTGTGGCCCCTTTGCGGTCAAAGGCATTGGCCTGGCACACAAGTCCGAACATGGTGCGGTTCATCTCGGTGTAAGTTCCGATGCTCTGACCGCCGTGGCAGAGAAGATCGGCACCGACGACATACTGATCGAGGAAATGGCGGATGGCGGTGTTGCCGAGTTGCTGATCGGCGTCACGCGAGATCCGGCGCATGGATTTGTCCTGACCTTGGGGGCGGGCGGGGTACTGACTGAAATTCTGCGTGATACCGTCTCATTGCTCGTGCCTTCGTCCCGGCAGGCCGTGCAGAACGCGCTGGGACGGTTGGCCTGTGCGCCGTTGCTGGCTGGATACCGGGGCAAACCGGCAGCGGATATCGATGCAATTCTGGACGCGGTCGAAGCCGTACAGGCGTATGTCATTGCCAATGCGGCAACTGTCAGCGAAGTTGAAATCAATCCTCTCATCTGCACCAAGGAAGGTGCGGTTGCGGTGGATGCCCTGATCCGAAAGGCAAGCTTATGAATCCGGTCAAAACCAAACGCGATGGCGCAATTCTGCAAGTTACACTGGACCGACCCAAGGCCAATGCCATCGATCTGGCGACAAGCCGCGTCATGGGGGACGTATTTCGCGATTTCCGCGATGACCCCGATCTGCGTGTGGCCATTTTGACCGGCGGAGGGGACAAGTTTTTTTGCCCCGGCTGGGATCTGAAAGCCGCGGCTGACGGCGACGCGGTTGACGGCGATTATGGTGTTGGTGGTTTTGGCGGGCTTCAGGAACTGCGCGACATGAACAAGCCTGTGATCGCTGCCGTGAACGGAATCGCCTGTGGGGGCGGTCTGGAACTGGCACTGAGCGCTGACATCATTGTTGCCGCCGATCATGCCAGCTTTGCCCTGCCCGAAATTCGTTCGGGCACGATTGCCGATGCCGCCAGCGTCAAACTGCCCAAACGTATTCCCTATCATGTTGCCATGGAACTGTTGCTGACGGGACGTTGGTTTGATGCGGACGAGGCGCACCGCTGGGGTCTGGTCAATGAAATCGTTCCCGCAGGTCAACTGATGGACCGCGCGTGGGAGCTTGCGCGGCTTCTGGCAAGCGGCCCGCCTCTGGTCTATGCGGCAATCAAGGAAGTTGTGCGTGAGGCCGAGGATTCGAAGTTTCAGGACATCATGAACCGGATCACGCGGCGCCAATTGTCGACGATCGATACCTTGTACGGCTCTGATGACAATCTGGAAGGCGCGCGGGCTTTCGCCGAAAAACGCGACCCGGTCTGGAAGGGGCGCTGAACGGCGCGGCTATTCAAATGCGTTCGAACAGCGCGATGAATGCGGTGTCATCCTTGTTGTCGCCTGCTGCAAGATCTCCGTAGATACGAACTTCGGTCAGGGTCAGATTGCGGATCTGATCCTGTTCCAACTCTCTTAGCGTCTCGGCAAAGCCGAGCTTTTTAAAGTGCCTGGCGTTGATGGACAGCGCGAACTGCGCCCCGGCGCGCGCAATGCGCAACAAAGCGGGCAGAACATCTGGCCCCAAATGGCCATGCGTGAATGTGCCTGACGAAACGATGCCGGCATAACTGTCTTGGGGAACCGGGATTCCGTGGTTCAGATCGGCCTCGATCGCATCCCGGTATATGTCCTTTCGCATTGCCTGACTCAGCATTTCACCACTGATGTCGGTGGCATCAATGGGCCCGACCCCCAGCCCTGCCAGCACCGCGCCGCACAGGCCGGTGCCGGCACCCACATCCAGAACCGGCCCTTGGCCGCCTGCACCGACAAAGGCGCGGGCGGTGTGAACATGAAGCTGATAGTCTTCGAGGGCCGCAAAGCCTTCGTCGTAATCTCCGGCCCATTCGGCATAGAGGCGTTTGTTGTCCTCTGGTGTTTTCAGCGCATAGGCGGCTTTCAGATCGGGGTTCTTGTCACTCATGACATAATCAAAGGCGCATCAGGGGATTCGAATCAAGTATCCTCGGGCAGGTGCTTGCATCTGGCGCTTTTGCGGATCATCTAAGGGGCCATGACTGGATCACTTTTTTCGTTTGGGCACGGGTATTCGGCACAGGCACTGTCGCGGCTGCTGATGCATGATGGATGGCAGATTGTCGGGACAACGCGGGATGCGGACGGGGCCGATGCAATCCGGGCCTCAGGTGCCGACCCTCTGATCTGGCCGGGTCAGGTACCTTCACTGGATGGGGTGACGCATTTGTTGATCTCGATCGCGCCGACGGCAAAAGGCGATCCGGTTCTGGCCGCCCTGCGGACCGAGATCGAGGCGCGGGCCAATCAGTTTTCCTGGGTGGGATATCTGTCGACAACCGCGGTTTACGGCGATCATCAGGGCGACTGGGTCGACGAATCGACGCCGCCTGCACCAACGGCTGACCGGGGCCAGTGGCGCTTGCACGCGGAACAGGAATGGGCGGGAATTCCGGGCCTGCCGACGCATATCTTTCGACTGGCGGGCATCTATGGTCCCGGGCGAGGACCGTTTTCCAAACTCAAACGCGGCGGGCTGCGGCGGATCATCAAGCCGGGGCAGGTCTTCTCGCGCATTCACGTTGCCGATATTGCGCAGGTACTGCGGGCGTCCATGGCGCGGCCCAATCCCGGTTCGGTGTACAATGTTTGTGATGACGAGCCTGTGCCGCCTCAGGACGTCATCGGTTACGCGGCCGAGCTTCAGGGGCTTCCGCTGCCACCAGCCGTGGCATTTGAGGACGCTGACATGACTCCGATGGCGCGCAGTTTCTACAATGAGAACAAGCGTGTCAGAAACGACCGCATCAAGGAAGAACTGGGCGTGCGGCTTCTTTACCCCGACTATCGTGTCGGGCTGGAATCCCTGATGAAGCGCTAGCCGTCGAAAACCGCCATTTTGTATAGGTCTAGCACCTTTGAGTACCCGGATCCGGGGACCTGCGGGAATGGCTACTGTGTGCGTGACGGGTGTTAGTCCTGCCTGATCAGGTTTCGCTGTCTGAGGTGAATTCCAAACAATAGCCAAAAGCTATGAAACTGATCGGAAAACAAAACTTTTTTGCATGGTTTGAATTTGCTACTTCTGCCGGTGAGTGATGTGGACGACTCGGCACGATGAGTGCTGTTCGAACCACTATACTTATCTGAGATTTGCACACGCGAACCTGCCGGACTTAGCCAGGATTGGAGATCGATATGGACGGAAGTGATAACCCCAAAACAGGCGGATGCCCTGTCATGCATGGTGCGGGTACCCGGTCGAACCGGGACTGGTGGCCGAAACAGTTGAACCTGTCGATTCTGCACCAGAAAACGCCAGCATCAAATCCGCTGGGTGCGGATTTTGATTACGCCGAAGAATTCAAGAAGCTGGACATGAAAGCGCTGAAGGAAGACCTTTATTCGCTGATGACGGATTCGCAGGACTGGTGGCCGGCGGACTATGGCCACTACGGTGGCCTGTTTATCCGCATGGCCTGGCATAGTGCAGGGACGTACCGGACGGCGGATGGACGTGGCGGGGCCTCGACCGGGAACCAGCGGTTCGCGCCGCTGAACAGCTGGCCGGATAACGGCAACCTCGACAAGGCCCGCCGTCTTCTGTGGCCGATCAAACAGAAATACGGCAACCAGATCTCATGGGCCGATCTGATGATTCTGGCCGGTAACTGCGCCATCGAGTCGATGGGTGGCAAGACCTTTGGTTTCGCCGGAGGCCGCGAAGATATCTGGGCGCCCGAGGAAGACATCTATTGGGGCGCCGAGACGGACTGGCTGGCTCCGACAGACAACCCGCACAGCCGCTACTCGGGCGAGCGCGATCTGGAAAACCCGCTGGCCGCCGTGCAGATGGGCCTGATCTATGTGAACCCTGAAGGCCCGGATGGTGAACCCAACGTTCTGGCCTCGGGCCGCGATATTCGCGATACCTTTGGCCGGATGGCGATGAATGACGAGGAAACCGTTGCTCTGGTTGCGGGTGGTCATACTTTCGGCAAAGCGCACGGTGCGGGCGACCCCGATCTGGTCGGTCCGGAACCAGAAGCCGCCCCGATCGAGGAAATGGGCTTTGGCTGGATCAATAAGTTTGGTTCGGGCAAGGGGGATGACACCACGACCTCGGGGATCGAAGGCGCATGGACTGCGAACCCGATCAAATGGGACAACGGCTATTTTGACCTGCTGTTCGGCTATGACTGGAACCTGACCAAAAGCCCCTCGGGCGCATATATCTGGGAGCCGGTCGGCGTGAAAGAGGAAGACATGGCCCCGGCGGCGCATGATCCGTCCAAGAAGGTCAAGACCATGATGACCACTGCCGACATGGCGATGCGCATGGACCCGATCTACGGCCCGATCTCGAAGCGTTTCCATGAGAACCCGGAAGAGTTCGCAGATGCCTTCGCGCGGGCCTGGTTCAAACTGACCCACCGCGACATGGGTCCGCGTTCGGCCTATATTGGCCCGGAAGCCCCAACCGAAGAGTTGATCTGGCAGGACAACGTTCCGGCAGTGGATCACGATCTGGTCGAAGATGCAGATGTGGCAGACCTTAAGGCCAAGATTGCAGCGGCAGGATTGTCAGTGTCCGAGCTGGTCTCGACCGCATGGGCTTCGGCCTCGACCTATCGTGGGTCGGATAAGCGTGGCGGTGCCAATGGTGCCCGTGTCCGTCTTGCGCCGCAAAAAGACTGGGACGTGAACGAGCCGATGAAACTGTCCAAAGCGCTGGGCGCGCTGGAAGGCGTTCAGACAGCTTTCAATGACGCGCAGTCGGGCGGCAAGAAAGTGTCGCTGGCCGATGTGATCGTTCTGGCCGGTGCGGTTGGAATCGAGCAGGCGGCCAAAGCCGGTGGTCAGGATGTCGAAGTGCCTTTCACCCCGGGCCGCGCGGATGCAACGCAGGAACAGACCGATGTCGAGAGCTTCTCGGTGATGGAACCCATCGCTGACGGTTTCCGCAACTACCAGAAGGCCGACTACACCGTCTCACCCGAGGAGTTGCTGGTTGACCGGGCGCAGTTGTTGAACCTGTCGGCACCCGAGATGACTGCACTTGTCGGTGGCCTGCGCGTTCTGGGTACCAACTTCGGCGACAGCAAGCATGGCGTCTTCACCGATCGTGTCGGAGCGCTGACCAACGACTTCTTCACCAACATTCTGGACATGAGCACCGAATGGAAGCCCGCAGGCAAGGGCGTCTACGAAGGGCGCGACCGGTCCAGCGGAGAGGTCAAATGGACTGGCACCCGAGTCGATCTGGTCTTTGGTTCGAACTCGCAATTGCGGGCACTGGCCGAGGTCTATGGTCAGGCCGACGCCGAGGGCAAATTCGTCTGTGACTTTGTCTCGGCTTGGAACAAGGTGATGAACGCGGATCGTTTCGATCTGCACTAAACCAGCGACCATTACTGTGATTGCGCCGCCCTAGGAGACTCGGGCGGCGTTTTCTTTGGTTAGGACCTAGGTGCATACCAAACACTGGGTACGATTCCGCCGAAAGGTCGACTTCTTACCCGGTTTCTGCAGCGCACAAGCCGCTCAAACGCGCGAATTATTAAGATAACCTGTTGTTTTCATTAACCCGCGTCAGTTTCTGCAGTGAAATGTGAAGTTTTTTGAAAATGGGGGTTGCAGGTCCCAGGCCTAATCCGTAAATACCCCTTCACCGGCGCTGCTGAGGCGGTGCTGACGGGTCGGAGAGACGGCCTGACGGACTGGAAAGACGGTTGAGACGCTCAGGATAGACTG
>NZ_JBQFTB010000018.1:0-62343 GCF_056538465.1 Ruegeria sp. BG6 | reverse complement strand
ATGCCCTTGCTGAACAAGTTCAGCGCTCAGCCGCGACCCGATAAAACCCGCGCCCCCCGTGATCAGAATCTTCATTAAGCTATCCACCATGCCTACAGATGGCGGGTCACTAGTTCATTCAGGCGAATTTCGCAATGTAGCCCGGATGTGCCGGGTGCAACCGGCCTGAAAATTCAACGTCTCAGGCGTTGTCCTGGAGCCGGCAGGTGCCGGCATTTGTTGGGGCAGGTGAGCCCAAATATCAGCTTCACGGCCAGTGAATTTAGGTTTCAACAGCCCCACATGACCGGAGCACGTCCGCCACAAAAAGTTCAACTGCCTGTCTGTGCAGGCTGGAAGATCGCGTTGCGAGGTAGAATGTCGAGGTCCAGCGCAGTCTTTCAGGCGCAAGTTCTCTCAGACGGCCGTTTTGCCCAAGGCCTTCCACAAAGTGAACGGGCAGTGGCCCCAGAAAATGGCCGGTTTCAATCAATGTCGCCATCGCCTCCATATTCGCCACGACCGCTTTGGAATCCTGGGATTGCAGTTCTGGCGATACCAGCATGCCGTAGGACCTCTGGCAAATCTGATGTTGTGATATAACGTCGAGATCGATCTTGTTGTCGGGCAGGTCGTACAACGGATGGTCGCGGCCGCAGTAGAGCCGATGTTCTTCCTGACACAGTTCATTATAGGTCAGTTCGGCAACCTGATTGCGAAAGGGCGCAATTGCCACATGCAGTTCCCCGGTCAGCAACCGTTGCGTCAATTCTGTTGGTGAGGCAACGACGACTTCCAACTGCACCTCGTTTGGCCGATCCAGAAATCGCTTGACGGCTTCTGCCAGGTTCAGCTCGGCCAACGAGTTGACAGCGTCCACGACGCCGATCCTCAAATCGCCGGCTATCGTATTTCGAAGCCCCAGCAGTTCGGCATCAAAATCACGCGCGCTCCGCAATATGTCTTTGGCCTTTTTGTACGCAATCTCGCCGCGTTCCGTCAGCCAGAAACCGCCGCGCCCCCGTTCGCAGACCCGGTAACCAAGCGCAGCTTCCAGATCGCGGATTCGGATGCTGATGGCTGATTGGGTGATACCCAGCGCATATTGCGCATCGGTGAATCCACCGCAATCGACCACGGCAACGAATGTCTCCAGAAGTGTATTTCTCAGCAGTTTCAATGATCAGCCCTCACCGCGGTCATTGCATGAAGAATCCTTATGTCAACATTTACAGTATGATATTTTTTAATGAAAGGAACCGTGATGTGATCTCCCTCAGAAGCAACTGACTAAGCGAAACGGGAGGATATTCGCGTGGCTTTTACTCTGAGTACCCTAAGAACGACTGCGGCCGCCGCGCTACTCGGGCTGGCACCCATTGGTGTGCTGGCGGAAGACTGGAAATTCGCCATCGAGGAAATTCCGGGCTCGATCATGGATGCCTATGCGCAGGAGTTCAAATCCCGCATCGAAACCGCGACGAATGGTGACGTAACCGTGACCGTCTATCCTATGGGCACGCTGGGCACGCCGACCGAAACAGTCGAGCAGGCCGCCGATGGCATCATCCAATTCACCAATGTCTCGATCGGCAACCTGGGCACTGTTGTGCCGGAAAGCCAGGTGTTCCTGCTGCCCTACCTGCTGCCGTCCGACCCGGCTGCAATCTCGAACATCCTGAGCAGTTCGGAAACCATATACGGCCCGATGAATGATGACTTTCGCCAGCGCGGTCTGGAAGTTCTGACGATGTATTCCGAAGGCCCGCAGGTCTGGACCACCAACCGCGAGATCCGCACGCCTGAAGATTTCGACAACTTCAAGATGCGCGTGATGGTGTCGCCGATCCTGTTGGAAACCTACAAGAACATGGGTGCAAGCCCGACACCGCTGCCGTTTGGCGAAGTGTTCGGGGCGCTGCAACTGGGTGCTGTTGATGGTCAGGTCAACCCGATCCCGACCATCGAAGAGATGAAGTTCTATGAAGTCACCAGCCACCTGATCTGGGCTGGCGAGCAGGAGCTTGTCACCACAGTTGTGGCCGGTTCGGACTGGTTTGAAACCCTCAGCCCGGACCGCCAGCAGCTGGTACGTGACACCATGGCCGACATGACCGGGTTCATCGATGGCGTTGTCACCGACTTCAACCAGCAACGTCTGGACATCATCAAGGAAGCCAAGCCTGACATCGGTCTGGTTGTTCTGACCGAAGAAGAGCGTGATGCGTTCCGCGCGCGCAGCACCGACACCTCCGCGGCCTATGTCGATACCGTCGGTTCCCGCGGTCAGGAGTTGCTGGACGCACTGCAGGCGGAATTGGCTACCAACTAACCCCTCCCCAACCACTCATATAAAACGTCCTCACGCGTATTGCGCGTGAGGCTTCAAAAAGGGAGGACTTCATGCACAGCGGCACTGCCACTCCCTTCGGCTTTCTGGGAAAGATCGACACCGTCATCGGACGGATCGAAGTCTGCATCCTGGGCTGGGGGATCATCCTGATGGCCGTGAACACAATCGCCAATGTTTTTGGTCGCTATGTGTTCAACCAGTCCATCTATTTCTCTGAAGAACTGAACGAGTTCCTGATCGTCATCGTCACCTTCATGGGGCTGGGCTATGCCACCCGCAAGGGTATCCACATCCGCATGTCGGCGATCTATGACGCTCTGCCGATCAAACTGCGCAAGGGTCTGATGGTGGTGATTGCCGCCACCACCGCAGTCGTCATGGCGGTACTGGCCTGGTACGCGCTTGAATATGTTCAGAAAGTCGCCTCGCGCGGGCGGATAACTCCGGCGCTGCAGCTGCCGCTGTACCTGACTTATGTCTGGGTGGTGATCGGACTTGCGCTGGCCTCGTTCCAATACCTGCTGACCGCGATCCGCAACCTGAATTTCGCCGAGGAAGAGGTCTACGTCTCGTACCTAGAGGTCGACAGCTACGAAGATCCCGAGACTGCGGCGGCCATCAAGAAATTCGAAGATTCCAAGGAGGCAGGCAAATGACCGAGTTGATGCTGGTCGTCATGATCGTCCTGCTGCTGGCAGGCTTCCCGATGAAAATGCCGCTGATCTCGGCGGCGGTGCTGGGGTTCCTTGTCTACTTCCCGGACATGAACATGCAGATCCTGATCCAACAGATGATCGGGGGTGTGAAACCGGCTGCGCTGATAGCGGTGCCGATGTTCATTCTGGCCGCTGACATCATCACACGTGGTCACTCTGCCAACCGGCTGATCGACCTTGTCATGAGCTTCATGGGCCATATCAAGGGCGGATTGGCGATCTCCGTCACCTCGGCCTGCGCACTGTTCGGCGCGGTTTGCGGCTCGACCCAGGCGACCGTGGTGGCCATCGGCGGCGCGATGCGCCCCCGGATGCTGAAATCGGGCTACAGCGACAGTTTCTCGATCGGTCTGATCGTGAACGCCGCCGACCTTGCCTATCTGATCCCGCCGTCGATCGGCATGATCATTTATGGCGTCGTGTCGGGCACTTCGATCTCGCAACTGTTCATCGCCGGTATCCTGCCGGGTCTGCTGATCGTGGCGCTGTTCTCGGCCTATTGCATGGTCTACGCCTATCGCCATGACATCCCCGTGCTGCCGCGCGAGGGCTGGGCGCAGCGTTTTACCGCCCTGCGCAAAGCGCTATGGCCGATGGGTTTCCCAGCGATCATCGTGGGCGGTATTTATGGCGGTGTCTTCTCTCCGACCGAAGCTGCTGCGATCTGCGTTCTCTATGCGGTCGTGCTGGAGGTTGTGATCTTCCGCTCGATCAAGGTGGGTGATCTGTTCGATATTGCGTTGTCCACCGGTGCCATCACTTCGGTCGTTTTCATCCTGATTGCGGCAGGCGCGGCATTCAGCTGGACGCTGAGTTTTGCCCAGGTGCCACAGACGATCATCGCCGCATTGGGTCTGGAAAGTGCCAGCCCGCTGATGGTGTTGCTGGCAATCAACGTGGCCTTCTTTGTCGGCTGCATGTTCGTGGACTCGATCGTGGTGATCCTGATTCTGGCTCCGATATTTGCGCCGATGATCAAATCCAGCGGCCCCGACCCGGTATTGGTCGGTGTTCTGATCACGCTTCAGGTTGCCATCGGCGCGGCCACGCCACCCTTCGGCTGCAACCTGTTCACTGCCATCGCGGTCTTCCGCCGCCCCTTTGTTGAGGTGGTACGCGGAGTACCCCCGTTTCTGATCATCCTTTTGATCGTGACGGGCTTGCTGATAACCTTCCCTCAAATCGCCCTGTTCCTGCCGGAACTGGCCTATCGCTAAACCATAAGAAACGGAGAAAATCATGTCGGGACATGGTTATGAAGCTGGTCGTCTGAATCTGCCTTTTGTCGGCATCTCGACCTTTGGCAAGAAGCCTTATGTCGAGAACTGGGACGAGATTGACGCGGATGTGGCGATCCTTGGCGCGCCATTCGATTTCGGCTGTCAGTTCCGCTCGGGCGCACGGTTCGGGCCACGCTCGGTGCGCGAGGCATCGACCCTGTTCAGCTTTGGTCACGCGGGAGCTTATGATCACGAGGATGACGCCACCTATCTGGGCAGCGACGTTCGCATCGTCGATCTGGGGGACGCCGACATCATCCACACCAAGACCGAGGAGAGCCACGCCAACATCGAATACGGCGTCAGGAAAATCCTCGATGCCGGCGCGATCCCTGTCACCATCGGCGGCGACCATTCGGTCAATATTCCCTGCATCAATGCATATAAGGACGACTGCGCCAAAAACGGACCGATCCACGTGATCCAGATCGATGCGCATCTGGATTTCGTCGACGAACGGCACGGTGTCACCGTTGGCCATGGCAACCCGATGCGCCGCGCCATCGAAAAGGACTATGTCTCGGGCATGACCCAACTGGGCATCCGTAACGTGTCCTCGACCGCGAAAGAAGGTTATGACGATGCGCGGGCGCGCGGATCGGACATCCTATCAGTGCGGCAGGTTCGCAAGCTGGGCGTCGAAGGCGTTCTGGATCGCATCCCGGAAGGCAGCCGGTACTATGTCACGATCGATATCGACGCTTTCTGTCCGTCGATTGCGCCGGGTACAGGAACACCCAGCCATGGCGGGTTTCAGTACTATGACGTGCTGGAAATCCTGCAGGGCCTCAGCAAACGCGGCGACGTGGTCGGCATCGATCTGGTCGAGGTCGCGCCTGCTTATGACCCCTCGGAAAGCACACAAATCCTGGCGGCCCAATTGTTGCTGAACTTTATCGGGTTCATTTTCCACAACAGGAAATAAGCTCCCTCCCATGGCGTTCTCTGATGCCGTGACATGCCGGCACGCTGACAACAAACGTCGCGTGCCGGTTTGGACCGTTCCCATAATGCATTGACGGTTGCGAGGCTTGAACCAAGGCTCCTTTGCATCCTCGGACGATCGGTTCGGGAAGTGGAGCGAATCTCAAGATGTGCGACCCCAAAGTGTGTGCAGTGTTTGTTCAACGTCCGGAAAAGCTATGACCTGACTTACGAAACGTTTCGTTCATCAAGAAACTTCATCGTATTTTCCAGGCCTTGTCGCATGTGGTCTTCAAGGTGGTCCAGCATGTCATCCAGGCTGTTCCCATTGGCAAGCTGAATGTACTTGTCGTGGGACTCATGCAGCGGGCCGCCACGCCCGTGCGCCTTTTGATGCATGGCAAAGTAGAACTGCAGGTTGGGTTTCAGACGTTCCCAGCTTTGCAACAGCAGGGTATGCCCCGACAGCTCGTAGCACCAAGAATGAAGATGCATTTCGGCCATGATCGCGCCGTATGGATCATTGTTCGAGATGCAATCGCATAGCTTGTTGTTTCGCATCTGCAGGTCGGCGAGGCTGATCAGATCGCGCTTGTCCCAGCAGAACTGGAAGGCCATCTTCTCGAGCCCGGTGCGAAACGAATAGATTTCATCCAGATCAACCGGATCCAGTGTACGCAGGAAGGTTCCGCGGAAAGGCAGATAGACCAGAAGCCCGATCTCACTCAATTGAACCATGGCCTCGCGAAGCGTTGCGCGGCTTACGTCCAATTGGGCGGCAACTTGTGTTTCCAGCAGCTTTGCACCCGGATCCAGATTGCCGGTCAGGATCAGTTTCTGGAGGCGCTCCAGTGTTCTGTCTTTCAGCGTGTCGCCGGATTTCTCTGGTGAGGATGCTTGCCGTGTCATTTCGATCCCGTTGGTGGAACACCCGATGGGCGGAAGGCGAGATTACTTCTTTAAGCCAGGATAGCCAGAAAAATGACCGAAGCTGAACTTTCTATTCCGGTTCGACGGCTGGCTGCGTTGTTTGGAAACTTAAGTTAGTTCGAATATTCAGTATTGTCGACAATTATACAAATTGTCGACAATATGAAAATCCTGCTGTAGTGCCGTGCCGGGTGGGGATTCGAAAAGCGCGAAACCTGGCTGCGATTGCCCACCCCATCGGCAAGAACAGTTCATCCGGTCCGGAACCGGGATGACGCAACAGGTGAAAAGGGAGAAATTCATGTTGTCGACCGGCGTTCTCAAACGGAAATTGCACTCGGGGCTCGCGGTGATTGGCGCCGCTGCGCTGCTGTCGGGCGCTCCGGCAAAAGCCGAAGAGTTCCTGACCATCGGCACGGGCGGTGTTACCGGCATCTATTACGCCGTTGGCGGCGGTATCTGCCGGCTGGTCAATCAGGGACGGAAAGAGCACGGCATTCGCTGTTCGGTCGAGAGCACCGGCGGTTCGGTCTACAATCTGCGCACGATGCGTGAAGGTGAACTGGAGATGGGCATTGTGCAATCGGACTGGCAGTTCCACGCCCTGAACGGAACCAGCTTATTCGAAGAAGATGGCCCGGATTCTGAGCTTCGCAGCCTGTTTTCGCTGCATCCGGATACGGTCATCATCGCCGCGCGCAAGGATACGGGGATCGAGTCGCTGGACGATCTTGGCGGTCGGACCATCAACCTGGGCAACCCCGGCTCTGGTACGCGAGGGACGGCAAAGGTTCTGGTAGACGCGTTGGGTTGGGACATGGATCACTTCGGGCTGGTCACCGAGTTGAAGTCCGCAGAACAATCCGCAGCGTTGTGCGACAATACCATCGAGGCGTTTCTGATGGTCGCTGGGAACCCGGTGGCCAACGTTCTGGAAGCCGCCACAACCTGCGACATCAACATCATTCCGGTTGAAGGCGAAGCCGTGCAGGCTCTGGTCGAGAGCAAACCCTATTACGGTAACGTCACAATTCCGGGTGGTCTGTACCGCGGTGTAGATGGAGACGTTCCGTCCTTCGGTCTTCCGTCCACCTTCGTGACATCCTCGGACGTGCCGGAAGAAACCGTCTACGTGATGGTCAAGGCGGTCTTTGACAACTTTGATGCCTTCAAGTCGTTTCACCCGGCCTTTGCCAACCTCAAGAAAGAGGAGATGGTCGTAAACGGACTGTCCGCACCGATGCACCCCGGTGCAGAGCGCTATTTCCGCGAAGTCGGGTTGTTAAACTAACCACCTTTACCGGGGCGGCGGCCATCGCCGCCTCTGCACCACCTAAACCCAGCGTCCAGCTACGAGCGAAGATATGAGCGAGCAATCCCTGAGCCATTCCACCCATGACGCGCAGGAAGACCTGCGCAATCGGGACATCAAGATCTTTCTCAACGGCAGGATCGTACCGCGCAGCGAAGCGATGGTGTCCGTCTACGATTCCGGCTTCATGCTGGGTGATGGGATGTGGGAGGGGCTGCGGCTTTATGACGGTGTATGGGCGTTTTTTGACGAACACATGGATCGGTTTTTTAACAGCTGCAAGGCCGTCTCGATTGATGTTGGCATGACCAAGGCCGAGGTCCTTCAAGCGCTGAACGACACCGCCAAGGCCAACGGTATGAAAACGGACGCGCATTGCCGGTTCATGGTGACTCGGGGGCCAAAGGACAAGCCGTTTCAGCACCCCGGGTTGTCACGTTCCGGGCCAACGGTAGTTGCAATCGTTGAGCACTCGAAGCCGGTGGACAGCCTGATGAGCCAGGGCATCCGGCTGGCCACCGTGCCTCAGGTGCGGGGCCTGCCGATGAGCCAGGACGCCAAGTATAACAGCCACTCGAAACTGAACTGCGTCATAGCATGTCTGCAGGCCGAGCAGGCGGGTGCCGACGAAGCCCTGATGCTGGACCCTCATGGCTTTGTGAACACCACGAATGCATGCAACTTTTTCATTGTGCGCCGTGGCGAGGTTTGGACATCCACCGGAGACCACTGCATGAATGGGGTGACGCGCCAAAAGGTCATCGACCTGTGCCATGACAACGACATCCCTGTGTTCGAAAAGAACTACTCGCTCTACGAAGCCTATGGTGCCGACGAGGCATTCCTGACAGGTACTTTCGGCGCCCAGACACCCGTCGCGTCAATTGACGGGAAAAAGATCGGTGAACATGAAGGTGCCGGTCCAATGACACGTCGCATCCGAGAGCTTTACAAGGAGCTTGTGCAGCGAAATGTCCACCATCAAGGCGGTTGCCCCGACTAAGCGGAGAGCATTGAGCGCGACCTGGCCAAACTGTTGCTTTTTTCGGTTTGCAAAGTGCGCACCGCCTTCCAAACGAGAGATGTTGAGGAAGGGGAACCTGCAAAATCACAGCGGACATTGCCCGCCCACATGGCCTCCAGAGTGAGAGAGAGGCATGTTCTTCCAACAGCAACTTGGCGTTATCCGCGTCTTAGACCAGAGCAGCATCGAACATGCCTATGGGATCAGAACCCTCAGACCGGTTATCGCAAGCAACGACGGCTCGTAAACACCTGACTGTTCAAAGCAGGGTAACTAGAGCATCCACTCGACCGGCAGCCACCTTACGACCGCCGTCATCGCGCGCTGGAAGCTGCTGGTTTCCGGTTCCGTCGTGTGAACAGTGACTGTCCCGTCTTTTTCTTCTTGCAGCCAGATCACCTCGCCGTTGTCGGCCAGTTCAACACGGTACGCGAATTCGGGCCTGTTCAGTTGATCGGCAAGCGATGCCGCAATCGCGGGGCTTTCGACCAGCAATCCCATTTCGGTATTGAGACGCGCAGATCTGGGGTCAAGGTTATAGGAACCGATAAACACCCGCTTTCCATCGGACCCAAAGACCTTGGCGTGTAAACCCGATGCTGATCCGGCCAGTATCTCGGGCAGGCTTCGGTCGCGATGTTCCTGCCGTAACGCCCGAAGTTCCAGCAACTCGACACCGCTGTTCAGGAGGCCATCCCTGTATCGCATATAGGCCGCGTGAACCGGCATGACGTCCGTGGCATCCAGCGAGTTGGTCAGAACGCGGACCTTAACGCCGGACTTCGCCAACCCTTCCAGAATGTCAGCCCCTCTTTCGCCGGGAATAAAATACGCCGACACAAGGTCCAGTGAGGTTTCAGAGCCTTGCGCGAATTCGATCAGCCGTTCCACGATCAGGTCTTCGCCTTTGACTTCGCCCAGGCCTTTTGCCGGGTCGTCAGCAAAAAGGGTGATTTCGCTCCATTCGAACTTCAGATCATGTGCGGCTATTTGGTCGGTCAGCGCATTTTCCTGGATTGCCTTTTGATAGCCCGCGCCAACAGCAGTCTGTCGCGCAGCGTCCGCCGAGGATTGAAGGCTTTGTTCCGCCGGTGGTCCCAGAAAGAGGTCGGCGTCGTAGGATGAGCCGCTGTTCCAGTATGAATCGAAGGATTGCGAAACCTCGTCCACGATCGGACCAATGGCTATTGCGTCCACGTCCAGGTAGTGGGTGCCGGCGCCGTAATCGAAGTATATGTCGCCGACATTGCGGCCCCCGACAATCGTTGCCACACCGTCCACCGTCATTGACTTGTTGTGCATGCGTCGATTCAGGCGGCCGAAGTCAAAAGCATATGACAGGAGTTTGGGGTTTCTCAGCGTGAACGGATTGAAAATACGCACATTTGCGGTCGGCAGGGCATCGAGTTCGGCAAGATAACTGTCCATTCCGGATATGCCGTTATCGTCGACCAGCAATCTGACCCGCACGCCGCGCTCGGCCGCTGACCTAAGCTCGTCCAGCAGCATCAGGCCCGTGACGTCGTCCTGCCAGATGTAGTACTGAGCATCGATTGAGGATATCGCCTCTCTCGCGAGGATGGCCCGGGCTGCGAAAGCCACGCGCCCATTGCCCAAAGGCCGAATTCCGTCCCGCCCGGGATTCCGTTCGAGAGCGTTCTTGATCGTCTCCCCCAGGGGTCCGGTCCAATCGGCATCTTGCTTCAACGTTCGCTCAGAGAAGTTCTCTTCAGGAAGCGGAAACGCCAGTCTTAACCCGACTACGGCGATTGCGATCACCACCACTGCAATCAAACAAATCCTGATCAGCCGCATTCAGGGTCCCTTGTTGTGTGCGCCGGATTGGCCTTGTTGCCGAGATTGACCTATTGGAACTTGGGTTTTCAAGAGAATAGATCGAAGCAAGTGGTTTAGCGACATGCTGTGACTGCCTTTGGGCGGAATCAGACCACCGCGCTAAGTTCCGGGCTCTGAGGAAGGGTGCGGATCTCAGCCTGCCGATCTTCAACAAAGTGAGGGTCTGCGCATCGAAGGAACAGGATCGTTCACTCGAATTTCGGCTCGGATTGGGCTTGAGGCTTTGCAGAGCGAACGGACGGTCACTGGTGGGCTTTGCGCCTCATGAAACAGGTTTTTAACGCGGCCAATGCCGAATCCACTTCTTCCTCGGAATACCCGCAAAAGCCAAGGATCAGGCCATTGTGGGCCGAACCTTTGACTGAGAACCGTGATAGCGGCTGCGCTGCGACGCCCATCTCTGATGCGCGCATGGAAATCTCGGTATCTTCGAAGCCATCGGCGAGGTGAAACACGACCTGCATACCCGCCTGGTGGTTGATGAAGTGCCCATAATCCGAGAAATCGTGCCTGAGCCGCTCCAGAAGATACTTCCGCCGGTCATCGTATATCCGGCGCACCCGGCGCAAGTGTCGGTAAAACTCACCTGACTTCATGAACTCGGCCAGCGCCTGTTGGGGCATATAGCTCGCTTTCAGCCCGAAACGCCTCAACGTTGTTCGGAAACGGTCAATCAGGACCTCGGGGACGATGACATATCCCAACCGCAGTGAATTAGAGAATACCTTGGAGAAACTGCCGACATAGATTGCTCGGTTCAGACTATCAAATCCCGCCATGGCAGGGATCGGACGGCCCGCATACCGGAATTCGCTGTCGTAGTCGTCTTCGAGAACCCACGCGTCATTTCTTTGCGCCCATGCCAGGAAATCCAGCCGACGGCTTGGCGACATGGCCCCACCAAGCGGGTATTGATGAGACGGCGTCAACACGGCAAGCTTTGGCACGGTGCACTGTTCGGGCAAACGGGCACCACTTTCATCCACGTCCAGATAGGTTGGCGCAAGCCCCTGGGCGTCGGCAAGCTGGCGAACGGGCAGATAGCCCGGGTTTTCCAGGCCGACGATCTCGCCTTTGCCAACCAGACTGCGCAAACAAATCTCGATTGCATCGATTGAGCCGGCGGTCACGATGATCTGATGCGGCGAGGCATCGATCCCACGCCACTCTGATACATGTGCGGCGATGGCTTCGCGCAGATCGCTATTTCCAAAACCGGAACTCCCGACCAGCATGGCCTCGGGATTTGTTCGGCAGACGCGGGCAACCGCCTTGGCCCACTGCCGGTGCGGGAACAATCGCATGTCCGGATAGCTGGCCTCGAAAGGGCTCGGAGTTTTGATTTGTTTATCAGCGGATCGGGTCCCTGTGCGATTGCCTGACTTGGTCAACTCAACTTCACCCAAGGCACAAATAGTGTAGCCCGACCCTTGCAGGCTGTTCAGATAGCCTTCGGCAACCAGTTGTTCATAGGCTGTCACGATGGTCGAACGCGACACCCCAAGTTCAGTGGCAAACACGCGGGTTGGCGGCAGTTTTGTACCCTCGGCCAGATCGCCGGAAATGGCGCGGTCTCGGATAGCAGCACAGATCTGCTCGAAGACCGGTGTCTTCGCGGACCGGTCGATGGAAAAGGCCAGCCAGGGTGTTTGTTTCAAATTGGTATGCTCATTTTTGTTCATTTTGGACATTAATGAACGTCCAAAATCATGACAATCCATTCCCGACCAAAAACACCTTGAGGACGCCGCCATGACAGTGCGTAGAAATGAATATGGCCAGCTGATCGGCATGGCCTTGCCCAACTGGGCAGGTGCCCAGCACCCCGGACACAAGGGAATGGCCGGGCGCTATGCGCGCTTGATCTCTCTGGATCCGTTGACGCACACAAAAGATCTGTTCGAGGCGTTCAGCCAGGATCGTTCAGGAAAAATCTGGACCTACAACTTCATTGGGCCGTTCAACACCGCCTCGAGACTCAGGGCATGGACCGAAGGCGCCAGCGGCGTTGATGCGCAACCCTATTTTGCTGTGATCGATCATGAAACCGGCAAGGCGTCGGGGATTGCCAGCTTTATGCGCATCCAACCCGAACATGGCGTGATCGAGATCGGCGGCATCACTTTCGCACCCGGCTTGCAACGCACAAGGGTTGCGACCGAGGCGATATACCTGATGATGCGCCGCGCCATGACCGAACTGGGCTATCGCCGCCTAGAATGGAAATGCGACGCGCTGAACGCACCCTCTCGGGCAGCGGCAGAGCGTTTTGGTTTTCGGTTCGAAGGTGTGTTCCAACAGGCAACAACTTACAAGGACCGCAACCGTGACACCGCTTGGTATGCGCTTTTGGATCGGGAATGGGAACCCGTCCAGCGTGGTTTCCAGACGTGGCTGGCACCGGAAAACTTCGATGAAGGTGGCCGTCAGCACCAGAAGCTCTCGGACCTGATCGCGCTGGAACGCTCCAAATTCTACAAAGCGGAGAACGTCGCATGAACCGACTGACCATGTTCGCCCTGTTTTACACCGCCAGTTTCCTTCAGGCGGGTGCCTATGGCCTCACTTTCATGTTGCCGCGCCTGTTCGAAACCTTTGGGGCCAATGAGAAAGTGGTGGGCGTAATGTTGTTCGTCACCACCATCGCCACGCTGATCACCGTCTATTATGCCGGGCATCTGTCAGACAGGTTCGGGCGCCTGCGCACGCTTGGCGTGGCCTGTTTGTCCATCGCGGCCGCGCTGACCGCCTATGGCCTCGCCGAAGGTGTCGGGGCGCTTCTGATCTTTGCCAGCATCGCGATCGGCTTTGGCTGGGGACTAACCTACGCGCTGTCGCCCATCGTCCTGACCCGATTGGTCACGACCGCTGAACGGGTTCGTTATTTTGCCATTCTGTCGGTGGCCTTGATGGCCGGGTTCGGCCTGTCGCCGGTCATGGCGTCGATGATGGAAAAAGCCGGCATGACGGTGAACACCGCGTTCTTTGCCACGGCCGCACTGTGCGCTTTGGCCGGCGCTATCTTCTTTGCCCTCATCAAGCCTGTTCGCGCGCATTCCGAGGGCTCCGGCCCCGAGCTGCGTTCCTCCCTCTCGCTGGCCGGCGTCGCCGCTATCATGCGCTCGCGTGCGCGACTGCCGGTGATCATGGTCTGCCTTGGCGCGTCGGTCTTTGCCGGGATGAACAACTTTCAGACCGTCTTTGCGAATGAGCGTGGACTGGATTACGCCGATTATTTCCTGATCTACACGGTCACTGTCGTGCTGTTCCGGGTGGTGCTGGCGCGGTTCAAAGGCGGGCGCAATCCCTACATGACGATCGCCACCCTGCAATACGTGATGTTCGGGTCCGTTGTGCTGTTCATGGGGATCGGCGGCAATGTCCAGATGTATCTGGTCGTCGCCTTCCTGTTCGGCATCGGTTACGGGGTAAGCTATCCGATCCTGGCAGCGATGGCAGCCAATGATGCCGACCAGGACCTTTTGCCCCAGACACTTCAGTTCTTCGCTCTTTCCTACTTCATTGGCATCTTCGGCTTCCCGCTGGTGGCGGGATGGATGATCGTCGAATTAGCCAGCTTTGCACTTCTGATCCTGGTGGCCGCCCTGGCCGGGATCGAGGCAACCATGGCGGCATTACGCGGCGCGCAGCAACGCAAGGCTGTTCCGGTCAGCACATGACCCGGATTGCCAAGAACCTTGCGGCGGTGCAAGCCCGGATCACCCGCGCTTGTATCGCCTGCAACCGAAACCCTTCGGAGGTGACGCTGCTGCTGGCGACCAAGACGCAACCGGCAGCACGGATCCTTGAAGCCATGGCGCACGGCTCCTTCCTGACCGGCGAGAACCGCGTGCAGGAACTTGTCGAGAAATCACCGGCTCTGGCCGGGCACAGGATAGAACGGCATCTGATAGGGCACCTGCAATCGAACAAGGCGGGCAAGGCATTGGAACATGTCACCTGCGTGCAGTCCGTCGACCGGCTGTCGATCGCCGAAAAGCTGAATCGCCTGTGCGAGGTTGGAGAGCGGGAGTTGGATGTTTTCCTGCAATTCAACACATCGGGCGAGGCCAGCAAGTTCGGCATGGATCCAGCCGACACCATATCATTCGCCCGTGCCGTGGCTGCACTGCCCAACCTGCGGGTGCGGGGCTTGATGACGGTTGGTTTGCTGGCCCCGCACCCGGTTCTGTCCCGCGATAGTCTGCGCGACTTGCGCCTGTTGCGGGACAAGATCACATCCGAAGATATAGACGACGTGGACCTGCGCCACCTGTCGATGGGCATGAGCACGGATCTTGAGATTGCTATTCAGGAAGGATCAACCATGCTTCGCATCGGGACTGACGTTTTCGGAAAACGAAACCTGCCGCCGGGAACCTTTTGGCCCGAAAAAGAATGGGAGTATCTGGCATGATTGCAGTCATCTTCGAGGTTGAAATCGCCGACGGGCGAAAACAAGACTATCTGAAAGTTGCCGCAGACCTGAAGCCGCTGCTGGAGCAGGTGGATGGGTTCATATCCGTCGAACGTTTTCAAAGCCTGACCAATCCCGGAAAACTGCTGTCGCTTTCATTCTTTAGGGATGAGAAGGCTGTTGAAGCTTGGCGCAATCTGCCGCGTCACCGGGCCGGACAGGCCATGGGCCGAGACGGAATTTTCGAAGGTTATCGCCTGCGCGTTGCCGGTGTGATCCGGGACTACGGAATGTACGACCGGGAACAGGCCCCGAAGGACAGCCGGGAAACGCACAGTTGAAGGTTGGTTGCCTCGCTGCCGTCGATCCGCATCTGGAATTGCCTGATGACTAAGCAAGGTTCAGGTTGCTCACAGCGCGAACGGATGCTTGCCGGAACAGACTTGCCAAGGGGGACATTTCACTGTCCGCCCGGGCCATAATGCCAATTGGCCCCGCAGTCAGACTTGTATCGATCGGTAGCGCCTTTAGCCGTCCGCTTTGGATGTCTGCAGCGACCACACCCGTTGAAATGATCCATACGGCACCGCCGGCAAGCGCAACCTGCCGCCCGAACGCTGCGGAGACGGATTCGATCATTCTTGGAAAACTGCTCAGACCGTTGGCGATCATCATCCGGTCGACCAGCGGTCGGATCGCCGAGTCATCCGGCGGATAGATAACGGGATGGTCAGACAACTCGCTCAGGTTCTGGGCATGGACCAATGGGTGATCGGGCGCACAAACGATTGCAACGCGTTCGATATACATTTGAGTGAACGAGATATCCTTCATCGTCGTTGGTTTTCCCAGCCGACCGATGACAAGCTCTAACTGCCCCGCGTGCAAGCGATCGATCAAATATCCATGGGGGCCGTCCTCGACCCGGGGAATGGTGTCGGGCGAAAGCTGGGAAAAGATCTCTAGCGCATGCGGCAGTAACCGGGCGGCAACGCTGGGCAGGGCGCCAATGGAAATCGAACCGGCATCTCCCTTGCGGATCGCGGCGACGCTGTTCATCGCCATGTCCAAGGCTGTCATTCCACTTGTTGCGTGTCGCAAGAACACGTCCCCGGCCACGGTCAGTGTAATGCCACCCCTGTTGCGCTCCAGAAGGGTGGTGCCGGTGATGTCCTCCAGCTCTTTCAGGGTTTTCGAGATTGCAGGCTGACTGAGATTCAGGTTCTCGGCTGCAAGTTTCATGCTTTGTCGCCGCACGATTTCAACGAAGGCTTCGATGTGCCTGACTTTTAGCCTGCGATCGATCATCACTTTCCATTTTTGGAAACTAAATGGGACATAACGTCATTTTACATAACGGAAACGGTAGTGCAATCTGGTCGAAGTTGGAGGAGGGGACAGATGCGCACACAAGTCGTGGTCATCGGTGGCGGACCGTCAGGCTTGCTTTTGTCGCAGCTTCTGTATGTTCACGGCATAGACAGCATCGTTTTGGAGATAAAGACCAAGGAATATGTCCTCGGCCGCATCCGCGCAGGTGTATTGGAAAAGGGATTTGTCGGCCTGATGGAAGAGGCCGGGGTCGCCGACCGCCTTCATGCCGAAGGTTTCGAACATGACGGCACGCTGATCGCTTATGATGACGAGTGCTTTCGCGTCGATTTTCGAGAACACACCGACACGCCTGTCGTCATCTATGGCCAGACGGAAGTGACGCGCGATTTATACGCTGCCCGCGAAGCCGCAGGCGGCAGGATTGTTTTCAACGTGGAAGATGTCACGATCCATGATGCCGACACCGACACGCCGTTTGTAACATTCACGGTCGACGGTAAGGAGCAGCGTGTGGATACCGATTTCGTGGCTGGCTGCGACGGGTTCCACGGCGTCAGTCGCCAGACCATTCCTTTGGATGTGCGCCGCGAATACGAAAAAGTCTATCCATTCGGTTGGCTTGGCGTTTTATCTGAGACGCCACCTGTCCACGAAGAACTGATTTATTCTTCATCGAGCCGTGGTTTTGCGCTGTGCTCCATGCGCAACGAGTCTCTTAGCCGCTATTACATTCAGTGTTCGTTGTCCGACAAACCCGAAGATTGGTCTGACGCGTCTTTCTGGGCCGAGCTCAAGCGTCGAATCCCGCGCGAATTCGCCGATGCTTTGGTGACGGGGCCGTCGATCGAGAAATCGATTGCACCGTTACGCTCGTTCGTGACGGAACCGATGCGCTGGGGGCGGCTGTTTCTTTGCGGTGATGCCGCGCATATCGTGCCGCCGACCGGAGCAAAGGGGCTGAACACCGCGTCTTCGGACGTACACTACTTGTACAACGCCCTCAGGGACTTCTACGAAAACGGCTGCACCCGGGGAATCGACAGTTATTCGCAAAATGCGCTGGCCCGCATCTGGAAAGCTGAACGCTTCAGCTGGTGGTTTTCATCGCTGCTGCACCGGTTTCCGGATCAGTCCGAATTTGACCTTAAGATGCAGCAGGCCGAGATCGACTTTCTGCGGACAAACACGGCGGCCCAAAAGGCGATGGCTGAAAACTACGTCGGTTTGCCATATTGATGGGCATAGCCAAGGAGATAACGATGACGGATCGCTATACCACGGGAATGTCAGTCCGGCGCCGGGTGCTTGGTGATGTGCATGTGGACCGGGCGGAGGCACAGAAATCCGCCTTTGATGCGCCGTTCCAGGAAATGATAACTGAAACGGCGTGGGGCACGCTTTGGGCCAACGATGCGATCACACCGCGCGAACGTTCGATGATCACGCTTGCACTTTTGGCGGCCACGCGGAACTTCGAGGAGATCCCGATGCATGTGAAGGCGTGCAGAAATACAGGTGCCTCGAGGGAAGACATCATGCAAGCTTTCATGCATGCGGCGGTTTATGCGGGTGTCGCCTGCGCAAACCAGGCAGTGAAGCTGGCAAAACAGACATTTGCCGAAATGGAGGGTGAGGTGAAATGATCAGGCCGATGGACCTGTACCAGCGGGACCGCGAATGGCACCCGCCTGCCTTTTCCCCGAATTACAAGACGAGTGTGTCGCGCTCGCCCAGAAATGCCCTGTTGTCGCTGGAACCTTCGCTGAGCGAGGCTGCGGGACCGACATTCGGCCATGGTGATCTGGACCCGCTGGATAATGACCTGATCCGAAATTACGCCAAGACAGGCGATCCGATCGGCGAGCGTATCATCCTCCATGGCCGGGTTCTGGACGAAAACGCACGTCCCGTTCCGAATACCCTGGTGGAAATCTGGCAGGCCAATGCAGGAGGCCGCTATCGCCACAAGAAGGACACCTATCTGGCCGCGATTGATCCGAATTTCGGAGGGTGTGGCCGTACGCTGACGAACGAGAATGGCTATTACACTTTCAGAACGATCAAGCCAGGGGCCTATCCGTGGCGCAACTGGGTCAACAGTTGGCGGCCGGCGCATATTCATGTTTCGGTGTTCGGCTCGGCCTTTGCACAGCGGCTGATCACACAGCTATATTTTGAAGGCGACCCCCTGATTGCCAAATGTCCGATCGTGAACACGATTCCGGATCAAAACGCGATCGATCAACTGGTTGCCGCGCTGGATCTGAACGCGACGGTTCCGCTGGACAGTATCGCCTACAAGTTTGACATCGTGCTGCGCGGTCATCGATCGACCTATTTCGAAAATCGACCGGACGGGAATTGATCATGGCTCAGAAGCTTGACTATCTGAAAGAAACCCCATCGCAGACAGCCGGACCCTACGTTCACATTGGCCTGGCCCCGGGGGACGCAGGGTTTGACATCTACCGGCAGGAATTGGGCCGGGACGTTGTCGGCGCGCAGGTCGAAGGTGAGCGGATCACAATTCGGGGCAGGGTGCTGGATGGCACCGGCGCGCCGGTCAAGGATGTTCTGATCGAAGTCTGGCAAGCCAATGCCGAGGGGATTTACCCCGGGCAGGGCGAGGTCGAGCCCGGTTTTCGTGGATGGGGCCGTATCATACCCGATTTTGAATCCGGAGAGTGGATCGTTGAAACAGTCAAGCCCGGCTGTGTTCCGTATCGGGACGGCAGGCCAATGGCTCCGCACATCAACCTGTGGTTGGTGGCGCGCGGCATAAATGTTGGGCTGAACACGCGGCTCTATTTCCCGGAAGAAGAGGCCGCCAATTCGGTTGATCCGGTTCTGAATCTGATCGAACAGGTCGACCGGCGGCAAACCCTGATAGCTGAAAGAACCCCGGACGGCTATCGGTTCGACATTCGCTTGCAAGGGGAAAAAGAAACGGTGTTCTTCGATGTCTGACGAAACAAAACAAAACCCGTGTATTATTTGCGTGGCAATCACCGGCTCGGTTCCGACCAAGGCGGACAACCCGGCTGTTCCGATCAGCGTGTCGGAACAGGTTGAAAGCACACATGAGGCTTTTGAGGCCGGTGCTGCCATCGCCCATTGCCATGTGCGCGATGAGGAAGGCAAACCTACCTCGGACCCCGATCTTTTTGCCGCGTTGAAAGAAGGGATCGAAACCCACTGTCCCGGCATGATCGTGCAGCTTTCGACGGGCGGGCGGTCCGGGGCGGGCTCCGCCCGTGGTGGCATGTTGCCGTTGCGGCCGGACATGGCGTCTCTGTCCGTCGGATCGAACAACTTTCCGACCCGCGTTTATGAAAACCCACCTGATCTTGTCGAATGGCTGGCCAGCGAGATGGTGAAATACGATGTCAGGCCAGAGATCGAGGCGTTCGACCTGTCTCATATCTTTCAGGCGGCCAAAATGCATAAGGCAGGTCAAATCAGGGATGTGCCCTATGTCCAGTTTGTCATGGGCGTGAAAAACGCGATGCCCGTTGATCGCGAGGTTTTTGATTTCTACGTGCATACAGTGCGCCGCCTTTGGGGGGATGTGCCATGGTGTGCGGCGGGCGTCGGGGCAAATCAGATCGTGTTGAACGAGTGGTCCGTTGTTTCCGGCGGGCATGTTCGAACGGGGCTTGAAGACAATGTGCGCCTGGATAGAACCACGCTTGCCCCGTCGAATGCAGCCCTGGTTCGTCGAGCCGTCGAAATCTGCGAAACGCACGAACGCCCCGTCGCGACTGTCGCGCAGGCACGCGCGATCCTTGGGCTGCGAAAGGTCGCCGCCTGATGCCGAGCTTCGCCAGACCCCGTGACGTAATCCTGCACTATGAAGTGGTAAACCACGGTGTCGGCGGAACGCCTGTTGTCTTTCTGAACTCTTTGGGGACGGATTATCGCATCTGGCGGGAAGTCGCGGCAGATCTGGGCAAGACAGAATGCCTTCTTTGGGACAAGCGCGGGCATGGCCTGTCGGATTGCGCCGCAACTTCAATTGATACGCTGGCAGAAGATGTTGCGGATCTGATGGACATGTTGGGTTGGCGCAATGCAATTCTGTGCGGTGTTTCGGTCGGCGGACTGATCGCTCAGCGCGTCGCCAACCGACGCCCCGATCTTGTGGCCGGGCTTATCCTGAACAATACCGGCACGAAAATTGGGGATGACGAGGTTTGGAATACGCGCATTCAGGCTGTGCGTGAATCCGGTATCGATGCCATCGCCGACACGGTAATGGAACGTTGGTTTTCCAACCGTTTCCGAGCCGAGCATCCGCATGCCGTGGCCGGTTACCGGAACATGCTGACACGCATACCTGCCGAAGGTTATGTCGCGACCTGCGAGGCCATTCGGGATGCGGACCTTGCCGAAACAACCAGCCAGATCAGAGTACCCACCATCTGTATCGGTGGGCGTGAAGATCAGGCAACGCCGCCCGAACTTCTGGAGGCTTTGGCCGACCTCATCAAAGGCGCAGAGCGGCACATTTTGCCAGATGTCGGGCATTTGCCATGCGTCGAAGCGCCGGGATTTGTCGCGGGCCAGATCCGGGCACTGTTAGGTGTTGTGGCATGAGTGACGTGTTCAATCATACTTGGTTGTCGGGCCTCTTTGGCGATCAGGAAGCCGAGGCGATCTGGTCAGCCGAACGCACGTTGGCCCATATGCTAGCCTTCGAAGCCGCTTATTCCCGCGGGCTTGGCGCCATTGGCGTGGTGCCAGAGGACCAGGCCCAGGCCGCCGCCGAGTTGATTGAGCGCGCCAATCCGAACCTTCGGGATTTACAGGCCGGAACCTTGAAAGACGGGATGCCAATTCCCGCATTTGTGCGTGGTCTGAAGGCCGAGGCTGGACAGTTGGAGGGTGCGATCCATACCGGCACAACCTCGCAGGATGTGATGGATACAGCGCTGGCAATGACAATGCGCGAAAACTCAGATCTGATCGCGGATCGCCTGTCGAACCTGACCGAGCGATTGGGTGATCTGGGCCGCCGGTTCGGCAGCAACAAGATGATGGGCCGCACACGGATGCAGGCGGCATTGCCGATTTCGGTCGGGCACCGGATCGAGAACTGGCAAGCGCCGTTGATCGAGCACGGCGATAGCATCGAACAGATGCGCAAGAGTGTCGAGCGCCTGCAATGGGGCGGGGCAGTCGGAGATGGACAGGCCATTGGCGAAAAGCATCCCGACCTGGCAGCCTTTGTTGCCGAAGCGTTGTCGCTGCGCCCACCCAGCCGCAACTGGCATTCAGATCGCGCAACCGTCACCGATTATGCAAATCTGTTGTCGCTGATTTCCGGTTCGATTGGGAAAATGGGGCAAGACATCTGCTTGATGGCGCAGCAAGGTGTCGACGAAATCAAGCTTTCGGGCGGCGGTGGGTCATCAGCCATGCCGCATAAACAGAACCCAATTCTTGCCGAATTGCTGGTGACGCTGGCGCGCTTCAATGCCACGCAAGTATCGGGGATGCATCAGGCGCTTGTGCATGAACAGGAACGTTCAGGAAGCGCCTGGTCGCTGGAATGGATGTTGTTGCCAAACATGGCCAGGTGCACGGCCAGATCGCTTTCGGCAGCAAATGCCCTTTGCGCGCAAATTGTTTCAATGGGGGTGCGGGAATAGGCGCGAGGCAGACATCGCGCCGAACGCCAAACACCGAACTGCGCCATCACGACACAACGGAGGAGGAGAAATCATGACCATAAGGAAATCCTTGCTGAGTTCACTGGCCGCCCTGGCCGTTTCAGCAACAGCCAGCCTGGCCCAGGAAGTGACGCTGACGATGCATCACTTCCTGCCGCCAGTCGCAGCGGCCCACAAAGGTATGCTGCAGCCATGGGCCGATAAGATCACTGCCGACAGCGATGGCAGGATTGCGATTGAAATCTTCCCGTCAATGTCGATGGGTGGCAAACCACCTGAATTGTACAGCCAAGTCCGTGATGGGTCTGCCGATATTGTCTGGACAGTCCTGGGATACACACCGGGTGTCTTTCCGCGCACCGAAGTTTTCGAACTGCCGCTTGTGCATGCAGGCTCTGCGACGGATACAACGGTCGCCATGAACGCCTCGATGGAGATGCTCGCGGAAGACTTCGATGACGTCCACGTCATCTTTCTGCACACCCATGATGGGAATGTCATACATTCGGCGTCCGACCCGGTGCGCACCCTGGAAGACGCAAAGGGGATGAAGCTGCGGACCCCCAGCCGTACGGGCGCGTGGGTGATCGAAGGCATTGGTGCGGAACCCGTCGGCATGCCCGTGCCGGCCTTGCCCGAAGCCATGTCGAAAGGCGTTGTGGACGGCGCACTGATCCCGCTGGAAATCGTGCGGCCCCTGAAATTGCAGGAACTGGACAAGTCCATAACGGAACTGCCGAACGGAGACCGCTTTGGCACCGCGACCTTCATGGTGGCGATGAACAAAGACGCCTACGAAGCGCTGCCGGATGACCTTAAGGCCGTTATCGACGCCAATTCAGGCGCCAATGTCGCGCGCGAGGTCGGGTCTAATTGGGAAGGTTTCGAAGAAAGCGGCACCGAGGCACTTGAGGCCGCAGGTGTAGAACGGATCGTGTTGTCCGACGAAGAAGCGGCCAAGTTCAACGCCGTGAGCGAACAGATCGTCCAGCGTTGGATTGACGAGGTGAGCGAGAAGGGCATTGATGGTGCAGCCCTCGTCGACAAGGCCCGCGCGGCAATTGCCGCAGCCCAGTCTGGCAACTGATTGGAAACCGACCGAGCGGTCCGATGATCGCCCGGTTGTTTGTGAAGCCTCGGGAATATGAGAATGCGCGTGGTTCTGAAACGGCTGGCGGATGCTTTTGCATTGCTCGGCGGCGTCATCCTGCTTGCGATTGTCGCCGTCACAACAACGAATGCTTTTGCCTTCATCCTCGATCGGATTGCCGGGGCGTTTGGCGCGGATGTGTCGGGCCTGCCGGGCTATGAGGATTTTGTTCAGCTGGCAATCAGCTGCGCGGCCTTGATGTTCTTTCCCTACTGCCAGGCAAATCGAGGCCATGTGTCAGTGGATCTTCTGATGGACCATCTGCCGAAAGCCGTGCAGCGCGGCTTCGATCTTCTTTGGTTGGGGGTCACCGTCATTGTAGCTGTGTTTTTAAGCTACTGGATGGTTTTCGGTATGCTCGAAGTACGCTCGGACGCGGTGGTGACCAGCGTTCTGGGGTGGCCGACCTGGCCATTCTATTTGCCCGGTCTGCTGTCGATGATCCTGTGGGCTTTGATCGCGTTGTCTCAGGCATTCGAAAGCGCCGCAGATGCTTGATCCCATTTCCATCGGCATTCTTGGCCTGATCGTTCTTTTCGTCCTGCTGCTGCTTCGGATGCCCGTCGGGATCGCGATGATCGTTGTGGGGATTGGCGGCACGTGGGTGTTGAGCCAATCTGTCAGTTACATCCGGTTCGTGCCCTACCTGAAGCAATTCAAAAGCCTGTTGTGGGAAAACGTGGCCAACTATGACCTTTCCGTCGTCCCGCTGTTTGTCCTGATGGGCTATGTTGCGGCCGAAGCGCGACTATCCACTGATCTCTTCAAAGGCCTCGAAGCGCTCATGTCGCGTTTGCGCGGTGGCGTTGCGATGGCTGCGGTTGCGGCCTGCGGTGGTTTCGGTGCAGTTTGCGGGTCGTCTCTGGCGACCGCAGCCACGATGGGGCGCGTTTCGTTGCCTGAACTGAAACGGCTGGGATATGCGCCCAGTCTTGCCTCAGGATCACTGGCCGCCGGAGGGACCTTGGGAATTCTGATCCCGCCATCGGTAGCCCTGGTGATCTATGCAATCATCGTGGAAGGCTCGATCCTGCGGATGTTTCAGGCCGCTATCGTGCCAGGGATATTGGCCGTTCTGGGTTTTATCGCCGTGATCGCCATACAGGTGAGGGTGAAACCGTCGCTGGCGCCAGAGCCGACGCAGATGGATCCGGTTGAACGAAAATTGGCTATACGTCGCCTCTGGCCCGTTATTCTGATATTCGGCGCCATCATACTGGGTCTGGGCTTTGGTTTGTTCACGCCAACACCCGCCGCCAGCATTGGGGTTTTTGTGATAACGGCCTACGGTTTTGCACTGCGGGTGTTTACCGGCGAAGGCCTGGCGTTTTCCGGGTTGCTGAAGGCCATTCGCGCCACGGCAATCACCAGTGGAATGATCTACCTGATCCTTTTTGGCGCCGAAGTTCTGAAGGGCTTTTTTGCCCGCACTCAGCTGCCGCAGGCCTTGTCCGACTGGGCCGCAACCAGTGGTATGGATCCGATGCTGATCCTTGTGATCATGCTGTGCCTCTTTGTCATTCTTGGCTGCTTCATGGAAAGCTTGGCAATGATCCTTGTGGTGGTCCCGTTTTTCTGGCCGACCCTGATTGCGTTGAATGGGGGCGAGTACGCCACGGCCGAGACGGCGGCGTTCGGAATGGACGCCGATAACCTCAAGATCTGGTTTGGAATACTGGCGCTGATCGTTGTGGAACTGGGGTTGATAACGCCCCCCGTCGGGTTGAACGTGTTCATCATTTCGTCGCTTGCAAGGGATACGTCCATGGGCACGGTATTCCGGGGCGTCTTTCCCTTTCTTGGTGCCGAGGTCGTTCGGGTTGCATTGATCCTGTCGATACCGGCCCTGACGCTAGCGGTGCCGGCACTCATCGGGGGCTAAGCGAGTTTTGATACCTATTTTGGACGCTTGCGCAGTATCTCCGACTTAGATGCGCTGTGATTTTGAGGAAAACGGCACGGCACCAAATTCCTTTTCGCCGTTTACAAATTAAAATATTCATTTTAGTGATTGTGTATGAGTGAGAATGCATGGTCCCGACGCACTTTCTTGTTTCACGCCGCATGCCTGACGGCATTGGGTGCTCAATCCAGGATTGCACTCGCCGAGGTGCAGCTTGGTACTTCGGCCCGGATATCAACAGTGTCAGACGGGCACCTGTCGTTGCCGCCGGAGATGGTGTTCGGATCCATGCCGAAGGAAGAGCTGAAGCAGCTTCTGAACCGCAATAAGGTGGACACGACCAAGTACGAGCCGGAGTGCAACGTTGCACTTTACCGCGACAATGAAAACACGGTGTTGTTCGATGTTGGGGCGGGGTCTGATTTCATGCCGACGTCCGGCAAGCTTCTGGAAACTCTTGAAACAATCGGCCTGGCGCCTGAAGACATCACTCGGGTGATCTTTACCCACGCGCACCCGGATCACCTATGGGGCATTTTGGACGACTTCGACGATCTGCTTTTTCCCAACGCCACGCACCACTTTGGCCGCAAGGAATGGGACTATTGGTGGAACCCTTTAACGGTTGGGTCGATAGGGGAAGATCGCGCCGCGTTTGCCGTGGGCGCAAAGCGACGCATGGAGGCGATTGAGGGTCAGGTCGCGTTCTTTGACGACGGTCAGGAGATCCTTCCTGGTATCGCCGCGCGGGCAAGTTATGGGCACACGCCCGGCCATATGGCATTTGAAATTCGCAATGGAACCGAGGCCGTCATGATCGTCGGCGATGCGCTCGGGAATCCGCATGTCGCGTTCGCACGCCCGGACTGGCACAGTGGTACTGATCAGGACCCTGAAGCTGCAGCAACTGCGCGCACATCACTGCTGGGTCAGATTTCTCAGGAGCAAATGAAAATCATTGGCTTCCACCTGCCGAACGGTGGGATTGGCCGGGTCGAAAAGACCGGCTCCGCATATCGATTCATTGGAGAGTCTTCATGATGCGATCGTTCGTGATTGCCGTTGCCTTGGCCACACCAGCCTGGGCCAGCGAAGATATTGCGGATCAATACCCGCAAAGCGTGCTGTATTCCAAACCGGTCGAATACATTCCCGGCGTCTATTCTGCCATTGGCGCAACTGCTCCGCCCACCTATGAAAACTCCGGTCACAACAACAACCTCAGCTTCATCGTAACCGGTGAGGGCGTGGTCGTTGTAAACGGTGGTGCGGCCTATGTGCTTGCCGAAGCGCTTCACAAGGAAATCCAGGCGATCACGGATCAGCCGGTCAAACTGGTCTTTAACGAGAACGGTCAGGGGCACGCGATGCTTGGCAATGCCTACTGGTCAGAACTTGGCGTTCCAATCATCGCACACTCGGATGCAGCGGCAGAGTTTGAGGAATACGGCGCCCAGATCCTGCAGGGGATGCAAGAGTACAACAAGGACAAATCCGAAGGGACGTTCCTGGCTGGCCCGACCGAAACATTCGACGACGAATATGTGGTCGAGCTGGGCGACTATCGCATTGAGGCGAAATACCTTGGACCGGCACACAGTCCCGGTGATATTTCGATCTGGTTGCCCAACCAAAGCCTTGTCATCGCAGGCGACATGGCCTTCCACGAGCGTATGCTGCCGATCTTTCAGGAGACCTATACGGCCGATTGGCTTGAGACCTGGGACAATGAGTTCGAAGCCTTGAATGCCACATATGTCATTCCCGGGCACGGCCACCCGACAAACATGGATCAGGTACGCCGCTATACGCGCGATTATCTGATTTACCTGCGCGGCAAGGTTCAGGAGCACATGGATGCCGGTGGCGATCTGGCCGAGGCCTACTACGTCGATCAGTCGCCTTATGCCCAACTGGATACGTTTGAAGAACTGGCAACAAAAAACGCCGGACGTGTTTTTGAGCAGATGGAATTCGAATAGTTCAGGACTGCTGTGGAACGGGCAACCGCATCAGCAATCTGTGCGTGCTGATCGCCCCAACCCACATGAAGAAGACGGCGAGCCATGCGGTCGATGACAGGGCTGACCCACCAGACAAACCGGCCCCAACGGCGCAGCCGCCTGCCAGCATCGCTCCGAAACCCATAAGAACGGCCCCGACCAGGTAGCGTTCCATCGGTGTATCCGGGCCAAACCGTTCAATCTTCCACTCTCCGGCAAGTATGGCAGATCCCGCTGCACCGATGGCCACACCCGGAACAAGGCCGATACCGAAGGACAGCACGACATTACGCTCTGCAACCAATGCCATCAGTGTATCTGTGGAGGGGCCCGTGAAGGTGACCGAGGACACGGGCACAACTTCAAAAGACGCTTGCGCGATTGCAAATGTCATCAACCAGCCAAATGCAACCGCCACCCCAACTCCTGCTGCGGATACGATCTTGGTGATCGTGACATTCCGGCGGATTGCAAATGCAATTGCCAGGGCCAAACCGAAGGACGCAAGGCTTGCGTAAATCACCGGAGAAAACCCAATTATCTTGGACAGATCACGCGGCGCGCCTCCAGCGATGGTCCAGATGCCGGAAAGCGCCTCGCGCGCCGGGCTGAGAACACCGGTGTAGGCCGCCTGAGCCACCAAGGTCAGAATCAACCCCGCTACAAGGGCACGCAGGTTCCCGCTGGACGCCAGAACCAACAGGCGTGAGGCGCACCCGCGCGACAGAACCATTCCAACCCCGAACATTGCACCGCCAATTACCGCACCGCTGAGACTTCCCGTCGATGCAATCGCACGCGCCCCGGACAGGTCCAGCCATCCGAACGAGACAAACCCCTGCACCAGAGTCAGCGCTGCGGAGAAGGCAATCAGCCAAACCGCAAGCCGTGGCCCGAACTCACCTTCAGCGACCTCGACGGTCGAGGCGCGCAAACAGAAGTGGGATTTCTGGGCGGTCACACCGAATAGGAGGCCGACAAGCGCTCCGGCAAATGCCAGCGCGCCCGGGTCTCCCAGCAGATCGATGAGCCTCTCCATGGACAGAAACTCTCACCTCGTTGATTGTTCGTCTTTGTCTTTCGTCAAATTACTATTGCGCGGCCATCGGCGTTCGAGCCAGTTGGCATTGCGTCCAAAGCTCGCCCAAAGCGGCTACCAACCTGTCGATGTCTTCCGGTGAATGCACGGGCGACGGAGTGATCCGTAAACGTTCAGTTCCCTTCGGGACGGTTGGGTAGTTGATGGGCTGGATATAGATCCCGAAATCACGCATCAGAACGTCTGAAATAAAGCGGCATTTGACCGGGTCGCCAACCATGACCGGGATGATGTGGCTTGGGTTGGGTGTGTGTGGAATGCCCAGTTCGTCCAACCTGATTCTGACTTCCTGCACGCGTTGCCGGTGCAAATTCCGCTCCGCTTTGCTCTGCTTCAGATGACGAACAGAGGCCGCCGCACCAGCCGCCACGGCAGGGGGCAGCGCGGTGGTGAATATGAACCCGCTGGCAAAAGACCGAACAAAGTCGACAAGGTCATGGGAGGCCGCAATGTATCCGCCGACAACGCCGAACGCTTTGCCCAATGTTCCTTCGATGACGGTCAGACGGTTCATCAGACCTTCGCGTTCGGCGATGCCACCTCCGCGTGGGCCGTAAAGTCCGACGGCGTGAACCTCATCCAGATAGGTCATCGCGCCATAACGATCGGCCAGATCGCAAATCTCGGCAATCGGTGCAATGTCGCCGTCCATCGAGTAGACACTCTCGAACGCGATGAGCTTCGGGGTATTGGCCGGCAGGTCCGCAAGGTGCCTTTCAAGGTCCGCGAGGTCGTTGTGCTTCCAGATCCGCTTGTTGCAGCGACTGTGGCGTATGCCCTCGATCATCGAAGCGTGGTTCAGTTCATCGGACAGAACAGTGATGTCGGGGATCTTGGACGCCAAAGTGCCCAAAGCAGCCCAGTTCGACACGTAGCCGGACGTGAACAACAACGCCGATTCCTTGCCGTGCAAGTCTGCAAGTTCTTGTTCCAGCAACACATGCTCGTGCGTGGTTCCCGAGATATTCCGTGTTCCGCCAGCCCCGGCACCACAGCTGTCAATGGCCTGATGCATGGCGGCGAGGACTTTGGGATGCTGACCCATCCCGAGATAATCGTTCGAACACCAGACGGTTACATTCTCAGGACTGTTCTTCGTGTGGCTTCGGGCAGTTGGGAACTTGCCACACTGACGTTCCAGATCAGCGAAGACCCGGTAGTTCCCTTCTTCCTTCAGCTTATCAAGCTGGTCGCGAATGCACTGCTGGTAGTCCATTTCAGTTTCCAACGGCCTCTTCGACGATCTCGGACAACAGGGTCTGGACCTTTTGCATCGGACCGTCAGGATAGCTTCGGTATCCCACCATCACGCCGCTATCGTTCTCGGCCACAAAAATTCCGTAGGGGCAGTAGCCGATATTCATTGGGTCGGCTTCCATCACCTCACGCGAGATCTTTGCTGAACAGAAGATGAAGATATCTGCGGCCGAAAAAATCTGTTTGTCGCTGCCGACGTCAGAGCCTGTTCGGTTCAGCATTTCACCGACATGGCTGACATAGTCGATGACCAGTCCCTGTCCCACGATCGCGGACTCCACGGCGAAGGTGGCATCGTCAAAACTTCCGTCGAAGGGAGTGGTTATGATCGCTTCTGCAAGCGCCTGGCTTGCCAAGACAGCGGAAAGCGCGGCCGTAGCGATAAAGTGTTTCATGATCGTGATCCTCCTCGTGAACCGCATTTTCTCAGGTTGTGCTGCGGGGGCTTTGACACCGGTCAAACCCCCAGTCCTTTAGCCAAACATGTCCGAGGTGATACCCGCGTACCAACCAAGCGACTCTTCGTAGGTTGCTTTCCGAAGGTCTGCGTTTTCGCCTATCTGACTGATGAAACCATCCACCTTGGCGATCTTCTCGGGCGTCGCTTCATACGTGGCACCGACCTTGACCCCGTCATCGGCATCGATGAGCGACCAGCACGTGTTAGAAAACTTGGCCGGAAACACTTTCGACCCGGTCAGCGCGCCTCGTACGGCATTTGCACAAACCTTCGCCTGACTGTTGGCCGAGAAACCGGATTTCGGCATATCGCCCTGCTGGCTGGCATCACCAAGGACATAAATGTCCGGATCGGCTTTCGAGGACATGTCCGCCGCATTGACAGGTGCCCAGTTTCCGTCGGTCACACCCGCCATTTCCGCGATGCGCCCCGCTTTCATCGCCGGGATCACGTTGCAGACATCGACCTTGGTCACTTCACCGTCGATGGTCACTGTCATCGCGTCCGGATTCACCGACACGTTGCCGCCGCCGAAGTCTTCACCGATCCAGTCAACCATCCCTTCGTAGTGGTTTGCCCAGCCTTCCTGAAAGAGTGACATCTTGGAAAACTTCGGTTTCGGATCAGCTACGATGATCTTTGCTGTCGGATTGTTCGCCTTCAGAACATGCGCGACCATTGAAACGCGCTCATACGGCCCGGGAGGGCAACGGTAGGGATTCGGCGGGGCGACCATTGCAAAGGTCCCGCCTTCGGGCATTGCCATTACCTGCGCTTTCAGGAGTTCGGTCTGGGAACCGGCCTTGTATGCGTGCGGCATCTTGTTTTGTGCGGAGATATCCCAACCTTCGACCGCGCCGTCGACGAAATCGATACCCGGGCTCAGGATCAGCTTGTCATACGGGACGGATCCACCCCCCGCCAGGGACACGGTCTTTGCGTCGCGATCCACGCCAACCGCCCAATCATGAACCACGTTGATGCCATAGTCCGCGGCCAGCGTGCCGTAGCTGTGTGCAATATCCGAAAGCTCCTGAAACCCTCCCAGATACAGGTTCGAGAAGAAACAGGTGTAGTACGTTCTGGACGGCTCGATCAGAGTAACGTCGATTTCGCCTTTGCTATCCTTGGCAATGTAGCGTGCAGCGGTTGCCCCGCCGGCGCCGCCGCCAACAACCACGACACGTGGCTTGCCTTGCGCCAGTACCATCGGAGCGGACAGCCCGGCGGCAATTGCCCCGGCGGTTCCAAGAAATGCTCGTCTATTGATTGTCATCGCGTTTCCTCCCCTTAGTCACTTTTATTCTGGATTGTTGAAATAGGCGGCCAAGGCCGCGATCTCGTCGTTGCTTAGCCGTCCGGCGATCATTTGCATGACCGGATGGGGCCGCTGCTTTTGCTTGTATGCGTGCATGGCGACCACGAAGTCCTCATCAGGCCAATACACGATCGAAGGAATGCCATCGTCGGCCCCTTCGATCTGATGGCATGTCGTACATTCGCTGCTGAGATATGCGCCATAATCAGGATCACCCTGGATCGCCAGAATTGCCGGGTCGACCGAGCGATCGGTACTTTTAGCCGTTGGATCCGCTTCGGGAATATCCCGGGGGTTGTCCGAAAACGCCCGAAGATATGCGATGACGTTGGCCCGGTCTTCTGCGGTCTTCAAACCGCGAAAACTCATCCGTGTTCCTGACGCAAAGGCACGTGGGTTTTCGATGTAAGCCGACAGGGTGTCCGCGTGCCATTCCAGGCCCGAATTTCCTGCACGTTTCAGGCTTTTCGAATAGTTGAAGCCATCCAGCCCGGCGGCCTTGCGGCCGAAGATACCGTTCAGATGTGGACCGATCTTGTTTTCAGCCCCGTCACCGACCTCGTGGCAGCCTTTACACTGCGCGAACACAGCTTTCCCGGCGTCCGCATCGCCCAGGTCCTCGGTTGCGCTTGCCATAGGTGCAAGACCACCCAAGACCGCAGCACAACTCAGTACCTTCGGCCACCCCATGGTCAGCCTCCGAACGACTTGAGATAGACAATGACCGCCTGGATATCGTCCTCTTTCTTAAGTCCCGCGAAAGACATTCGCGTCCCCTTCATGTAGGCTTTGGGCTTTGCCAGAAACGCCGCCATTTCTTCGTCAGTCCAGACGAGGCCGTCATCGGCGGCCGCCTTCATTGCCTTGGAGTATTTGAACCCTTCGACAGCACCGGCATTTGCTCCGATAATCCCATTCAAGGCCGGGCCCGTCCGGTGCTTGGCACTTTCACCGACCTGATGACAGGATTGGCACTTCTTGAAAACTTTCTTTCCGCTTTCGATCATCTCGGGATCAAGTGCGGCGGTTTGTTCTACTGCTGTAGCTTCCGCCGGTTTATCTTCGACCTCCACCGATGCTTCCTGAACCGAAGGCTGCGCCTCGGTCGCCTTTGCTGCGGTTTCTTCAGGCGTAACATCCAAAACGGCCGCGCGCATCGTGATTTCCACGCTTTCCTTGCAATCGGTCATGCAAGGTTTGCTGGTCCAGAAATGGGCCTCAGCGGTTTCACGATCATCCACGATGAAACCGCCTGCATTCGGCATTTCGACTTCGAGGAAATTCTCGTGCGACAGAGTAAACTCGTCATCGACGATGTCATTGGAATAAAGGATATAGGCCACCATCGCATAGACATCATCCGTTTCCAGCGACTGTGCGTTTCCGAAGGGCATGGACCGGTTTACATAGTCCCAGACCGTCGAAAGATAGGGCCAATAGGACCCGACTGTTTTCAGGGGGTCCTTGTCGGACAGTGTACCTTCGCCGCCCGCCAGTTTGGGCCAGTTGTCCACGCCTTCCGCGAAATCGCCGTGGCAGATCGCGCATTGCTCGGCAAAGACCTCTTCTCCGGTGAACACGTCACCAGAACCCTCCGGCAACCCGGTTCCGTCCGGAGCGACGTCCAGATCCCACGCCGCAATCTCTTCTGACAGTGCTGGCCGTCCAAGTCCGAATTTTTCGGCATGAGCCGGTACGGCCAAACATAAAGCAAGGGCAGAGGCGGCCAACAGCTCAGGATACTTCGACATTTTCCGCCTCTCCGGTCTCTTTGATCCACCAGGTCTGGATGCAATTGTTGTGGTAAATTGAATTCTCGCCGCGCACTTCACGCAGTTGGGCCTTGCTTGGCTGGACATAGCCTGTGGAATCCTTCGCGCGGGCCTGCAGAAGCATTTCGGACCCGTCCCAGTTGTAGTCCAGATAAAAGCGGGTCAGCGCCTTGTCCGTACCGGGCGCTGCCAGTCGGGCCGGAATCCAGTTCTTGCCCCCGTCCACGGAAACGTCGACACCCGTGATCGAGCCTCTTCCAGACCAGGCCAACCCTGTGATCACCAAGGGTCCCGGTCCGTGCTTTATCGGAGCCTGTGGACTGGGCGACGTTACAACGGACTTGGCGTCCATGACCCAAGTCCATTTACGGGATGTGCCGTCTTCCAGCGTGTCGGTGTATTTCGAAGTCTCCTCGCGGCTCTCAATCGCCATTTCCGTGACCTCGACACGGCGCAGCCATTTGACCCACATGTTGCCTTCCCAACCGGGGACGACCAGGCGAACCGGATAGCCATGTTCCTTGCGCAACGCCTCGCCATTGGCCTTGAAGGCCACGAGCACGTCGTCCATGGCCTTTTCCAGCGGGATCGAGCGCCCGTTCGAGGATGCATCCGCCCCTTCAACGTAAACCCACTTGCCTTCGGGCTTCACGCCGGCCTCTTCCAGCAGGGTGCGAAGCGATACGCCGGAATATTCCATATTGTGGATCATTCCATGGGTGAACTGCGCACCATTCAGTTGCGCACCGGCCCACTCCATACCTGTATTTGCAGCGCACTCGCAGAAATAAACGCGGTTCTCTCGCGGGAAGCGTTCAAGGTCTTCGTAGGTGAACACAAGGGGTGTATCGACCAACCCGTTGATCATCAGGCGGTAGTCCGCCTTGCTCAGTTCGATGGCGCCTGAATGATGCCTTTCGAACGCGCAACCCTGCGGCGTGATTGTACCGTCCAACGCGTGGATCGGTGTGAAGTTTATCGAACTGATCGTGTCGGCGGTCAGCCACTCGACATTGCGGCGCACGACGTCGTCTTCAAACTGGATCGGCAACCCGTAGGGGGTCGCATCCACGCCCTCACCAGTGGCCTGTGCCCATTCCTGAACCTGGGTAATCAGCGGATCGGGGCCGGCAGCGCGCGCTGCTCCGGCGCCGACTGCTCCTACTCCAACGGCGGCCGCGCCACTTAGAAATTGGCGGCGGGAGGGTGCCTTTTCTCTGGAGTTTTCACTCATCGTGTTTGCCTCCGTTACTCGATCAGCAAATTTTGTTTATGTGTTGCAAGTTCCGGCCGCGGCCTCAGGCGCCGATGACATCGACCGATGTATTCGGCTCGACGGTCACGGTGCCCTGGCCGCGAATGTGGTTTTCGACGACATCCCAAATGGGTGGGCCTTCGGTGCCCTCGTTGACGCTGGCCCAACCCGCCACGACGTAGGTTTTCGACGGATCAATCGCCTCGCCGGTCTTGAGCAGGGTCATTTCACTGATCCGCTGGCCTTGCGGTTTGGTTACGTCGATGCGGTAGCCAAGCCCGCCGACACGCACCATGTCGCCGCCCTGCTGGTAGTAGGGATCTGGGTTGAACAGGTTGTCACCGACATCTTCGAGGATGACGTGGATGAATTCGCCCGTCATTTCCGTGCGATACGCGTTCGGATAGGACATCGAGGTGACGTTCCAGATGTCTTCGCGGGTAATGTCCTGCCCCGGCAGGATCGACGGCCCCCAACGGACGCCGGGCGACATCGCGATGTCCGCCTCGCGCTGGTTGATCAGGGCATCGCAGATCAGATCATCCCAGGTGCCGTTAAAGTTGCCCCGGCGGTAAAGCAGCGAGTCGGTCTTACCGATGACCTCGCTCAATGCCGTTTCGAAAGGTGCCCGTTGATCGTTGATCAAGGTGGAAATGGCAGGATCTGGGGCGATAACGTCCGAGAAGATCGGGATCAGCTTGTGCTTCAACCCCATCATCTGGCCATCCCGCACATCCAGGTCCACGCGGCTGACGAATTTACCATTCGAACCCGACGCGATGATGTGGGTCTTGCCAACCAGAACTGGCTCGGGCAACGCATCATGGGTGTGACCGCTGAGGATCACGTCGATCCCCTGCACTCGGGCGGCCATCTTTTTGTCAACGTCGAACCCATTGTGGCTGAGGACAACGACAACATCGGCACCGGCATCGCGCACTTCGTCGACCATGGCCTGCATGTTTTCGTCCCGAATGCCGAAAGAGTATTCCGGGAACATCCAGCCCGGGTTGGCGATTGGCATGTAGGGGAATGCCTGCCCGATCACGGCGACCTTTGCGCCGCCCCGGTCAAAGAACTTGTAGGGTTGGAACAGCTCGGCGGGCTCGTCCCACTCGGCGTCAAAGATGTTCTGGCCCAGGGCGGCAAAGGGCAAACCTTCGACGATTTCGTTTACTCTGTCGCTGCCCAAGGTGAATTCCCAATGGAATGTCATCGCGTCAGGTTTCAGCGCGTTCATGACATTGACCATGTCCTGTCCAGCCGTCTGGTAGCAGGTGTAAGAGCCGTGCCACGTATCGCCGCCGTCCAGAAGCAGGGCATCAGGGCGGTCAGCGCGGATAGCGTTTATGACTGTCGAGACCCGGTCCAGACCACCGACCCGGCCATAGGTCTTCGCCAGCGCCGCGAAATCATTGTAGGTCAGTGCATAGGCAGACGAGCTTCCATCCTCGATCCCGTAGGCTTTGCGAAACGCGGCACCCGTCACATGCGGCATGTGCCCACGCGCGTCGCCGATACCCAGATTGACTTCGGGTTCGCGGAAATAGATCGGCTTGAGTTGCGCGTGTATGTCGGTGACATGGATCAGGCTAATATTGCCAAAAGTCTCAAACTCCAGCAGCTGATCCTGTGTGAGGCTTTGCTGCGCGGCAAGTCTGGCCCAGTTTCCAAACCCGGACGCCCCATAGAGCGCGGAAGCGGCCATCGAAACCTGCAGGAAGTCACGTCGCGAAATCATCTATCGGCTTTCCTATTTCACATATAAATGTGTGAATATTTAATCAGTCGAAAACCCGCGCAAGACATCTCTTGCGCGGGTTCAGTGTTATTGACGCACGGCCGGAGTTTCGACCGACAGCCCGTTGCCGCGCGAAGCAACATAAAGCTCCAGCGCGCGGAACTCATCCGATCCTTCGGCAAAGGTTTCCGCCCGTGTGTCGCGAATACAGCCGCGGAAACGATTGTGGCGCGAAATCAGCTTGGCCTGTTTCAGGCGGTAGGTCGGAAATCCGTTGATCATACCCTGGCTCAGGTGATCCGCCCGGATCATGTTGCCCCAGTTGTCCTCATGACAATTGGCGCAGCTCAGTTCCAACTGGCCATAGCGGGTATAGTACATTTCCTTACCCTGCTCCCAATAGGGGGCGGCATCGCCATCAATAGCGACGTTCATCGGCATCCCGCGTGACTGCAGACCAATCAGCGCGACCATTCCCTGCATGTCGCCGCCGGACCATTTCCAGGCATCGGCTTCCATGCGATCCGTACGACACTTGTTGATCAGATCTTCCATAACCATCAGCTTGCCGCTTTCGGCATCGACCTTGGGCATGGACGCCTGCAGCCCCTTGAAGCTTTCCACGCCATCATGGCACGAGGCACAGCTTTCACCAGCGGCACCGTCGGCCGCCTGGAATAGGTCCGCCGCCTGATCGACAAAGATCATCGCCGGATTGTCAAAATCGTCGATTTGAAGCGCCTGGGTTTCATCGGTTCGGAAATGCCACCCCGAATAGATCTTGTCGAAGTTTTCGACATGCGCCGGTGCCGCGGTTACCGAGATCATATCCAGCTCGTCGTTGATCACGAGATTGTCGCCGTCTGGTTCGGCAACCGCTGCCACTGGGAAAGCCAGAATAGCTGCAATCGCCGTAAGTGCCTTATTTTTCATTACGTTCCTCCCTTGGTGGACCAGCGCCAGAACTCATAACCGGCGCTGACCTGCCTTAGCGGTCGAGCCGTCAGGCGATCTCGATCGATTTCTTTTCGTCGTAGACAGAGCCGTCATCGTCGTACCATGTGAAGACAAACTCACCGGCCTCGGGCACAGTTGCTTCGAACTGAAAGTACGGGTTTGTCGAAATCGCCGGCTCCATCGTCACATCAACGACCAGCTCACCGTTAAACTCGCAGGTAAAACGGTTGATAATCGAACGCGGGATGACATTTCCTTCTTTGTCTTTGCGCTGACCGCTTTCCATCTTGTGGCTGATCAGCGTTTTGATTGTGATCGTTTCGCCAGCAGCGGCAGTCTTGGGAACCTTGACGCGGGGTTTTACACCTGATGCCATTGGTTAAACTCCTGTTCTTCAGGGCGCGTGGCGATCAGCCGCCGCAGCCGCCAATTGTCACTTTTACGGTCGCGGAAGCCTTGGCAAAGCTGCCATCCGCCATCTTGGCCACAGCAATGACGTCCTGCGTTCCGGCAAGGCGGATGCGCGTGGATGCAGCCTGTTCAGCCGCCAGCGGGCCGAAATTGAACGTGGCAACGCCCGGCTCGGGGTTGCCTGCCGCCACGATCAGAATTGCGGAAGCACCCGGCGCACTGACTTCAATCGGTACAGTATTGCCATTCTCGGCAATTTCCGGCGCCGTAAGGGTGACACCACCGTCCGCCATGTCCGCCCCGCCGGTAAACGCCGCGATGGCATCTTCGGCGGCCGCATTGGCGCGGAGCGGCATCAGTGTCAGGAACGCGGCGCTCAGGCCAAGGGCCAGAGTCTCGCGACGAGAAAGTTCCATTTTCAATCTCCTTCGGATTCTCGCAATTTCACGCCTTAATGCGTGATCATTCCTCTTTCAGGGTCGCCAGAAATGCGACCACATCCTCGATCTCCTGCGCGGTGAGGATCGTCGTCAAAGGCGCTGACGGAGCTTTGCCGGTATAGGCGTCGCCCGGGCGGATATAGCCGTCATCCTTGTAGAAGGCGGGCATGACCGTTCCTTCAAACGTCATCTTGGCATTTGCGACCAAGCCGCGAAGTTCTGCTTCGCTCCAGCGATCACCTGCGCCGTCCAGCATCGGTCCAACTTCGCCATGAAACGGAATTTCCGCCAAGGCCGTAACCGCATGGCAGGCCACGCAGTTGCCCTTGGATTTGTCTCCGACGATGATCGCACCGTTTTCGGCATCACCTGCAACGCCGGTCAGAGAGACCTCGATTGCACCATAATCATCATAGGCTACGTCTTTCGGGCCTGTACCTGCCGCATAAGCGGCGACACCTGTCATTGCGCAGACCAAAGTTAAGAGTCTCAGCTTCATGATCCCTCCCATTTGCTACCGCGCCGATGGCGCTTTGCGGCCCAAAGCTTTGGTGTACCGTAGTCGACGGGCAGGGTTCGTCGCAACATTAAATTCATCAAAATGAATTTTTTTATTTGTAACGCTATCGCTTAGTCCTGCGAAATATTGTTTCGCTCCTGAATGCGCCGCGCATGATACCGTTGAAAATCTTCACCATTATCAAGTTCGTATCGTTTCTCATTGACCCAAGTGAAAAGATCCAGGGTTGTTCCTTTGGAGAACGCGCCTGGCATGACGGCAACCGCCGCATTGATGGCCGTGGCGTCCTGTGGAACTTCTTCCGGCAGAAAAACAAGCGTCGGGGTGAACAGAATCCCCCACTTGCGCATCAGCGCTCTTTGCTCATTTTCTTCCCCGTCAAAGTCGGCGGCGGTGATGCTTCCATGCAGATCCAATTGGACCACAAAGAAGTTGTCTTCGATATACACCGCCAGATCAGGCTGGGGAAAAACCTCATCATGCATCTTTTTGCAATAGATGCAGCCTTGTTGTTCAATGAATAAAACCAGGCGCTTACCTTCGCTTGAAGCCTCTTCAAGATCGTCGCGGAGGTCCTTGAACGTATCGCGCATCCACGGCGTTTTGTGCAAGCCGTCGTCGCCCAGTTCCGCCGCGGAAACGGCCCCACCCAACAGGCATGCTGCCAGGAAAAGTAATACTCGGTTCATGTCTTTCTCCTGTCTTAGCCAATCGCCGCAAGCCAGGGCATATGGTCCAGCATCCACTGGGCGATGAGGTTGATAGAGTTGGTTGCAATCAGCACGCCGAAGAGAATCAGCAGCCCGCCCATTGCCTTTTCGATCAAAGGCAAATGCTTCCTGAACCGCGCCATCCATTGCATGAACGGACGAACCAAAAAGGCCGCCAGAACAAACGGCGCGGTCATTCCTGCACCGTAGACGAACAAAAGCATTGCACCACGCCAGGCCGTCTCGGTACCTGCCGCCGTAAACAGGATTGCCGCAAGCACCGGTCCGACGCAGGGTGTCCAGCCAAAAGCAAAGGCCAGTCCAAGAACGTAGGCCCCGATCAGGCTTATGTTCGACGTCTCGCCTATGTCCGCGCGAAACTGGCGATACAGAAACCCGATGCGGACAAGCCCAAGGAAATGCAGGCCCATTGCAATGATGATGGCCGCCGCGATCCAGCGTAGAATGTCAAAATATTCTCGGACCAACTGCCCAAAAATCGAAGCCGTCGCTCCGAGAGCCATGAATACGGTGATGATCCCGGCTGCAAATGCGATTGCAGATAACGTGGCCCTGCGACGGACGCCGGGCGAAATGGCGGAACCGGCTGAAATCTGCTCCATCCCGACGCCCGCCAGATAGCTGAGGTAGAAGGGCACAATCGGCAGGATGCAGGGAGAAAGAAAGGACAACAGCCCCGCGACCAAAGCTCCTGCAAATGTAATGTCGAGCATGGTCAAACCCGTCCCAAAGCGCTATCATTCACACATTCAAAATAGTAAAGATATATCGTTGCGGTCAATCGGAGCTTGAGATGCGTCATTTACTCTTGCTTGTTCTGGCAATCACATTGCTTGTTTTCCCTGTGTCTTCACGGGCCGAAATGACACTTCTGATGGCAGAGGAAGATGGGTGTATGTGGTGCGCCCGTTGGGATTCCGAAATCTCTCAGATCTACCCGAAAACGCCCGAAGGAAATGCCGCACCAGTGCAGCGAGTCGATATCCACGCAGCACTGCCAGACGGTATTTCTCTGACAAAACCTCTTTACTACACGCCGACCTTTGTTTTGTTGGACAATGGCCACGAGGTCGGCCGGATCGAAGGCTACCCGGGCGAGGACTTTTTCTGGGGCATGTTGGGTGTTTTGCTTCGTGACGCAGGAATACCGATTGAGACCTCTGGCTAATTGGCGGCAAATTATATAAACTGTTTTGAATACGTGAAGCCAAGACAGCGAGGCATTCTTGTTGGACAAACCATCGAAACTGCCTGTGTTCTCGAAGGACATATGTGCAGAAGATCTGGACCGAATGATGGAAAATGCCCAGACGGCATCAAACTTCCTGAAGGCTATCAGTCACGAAGGGCGTCTGATGATCCTGTGCTATCTGTCCTCGGGGGAAAAATCCGTCACCCAGATGGAGGAGATGCTATCGGCTCGGCAGGCTGCGGTTTCTCAACAACTGTCTCGCCTGCGCTTCGAAGGTCTGGTCAAAACCCGGCGCGAAGGAAAAACGATCTACTACAGACTGGCTGACGACCGATCGACACAGATTCTCGAAGTTGTTTACGATCTTTTCTGCAGGGAAAACTAGAGGCCCTGTCTGAAAGGCCGCCAGCTTTGGGAGGGGACTGGCCATGTTCGAATTACTGGGAGACGCCAATTCCGTTGCCCTGATCGGATTGATCGGCGGGATAGTGTTGGGATTGGCGGCACGTATCGGTCGCTTCTGCACGTTGGGCGCGATTGAGGACTACCTATACGCCAATGATGATGGGCGGCTGAGAATGTGGGCGGTGGCAATCGGTGTGGCCATTGTCGGTAGCCACGTGGCTATGGCGTTGGGTTGGCTCGATCCCGTCGAAACGACATATCTTGCGCAATCGTGGAACCCGATCGGCTCGATCCTGGGGGGGCTGCTGTTCGGCTACGGCATGGCCATCAGTGGAAACTGTGGCTACGGCGCTTTGGCAAGGCTGGGGGGCGGTGACCTCCGATCATTCGTAATCGTATCTGTCCTTGGTCTGTCAGCATACGTCGCGATGTCGGGCCCCCTGGCATATCTCAGGGTTTCGGTATTTCCTGTGGAAATGGATATTGGCCAGCCGCAGAGCATCAGCTTTCTGGCCGAGCGCTTGACCTCTGTTCCGGCCTGGTTGATTGGTACGCTTGTCGGCGCCGCCATGGTGGGTTTCGCTCTGGCAAACGAACGGTTTCGCCGCACCCCGTCGCGGGTATTTTGGGGCACAGCCGTAGGACTGGCGGTCGCCTCAGGTTGGCTTGGAACGTATTGGGTTGCGTCTCATGGCTTTGACGGAGAGACGGTGCAGACCCATACATTCGCAAGGCCGCTGGGTGACACGATACTCTATCTGATGACTGCATCCGGCACCACGCTTTCCTTTGCTGTCGGTTCGGTCTCAGGTGTTCTCATCGGAGCGTTCCTTGGATCCTGGTCCAAGGGCCATTTCCGGTGGGAAGCGTGCGAGGATCCACGTGAACTCAAGCGGCAAATGCTGGGTGCCGCCATCATGGGCCCAGGCGCGGTCATCGCGGTTGGATGCAGCGTTGGACAAGGCATCTCTGCCTTCTCACTTCTTGCCTACAGCGCGCCCGTCACATTCGCTGCGATCTTCGCCGGGGCAGCCCTTGGTTTGAGGCAACTCGTCTCAGGGCTGTCTTTCATAACTGAGCGTTGAGTTCCTAATTCAACGCCAACCGGAAACAACTTCCCGCCGCTTCCCTGACTTGAGCGAGGTTGTTTCGCCAATCAATGAACCACGCAGTTCTCGGTGGTGCTGGCAAACTCATACCTTGCGAACCGCGAGCTGAGACTGCGGACGGAAATCGACCATTGTTTTTCGCACGCGTGAGGCTCAGTTGAAAGACCAAGAATTATTGTCGTTGCACAGTGCTCAACTTAGCCCGGCGGATTCCCCAGATCTCCTGAATACACCTTTCCACCTTTCGCAGGACGTAAGGGTCAGTTGCTGACGATATGGATTTGATAAGGAACGTTCAAATATCTTTTTGATACCTGCCCAACAAATTCCGATTTTTGACTTTGTTTCATAAGCGCGTACAATTCCAACAGCTTTTAGCGTTTGATTTGCAAGTTGGCCCACCTTCGCGAAGACGACGGTAGGTAAAACGGCCGGCACAGGAGGGGGAAATGAAGAGAATTTCTGTTTGGTTGTTTGCCCTCCTGTCGCTTACGGGGTGCTGGGAGAAGGAAGAGGAAACAGCCGAAACGGTCGTCCGTCCCGTCAGGGCAACCGAGATTTCCGATCTGTCCAGTTTGCATGACCGGTACTTTGTTGGAACAGCCAGAGCCGCGCGCGAGGTGTCCCTGGCATTTCGCGTCCCGGGCAACGTGGTCGGAGTGGACGTTCAGGTTGGCGACCTGGTGGCCAAAGGCGACGTTGTCGCTGCCTTGGACCCGGCCCCATACCAAGCCGAGGTCGACCGACTTTCCGCAGAACTTGAGAGCGCGCAGGCGACGTTCGAGAACGCCAAGCTTCAAACGGACCGGCAACGTTCATTGGTTGAGAAAGACGTTGCTGCGCAAGCGACACTTGATCGGTTTGTCGCGGGTGAAACATCAGCTCAGGCAGCAATCAATTCTGTGCAAGGTGCGCTGGACAGGGCCACCTTGGATTTGACCTATACAAGCCTGACTGCGCCATTCGATGGGCGTGTGGTCGCAAAATACATTGAGGATTTTGAAGAGGTCGCGGCACAAAGCCCGGTTCTGCGCATTCTGGATGCGGAGCACATCGAAGTGGTGATCGATATCCCCGAACGATACATCGCCCTGATCCCGCATATCGAGGACATAACCGTTACTTTTGACGCTTTAGGGGACGTGATCCTGCCTGCCGAGATCAGTGAGATTGGTTCTGAAGCTTCTGCAACCACTCGAACCTTCCCCGTCACTCTGATTATGGAGCAACCAGAAGACTCGCTTGTTCTTCCGGGCATGGCAGGGCGTGTCAGCGGTCAGCCAAAGGAAGGGCACGAGCCATTTGACGCGATCACGGTTCCTGCCAGCGCGGTTTTTGTGCCCGAAGGGGAAACCGACCCTCATGTCTGGGTGTTTGACGCAACCTCGGAAACCGTGACCGCACGAAAGGTTGCGCTTGGCACACCCCGGTCGCAAGGGGTCGCCGTCAGCGAAGGACTGGAGTTCGGCGACGTGGTCGTTACGGCCGGCGCGAACTCTTTGCGAGAGGGCCAGAAGGTGTCGCTGCTTTCTGAGGATCCGGAATAATGGGCCTTGCCGCATTCGCTGTCCGCAACGCCAAGTTTGTTTGGTTTACGGTCGTCATGCTCACGTTGGGCGGCATTTCGGCGTTCTTCAGTCTTGGCCAGTTGGAAGACCCCGAATTCACCATCAAGACCGCAGTTGTAACCACCCCCTATCCCGGTGCCAGCCCTGAAGAAGTAGAGCTGGAGGTCACCGAACGGATTGAACTCAAGCTCCAAGAGATCAAGGAAATCGACTACATCTCGAGCGAAAGCCGGGCTGGCATTTCGACCATCAAGGTCGAGATCCGTCCGAATTACTGGTCCGATGAACTTCCCCAGATTTGGGACACGCTACGCCGCAAAGTCAGGGACGTGGAAACAGACCTGCCCCCCGGTGCGGGCCGTCCTGCTATCAACGACGATTTCGGTGATGTCTTCGGGCTTCTGCTGGCCATGACATCTGATGGGTTTACCCCCCAGGAACTCGACCGGTTCGCCGAAGACTTCAAGCGAGAACTCTCATTGATCGACGGAGTCGGACGGGTCGATCTGTGGGGAGAGCGCGACAGGGTCATCTATCTGGAGACACGGGAAGAAGCTTTGGCTGCGCTGGGCGTATCGGCTCAGACCATTCTCAGCACCTTGCAGACGCAGAATGCGATTGTGGATGCGGGTCGCGTGAACATTGGCGACTACCGAATGCGGATTGCGCCAAGCGGTACATTCACCAGCCCGACGGACATTGCAGATCTGGTAGTACGGCCAAGCGGTCTGGATCAGGTTCAAAGCGGCCAACGTCGGGGCCCGGAACTGCTCCGGCTGGGTGAAGTTGTCGAGGTCAGGGAAGGCTACGCTGATCCACCGACCACCATGATGCGCTATAACGGTCTTCCGTCCATTGGATTGGCGATATCCTTCCAGTCAGGTGTCAACGTCGTCAGCGTGGGAGAAGCTGTAGATGCGAGAGTGTCTGAACTGATCGCGGCCCTGCCTGTGGGCATCGAGGTTGAGCGGGTTCATTGGCAGTCCGACGACGTGAACCTGGCAGTCAGTAGTTTCCTGATCAGCCTCGGACAGGCCGTCGCGATTGTCTTGGTCGTTTTGACTCTGGCGATGGGTGTTCGGATGGGCATCATCATCGGTAGCGGGTTGATCTTGACGATACTCGCCACCTTCATTCCGCTGGCGATGCTGGGCATAGATCTTCAACGCATGTCCTTGGGCGCGCTGATCATTGCGCTTGGAATGATGGTCGACAACTCAATCGTCGTGGCGGATGGCGCAATGGTTCGGATGTCGCAAGGCATGGATCGCGCGAAAGCCGCAATCGACGCCGCAACGCGCCCCGCCATGTCCCTGCTTGGGGCCACGTTCGTCGCCGTGATGGCCTTCTACCCGATCTTTGCATCTGTCGAGAGCGCGGGCGAGTACTGCCGAACACTTTTCTCGGTTGTCGGGATTGCGCTGCTGGTCAGTTGGCTGTTGTCCATGACGGTCACGCCACTGCAGTGTGTTGCCATGCTGCCCGAGCCAAAGGGCGGAGCCAGCGAGACTTTTGACACCGGTCTCTACGCCGTTTACCGCCGCTTTCTGGCTGCCGCGATCCGGGTTCGCTACCTGACGATCGGTGTAGCCTTGGGTGCTTTGGTTATTGCAGGCGTAGGCTTTGGTTCGGTTACACAACTGTTTTTCCCGACCTCTTCGATGACCAAGTACATGATCGATTATTACGCGCCCGAGGGAACGCGGATTGAAGCCGTGTCAGAAGCCATCAAACGCATCGAAGAGCAGGTGGAAATGGATGACCGCGTGACTGGTATCGCAAGTTTTATCGGGGCAGGCCCGCCGCGTTTCTACTTGCCCGTCGATCCCGAAGGGACCAATCCATCCTACGCGCAAGTCATCGTGAACGTCCAGGATTACCGGGACATTCCCGAGATGACCAAAGCCATTTCGCTATGGATGTCCGAGAATATGCCCGAGGCAACCTCGTTCACGCGCCAGTTTGGTGTGGGCCCCAGCAATACCTGGGCGTTTGAAAACCGTATCATCGGCCCGGCAGATGCCGATCCCGAAACCCTGCGCGAAATCGGCGACCGGGCTGTTGCGATACTGGATCAGCATCAATGGACGAAGGTGGCACGCACCGATTGGCGCAACAGGGTCCTGAAGACCGTGCCTGACTATGACCAGGACCGGGCACGATGGACGGGCATCACGTATGAAGACCTTGGCAACACGACGAAACGCGCGTTTGACGGGCGTTCGGTTGGCCTCTACCGCGAGGGCGATGAGTTGCTGCCGATCATCGTCCGGCCCGGCGCGGAAGATGTGGCCGCCGTGGACAACTTTGAACTTCTGCAACTGCAATCACCGTTTTCTGTTGAGCCTGTCCCGTTGGCCCAGGTCGTGCGCGGCGTGAATATCCAGCCGGAAGACCCAACGATCAATCGCCGCGACAGGCGCCGTGTTCTCACCGTTCAGGCCAATCCCATCGACAGCGTTACCCTGCCAAGCTATCGCGCCGCAGTTCTCGCCGATTTTGACGCTTTGGAGGCCGACTTGCCGCAAGGCTACAGCATGGAGTGGGGCGGAGAGTACGAGGACACGGTATCTGCACAGGCGTCCCTGATCCCGGGAATGATACCCGCGTTTTCGATCATGGCTCTTATCGTTGTCGGCCTGTTCAACTCGTATCGCAGACCGCTGGTCATCTTCCTGACGGTTCCTTTTGTGCTGATAGGCATCGTCCCCAGCTTGCTTCTCACGAACACACCGTTCGGGTTTGTGGCGTTGCTCGGCGGCATGAGCCTGGCTGGCATGATGATCAAGAATGCGATCGTTCTGATCGATCAGATCAACGACAACCTGGCTGAAGGTCAGCCGGGATACGACGCCGTTTTGAATGCCGGCGCCTCAAGACTGCGCCCCGTCGTATTGGCCGCAGCAACCACGGTTCTGGGTGTCATACCGCTGCTGCCGGACGTGTTTTGGGTGGGTCTTGCTGTCACGATCATGGGCGGATTGACGGTGGGCACGATGCTCACAATGATCCTTGTCCCGGTTTTGTTCGCCACGCTGAATGGTATCCGACAATCACCACAGGCCGTTTGACATGGCCTTTCGAACCATAGTCGGATCAGTTTGTTCCGAGCGAGATAGATATTTGCGCAATTGATTTAGCGTTTGGGGGGATAAGGTGGACAATACAATACTGTACTTCTTGGTTGGAATATTCGTAGTTGGCCTGCTTTCGATGGGATATTTTGCCAAGGGCAGCGGAGCACTTTGGGTCATCGCAATACTGGTCGGCGTATTGCTTGCAATGGTCGCATTCTTTGGAGGCTACTTTGGTGAAGCACCAAAGTGAATCTTGAAGGCATGAGATTTGCCGAAACATCATGCACGCCGTCTTCGTTTGGATACTGAAGGCGTCTAATTTCAATCGGTTGGTGCAATCTTGGTTTGAATGACGAACCGCGTCAGTGGATCAGGTTCTTCATTTTCCAATACTGCCTTAAGTTGGTGATCCAAGCGATTTTCCTGCCAGTCGCGCGCCGCAATCGCGATGTTCAATGCCAACGCGCTGTCGTCGGTCAGGGCTCTGGAAAAAACGTCGATGATCGGATCTCTGAGGTTCGGAGACGCCGTGCCAGCGTCAGTCAACGCGCGTATCAGGCTCTGCCTGTCTTGCAATTTCCGTCCTGACTTTTGAAGCGCATTGTCGATGGTTTGCACCGCAACCGATCCGTCCACCTCCAAACCGGCCAGAGCCCAATCGTAAAGGTAACCGCTGCGGCTGCTTACGGCGCGCGGGTAACGTGCCCGTACGATCCCGACCGCCTCCGCATCGTCCTTTTGCAAACCCAAGAGACGAATTGCAATCGGAACAAAGCTTATGCGGTTGATGTTGCGAAGCTCCTCCATCAGCCGGTTGGTTTGAACCTTTGGGCGCAGGGCTTGAACCGCTGGATACGGCGCGCGATCCAGTTCGATCAACGCTGTGTCACGCAGGACGGGATCCGCGGAGTTTAGATACCCGGCGAAGAACTCAACACGCTCCGCAACGTTTTTGCTGCCGAAAGACCAGTTTTCTGCCGCGTCCTCGAGACTTGCCAGAAACTGTTCCCGGTCCGGGTTCAGAGTGAATATCCTTTTCCATCTGCGCGAGAAACCGCGCCCGGCCGCGTCCTTGTCCACCGCTCCGTAGGTAAAGAGAATGCTCTTGTCCGGGTAATTGCGAAATGTTGCGCGGGTCGCACTGTCGACAAGAAACGGAATCTCAGGCAATCCTGCAAGATCCTCAGATGTGCCTTTGATCAGCTTTTTCGGAGCAAATCTGAATGGGTTGTCCTGTGCAGGTCCGGCCAAAACAATGATTTCGGCCGAAATCAGATGATCAGCAAGTGATGCGTCCGGCAGTGTTATGCACACCGTGCATGCGCTTGTAAGGCGGGGTTGAGACAGAGTGGCAATCAATACGGCAACGACCAATAGGGGGATGCCAAGGGAACGCGCAAAGCGGTCCTGAAAGGCGCGCGGGCTACCAAAACTGAACATTCAACACACCCTTTCAAATTCGAACGGTAAACGCGACAGACCCTCCTTTGACTGTCTGTTAATTGATCACTTCCAGCCTGCCGTCCGCACCGAACAATATGATAACTGACTTTTGCTCAGAAGGCTTGCGCTAGTATAGTCTGCCACACGCGCAATGAGACAACTCATTGCTGGACTTCTTCCTGCTCGGCGGGACTGACCCAGCCCTGTTTTCGCAGTTCACGCAAGACGGCTTCGGCGTTTTTGTCGTCTCTATGAATACTTTTCAGCATCGCACCAATTGGTGCGCCTGGCCAGGCTCGCTCAAGCTCTGCCAACTTTGCCTGTGCGGCTTGGTCGCGCCCCATTGCAGACAAGGCAGCCGTGACATATGCCAGCGAAGGTGCACTCAGCGGATCCCCAAGTTGCTTGGCCTCTTCAAAGCGCTGTACCGTTTTTTCATACTCACCCAGATGAAAGTAGGTCGCGCCTGAAACGTTGCGATTGGCGAACCTTTGGTTGCTGGAATTCATAAGGGAAAGCCGGTCAGCTGTTGCGATTGCCTCCTCGAACTCGCCCGAATACAAAGCGACAGCCCCAAAAAAGTCGAGGACTGCACCATCATTCGGGTCAAGTTGTGAAGCGCGCCTGCCGAGCTGTAACGCAGCATCGTAATCGCGATTGGCGAAATAGGCCCAGCTTTTGGCGGACTGGCTCCAGGCTTGGTCTGGCGCAAGGCTAACGGCCTGGTTTGCCAATTTCATGGCTGCATCGGCATATTCCGCTTTTGCGTCTGACGGAGGAGAAATCACTGAAAGCGACGCTAATGCCTGTGCTGCACCCGCGTAGCCACCAAAGTAATCAGGGTCCATCTCAATCACGCCTTCAAACACAGAAAGAACCAGTAACTGGCGCTGCCGGTCGAAGATCGGAAAAATCATTGTCCGTGCTTGTTGCGCCAGATTGAAGGCTTGCAAAGCGGCAGGGGATTTTTCGTAAATTGCGGCGCGCTGTAAGTACGCGTTCGTGTCCGTCTCAGGTGGATTGCTTAAGTCTGCCGAAGCGGGGTCTTTTCTGTCCGGAACAAGACTGACTGCGATCAGTGCGCCAACAACAGCCCCAAAAGCGAACGCGCCGAAGGGAAGGCCAAAACGTTTGGCGTCAGTCGAAGGCGATGCCGAACTCACTCTGGTGGCCGCTTCGAAACGTGGTCTGTACCCGCCGCTGTCGATATGCAGGCGTACCGGGTCTTCTTTTCCAATGCCCTCGTAATGCAGTTCCAAAAATTGACGAAGCCGTCTGGCGTCTACGCGAACAACGTTTTCCGGATCGGTCCCTTCTGAGGTGTCGCGGCCATAGACGTCTTGCGCTATTGTTTTTCCACGAATTTTTTCGCCTCGCCCGGCGAGTTCTTCGTCAACAATGTAGGTCAAAAAGGCCTGAAGTCTTTCGGACCCATCCATGTGCGCGTCCGCAAGCAATCTGCTTAGGGCGGCACGCTTGTCATTATCCGGGATTTCTTCGGAACGCCTTACCATATTCTTATTCTTGCAATTATCGGAACGTGAGTCACCCCAGTACCCACCGTGAGTCACTTACATGCATGATCCTTAAGTGTCAGTTTGATGACCATAACAGCGGGATGGTGTGCCTTGGTGCTACTCCCGCTTGCCGCGCCGCTAAGCAATTGGAGGAGGATACATGGCCTATCATTCGAACTACAGAAGACTGAGTAAGCATTTCGCAATTGGTTTGCTTTTCGGCGCCTGGGCCGTCTCTCCGCAAGCGTTTACAGATGCCGTAATGGATGCTGTTACACCATCGGCAGCATATGCGCAGGAAACGGAAGAGGTTTCACCGACGATGGTGCGTGATCGTCCGCGGGATGTGTACTACCCCAATACCGAAGACCTGGCCGAAGATGAGATGCGGGTCATTGCGTGCGGGACCGGAATGCCCACAACACGGGCCGCGCAGGCTGCCGCGTGTTTCCTTGTGGAATTGGGCAACGGGGACAAGTTCCTGTTCGATATTGGCTCGGGTTCGGCCGAGCGGATTTCGTCTCTTCAGATTCCTTACAATTACCTGAACAAAGTCTTCATCGGGCATCTACACACCGACCACTTTGGTGCGCTGCATGACCTGTTCATCGGCGGCGCATTGATGGGGCGAAACGTGCCGTTGCGCGTCTGGGGTCCGAGCGGACCTGCTGAGGAGCTTGGCACCGCCTATGCGTTGGATCACATGCAGAAGATGCTGACCTGGGATCTGGCGGGTCGTGCTGGTAACATTGATTTTCGTGGTTATTCGATGGAAGTTAACGAATTCGACTACCAGCTGGAAAACGGGGTTATCTACGACGAGAATGGAATCCAGATACGCACTTTCCCGGCCATTCACTCGATCGACGGTGCAGTCAGTTACGCGCTCGAATGGAACGGCCTGAAATTCGTATTCAGCTCGGACACCTATCCCAACACATGGTTCAAGGAATACGCAAAGAATGCCGATCTAGCGATCCACGAGTGTTTCATTGCGGTGCCAGAACTCGTCGCCAAGATGAAGTTTACGCCCGAGTCGGCTTTGTTAGTCGGGACACAAGTTCACACCGCGCCCGAGGCGTTCGGCAAAGTGATGAGCGATATCCAGCCTCGCATGGCTGTCGCGTACCATTTCTTTAACGACTTCGACACGGCTAATGGCGTGTATGAGAGAATTCGATCCACGTACGACGGCCCCCTGAGCATGGCGGATGATTTCATGGTCTGGAATGTGACTAAAGACGACATCACCGTTCGAATGGCGGCCACTGAAGAACGCACATGGTCGCCGCCGCTTGCCGCTCCAGCGATCGCGCCGGACCCGGCAGACAAAACAGCTTATGCCGAGCAGGTGGGCTTGGCCCCGGAGGTTATGGAATTTTCCGATTTCACAAAGGGTGGATTTGATGATGTCGACGACGTCTTGAGACCCATCTACGAAGAAGCTTCGGAAGCCTTGGGGCAGGAGTTCCCATATCCCGGCGACAACTAAAATCAAATTTGACCGGTGCGTGCTGAGCAGCACGTGCCGGTTTTTTGAATAATGCAAGGGGCGTTGCGATGCGAAGTATCACGAATAAATTGATCTTGACTGTCGGGCTGATCGTAGGTTTTGCGGAAGCCGCAAGCGCTCAGTCCCTTTCCAGATCCGAGAATGATGAAGGTGGTTGGCGACACTCGATCACGCCCTATCTGTTCCTTCCTCTCAGCACCACGGGCACCTCAACCATTGATGGCACAAGCGTCGATCTGGACCTGAGCCTGAGTGAGGTTCTGGATGTGCTGCAAGGGGCCGCTTCGGTGCGCTATGAAGGCTGGAACGGAGATTTCGGGATCATCTCCGAAGTCTACTATGTGAGGCTTGGCGGCGACGGCACCCTGCCCGGCGGAAGGGTGGGTGTCGATGTTGATGTCCGGCAAACCTTCGCCAATGTTCAAGGTGCTTACCGATTTGCGAACGGGGTCAATGCCTCTGGCAGGCGCTACGCGGCAGACGCCGCAATCGGTGTTCAGTGGAACCGGTTAAAGCAAGAGATCGACATTTCCGGCCTTGGCCCGGGCATGACGCTGGGCGGAACCGAAGACTGGTTCGAGCCAATGATCGCGCTTCGCTATGCGGTGGAAATCAACGACAAATGGAGCTTTGCCAGCCGCGCCGAACTAAGCGGATTTGGTGTGAATGGTGATGACCTGCAATATCTGCTTCTTGCAGGCTTCGACTGGAAAGGTTGGGAGAACACGTCCCTGCGGTTTGGCTATCAATTCTACGGAATTGACTATTCCACAAATCGTTCGGGTGGGGAGTTTGCCTATGACGTGGATCAGAATGGCATTTATGCTGCCGTCGCGTTTCATTTCTAAGTCTGGCGCTGCTTGCAACATTGGGGTCTTTTTGAGCTCGATGATCGCGGGCCTTATGTTCAGCGCAAACCAGTCGGTTGCTGATCTTGTTTCACCCTACGGCGGCGAAACCGCGCCGAACTTCGTCGAGCTTTCGGTAGAGCCCGACCATGTGCGGGTCATCCTCGAGATAGATCTGAGTGACTATCCGGTATTTGTCGTCCCAGATGACGGCTCGGGTTTGTCTTTGGCCGAGCGGACGGGGCAAAACCTTCAGGTTTGGGCGGACGGAGAAGAACTGACCAGCTCAACAAATACGATCGATGTGCGACCCAGGACACCCCGGCAAACAGCAGCCAGCGCGCAATATCGACCGCGACCACGCAGTGACAAAGTCGTCTACGTGGATATGGAGTATCCGTTTAATGGCAAGCCTGAACGGATCAGGTTTGTCCCTCCGCTGAGTGCTGACGGTATTCCTTTGGCTTCTATTGGCGTGGTGGCCGAACACATGGGCGTTCCGGTTACAGACTATCGCTATCTTTCGCAGCCCGAGACGATGATCCCGGACTGGAGCGACCCGTGGTTCACCACATTTGAAAACCCCAATCTGACCCGTCACCACAAATCCCCGATGATGTCGTTTCTGGCCATGGAACCGCGGGTCGTCCGGCACGAGATCATCTTGCGTTTGAAAGACTTCGAAGGTTGGGCAGATCTGAACCTTGGAAACACAGAACGACTGACCGCGGATCAGGTCGTTGGCATCAAGTCTGAGGTTTCGCAGTTTTTTGCGAACAGAAACCCGATCGCCATCGATGGAAAGCAAGTGAACCCTGATACGGTGCAGGTCTCTCGTATCGAGATTGGGGCCGAAGGATTGCGCGTCCTTCCGGATGAGGCGGAAGCCAACCGAAATACGATGCTGCTGGGCGTTGTGCTGTCCTACCCGGTCATGACATTACCCAATCGTGTTGATGTGGCGTGGGAATTGTTCCCGGACAATCTGGACGTCATACCAATCACCCTCACCGATCCGGCCGGGGCGGTACCATCACAGATTTACGCGTCCGATCCTGTTGTTAGTTGGAATAACCACCTGACGTCTTGGGCAGACCCGAAAACGAGCGCTGTTGTTGTCAAAACTGCGGGCCTGACACAGGTGCCGTTGTTTGCCATTGGCCTGGGTCTGTTGGGTATCATTTGTGCTTGGTTTTCGTCGAAACGAACCGGGGGCCAGCGTTTGATTTTGATCGGCCTGACCGGTGCATTCGGGGCCGCCGCAATTGTCGTCTACCCCGTAAAAAGCCCGATTCCCTTCGCGATGACGACGGAACCGGATGAGATCGCCACGCATCAGGTTGTGGAAGGACTGCTGAGCAACATTGGCACCGCGATGCTTGAGACGCAAAGTGACAGGACTGCGGCAGCGCTTGAGCCATTCGTTGAGGCGGGCAATCGCGATGACGTACAAGCGGAGATGAAGCGAGGTTTGTCGGTCAAGTTACCATCCGGCGCAATGGCGCGTGTGGAAGAAATTGTTGATTTGAACGTCGAAAGCTTTGCTGCAGGCGATACAAGGAACCGACACCAGGCGCTCGCCAATTGGACGGCCCGTGTCAGCGGCGGCCATTGGGGGCATTTTCACAGGCAGGCGGTCCTTTACCGCGGAGTGCTCGACGTCTCGCGGCATGGCAGCCAATGGATGCTTGATGGGCTGACGATAATCAGTGCAAAGACAGGGGGTTAACATAGTGAAACCTGTGCGGCTGTTCATTTTTTCGGTGCTGTCAGCCTTGATCTCATTATGTGCAGGAAGCGCCAAGGCGCATTTCAATCTGAACCAGAATGTCCGTATTCATCATGTTGCCCACTCGGAAGATGGTCTTGATGTCTACGTGCGCTTGCCGATGCCATATCTGGTCGCGGAACTCGTCGGACCGAAAGGTGCCGACGGATTACCCGCTCCGGCACCTTATACATACAATCAGATCGAAGATGGGATGCTGATGCATTACGTGGATCAGACCGCTTTGCGTCGTGACCCACCCGGTTTGGCCCGCATCGCTGCCGACAGCCTGTTGTTGTCAATCGAAGGTCAGCAACAAAAGGCAAATGTCGTTTCTATCAGGTTGCACCCGCTGGGGCAGGAACCCGGATTTGCCACGCTGGATGAAGCCCGGGCTGCATTTGCACCCGGCGATGTTTTCCCCACGACCGACGAGACGTATGTGGGTGCCGTGATGGTGGACGTGCATCTGCGCTTCAATACAGGACAAGTGGGAACCTACAGTCTGTCCTATGCGTCTGATCCGGGACTTGAGGGACAGGAAGACACCGCGAACCTGATCCTCGACTACAACAGGCAGGAGGTTCGGACTTACCGTGCCAGGGGCCTGATGCATAACCCGGTCGATGTATCGGGATCAGCGACCTCAGCGGCTTCGACTTTCTTTGTCGAAGGTATTCGGCACATTCTGGAAGGGCCCGATCACGTGCTGTTCGTGCTTTGCATGATCATCGGGGCTCTGAACCTTCATAGCCTGCTGGCGCGCGTCACGGGGTTTACCCTCGGCCATACAGTAACGCTGATCCTTGGCTTTTTTGGTTTCGCACCGAGTGGCGCATGGTTCATCCCAACTGTTGAATTGGCGATTGCGCTTTCCATAATTTACGCTGCCTTGATGGCGGTCTGGCCACCGGAAAAGGGACACGGTGACCTGAAGGCCTTTGCAATCACGTCCGGCATCGGTTTGCTGCACGGATTTGGGTTTTCCTTCATGCTGCACCAGATCCTGCGCGTCGACGCACCGAACGTTTGGCACAGCTTGCTGGCCTTCAATATTGGCGTGGAGGCCGGGCAAGTTATGATCGTCCTATTGGTCTGGCCGCTGGTGTTGTTTCTGCGCAAACAGCCGGGGCGGATCTGGGTAGGCTCTCGCGCCGCCGTCGCCGCATGTGCAAGTCTGGTCGCGATGGTTTGGGTTGTCGAACGGGCAGAGGCCTTACTCTGACTCCGGCTTTGAATAGGCCGAACAGCAGCGTTCCGTCGCTAATCATGCACGCCTGTCCGACCACCCCCTTCTGAATGACGTTGGCGCCTCGCCGTAGCGTTTTTTGAACCGCACCGTAAGTTGTGTAGCGCTGCCAAAACCCGTCGCGGCCGCGATTTCGGCAACCGTCATCTCGGTTTCGCTGAGCAATGCGTAAGCCCTCGAAACGCGCAGTTCGATGTAAAACTGCACAGGTGAAGTTTCGACATATTTTTGGAAAAGACGCTCAAGCTGGCGACGAGATATCTGCACGGCTTCGGCTATTTCAGAGATATCCAACGGATCTTCCAGGTTTTCCTGCATGATCTGCATGGCGTTGATCAGGTGCTGATTGCGACTGCCCAATGCCACCGAGAAAGCTGATTTCTGAAGCGTTTTACTATTGTTGGAGCGAAAGTGGATGCACATGTCCGACACGATGACCGCCAGTTCGTTTCCGAAATCGGATTCGATCATGTCCAGCATCATGTCGGTTGCGGCATGGCCACCACCACATGTCATAAGCTCATCGTCGATCTCGTACAGGTTTGCCGACGGTTCCAAATCATGAAAATGTTCGGCAAAAGCAGGATGGTTCTCCCAGTGCAATGTGAACCTTCTGCCTGTGAGAACTCCGGCCTTTGCAAGGGCAAATGCTCCTGTGCAAACACCACCCAGATTACACCCAAAGGTTCTCTGACGCCTGATCCACGACAGGACTTTCGGGTTTGTACTTTCCGCCGGTTCAATTCCAGAACAAACAAGCAGTCGTGAGGATCTCGGTAAATTGTGCAAGGCAGAATCCGGCGTAATCTCTATCCCGTTCGAACAAGAAACCGGTTTTCCGTCTTCCGTGATCAGAAACCACTTATACAGTTCCTTGTTTGTAACCTGATTGGCGATCCTCAGAGGTTCCACTGCAGCGCTAAAGGCCAGCATGGTCAGCTTTGGCAGCAACAGGAAATAGATTTCCTTGGCCGACCCATCATAGTCGATACGATAGCTGGCGGCGCCCTTTGGAACAAAGTTTCTTGGGTTCATTTTCGCTGCTCCCAGCTTGAATCAAGACGGATGAAAGGCACCAATACCCATTGAGTTTTGGCGCTGGACGGTCAGGTGCTCATCTGCGCAACAGGTTCACCGCTTTCCTCCTAGGATCGTATCCCATCGTTGCTCGCTCTGGGTCAGAAGAGCCCGTCATGGCGTAGATGATACCAATGACAGGCGATAGCCAGCAAGCAAGTGCGAGCGGAATATACAGCAGGTTTAAGAAATTCCCGTCTGCGATACCCAAGCCAAACGCAGTGATAACGAACTTACCGCCTGAATTCAAAAGGATCAAATAAGACACTGGTGTTCCACCTTCCTCGTCCGCCCTGGACAGGTTCAGCGGGGAATAGCTCGCCGCGCCGTAGACCGGTGCGTGTATTCGTTGGAGTGCCCCATTTGATTTGAACCTCCATTGTGTTTGAGAATCCATTGGAGCCTAAACTGTCCCGTTGGCGCTGACGTCAGACAGTGAATATCAATGGGGCGCTGGCGCTCCAGCTGGAGCAAGTCAGTCTGTATGGCGAAAACTGTTTGATCCTGACATGCGGCGAGAAAGGATTGGTCGGAGTGGCCACTCTCCATGAGCCGAAACTCTCAGCCGTCGGTCACTTCGAATATATGGTTGACGGAGTTGGTTACGCCCCTGCCGTCGTTCAATTGCACTGCTAGTTTGTAGGCGGGGCTTTTGACGATGAGGTCCCTAGCCACAGCCCAGTTCAAGATCGACTTGGAAAGGTCAAATGCATGCTTGGCAGTTTGTCGGGAGGTGAACTTCTCGGTGAGCTGTCCCATGAACATGCTCACCTTGTCTCTGGTCAGCTCGTTCAAACGTACATTCCCGATGTACGGGAGTATGTGTTCGTCCAGATAATGTTGGTAGCCCTTTAACGTGGAGAACTCGAGCGGCATTTTTCCATCCCTGCCGCGCTTTGAGGCTTCCCTATATTGTTCGGCGAGCTGAGAGAACTTCATCTCCCGCATTCCCGGTCCGACTTGAGAAGCTTTCATGGCATCGATTTCTCGTTTGCGTTGCTTCGCTTTAGCCAGCGACTTGAAAGTCTCCTCCTTATGATTTTCACTCCAATCACAGTACCAACGCACTCTGTACCGTCTGGAATCGCCAATGATTCTGTCACTTATACGAACGCTTTTGTTGCGCATGTCGTTGTCTGCCGTTGTTTTTTGGGGGACGCAGCCGGCCGGAACCGCGACCATGCACTATCTGTGGGGGAGGTGTGGGCAGAAATCAAGGTAAGTATACTTACATCTTGAGTGCTTCTAAGTATCTGATTTTCAGTAATTTTTGTGGCTGGGGTGGTAGGAATCCTTGCCCGCCGATGAAACCTAAGAACTTTTCCGACCGGTGGCCGGAACTGGGGCGGTTTCGGGGGCATTTAGCTGAGCGAAGCGACGGGCGGAATGGAGCGTCAGCGGGTCAGCATGGGGCATTTCTGACCGCTGGAGAGCCCGTTCACTGGCGCTTAGGGACAGCTTACGAGACCGCTCACTGGCGCTGACGGCAGCCGTAGGACTGGACCGTTGACGAGTCGTTCCTGGGGCTGACGGGTAGTCGCCGGTGCTCGCGGCTTGGGGTCCGCGGCGGAGTGGTCGTTTCGTTGGACTGCCGCGACCGATTTGGTCAGTGTCCGACGCGGATGGAAATTGTTTGGGCAAGATGCGCTCGGCGAGAAAAGAACGGAAGATTGTTGCCTATCCTATTCCAAAAATAAAAATTTTAACCAACTGCACGCAGAAGTAGCGATATAGCATGCGCTACCGTACGGAGTGCAGACGCCCAGCTAAATTGATGGCGTGTTCGCATTGAGCCCTGAGCAAGCACGAGTAGCCTTGTGGTTGATTGGTGAAACGCGGCCTTTATGCTAAAATTCGGCTGCGGAAAACGTGAGACGGGAGGAGAAGTCATGGCTTGGAATGTTTCGGGCGAGCTCGTCGAAACCTGCAGTTGCAACATGCTTTGCCCATGCTGGTTCGGACAAGCCGACCTTATGCTCATGGACCAAGGGTACTGCGCAACATCTTTGTTGATACGAATTCGCGAGGGCTCTCATGAAGGCGTGGACCTTTCTGGCCAAAACGCGATTGTTTCGTTTCATTTCCCCGGTCCGACTCTGTTCGACGCTAACGGCACTGGGCGGGTCTACATTGACGATAATGCTAGCGATGCGCAGGCCGCGGCATTGGAGACCATCTTGCAGGGTGCGTCCGGCGGCGGCATGGAGGTGCCAGCAAGCCTGTTGTCGGCTTGGCTTCCGACAAAACGTGCTGGGATCAGCGTGGCCGAGGCCGATGGCGAACTAACTGCAAGCGTGGCTGGTGTGGGCGAGATGAAATCCCGCCGTCTGGTCAATGATCTCGGCAACAAGATGAAACTGCAGAACGCCGCGTTCAGCCTCGCCTTCGGGCATGAGGGGCATGAAGGTGATCTGGCCCCCAGTGACGGCACCACCTGGAACGACTCGGATATGCCCATGAGCTGGACAGGCCGGTCGGGTGTGGTTGGACAAGTCGCCTGGGCCGGCTGAGGCCGGGCCGGATCGTCAGGCCATTATTATGAATGCTTTAGGAGTTGCACAACGGGATCGGGCGCTGGTTCTGGCTGCGCTAGTTGCGCTCACGGCGCTGGCGTGGGCCTATACAATTTACCTCGGGCGTGGTTCGTCCCCGATGACGATGGCCAGCGACGTAACCATGCCGATGATGATGCAGTGGTCAGTCGCGGATTTTGTCTTCATGCTTTTCATGTGGGCCGTGATGATGTTCGCGATGATGCTGCCTTCGGTTACACCCGCCGTAATGATCTACGAAAGAGTGCGCGCGAAACGGGAGGAGGCAGGGCGCCCCTTCGTGCCGACGGGCAGCTTCGTTGCAGGGTATCTGTTGGTTTGGCTGGGGTTCTCGCTGGCGGCGACTGTATTGAATTGGTGGCTGCACACGGGTGGCGTGCTTTCCTCCATGATGGGGAGGGTTGCGCCGACCGTAGGCGGCGTGATGTTGATATTCGCCGGGTTGTTCCAATGGACGCCACTCAAGAACGCTTGCCTAGAGCATTGCCGCTCGCCCATGAGTTTTTTGACGGCTCATTGGCACGAGGGAACCCTGGGTGCCGCGAAGATGGGGCTTCAGCACGGGGCCTACTGTCTTGGCTGTTGCTGGATGCTGATGGTGCTGTTGTTTGTATTGGGCGTCATGAACCTGCCGTGGGTTGCCGTACTTACAATCGTAGTGTTGGCGGAAAAGACATTGCCATTTGGGCGATTTCTGAGCCGAGGATTTGGCCTGGTTTTGATTGTCTGGGGCGGGTGGTTGATCGCACTGACCTGAGGAAGGGTCGATAAATTCTCAAGCAGGTCGAATGCCACGACAGAGTAATATCCGAAACCTTACCGGACGGGCAATTTCAGTACGAGATAGAAACCCGCCTCGAGCCTAAATCTGACATCTCCACTCGCCACGATACTCCCGATAGCCGAGTTTTCGTTTTATCGCTTTACACGGGCAATGATTTTTTAGGACTAATGCGCTGATTTAAGTAAGCAGGCTAAATCGAATTTGCCAAGGACCTGAAATCCAAGTCTGGTGCTCAGTCCGGCAAGCCAGCCACACGAAGGGTTTGCACAAGGTGGTCCAGCGTTGACGGGTCCCTGTAAGGCTGACTGCTTGCGTAGTCGGATAGGCAAAACGCCGGATCACTCCTCACGATATCGTAGGCGACGCGTTTCGCCTCGTCGTGAGCGGATGTAAGCTCGTAGTCGCTGCAGAGAATAATGCGAGCGTCATTGTTCTTTTGATTGAGCCGCAAGGACTCTTTCGCAGCGCGGATCGAGAGCGCAATGTTGCCGTTGTCTCGGTACGCGGCTGCGAGTACGTCGATTAGCCAGGCAGGATATACTTTCTCGAGCTGAAGGGCTTCTTTCACGCTCTGAACAGCGGATTGTGCGTCGCCGCAATAATTCAGCACGAGCCCCAGGAGAGCATGCGCCAACGGACAACTCGACCTAAGCTTCGCTCCGGTTTTACATAGCGTCAGCGCTTCTTCATATTTTCCGTTAAGAAGTAGAATATGCCCAAAGACAGCGTGACCGATGCCATTGTTGTCTTCGTATTTTATTGCACTTTGCGCCCAATTGGCTGCCAGTTCCATGGATCTTGCTGCCGGCTCGGTCCACTTGAAAAAACCGTCCATCCAATGCGTTACGGAAACGTAGCTCGGACCCACCACTGAGTCGGGTTGTACGCGGTGAAGCTCTTCAAAAAAGCCGCGGGCAATTCCATTGTCCTCCGGGTTTAACTCGTAAAAGTGACTGGCACCGCGGTAGTAACACTCCACCGCCTCAGGGCTGTTGAGTTTTCCGAACCAAATGCGATTTCGTTCGTTCGTGGCCAACTTTATGTTCAGTGCAGCGATGATTTCCCGAGTTATTTCATCCTGAACTTTGAAGATATCATCCACAACTCGATCATAGCTTTGAGCAAAGATGATTTGCTCGATTTCTACGTCTGTAAGTTGCGCGGTGACCCGCACTCGATCACTAGCCTGTTGGACAGCGCCTTCGAGAATGTAGCGAGCGCCGAATTTGGCGCCCACCGATGATGCCGAGACATCTTTCCCGCGATAGGGATTAAGGGCCGGTGCATGAACAAGAAAAAGCCCGGAAAGCTGTGTTAGTGTGGCCGAGATACCGAACCTGATACCATCGGCAAGAAAGTCCTTTTCGGGGTCAGAACGCAGGCATTTGAAGGGTACAATCGCGATGCAAGGTCTTTCCGGAAGGTCGAATTCAAGCGTGCCTTTGTCGCGTGTGCGAGCATCCGTCTCGATCTCTTTGGTGGCCACACGGTATGCGCGCACTTGGCCTTCAATGTTCTTGAGAGTTTGCTCACCCACGAATTCGAACGGATAAGAGATCTTGCCAACAACCTGATCGTAAATCGTTCCGCTGATCATAATTCCCCCAGCTTCGGCCAGCTTCTCGAGCCGGGCCGCGACGTTAATTGCGTCGCCAAAGAGGTTGCCTCCCTCGACCATTACATCGCCGAGGTTGATGCCAATGCGAAAAAGCATAACGCGGTCTACTGGAAAGTGAGCGTTTCCAGTCTCGAGTCCCCGCTGAATTTCTATGGCGCAGCGCACGGCTTCCACGGGACTCGGGAATTCGGCGACTACACTGTCGCCCGCCGATCCGAAAACACGACCGCCGTAATTGGCAATGGATACTTCAATGGTTTCACGGTGGGCCAGGAGCGTTCGCAGGGTAGCTTCTTCGTCCGCATCCATCAGCCGACTGTATCCTACTGCGTCTGCTGCAAGGATAGCCGCGAGCCGTCGCCGAACTTGGTCATCCGTCATAGCACCTGCTTCCCTAGGTCACAGAACTATGGCGCCATCTTACTTTTCTAGGGAACGAGAGTCCACTGACGCGTAAAGAAAGACGCGCATTAGGCAGGGCCCTGCGTACGGCCGGACTGTCCGAATTGCAGTCTCTCAAACCTTGCTCAGCGAATAGTCGAACCGAGCCCAACGCCGACGTCCACAATATGAAGATGAACTGACTTACTTTCGCCGAGCCATAACATGATCCATGACCAGACTAAGTACCTCGACATCGTTTTGGTTGTACGTCCGGTAGCGAAATCGTACCGTTCCTCGATCAGGCTTGGAGTGTGATGGCGTAAGCACCTCAACTGTAACACGCGCTCGCAGTGTATCGCCGGGGAAAACGGGAGCGAGCCACCGCACCTCGTCCATGCCGTGGCCGCCCAAGTTGGTTCCAGTCAACACACCAGTGTCACGAAATAGCCGGAAGGTGAGCGCGACTGTTTGAAAGCCGCTGGCGACAATACCGCCGAAAATCGACTCTGTTGCCGCCACCTTGTTCACGTGGAAAGGTTGTGGGTCGTGCGTAAGCGCAAAATCAATAATTGCGCTTTCTGTGAGCGTAATACCACCGGTATCGAAAGCATCGCCGACTGACAGATCGTCAAAGTGTTTTCCGCTACTCATTCCAAAATTTAGGTAGATTGTGATTTGCTAGTCAATACGGAACGCTGTGTGCCCTGCGCGTACAGACCTTGTGGCACGTATAGAGATTTCTGCATCAAGAAAAGTTACTCTGACCGCACCTTCCCCTGGGGGCAGAGCATTTCAAAAGAACCCAACTTGTTTCACATAAGGACAGATGCATAGTTCACCGGGGAAGCCCTATAAAGGCTGAAAGCAACCAAAGCTGCCAATGCGCATATTGGTCCCGCTATTTCCAAAAACGCTCGGATAGATGTTGGCGAGACATTGCCAAGAGAGAAATACCGGCAGAGGCTCCTCTCGGTCGGAAACAGCTTCCATTTACTTAAACTTACCATGTTCAACTCATACGCTAACAACGCCTGAGAATTAGCACGCACGGTCCAAACAGCGAAAAGCTATCGCAATTTTCAGATATTTTTCGATGCATTGGGCAAAATGGGTGTGCAGTGGTGCCAGGTAGTTTGCATTGTCAACGAACCTACAGCCAATCGGTTCTTCAATCGCTTCTTGCAAGCCTTTTGTCAGGCATCGGCATTTGAAGTAGCCTTGTTACGCCTTCGTGCGTCTGAGGCGCACTATCAATTTAACCTTCTTCTAGTCCCGCAACTCGGCCATTCCAGCAACAAATCTGAACGTCCGCTCCCCCAGAAAACTGAGGACCCTCCTGCATCTAAATAAAGAAGCAACTGCAGGAGTTTGATCCATGAAGTACCTGTCTGCCCTCGGCGTTCTCGTCGGGGGTTTTCTTTTG
>NZ_JBQFTB010000017.1:0-64487 GCF_056538465.1 Ruegeria sp. BG6 | reverse complement strand
CCTCCGCCGTCACTGTGTTTGCCTGATCCGGCACTGCGGACCTTCGCCGCGCTCAACTTGTAGAGTGATCCGGCCATATCCCCTCACAGCATCTCTTATCCCCCGTTTTATCCCCTCTTTTCTATGCGGCTTCAAGAGGTACTCTGAGGCATAGTGATCGTTGAACCGGTTAACTTCATTGTTTTCATTTCTAAAAAAGTCATACTAGCGGAATCTTGGTGCATTGTGATGCACATGTTCAATGCCTCTCCTAGGCACCATGTTTTTCTCAACACACTGAAAAGAAATGTGATTGGCTATAAGCCTGTCTGTGTTCTCTGATCTACCCGCCGAGTCCTTGTCATTAGGCAGAGTTCAAACGTCTAAAGCTCGATTCCTTCAACACGCTATTGCGGTAAAGCTAAGGCCAACAGAAATGTTGGTCGTTGTTGGTGCACGCCTGCTCATTTTAGGGAGCAGCGATCGCCCCGACAACATATCAGGTGCCGGATTCTTAGGGTCATAGCCCTTACCGTGAACCTTAAAGGGCTGGGGCGAGGTGCTGGAAGGGCCTACTCACAATCTTGCACCAAAGCTTTTAGACGGTCTCCAATTGAAGGCGGAAGGAAACACTCGATCTCAGGGTTTCTGAGGTTAGCTACGAACCCTTCGCGTTTTGGTGATCTGAGTGCTAGGCGAAGAAATCTGGGTTCGACCAAACCGTTTCCCGGGGATCAAAAAAATCCAATTACCTATCTCGTTGTCAAATCGAACGTGTATTGCGCCAGGACATCGTGCTGAGCCCCATCGGGGCGCAGGGTGGATCGAAAAAGGCTAAAGCCGGAAACCAACATCTCTGGCACGGCGGTCGTTGCCTCAGGGTCCAGGGCGGGCTGCATTACCTCGCATTGCCACGGCTTTACTCGTGCAATGGTTACATGAGGCCGGAAGCGTCGGCGAGGCAGGAAAATCCCGGCTTGCCGGGCCGCGGACTGGACTTTCCGGTGCAACGCATTGAGTGCAGCACAATCGACAACCCTGACAGCCAGCGCCTGGCCAAAACACTCGATCCCTGAGAACATGATGCTGAACGGTTGGCCTGAAAGTGCCAGCAGTTCTTCATGCACCGCTTCCAAAGCCTCCTCGGGTTGATCATCCAGAAAAGCCAGCGTCAGATGCATGTTCTCCGGCAAAACCGGTCGGCCAAATGGCTGCGCGCGCTGTAACGTGATCAAAGCTGCCGTTGCCTCGTCGCTGATATCTATGGCAACGAAAGATCGCATGGAGCCCTCTGGATTTGTCATTGAAGTAAGTGTGATCACACTGCCAATTCCACAGTGGTTTGTCACGCCAGCTCTTGTCCGCAGAGATACGGACAAGCCGAACCGGCTCATTTCTACCGTTGGTAATAATTCAATCTGTGGCTCACGCACCAAGCTGCGAATTGCTATGACCGCATTCTACACAAAGGGCCTGCAGACGTCGGCAACGCGGACGCAGCCGTCATTCACCGTGCGTTGGCTGCCTAATCCCTCTGAAAGCTTCGACGGCTCGCAATTGATTGCCAACATAGTTCGTGCCAGCATCGCGCTTGAAGTTTCTTTTAGCTCGCCGGGAGCCGACGTGGATAGCACTACCCCTACAAAAAGCCAGTTGAACGCCGCAGTTTTTGCAGGATGCATGGTTGCCTTTCTTGGCTTCGGGTTCTCCGCGACATTTGGTGTGTTCTTGGCACCTATGTCTTCCGAACTTGGGTGGGGTCGCGAAGTTTTTTCGTTGTCGGTTGCTGTTCAGGCTTTGATGTGGGGGATCGCTCAACCTGTCGCAGGTGCGTTTGCGGACCGCTATGGAACAGCACGTGTGATTGCTTTCGGAGCTGTTTGCGCTGGGATCGGTTTCCTGTTGAGGGGCCTCGTTACTGATCCGATTCCGTTTATCCTTACGGGTGTCCTTGTCGGGATTGGAACGGGCGCGGCATCCTTTCCGATTGTCATCGGAGCACTGGGAAAAGTTGTAACACCGGAGCGGCGGAGCTTCATTCTTGGTCTGGGTACCGCCGCTGCCTCTCTGGGGATGTTCGTGGCCGCGCCGTCAGCCACCGCCATGATTGGTGGGGTCGGATGGCAAACCGCCCTGATTTTGATCGCGTTCAGCTTTGCACTGATCCTGCCATTTCTCGTGTTCATTTCTCGCGTCTCCGTTCCCAGCGCCGCTGGCAGCAGTGCAGGCGATTTTGGAACCGCCATATCAATGGCCTTTTCCGACCGCAGTTATGTTTGTCTTTTTTTCGGGTTCTTTGTTTGCGGATTTCACGTGGCTTTTATTCAAACGCACTTGCCAGCCTATGTCGTTGATCTCGGCCTAGCGTCCTGGGTTGGTGCGTGGTCGCTGGCACTTATTGGATTGTTCAATATCGCCGGGTCGTTTCTCTCGGGTTGGTCTGGCCAGGTATATTCAAAGAAGAAGGTCCTCAGCGGTATTTATTTTACGCGATCCCTGGTCATCACCCTTTTCGTTCTGTTTCCAATTAGCGAGACAAGCGTTCTGGTCTTTTCCGCGTTGATGGGCCTGCTCTGGTTGTCGACAGTTCCGCTGACCATGGGGCTGGTCGCACAAACACAAGGGTTGAAATTTTTGTCAACGTTGGCTGGTCTTGTTTTCCTGAGCCACCAGACCGGCAGTTTCGTGGGGGCGTGGCTCGGAGGCCGCATTTATGACCTCAACCAGGACTACACGCCAATGTGGTGGTCGGCAGTCGCACTTGGCTTGCTTGCAGGGCTCATTCATCTTCCAATACGCGAAGAACCCGGACCGCTGGCGAGAGTTGAAGCGACCTAGAAAACTATCAAGTCGTATGGGGATGACCGCTAGGGGCCACCAGCGGCCGGTCAGAGGTCAAGTAATCAGTATTGGCTATGCAGCCTTAGTCGGCTGTTCCTGACGTACTTTGGCACGCAAATCTCATTTTGTGACTCCCACGAAATGTGTAGCATTGACGTTATGGTTTGATGCAATCCGGGATATTCTAATGTTCAAGTCACTTGTCTGTTCGGCGGTCTTCCTCGTGGGACTAGTTTCGACCGCATCCGCCCAAGACAGGCCCAATATCGTCTACTTTCTTGTCGACAACCTCGGCTATGGCGAGCTTGGTGCATATGGCGGCGGTATACTTCCCGGTGCCCATACTGAGCACTTGGATGCGCTTGCCGAAGAAGGCATGCAGCTTATGAACTTTGCGCCAGAGACGCAGTGCACGCCATCGCGTTCCGCGCTTATGACCGGGCGGTACTCAATACGATCAGGCAATCAGACCGTGGCTCTGGCCGGAAGCGAAGGCGGGCTTGTCACTTGGGAACGTACGCTTGCCGAACTCCTAACAGACATTGGGTACGCAACCTCGATCGTTGGCAAATGGCACATTGGCGCCTCGGAGGGGCGCTGGCCAACCGATCAGGGTTTCGATGAATGGATTGGTATCGCGCACAGCTACGACGAAGCCTTTTGGGCCGATGATCCATGGCATGACCCTGAAAGGGATCCCGTGGCTTATGTCATGGAGTCCACACGAGGAAAGGCACCCCGGAACATTGAGGAACTCACCGTTCCTGTAAAACTCAGCCTCGACCGAGAGTATCTTGATCGTTCGAAAGACTTTATCGATCGCAGCCTTGCCGCGGAAAAACCTTTCTTTCTTTATTTCAACCACACTCTGATGCACATGCCGGTTGCCCCGCGACCGGAATTCAAAGGCAAAACCGGTCATGGTGACTGGGCGGACAGCCTGGCCCAGCTTGATGCGGATTTTGCCGAGCTGATGGCATTTCTCGATGACAGGGGGCTGCGGGACAACACCATAGTTGTCTTCTCCGGAGACAATGGCCCGGAGGAACTGGAGCCAGATCGCGGCCATCCCGGTTTCTGGAACGGCACATACTTCACTGGCATGGAAGGATCGCTCAGGACGCCGGCAATGATCCGTTATCCCGGCGTCGTTCCGGAGGGGCTGAAATCGAACGAGATAGTTCACATCACCGATATGTTTACAACCCTGGCGCTATGGGCCGGCGCAGAAGTGCCTCAGGATCGAATCATCGACGGGGTGGATCAACGCGCATTCTTCGAAGGTTCCTCTGAATTCTCGGCCCGCGACGGCTTCCCCTACTGGATGGGTGACCGGATGTACGGCGTAAAATGGCGCAACTTCAAAGTCGTCCTCGTTCTACAGCGAACCTTCACGGATCCAGCGCTTGAACTGGCCACGCCGCATATCATCAACCTCGACGTCGACCCGCAGGAGCGCGAACCCTTCAATTATCCATACCTGCATTCATGGGTCGTTGCACATGCCGCCCGCATTGCGACCGAATTCAAGAAAAGCCTGGATCGGGAAGAGCCGATACCGGTCGAAGCGCCGTTGGATTTTGTTCCGTCGTCAAGGAGCGAGTAGTCCACCGGGTCGGCCGCTCTATTGCGGCCCTACAGCAAATACGTTTAGGCCGACTGTGTTTCGCGTTCCGTTCAGTTGGCAAGCAAACAACGAACGAGAGGTTCGGGCCGACCTTCGCAGCGGTCCCACAGTCCCGTCCCCGCAACTGGTCGGCAACGTTCAAAAGAGCTGACTGCGGGACCAACAGTGGGCTACTTCAAAACCAAATGCCCCCGCAGGTTAACGGGGGCATTTTCGATTTGTTGCAGTAGCATCAGGAGCCTGCTTCGGGTTTCGGGCACGGGCGGAACTCGATCATCCGCCCACCTTCGTTGGCTTGATCCATGGCATCCGCACAGACCTGACCACCGTTAAGATCGTGGGCGATTTTGGCATCTGTGATCGAGTACGAAATTTCCGCAGCGGTCGCGAAATCCCGCACTGTGATGACGTCGTCTCCCAGGATCGTTCTGCTGGTCTGTCTGGTGGTATAAGTCGCTCCGATGGTTGGGTCGATCACCTGCTGCGGGACACTGGCACCGCTGTCATACATGTTCTGTACCGTTCCCAAAGCTTCCGGCTTGGACATACCACCCAGAGAAATGTTCTGGTTAAGCCAGGTCAGACGCAGGTGTCGGCTTGCCGAGGAAATGTCCGCCGGAACGTTCTCTGCAGTCTTTCCATCTTCCGCATTGAACGCTGCAATGTTCTCGCGGTGGTACTGCAACAATGGCGCGTTCGCTTTTACCCCAAGGTCCGAACCTTCAACATTGCCGGAGTAAACCAGAACCTCACCGCCCTCGTTCACTTGGAACAGAACGACATCACCATTTGCGTCCACGGCCGAAACATGCACTCCGTGCTGACCCGCATGACCCAAATCTGCTGACCAGGCGAACTGGAACTCACCCGAGTTATATGCCTCGGCGATTTCGGGGGCGGTGTCGTACATTGCGACCAGATAACCCGGCGCGTCGGCCAAGTTCACGGCCGGGGCGCCATTGTCCTTGTAATCACCAATGTAGTCTGCACTGGGGGACATATAGAGCGTATCCGCAACCATTCCCTTGTCGTTGAAGGCCTGTGCCTGAACACCGTGGAAAGACTCGTTCTCTACCCAAGCTACAGTGAAGTTCTTCGCCGGTTCATCTGATTGGCGCGAGTATCCATAGGCTTCGTAAGATGTGACGTCATCGCCAACGCCGAAAGTCACAAGATCCATTCCGGTTTTTGTGCCCCAATCTACTGAGCGAACATAGGCGACACCGTGGTCTGATTGCTTGGCAAGCCGCGAGCAGGCGTCCGCTGATGACGCCAATGCGGTCGAGGCCATGAGGGTTGCCATCATTACTTTTGAAAAGAGGGTCATTGTCGTTTCTCCGTCTATCTAGTGTGATTGATCATCTCTGTTAGACCGATATAGACGTTGAATCATCTATGTGCAATGATTTTGCGCACATTTCCGGTATTCTGTTTTTGCAATGCCACCTTTGTCGGTACCGTTGACTGATGTGTAGATCGCCATTAACCCAAGGAATGACAGAACATTATTCACCGATGGAAAATCATGCAGGTTGAGAGCGACGTCGAACTCGGAAAGCGAATTGCAAAAAAAATCGCGGACCTCATCGAAGAACAAGGCACCAACCCTGGTGCTGTAGCGAAAGCGGCGGGGCTTGGCGTGACGTCGGTCAGAGACCTGCTGAGCGGCAGGGCGCGTACGCCGAACGTCGCAACTCTGGTTCGAATAGCGAATGTGCTCCACGCTGATCCGGGAGACCTCATTAGCCCTCAGCAAAGCGACCCCCAGGCAAATGCACTGTACTTTGCTTTAGACGCGGACAATCAACGCCGTATTCGCGCCATCATGCGAGCTTTGCTCAGCGATCAGGAAGCACGCCAGTAGTGTGAAACTGAAAGGGAATAGCGCACACCTCCAAGTTGGCCTCGGCCCCGAACTGGGAAGCTATGAAGCGCCACTTGTCGCATTGATGCGCCAACGCCGCGTTGGCGTTGCGGCGGTGGTTGGCAATTGCGGAAGCTATCATGCATATCCGAGACCAATCCGCTATTCGCGCGTGCCGCCCTGCCTTGTCCAAAAGACGCGCTGTATGTCACACCAAAGAACGCACGTCAGTCATTGGAACCCAGAAACGAAAATCCGTTCGGTTTGAAACCGCAGAAAGAACCTGGAAACCGCTCCGAAAATAGATGGAAAACGACCAATGCTCGGTTCCTAATATTTCAGGCCCGCAAGAACCCACGAACGGCTTCGCAGGTCAACATTGTAATACGCGAGACTCCTTCGCGAAATGGTACTCAACAGGACACTCGGACCCTTTGTTTGATTTCTAAAGGGGTCCATGTTCCAACTGCTTAAGCCACTCATTCATATGGATTTCAGTCCGTTGAAGTCGGTTTGAGGCAGCTTCCCTCGGCTTTAGGCTGTTAAACCGGGGTCTCATGGACACTTTTTGTGACCTACCGCGTTTTCCACCCTCCATTCAACCCGACTGCCACTTCGGCATAGCCCTGTGGGAACTGGTCCGCTGGCCGGGCTTTCATGGGTTGTTTAGGCGTACGGCCCTGGGTGGTTTGAGGGCGTGTTCGTATTGACCGAAAAGACTCGAAACTCGGAGAGGACAATTTGATGAGTATCAAAAAAGAGATTTCACCCGATTTCCCGTTTCAATCGAAGTACACCAATGTGAACGGACAGCGCATCCACCATGTTGACGAAACTAAAGGCGCATCGGTTGTAGTTTGCACGATAACCCGACCTCATCCTATCTGTGGCGCAACATCATCCCCTACGCGGCCCGGAAAGGCCGCGTCATCACATTGGATTTGATCAGCATTAGCAAATCGGACAAGCCAGATAACCCGTATCGGTTTGGTGATCACGTGCCTTTCGTGGAGGGGTTAATCAAAGCGTTGGGGCCAAAGGACATCACGCTCGTCATCCATAGTTGGGTCTCGGCATTGAGGTTTCACTATGCCCGCCGGCATCCAGAGAGTATCCTGCACACCGCAAGAGATGTCGCACTATCGCGCGCCCTTTGCCTTGGCCCGCAGCCGCAAACCGGCGCGGGTCTTTCCTAGCGAAATCCCCATCGGCGGCACACAGGCGGATCTTCATGGCTTCGTCGATGTCTACAGCCACTGGCTGGTAGAAACCCCGGACCCCAATACCAACGTTCCACGCCACATCGGGAGGCACCATCGGGCCTGCCGAGGTCGCCTTTTGTCAGACCATCCGGAACCTGGAGGCGGTGGATTTTGGTGCAGGCATTCAATCCCTAAAGGAAGATAATCCGCACTTGATTGGGCAAAAGCTGGAGGAGTGGCTGTGGCACCTGCCTTCATGACCATGTTCGGCCGCGCGAGTCATTTGGGCCAAATATATACAAATTGGATTTGCTGACTGTATGATTCAACAACCACCGCAACGCGATAAGTGGACAATTACCGGAGGGAAGCCTTGCTGAATATGACGATCCCCATACCATTGATGCTGGCCGCCATATTGCCCGCCTTTCTGGACCGGTGCGCTGGTTCGGATACCAGCGTGGCGTTGGGTGTACTGGCCCGAGATCGGGTTGCCTTGACTGCGACGGCCAGTGAAATCGTAGTGGAACTGCCGGTTGCCGAAGGCACCGTCGTCAAGGCTGGGGATACGCTGGTTCAGCTTGATCCCACATTGCAAGCCGCAAAACTGAGCCTGGCGCAGGCGGAACTTGAGAAAGCGCAGGCAACGCTTCTGAAGCTGCAGGTTGGACCGCGCAAGGAAGAAATCGCGATTGCCGAGGCTAAGGTTGCCGGAGCTGTCGCGCGTCTTGCCGATGCCGAGGCAATCTACGAAAGAAATGCAAAACTGGTCGAAAACTCGGTCGTGACAGAAGCGCAGGTGGCAAACAATCTGGCCATAAGGGATTCCGCGCGGGCTGAATTGGCAAGCGCGAGGGAGTCCCTAAAGGAACTGCAAAACGGCACCCGCCCTGAAGACCTGGCGGTCGCCGAGGCCAATGTGCGTGCAGCGGAAGCGTCAGTCGAAGCCGAGCAGACCGTGTTGGATGACCTGACAGTCGTTGCCACACGCGATGGCGTGCTGGATTCCTTACCCTGGAACCTTGGCGAGCGAGTGACTTCTGGCAGCCCGGTTGCGGTGATGGTCACGGGACAGACGCCCTATGCGCGCGTCTATGTGCCAGAGCCTCATCGCGTCAATCTGAAACCCGGTGACACACTCGAAGTACGCATCGACGGGCTCGACGCTCCGCTGGACGGCGTCATCCGATGGATCAGCGACGATGCATCCTTCACGCCCTACTACGGGCTGAACAAGGATGACCGAGCCCGTCTGGTCTATCTGTCCGAGATTGATCTGCCCACGGCATCCCCGGACTTGCCTGCCGGAGTACCAGTGCAGGTCCCCATGCCATGAATGATGTCATCGTCTCGACGCAAGGTCTGACCAGGCGCTTCGGGGAGAACATTGCAGTCAATAATTTGGACCTCGAGATCAGAGCGAGGCAGATTTACGGGTTTCTTGGCCCAAACGGCTGCGGCAAGACCACGACAATGCGCATGCTGACCGGGTTGCTGACCCCGAGCAGTGGAGAGATTTCGGTTTTGGGTCGGTCGATGCCCGAGGCGGCAGAACCGCTGAAAAACGAGATCGGGTATATGACGCAGATTTTTTCCTATTATCGCGACCTGACCGTACTGGAGAACCTCAGATTCGCGGCGGACATCTACGGCATACCCTCGAAAACGGCCACGGATCGGATCGACGAGTTGCTGCACACTTACGATCTGACGGCAAATGTCCATCAGCTCAGCGGCAGTATGAGCGGCGGACAGCGGCAAAAGCTGGCCCTCGCGGCCACCGTCATGCATCGCCCGAAACTGCTGTTTCTGGACGAACCGACATCCGCCGTTGATCCGGAAACGCGTCGTACGTTTTGGGAGCAGCTGTTCGATCTGGTCGACCAAGGCGCAACGATGATCGTGTCCACCCATTTCATGGATGAGGCCGAACGGTGCCACCGGCTGGCGATCCTTCAGCACGGGGTTAAAAAGGCCGATGGGTCGCCGCGTCAACTTATGGACGATCTGCAGGCCGATGTTGTGGAGGTGGAAGGACCGGATCTGCGAAAGGTCAAACACGAGTTGGACGGCAAACCAAAGATATTGTCGACAGCACAAGTCGGCTCGCGGCTACGTGTTTTGGTGGACAAGTCCGAACCTGAACCCGTTGATATGCTGCGTAACCAGCTTAACGCATTTCCTGACCTGTCCCTGAAACCTCAACGGCCAAATCTGGAAGACGTTTTTGTCAGCGCTACGCTGGGGCCTGAACCGTGATCTCTCCTCGCCGCATTGCTGCCGTCCTGAAGAAAGAACTGCTCCAACTTCGGCGGGACCGGATGACTTTTGGGATGGTCATCATGATCCCATTGATCCAGCTGCTTCTGTTTGGTTACGCGATCAACACCAACCTGCGTCACCTGCCCGTCGCGCTTGTCGATCAGTCCCAAACCGAGCTGTCCCGAACGCTGGCGCAAGTTGTTCAGGCCACGCAGGTCGTCACAATAACCGAACAGCTTCCCACCCCGCAGGACGCCGAGCGTGCAATTACGGAAGCCCGCGTACGCGCCGCGCTGATCATACCGCCGGACGTAAGCCAGCGGCTTGCACGCAGTCCTTCGGTTGGGCTGGGCTTGTCCAATGCAACAGATCAGACGAGCAGCCGGCCGGTTGCCCATTGGATCGTCGACGGATCGGACACCATGGTTGCCAGCGCAATCAAGTCCCTGCGAACGATGCCTTTGTCCGAGTTGCTGAAACAGCCGGCAAACAGGCAGGTGCCCACGTTTGAGGTGACGCTCTACTTCAACCCCGAACAACGATCTGCGGTCAACATCGTACCGGGTCTGGTGGGTGTCATCCTCACCATGACGATGATCCTTTTCACTTCGGCGGCCATCGTTCGAGAGCGCGAGCGGGGCAACATGGAAATGCTGATCAACACTCCGATCAAATCGATCGAACTGATGGTCGGAAAGATCATTCCCTACATCTTCCTTGGCCTCATACAGGTTGCGATCATTCTGGGCCTTGGGCACGTGTTGTTTGATGTCCCGATCAATGGCGGATTGGGCACTTTGCTTGTGGTGACTTTGCTGTTCATCATCGCCAGCCTTTCCCTCGGGCTGGTCATCTCAACGCTCGCCCAGAACCAGCTTCAATCGATGCAGATGACCATCTTTGTTCTGCTGCCCTCGATCCTGATGTCCGGGTTTATGTTTCCCTTTGACGGCATGCCGCGACCGGTCCAGATCATCGCCCAGGTGTTGCCGGCGACGCACTTCATGGACATGATCCGCGGTGTCGTTTTGCGCGACGCGTCTCTCTATGAGTTGCGCTGGGAAGTTCTTTGGATGATTGGTTTTGCGATATTTGGGCTGGCCGCCGCTGCGCTGCGGTTCAAGAAACGGTTGGGATAGAGTCGACCCGGATGCCCGCAGTCATCGGGAGAAACCGAAATGCCGAGTGCTTTTGGTTCTGAAATATCGAAGGCCCAGCAGAATACTTGGCCAACGCAGTGCTTTTTGTAGTTACGGCGAGCCGATCTCAGTGAGCCAGGAGCGTAGCGTACTGACGGGAGGAGACCGTTGGTCTCCGTCCCGGCAAACGAAGCACAGGGCGTTCTCGTCTTCAACGCTGACACTATTGAGGTAGACCAGCCGACCTGCCGCGAGGTCATCAGCGACCAGAATCTGGCGCACAAGGATGGCACCCTGCCCATTGATGGCAGCTGCAATCAAAACGGCAGAATTTGGGAAAGCCGAACTTTTCGCTTGAACATCCGGGTGGCGTATTCCGGCTTGTGTCGCCCATGTGTCCCAGTGTGGATGAAACTGATCATGCAAAAGTGGAAGCTGAATTATGGTGTCAGGATCAACCGGACGTTCCGCCACCAAGGAAGGCGCGGCAACAACGACGAGGCGTTCCTTCCAAAGGCGATCGCAATAAAGCCCACTCGACGGATTGCCGCCATACCGCAGGGCCACATCGACTTCGCTGTCAAAGAAATCGATGATTTGATCATCGGTATCCAGACGAATGGAGATGCCCGGGTGGCGCTTGCGGAACTCCGGAAGCCTCGGCACAAGCCATTTGATCGCCAGGGAAGACGAAAGCGATACCGTGACCGAACGCCGTGTTTTCGAACGCTTAATCGCCCCAATCCCTTGTTGCAACGTTGCGAATGAGTCCTGTGTCGCCAGATGCAGACGTGACCCTGCATCCGTGAGTTCGACCCCGCCCGGCAGTCTTCGCAGCAACCGAACATCCAGGTATTGCTCAAGTTGCTTGATCTGGCGGCTTACCGCGCCATGCGTCACGCCAAGGTCATCGGCTGCTCTACTGATGTTCAAGCGTGATGCGGCCGCGTCGAAGGCTTGCAACGCCCGAAGATGTCTGATGATTGTCATGACTGTGATTTTATCTCACATCTATGTGTCGTAAAGTCGTTTTATTGTAGGCTAGATCCCGCATATCTTAGTCAGGTCAAGGCAGAATAATCATAGCGGAGAAAGTGAAATGACTGGTGTCAGAGTGGCCCTGATGACCGGAACTGGCCAGGGCATTGGAAAAGGGTGCGCCGTCGAGATGGCGAAAGCGGGCTACAAGGTCTCGCTGATGTCCCCATCGACCCGATCCAAAGACCTGGCAGAGGAATTGGGCGGGATTGGACGCCAGGGTTCGGTCCTCGACACCGATGATCTGCAAGCAATGGTGGACGCCACACTCGACAAGTACGGAAGGATCGATGCCGTCGTCAGTAACATGGGCCATGGTGGCGGCGTACCAGAGGCAATCAAGACGGTTGGCTTTGATCCGGACTTCGACGGGCCGTTGCTGGAATTGCCGGATGAGTTGTGGCACGAATGTCTCGACATGTATGTTCTGAACGTGGTCAAACTGGCGCGCATCGTGACTCCGATCATGATTGAGCAAGGCGGCGGTTCGTTCGTGAACATCTCGTCCATGAACACGGTTGAGCCGCGCGCGCCCTACCCGATGAGCATGCTGCGCGGTGCGCTGCATAGTTTCGCCAAGCTGTTCGGAGATCGGTATGCCCGCCACAACATCAACATGAACAACCTGATGCCTGGTTTTTGCGAGAACGTGAATCTGTCCGATCTGGCAAGACGGTCCATCCCCGCGCAACGCCCGGCAACATTCCCCGAGATCGGCCAAGCCTGTGTCTTCCTTGCCTCGGAAGGAGCGCGTTATATTAACGGGCAGAACATTCTGTCGGATGGTGGGATGAACCGCGCGGTTCGATGACATTGGGAAGGTAGAGGCATGATCGTAAGATCGCTCGAAGGTATTGTTGGTACAAATAGGGATGTTACCGGCCCGGGATGGAACAGCAGACGGCTTTTGCTCGCGTCCGATGGCATGGGATTTTCGATGACTGATACAATCATCGAAAAGGATGCGGTCCTCGAGCTTGAATACACCCATCACCTGGAAGCCTGCTACTGTATCGAAGGCAGAGGTCAGATCAGGCGATTTGACGAAGCGACATGGTACCCGCTGGAACCTTTCACGCTATACGCTTTGGATCAAAACGACAGACACCTGGTACAAGCTCTGGACGGTGACCTCCGGCTCGTCTGCGTCTTCAACCCGCCCCTCACCGGGAGGGAGGTTCATCGCGAAGACGGAAGCTATGCGCCAATTGAATCCTGATGCATTGTGACTTGTTTCCAAGAGTCAAAGTTCGGGGAAAGGGAACATTGCCGAATTTCCGCATTTGGCTCGGAGCACTCATTGTCTGAAGCGTACCCCACCGGGCCCGTGCGCAATGTAGACGATTCGAACAACAACTTGGCGCGAACTCAATCCGGCGGCCCAAATTTCGAAGCTGCCGATCCGGTCTATAGAAACGCGACAGCAGCGGAATTTCTATTTCTTCGCTGAACTATCCAAAACTGACTGAGCGGTTATGTCATCAACCACCAAGGTATTGACGTGTTCGCCATTCAATGCCGCCAGGATTGGCTCAACCTTTTCTTTTCCACTTGCCACGCCAATACGGATGGGAACCAACTTGGCATCTGAAAGCGGCAGGCTGACCAGTCTGGAATTTAGTTCACTGCTGCATAGCTCGCCTGCGGAATTGACCAGATGCCCCAGCAGCTCGGCCCTGACGCCGCTGTCATACAGCTGAATCCTGTCCTCTTCTGACAGGGGGTGAGCTTGGTAGTAGGTTGCATCCTCTCCGGTCACAGCACCCAATCCCAAAAGCGAGACATTTGCGTTTCGCGCCTGATTCAGCACATCCCGCACCGCTCGGACCGACATAAGCATGTCACGCTCTTCTTTGGTATCGGCGTGCAGGGGGATGTGTATGAGGGTAGCCAAACCGCCAAGCCCGTCCGCAATGCGCGTCGCAATATGGTTTACATCCGTATAGTGTTGCCCCTGAACGCCGCCGGTCATTGGAATGACCCTGTTTGATGTGGACCTCTTGGGCCGCAGGTGGTTGGCAACGACGCTCAGCGCCTTGCCGCCCGAGATTGCGATGACGTCGTCTTCTTGCACGATTTCCTGAAAGTATTGGGCCGCAGCCTTGCCGACCAGATCCAGTGTGGTGCCCGCATTCTCGGTGACCGTATCGACGACCAGAAATTCGACACCGGACCATCGCTGCTTAAGTTGGTTTTCCAGATCAAACAACCGTTGGAATGGGCTGTGGATCCGAAACTCGACCATACCCATCTCGCGGCCTTGCTTGATGAGTCGGTTCACCTTGGCGGTCGATAGCCTAAGGTTCTTCGCAATCTCGGCTTGCAGCTGACCTTCCTGAAAATGCAAGGTCAGGACGCGGGCAATCAGGCGCAGGGTATCGGGATCGGGTCCGCTGGCGTTCACCTCTCGTTGTCCTTTCTGCTCACCAAATGGTTCGACGCGGCCGCCAGCAACAACACGGTGCCCACGACCAGAGTTTGGAAATAGGCGGGCACAAGTGTCAACATGCCAACTGTCAGGGACATGATGATCAACGCGCCGATGAAGGATTTCAAAACGCGCCCCTCACCGCCGCTGAAGGCTGTACCACCCAACAGAACCACAAGTATAGCGGTTAATTCCATGCCGTCGCCTGACAGCGGATCACCCAGCGACATAAAGCTGGACCGGGCAATCCCGGCCAGTGCGGCGCAGATGCCGACCAGAACGTAAAGGATGATCACCGTGCGGGCCGTGTTGATGCCCGAGAGTTTCGCCGCCGTTGGGTTGCCTCCGGTTGCCGCCGCGTATTTACCCAGCTTCATCCGATCCTGCGCAATGATCATTGCAATCGTCACCAGAACGGCCACCCAGAAGGCCCAGGGCAGGCCAAACAGAACACCATCGCGCCCGTAGTCGTTGAACCAACTCGGCATTTTCAGCCCGCCGCCGGATTTGATGGCCGAGACGCCATCTTCGACCAGCAGCAGCGCAATGCCCTTATAGAGGCTCAGTGTGATCAGCGTTGCAATGACCGGTGTGATCTTCAGCCGGATTACCAGAAACCCGTTGATCGCGCCCAACAGAACCCCCACCAGAACCGTCGCAAGAAAGGCGGGCAGGAAGGGCACCCCGTTGATGGCCAGCAGGGCGTAGACGACCGCGCTCAGGCTCATGGCGCTGCCCACGGACAGGTCGATATAACCCGAGATCATCAGCAGCGTGAAAGCTCCTGCCAGTGTCAGGATCGGGGCCGAGATGCGCAGGATGTTGATGATATTTCGCTCGCTCAGGAAGTTGCCGCGCTCGAACAGCGGGAACTTGTCCAGGTTGGCGGTGCTCAGCAGCACGACGACGAGGATGAGGACCAGATAGATGTAGTAGTCTTTCAGGAACCGTTTCACACGGTCTCCGGCCTTGGGGTGTTGGGTAAGGTCGGTCATCACGCGTGCCTCCGCGCCAAAGCCCATGTCTGGGCCATGATTGCGATAAACACCGCGATGGCCTTGAGGGTGAACTGCCAGTCCGGTGACAGCACCAAACCCGTCGCAGCCGAGGTCACGGTGGCCAGAACGATCGCCCCAAAGAACATGCCGATAATCGACCCGAACCCGCCGGCAATCGCAACCCCGCCCAGAAGAGAGATGACAAGCGCGTCGAATTCCATCAGTGTGCCGCGGTTGGAAAAGCCCGATTTGAACTCGGATGCCAGCAGAATCCCCACGGCCCCGGCAACAAAGGCGCTGAACAGGTAGAGCTTCACCACATGCCGCGCGTTGTCGACGCCAGACAAACGTGAGGCCACCGGGTTCGCGCCGATCAGATAGGTCAGCCGTCCGAACACCGTCTTACGTTCAACAAAAACGGCCAGGAGGATCAGAATCACCATCAGCACCACCGGCAGTTTGATCGAGGTGCCGAACATGGTCATGTTCCCCAACGTTCCGAAATCCGAGGGCAGGTTGGTGTTGCGTTGCGAGCCTTGGGTGATCACCTGTGCAATTCCGCGCGCCAGCATCATGGTGCCCAACGTGACGATGATCGACGGCACGCGCAGCGCAACCACGAAGACCGCGTTGATGGCCCCGATCAGCATGGCCCCGATCAGCGCGCAGACCATCGCCAGCGATGTCGGCATCCCCCAGCCTGAAGAAAGTGCATTCGCCCCATCCGTAGACTGCGCGAACCACACCGCTAATACGCCCGAAAGCGCCACGATACCGCCCACCGACAGGTCGAAGTTTCCCGAAACCAGCAAGAACGTGACCCCAACGCCCAGCGAAATCACTGCCCAGTTATTGGTCACCAGATTCACGACGTTCTGAAACTGGAAGAAGTTGGGCACCAAAACGGAGGCGAGCGCGAAAAGTGCCATGGCGGCCCCCGCTACCAGAGAGGTGATGAACATCTCGTCACTCAAACTGTTGTCCCGCTCAGTCAGCCTTCGGCCCTGAATTGCCTGATCGGTCATGAGTTTTCACCGCCCCCACCGGTAACGACATTCAGGATACGCGGAATGTCGACCTCTGCCCCGTTTTTGATCTCGGCCTCGATGCGGCCGTCATACATCAGAAAGACCCGGTCGCAGATGCCCAGCACCTCTTCCAGTTCTGACGAAAAGATGCAGATCGCGCGGCCGTTGTTCGCCAGGTCGCGGATCAGATCGTAGATTTCGGATTTTGCGCCAACGTCGACGCCGCGCGTAGGTTCATCCAGCAACAACAGATCCGCATCAGCGAACAGGCATTTGGACAAAACAACCTTTTGCTGGTTTCCGCCCGATAATTTCTCGGCGTATTTCTCGATGGAATTCGTCGCGATCCCCAACTTGCCGACATACTCGCGAGCGACTTCTTTTTCGCGCTCATCCTGAAAGATGCCGAACCGGGCCAGCTTGCGGATGTTCATGATCGGAATATTGCGACGGATCGTAAGTTCGGTGAACAGGCCCTGCGTGCGCCGTTCCTCGGGAACCAGGGCGATCCCTGCCGCGATGGCTTCCTTGGGCGAGGCCGCGCGTCTGCGGTTCTTGAAATCTATCTGCCCTTCGGCCTTGTCAGCCCCATATATCGCCCGGGCGACCTCGGTCTTGCCTGCACCGACCAGACCGTAGAAGCCAACGATCTCTCCCTCATTTACATGAAAAGACACGTCTTTCAGCAGGTGATTGCTCAGACCTTTGACTGTCAGCAGCGGACTATCCGCAATTTCGCCGCGCGGCTCATAATCATGAGTGATCGCGCGTCCCACCATCATCTCAATCAGTTCAGGGCGGCCGTTTACCTCGGTCAGTGGTTTGGTGGCGATGTGTTTGCCATCGCGCATGACGGTGACATTGTCACCCAGTTCAAAAATCTCATCCAGCTTGTGCGAGATATAGATGACCGTCACGTCCGCGTCCCGCAGCCGCCTGATCACGCCGAACAGGCGCTCCACTTCACGCTCGGACAGCGCTGCAGTCGGTTCGTCCATGATGATGATGCTCGCACCCGAGGACGCGGCACGGGCGATCTCGACGATTTGTTTCTGCGCGACGCTCAGCGAGGACACACGCGCTTTGGGATCAATTGTCGGCTCAATCGCCGCTAGAGTTTTGATCACGCGGTCTTCAAGGTCTGACTTGACCAGAAAACCAAAGCGACTGGCTTCCATCCCCAGTGTCAGGTTTTCCTCGACGGTCAGTTGATCAACCACATGCAATTCCTGAAACAGCGTCCCTACACCGCTTTCACGGGCATCCTGGGTGCTGTTTGGCTCATAGGCCTGGCCCTGGATGGCCATCGACCCGCTGGTCGGGGCCAGTGCCCCGGTCAACATCTTCACGATCGTCGATTTTCCGGCACCGTTCTCTCCGACCAGGCAATGCACCGTGTTGCGATCAATGTCGAATGACACGGTGTCCACGGCCCTCACGCCGGGGTAGTCCTTGGTCAAATCCCTGACGGACAGCGCTTTTTCGGCAAAAGCAATCTGCACGATCATCCCCTTTTAATCCGCAAGCCACCGACCGGCGCAAAGGGCCGCGTCCTAGGATCAAGCTTATCCGAGTTTGGATGCGTTGCCACCAGCGCCGGAACCCCGTGCGGGTTTGAGGTGTTGGAGCAGGCAGCATTGCAAGAACCGGCTGGGCAGATCAGGCCCGTTGTCGACCAACGGACCTGTTTGCCAAAGCCTGGTTCAGTCAACGTCCATCAGCCACCGAACTGGTCCTTCAGCCACTGCTCGGCCTCTTCCTTCGGCATGGACCAGTAGGAAACAGTGTAGGCCTTGTAGAAAAACTCTTCCGCCGTGTCCGAGGTCCGTTCGATCTTACCGTCCAGCACATCCATGATCAGGTCAATCCGGCCCTGCGCGGTTTCCACAGGCGGCAGACCCATCGAAACTTTTAGGCTGGAAGCAGGATCATAAACCTGTTCGAACTCGACCGAGTCAAAGTCGACACTGGCCACAATCTCGGTCAACGGCTTGCCATTGTCGAACTTGCCGCGCCCCAACTGCGCCAGCCCGGCCATCGTTCCCACGGTCAGGTTCGATGCTTCGGAATAGATCAGGTTCACTTCGGGGCGCTGTGTCAGCAGGTCGACGATGATCTGCTTGGCCGCTTCCTGGCCCTTGCTGGAATCGAGCGCGCCCAGATTTTCGGCGTCGGGATCAACCGACAGGACACCTTCGGCAAATGGCGCGGTCCGGCCCGAGTTGACTTCGGTATGGTTTGGCCAACCCAGTTGCACCATGACGATAGGTTTATCGGGATGTGCCTCTTTCCAGGCCTTGGCCATTTGCGCGCCCATCTCGAACGACACGGCGGCTTCATCGCTGCGCGCGGTCGGAATGCCGGTATCCGTGATCGGGCTGAAGAACGAGGTCATGACGATATCATCTGCCAGCGCATCCTCGACACCGGGTGTGGCGGCCTCGGCATCCCAGATGTGCAGTGTGGCAGCATCGAATCCACCTGCTGCAATTTGGTCAACGTTCTGTGTCATGACGGCTGAATCCGCCCGGCCATCAAACACCACCACCTCAGCGCCGTACTTTTCTTTTGCGTAGCGCTCGGCCTCGGCGGCCTGAGACTGGTGAAACACGTTCGACAAGTCAGATACAAAGAACGCAATCCGCTTGCTATCATCGGCAAAAGCTCCGGCGCCTCCAACAAGCGTTAGTGTTGTTGCCAGCAGGCCGGCCTTGAGTACATTCCTCCGCTGCATTTTCTTCTCTTCCCTTTTGTTTTCTCCAGAGTGCGGTCGATCCGGGACAGAGCGCTCCGGAGCCGCGATCTCAGCCAATACCCCTCCTCAGGAATTGAAACTGAAATATATTGCAGTGATTGTTATTATTATCATTTTGAGGTGCGCAGTCAACGTTTTTGGCGGTTTTGCGGCTAAGATGCTCCATGAGATCGGCTAGTACATGTTTCACGTATCTTTTTGTTTTTATTGCATATTTTTGCCATCAATGTCTTGCATGCTCCCCATGCGAATTGCCCCTCTGTCACCAGAACTATGACAGAGAAAATAATATTGCGGAAACTCAGCAAAAAATCAGAAAAACGAATCCCTTGGCCCTTAGGTTTTGGCCAGTTTTTGAACCGAAATCTGGGCCTTTCCCTTTACGATTTCTTTGAACCTGGCCATGTGCGACGTGCGCCCGTGATTGGCAATCGCCTCGGCATCTGACCAGATTTCATGGATCAGAAACTCAGCCTGTTGATTGGCTGAAACAAACACGTCATAGCTTTTGTTTCCCGCCTCTTCGCGGCTGGCAACGGCCAGATCATCAATGGCAGCACGCAGCGTTTCCTTGTGGCCGTCTTCCGGCACGATCCGCGCGATGATCACGACTTCCGACACTTGTCAGACTCCCTTGCGGATCATATCCGCCGCCTTTTCCGCGATCATCACAACAGGTGACGCGGTGTTTCCCGAAACGATTTTCGGCATGATCGACGCGTCGACTACCCGCAATCCCTTCAGCCCATGCACCCTGAGATCCGCGCCCACCACGGCTGAGGCGTCCGACCCCATCTTGCAGGTACCGACGGGGTGGAAAATTGTGGTGGCGATATCCCCGACACCTTTTACCAAGTCATCTTCGGACTCCATCACCGGACCGGGCAGGATTTCCTGCGGCTGATAGGGTTTCAGAGCGTTCGCCGTCATGATCATCCGCGCCTGCCGCACGGATTTCACGGCGACCTGTTTGTCATTATCGGTCGACAGGTAGTTCAGGCGAATGTCAGGCTGCGCCTTGGTATCCGCCGCCTGAATATGGCAGGTGCCCGTGCTTTCAGGGCGCAGGTTGCAGACCGATACGGTGATCGCCGGGAACGGGTGCAACGGGTCGCCCAACTTGTCCGTGGACAGGGGCTGCACGTGGTATTCCAGATCTGGCGTGGCCAGATCCTGGTTGGATTTGGTGAACATGCCGAACTGGCTGGGAGCCATCGACATCGGCCCGGATTGCGTCAGACCATATTGCAGAACGATCTTCGCCTTTCCAACCAGGGAATTCGCCATCGTGTTCAGAGTTTTTGCGTTCTGGACTTTGAACACCGTCCGTATCTGCAAATGGTCCTGCAGGTTCTCGCCCACACCTTGGCTTTCGTGGTGCAGAGCGATGCCATGTTCAGCCAGCACATCACCCCGCCCGACACCCGACAGTTCCAGAATCTTGGGCGAGTTGACCGCTCCGGCCGCCAGCAACACCTCGGCCTGGGCAAAAGCTTCGCATCGCTCGCCTTTGTGCTGATAGCGCACGCCCGTTACCTGTTTGCCGTCGAACAACAGCGTCTCGGTCTCGGCGTGGGTTAAAACACGCAGGTTGGGGCGTTTCATCGCCGGGCGCAGAAAGCCTTTGGTCGTGTTCCAACGCACACCTTTTCGCTGATTGACCTCGAAAAAACCCGTACCTTCGTTATTGCCATCGTTGAAATCGGCGCGCGGCAGAATGCCGAACTCCTTGGCACCTTCCTGCACGGCCCTAAGGATGTCCCATTCCAAACGCTGTTTCGAGACCTTCCATTCACCGCCATGCCCATGCATGTCGGTCCGCCCGGCATGGTGATCCTCGGATTTCAGGAAATAGGGCAGCACGTCATCCCAACCCCAGCCAGTATTTCCCAGCTGCCGCCAGTGATCGTAGTCCGCGGCCTGGCCCCGCATGTAGATCATGCCGTTGACCGACGTGCATCCCCCCAGCACCTTACCGCGCGGATAGGCCAGAGAACGCCCGTTCAGCCCCGGTTCGGGCGCGGTTTTCATCATCCAGTCGGTACGTGGATTGCCGATGCAATAGAGATAGCCAACCGGAATATGCACCCAGTGGTAGTTGTCTGAACCGCCTGCCTCGAGCAGCAGAACTCGTGTTTTGGGGTCTTCGGTCAATCGGCTCGCCAGAACACATCCGGCCGTGCCTGCGCCGACGATGATATAGTCGTAGTCCCCATCAAGTTGCCCGGCGTCTGTCATGAATTTCTGGTCTTTCTGATTAATACGCAACAACAAGTTTGCCGATCATGCGGCCGGTTTCAATGATCCCATGAGCTTCTTTCAGCGTGCCCGCCGACAAGCCCCGCAGCGTTTTGGTTTCAGTTGTCCAAATGATCCCGTCATCAACAAGTCTGGCAACCCGCGCCAATATCTGCCCCTGACGCGCCATGTCTGCGGTGCCAAACAGAGATCGCGTGAACATCAGCTCCCACATCAACGCGGCGGATTTGCCTTGCAGGGCTGAGATGTCCAGCTTTTCATCCGTCTCGACGATGGTCCCGATCCGTCCCTGTGGCGCGATCAGTTCGCACATCGCGTCCCAATGCTGCGCGGTATCGGCGTATTGGGTGATGTAGTCGACAGTGTCATGCCCGACGGCCCGGAAATCGGCGACAAGTTCGCGGTGGTTCACCACCTGATGCGCACCCATTTCCTTGCACCACTCGGTGGTTTCCGGGCGCGAGGCGGTTGCGATCAGGTGCAGACCAGTCAGCTTGCGCGCCAGTTGCAAAGTGATCGATCCGACCCCTCCGGCCCCGCCTATGACCAGCAGACTGGCTGGCGTCTCATTGGCAGGCACTTGCAGACGGTCGAACAGCATTTCCCACGCGGTCAGCGACACCAGGGGAAGCGAAGCTGCTGCTTCGGGGCGGACCGAGGACGGTGCCACGGACGCAATCCGATGATCAACCGCCTGCAACTCGGCATATGAACCCGGACGATTGGCATCACCCGCGTACCAGACCCGGTCGCCTTTGGAAAAACCCGTGACCTCTGCGCCCATTTTGCGGACAATCCCAACCGCGTCATATCCAAGAATGAACGGCTCCGCATGATCCTGCTCGGCGGCTGTCCGGATGCGGCGTTTCGCATCTGCGGGGTTTACCGAGACCGCCTCGATTTCCACCAGAAGATCGTTTGGCAGCACGACCGGTTCCGGCAGGTCGACATCCAACAGGCTGTCCTGTGCTTCAATCGGCAGTGACTTCAGAAACCCTACAGCTTTCATTTTTCTACCTTTCAACTGTCGTTTGAGCGTCGTCCCAGAACCCGCGCATCGCTTCGATCAACGCGAGATACTTGGCGTACCGGGTGTCGTAATGGCGCTGCATCGCCGCATTCGGCTGGAACTCAGAGTCACGGCGGGTCATCTGACCAATCGCGTCTTCATATGTTTCATAAGTTCCGGTCGCCACCGCTACTCCGATGGCCGCGCCCAAAGCGCCCGTTTCCTGCGCCTCGGCCACATAGATCGGCACGCCAAGGCAATCCGCGAACATCTGCGGCCAGACCGGGCTGCGTGAGCCGCCGCCAGACAGAACCGCCTGGTCGAATCCGACGCCTGCGGTTTTCAGAACCTCGATATGGCGGCGATGCTCAAACAAGACGCCCTCGAACAGGGCCCGCAGCATGTGACCTTCGCCATGCCAGCCCGCGACACCATAAAACCCACCCCGGAAAGACGCCCCCTGTCCCGAGCCGTAGAGAAAGGGGTGAAAAAACGGATCGTCTGGCGCGGGATCAACCTCGGCCACTTTGGCATTGCAGTGTCCGAACGGGTCGTCATGATGACCCCCGCGTTCTACGAACTCGCGCACATACCATTCCAGATTGGCCGCCGACGTGGCACTGGCCTCGATATTCACGAACCGGTTCGGACCAAAACCCGACACCATGAACAAATCGTGATTGACCGCTGGCGCATCCGAGAAAACCTGATTGATGCTCCAGGTGCCCGCGATGATCGAAGCCTCTCCGGCGCGCACGACCCCCGAACCCATCGCGCTGGAGACCACATCGAAATAGCCGCCGATCACCGGTGTGCCTTCGGCCAGACCCGTTGCGACGGCGGCCTTTTGACTGACGGTTCCGGCAATATCCGCCGGATCGATCAGGCGCGGAAGCATCTGGCGCGCATCGCTCAGGCCATAAAATGCCAGCAGGCCGTCGTCATAGGTGCAATCCGGCATGCGGGTCAGGCCGCAACCTGACATGTCCGAAATCTCGCTGACCCGCTCACCGGTCAGCTTGTAGGTTATGAAATCCTTGCACAGCATAACCGTGCCGGTTCGCGCATAAAGCTCGGGTCGGTGCCGTTTGATCCAGGCCAGAAGAACCGGGGTCTGTGACGGCCACGGTTTTTGCAGGCACAACGCGTGCAAGGCGTCGCCGGCCGCCTCGGAAAGCTCCTGAGCCAGAGATGCGGCGCGCGTGTCCAGCGATTGGATGCCGATCAACGGCGCCCCCGCCTTGTCCAGCAGGTAAAGCCCGTTGCCATGCCCGGCACAGCCAACGCCGATGATCTGGTCAGGGGTTATCCCGGCCTTGTCGATACATCCGCCGATCACCTGCCGGGCATTTGCCCACAACTCGTTCAGGTCACGCTCGACATGCCCTGGCTGCGGCGTCGAGGACTGCCCGTCCAGCGCCTGCATCGCCACAGGGCGCCCCTGCAGGTCAAAAAGCACAGCCTTGATAACTGTATTTCCTGCATCCAGCCCTAGAATATACCCGTTCTTAGCCACTGTTATAGATATCCCACGCTTCTTCACCGCCTGCGCCATTGTGGATCATCGCCATCAGAGCGGCCACAACTGCCTTGGGGTTGTCATGCTGATAGATATTGCGGCCATAGACCATGCCCTGCGCGCCCTGTGCCATCAGCGCCGCCGACTTCATCAGAACGGTCTTAAGGTCTTCCTTGCCACCACCACGCACCAGAACCGGCACGCGGGCGGCCTCGATCACGCGGTGGAAATCCTCGGGGTTCCCGGTTGGGTCGGCCTTGATGATATCGGCCCCCATTTCCGAGGCCAGACGCACCAGTGTCACGATCTTCTCGGCATTGCCATCCACCTGGTAGCCTCCGCGCACATCGTTAGGCAGCATGACCAGTGGCTCGATCATCAGCGGCATCCCGTATTTGTGGCAGGCTGCGCGCACCTTGCTGATGTTCTCGACGCATTGGCGGAACAGTTCAGGCTCATCCGGCAGCATGAACAGGTTCACAACGACGGCTGCGGCGTCCATTTCCAGCGCGCCGATGATCGGCTCGTCTGCGTTTTGCAGCATCGACCACATCACCCGGTGGCGCTGATCGTTGTAAGGGTTGCCCATGTCGATCCGCATCACCAGCGCGGGCTTGTCCTTTTCGGGACGCGATTGCAGCAGATCGGCCTGCCCGTAGGCACATTGGATCGCGTCCGGCCTAGCCCCGATCAGCGTGTCCATCACACCCGCCATATCCTCCAGCCCGACCATAAAGCTGGGCTCGTTGCAAACGCCGTGGTCGATCGCCACATCCAGACATCCCCCGTTCGTGAACATCCGGTTCATCCGGGCCTTGGTGCTTACACGCATTCTGTTCTCCGTTCCTTGTTTCGTGCGGTCAGAGCCTCGGCGGACACGCCGTGAAACTCGGACAATTCGTGGATCAGGGCTTGGATCTGATTGGTAATCTCTTGTTGGCTGAGACCACGTTCATCGACAAAGATGCCGCCTAGCCGGTCCAACAGCATTTCGGAAATCTGACCTGTTATGGCCAGCGCGGTCCGGCGCAGGACAATGTCGGACAGGGTTTCGACAAATTCGGTGCGCATCAGCCAGATGATCTCGGCCCTGGTGTAAGAGCAGCCCGCCGCCAGAGGCGCGTCGTCAACCAACTGGCAGAACAGCGCAACATCATCCGCTTGACTGCCGTAGTGCCCGATCAGGTGTTGTGCGCGATCGGGTGTAACGTGGAATTCTTCTTCCAGCCGGCTTTCCAAGGTACGCGGATCGTCGGGGAACAGCGCGCCGCCGCCAATGGCGAGCCCCAGAGTCGAAGTTTGCCGGGGCTTGCCCAACTCGGCCAGAACCTCATCCCCGGTCTGTTCTCCAAAAGCGCGGAACGTGGTCCATTTGCCGCCGACCATGCAGAACTGGGGAACATCTCCGTCCAAACGTCGCGTGAAATGGCCCCGCGATATTCGACCGGTGAAATCGTGATCGCTGCGCGGCAACGGACGGATGCCGCTAAAGCTGAACACCACCTGGTCGGGCGTGACCTTGATCTTGGGAAAAACCAACCGAAGTGAGCCGAGGATGTAGTCGAGTTCCTCCGGCTCGCAGCGCACGCGCGCAGCTTTCTCGACGCGGATGTCAGTCGATCCGGCCAACACTTTGCCCTGATAGGGGAACACGATGCACACCCGCCCGTCCGTGTTCTCGAAATAGACCATATGACCACCAAGCGCCTGAAACAGAGCCGGGTTTTCGACGATCAGGTGCGAGCCCTTGGTGCCCGAGACCATATGCTCATCCAAGGTGCCACCCAGGACTTGCACGGTATCGTCCAGCCAAGCGCCGGTCGCGTTTACGATTACCCTTGGATCAAGTTGCAGGGTGTCGCCGCTGCGCCTGTCGATCACAGAATAGCCATCGCCATCTGTTGCCATCTCCGCGTAGTTGAGGGCAACGCATTCCGGGGCCGCCACCTGAACGTCGCGGATCATTTCAACGCATAGACGTTCGGGATGGGTGATCTGCGCGTCGTAGTACACCGCTGAACGTGTGGCTTTCGGTGTGAGCGCGGGCCAGTCCTTGCGTGTGCGACCAACGCTGTTGAAATGATGCCTGGGCAGAATTCGCCGCTTGCGCGTCACCCAGTCATAAAGCGACAGGCCAAGCTTGATCGGCACCGCCCCACGGCTGGAGGGTTTGCCATGCCGGCCGAAAAAGCTCGCCGCTGCATTGAACATTCCGGAAAAGACCGAGGTAATCGGGATCACCGTCGGCAAAGGCCGCACCATGTGTGGAGCATTCACCAAAAGCGCATCGCGTTCCTGAAGCGACTCCCGCACCAAATCGAACTCACCGTTTTCCAGATATCGCAGACCACCATGGATCATCCGGGATGGCGCGGCACTACAGCCCGAGGCAAAGTCGTTGCGTTCGACCAGCAGCACCCGAAGCCCCTGCAGGGCAAGATCGCGGTAGACACCGATCCCGTTCACGCCCCCGCCAATCACCACCACGTCAAACGCGGCGTTCTCACGCAGTTTTGTCAGGTGTTGTTGTCGTTGTTCTGACATCATGGTCCTGTTTTTCGCGAAGGCTTCGATGGTTCAGCTGTCCAGATCGCTCAGATGCGCGCGGGCTTGGGTGTCGATCTCGGCGATCTCGGCTTCGGTCAGGCGCAGCCGCCCTGCCTTCGCATTCTCGACTGCCTGTGCTGCATCCCGCGCACCGCAAAGTGAGAAGGTGATCCCCGGCTGCTGTACCGTCCATGCGATGACAGTCTGTGCCAGCGTCGCGTCATGTCCTTCGGCAATCGGTGCGATGGTCGCCATCAGGTCCGCCACTTTCTGTCGGTTCGCCATGGAAAAGCGCGGGTTGTCCTTGCGCTGATCATCGCCGGTAAACTCACGATCCGGACCGATCTTGCCGCTGAGCAACCCAAGTGCCAGCGAGGAATAGCTGAGCACGGATACGCCATTCTCACGGCACACCGGCAGCAAAGTGCCTTCGATGTCGCGCTTGACCATCGAGTATTCTTCCTGGATGGCGTCCAACTGCCCCGCGGCCACATAGACCCGTACCTCGTCGACCGAGGTATTGCTGGCCCCGATCGAGCGGATCTTGCCTTGCTGTTTCAGGGTTTCCAGCGCCTCCATCGTCTCGGCAATGGGTGTGGTCGGGTCCTGCCAGTGGGTGATGTAGTGGTCGATGTAGTCGGTGCCCAGGCGGGTCAGGCTCTGCTCGACCTCATGGATGATCGCGTCCTTGCCCAGATAGCGATGCACCGGCTTGCCGTCATAGTCGAAGAAGTGGTTGCCCTTTTGTGTATGCCAGACCAGCCCGCATTTCGTGGCCAGCACGACCTTGTCGCGCCGACCCTTAAGCGCCTTGCCAACAATGTCCTCAGCGACGCCCTGACCATAAGCGGGGGCCGTGTCGATCAGCGTCACCCCCGCATCGACCGAAGCCTGAATTGCCGCAATGGACTTCGCCTCGTCCGTGCCGCCCCACATCCAGCCACCGATGGCCCATGTGCCCAGCCCGATGACCGATGCTTCGATCCCAGACGTTCCGATTTCCCGTGTCAGCATCTCATGCGACATCCCGTGTTCCTTCCATTTCTTGTATGACTGCGGTCGCTGTATCTTCGTCCAGGATCAGCGAGTTGAGAAACTTTCCGTTCAGCACCGCCTTGATTGGCTGCACTTTCTGCGCCCCTGCACTGACCCCGATCACGCGCGAGCATTGCGCCAGATCGGATGGTGAAACCGACACCAATCGCGAGTTCAGTGCATAGTTCGACACAGACCCGTCGATATGGATGAGATGGGCCAGGAGCTCTCCGATCACGCCCATGCCCACCAGCATCTTGCGATCCGCCTCGGGCACAGGGTGCAGGTCGTAATAGCTGGAGCCTTCCGGCTCGATCGATCCGACCCCGACCAGAGCGACATCTGCCCGGCGGGCCAGGTCCAGTACCTCGCGGATCGAGGAGACCTGTTCCAGCATGTCGCGCTGTTCACGGCTTTCGGCGAACAGCGGTGCGTGCAACAGCATGGTTTTGCCGCCCAACCGGTCTGCCATCTGCGTCGCCAGATGGTTAACGTCCGTGTAGTACTTGCCCTGAATACCCCCCGTCAGCGGTACAACGGTCACGTCAAAATCACGCTCGGGTTCCAGCGCCTCGACTGTTGCACTGACGGCCTTGCCGCCGGTGATTGCGATGACATCCCCATCCCGCAGGGTTTCAACCAGATGATTGGCGGCAGCGCGGCCGACCTGCTGCAGGGTCGTCTCGGCGCTGCCGGCGACCGACGGGGTGACGATGGCGTCGCTCAGACCGGTCGACCGGGCCAGATCACGTTCGATATCCATCAACGTCTCGAACGGGCTTTCGATGTCAATCTTTACCATGCCCATATTGCGGCCCTGTGTGATCAGGCGATTGACCTTCGAGTTCGACAGGTTCAGCGTCCGGGCAATATCGGCCTGCTTCTGACCTTCCAGGTAATGCAGAACCAGAACGGTGTGGATCTGCCGGATCAGTTCGAAGTCTTTCTTCTTGCCCACCATCACCCGCGCCTCTTGTTCAAGTAGTGGTCGATGGTGACCGCCGCCAGCAGGATCGACCCACGGATGATGTCCTGCCAGTAGACCGACACGTCCAGCAGCGCCAGCGAACTGGACACCAGCGACAACAGGATGACGCCGAGGATTGCGCCAAGGATCGACCCCGAGCCGCCATTCAGACTGGCCCCGCCGATCACGGCAGCGGCGATGATGGTCAGTTCCAGCCCCAACCCGAACGTCGGCTGCGCCGAGCCGAACCGGGCCATGTAGATGATACCCGCCACGCCACAGAGCGTTGAACACAACGTGGTGGTCAGAAAGATCACCTTCTTCGTGCGGATGCCCGAATAGGCCGCGGCCTTTTCGTTGGAACCGGTATAGAACACCTTCCGGAACATGGTCGTGCGCCGCAGCATGAAATCAAAGGCGATCACGAAGACAAGGAAAATGATGATCACTATCGGGATCGGCCCGACCGATCCCTGTCCGATGAATTTGAATTCGGGCGGCAGAGTATACAGCCCCAGCGGCCGTCCACCCGTGAACAACAGGCAAGCCCCCCGCGCAATTACCATGATCGCCAACGATACGATGAAATGATGCAGCCCAACTCGGGTTACGAAGAACCCCATAAAGGCCCCGATGGCCGTACACAGCGCGATCGCCATGGCCGAGGCTACCCACGGGTTCACCCCGCTCAGGAAAAGCCACCCCGCGATCACCATGGCCAGCGCCGTGACCGAACCGACCGACAAGTCGATCCCCCCCGAGATCAGCAGGATTGTCATGCCGATCACCAGCAGTCCGTCCACCGCAAAGGCCATCGACATCGCCCGCATATTTGCCCAAGTCAGGAAATAGGGGGAGGCGAAGGACATGATCAAAAACAACGCCAGAATGATGACAATCAACCCCGTTTCGCGCATATGAAACAGGCGTTTCAGCGGCGGTATGCTTTCGGCGGTTCCCGCTTGGGTCAGGTTCACCGTGTTGTCCATATTCGTCCCTCCGCTCATGCGACCGAAGCCTGCACTTCCGCAATGGAAGCCAGATGCATGATGTTTTTTTCCGTCATTTTGTCGCCTGTGACCTGCCCGCTGATGCGCCCTTCACGCACAACCAGCACACGGTCGCAGACACCAATCAGTTCGGGCAGTTCCGAAGAAATCACGACGATCCCCACGCCCTCATTCGCGAGGTCACGCAGAATGCGGTGGATTTCAGACTTTGCGCCAACGTCGACACCGCGGGTCGGTTCATCCAGAAAAATCAGACGCGGGTTGACCGAAAGCATCTTGGCAAGCGCCACTTTTTGCTGATTTCCGCCCGAAAGCGAGGACACCGGGTCGCTCAACGATCCGCATTTCAGGTTCAGCGTGCGCCCGAGCGCTTCGGCCTGGGCCGTTTCCGCTGCGGGTTGGATCAGGCCAAGTCCGTTGGCCACCTGTTCAAGCTTCAGGGCCGAGACGTTGGCGGCGATTGGCAATTCAAGGAAAACCCCATCGCCTTTGCGGTCCTCGGACAGGTACACCATCCCCTTGGCGATACTGTCCTGATAGTTGCGCAACCTGAGTTCTTCGCCATTCAGCCAAACCTGTCCGGACGCATCCCCTTCCAGCTTGCAGATTGCCTTTGCGATCTCGCTGCGGCCTGCACCGATAAGTCCTGCAATGCCCAGGATTTCACCCTTGTTCAGGGTGAACGATATATCGCGGAACCGCGTCGCCTCGGTAAGGTTGCGCACGTCCAGGATCACCTCGTCTGACGGGGTGCCTTGTTTCTTGGGGTACAGGTCATCGATCACCCGTCCGACCATTGCATTCACCACGTCACCGGGTTGTATGTCGGCCACATTCCGCGTGACGATGTGCTGGCCATCCCGGAACACCGAAACCCGGTCGCAGTTGTCAAAGATCTCAACCATTCGATGCGAGATATAGATGATGGAAATCCCCTGATCCGCCAGATTGCGCATGATCCCGAACAGTGTCCGAGCCTCGGATTCCGTGAGTGCGGCTGTAGGCTCGTCAAGGATCAGAATGCGGCAATCCAGCGTCAGGGCCTTTGCAATCTCAACCAGTTGCTGGTTGGAGATCGAAAGGTTCTTAACCAGAACCGAAGGATCGATGTCGCTGAGTTGGCGGAACACATCGACCGCATCACGCTCCAGTTTCTTGTAATCCATCAGCCATGACCGGCTGATATTGGTTTTGGCCATGAAGATGTTCTCTGCCACCGACACATCCGGGCACAGAGCGATCTCCTGATGGACAAAGCCGATACCCAGTTGCTGCGCCATCGTGGGTGACGAGATTTTGACCGGCATGCCGTCGAGAACGATCTGGCCGCTGTCCGGTTGCAAAATCCCGTCAATGACGTTCATCAGTGTCGATTTTCCTGCACCGTTTTCCCCTGCAATCGCGTGGATTTCTCCTTTGCGGAGTTCAAAGTCGATCCCGCGCAGCGCTTTGACCGGGCCAAAGGACTTGCTGAGGTTCGATATCCGAAGGATCACATCGTCTTGCATTGCACCACCTGTTCGGGTGTCTCTTTTTTGATTGATGTCCTGAACCGCCCGCGAACTGATTTGGAACTGCGCGGGCGGCTCGTCGGGGAGCTCTCGGATCAGGCCGGATCACGACCTTCCATGTAGACGTTCAGGTCAAAGCTGTCCGCGTTGTCCTTAGTGATGACTGCAAAGCCATTGTCCACGAACGGTATCTGTACCGGGTTGAAACCGCTGGTCCGCCAATCGTTGAACGGATCGAAAATGTCCGACCGGTTTGCCAGATGCACCGCCATAAAGCCCATGAAGCCCTGTACACCCTGGTTTGGGTTCAGCGACATGTGGATGTTGCCCGCTCGGATGTGTTCCAACGTGGTGGGCGTCACATCCGCGTGCATGATCAGAAGGTCCGAGCCAGCTTCCAGCTTCGCCGCAACAGCACCTTCGGCAGAACCTGCTTCGGGAATCCAGATCGCCGCCACATTCGGATTGGCCTGAATGATCGAGGCTGTCGCGCGGTAGGCCGCATTGCTGTCCTGGTTCGTGGCCTGACGTCCGACCAGTTTCATGTTCGGATAATTGTCTTCCATGTATGCAATCAGCGACGTGACGCGCAGATCGTGGTTTGACTGTCCCGGATTCTCGAGAACCGCGTATTCGGCGCTGTCACCTACTTGTTTGACGATCTCTTCAGCCGCGAACTTCGCCTCGGCATGGTTGTCCGAGGTGATATAGCCGGTGCGCTTTGAGCTTGGGCTGTCGGCGGCAAAGGTGACGATCTCGGTGCCATTGTCGACAGCGCGATTGATCGGCTCGATAAATGGATCGGACTGCATCGGGTGCAACAGAACACCTGCAGGCTGCTTCACCAGATCCTGCTCGAACGAGGCGATCTGCTTGGTGATGTCGTAATCCGGCGTGCCTGAGAACACGGTTTTGCAACCAAACGCCTCGGCAGCCTGTTTGAAGCCCTGGTATACCGGCACCCAATAGGGATGACCCGAGACCATCACGTTCATGATGTATGTCTCATCGGGTTCGCACATGATGCTTTCGGCCTGCGCTGGCGCGGCAGAAGCCCCGGCAACCGCCAACGCGGCGGACGCAATAATACTGTTTGCCTTCTTGATGTTCATTGGTTTCCTCCCTGCAGAATGCTCCTGCGACTGCGGCGCATTGTTCGTTCAGCACCAACTGTGCAAGAAATTTCTGTATGTGATGTTTATTGCACACTCCCTGTCTAAGGGTGATGCATTGGTGGCGTCAATAATTTTTGACAAAAATTTTCTGTGGTGAAATTTATTTCGCCTGAGTGTCCTGGATAGCTAATATCGAATGGGCACGCGCGGATCGGTCGCTCTCGGCAGTCTTATACCCACTGCCATAGCTTTACTCCTGCGGAGCTGACGTGCTCGACTAAATTGAGAGTAAAACCAGACGAGCGAAGTCTTCCGGAAAACTGTCTGGAAGATCGGATCAGATCTGCTTCGCATACGCGGAACTGTAGTTTTCCTGTCCCTGAAGAATATCCAAAAACAGCCGCCGCCCGATTGACGCGCCACCTGTAATTCAATATTTCATGAAATATGATAGAAAGAATCACAGAACAGTTGTCAATCCTGGGACACCCGCAGCGGATAACCGTTTTCCGCATGTTGATGCGGCGGTTTCCCGATACTGTGCCCGCAGGAGAGCTGGCAACCGAACTGGGCATCAAGCCCAGCACGATGTCCAACTACCTCAACGCTCTGCAGCGGTCGGGCCTGGTGTCACAAACGCGGTCCGGAACCTCTTTGCTCTATTCGGTTGAAATGACGAACGTGCAGCGCATGCTTGACTTTCTGATCGTCGATTGCTGCCGTGGCCGGCCGGATATCTGCATGCCCTTCACAAAAGGAGATGGTGCCAAGACCGAGCGCAAGTACAACGTATTGTTTCTGTGTGTCGGCAATTCCGCCCGCTCGATATTTGCGGAGTCGTTGCTGCGGTCCCTTGGACCGGATCGTTTCAATGTCTATTCCGCAGGAACCCAGCCCACCTCTGAACTGAATCCGTTCGCCGTTCAGGTTCTGAAGGATAAGGGACATGACGTTTCGTTCCTGCGTTCCAAACATATGTCCGAGTTTTTCGAGGCCGACGCCCCGGAAATGGATTTTGTCTTTACCGTCTGCAATCAGGCAGCCAACGAGGAATGCCCGGCCTGGGAGGGCCAGCCGATCAGCGGCCATTGGGGCATGGTCGACCCTGTCAAGGCGCAGGGTACCGACGCGGAAAAAGCGCTGGCCTTTCAGAACGCTTACGGCGCGCTCAAACGGCGCATCGAAACCTTTATATCGTTGCCGGTCGAAAGCCTCGACCGGATCGCATTGCAATCTGCTGTCGATGACATCGGCAGGAATATCGCCGGGGACATGAAATGACGACATATGCTGTGAACGGCCTGGGCCGGATGGGAAAACTGGCGCTGAAGCCTTTGCTGGACAAGGGCGCCAGGATCGCCTGGATCAATGACGCAGTTGGCGACCCGGCGATGCATGCGCATCTGCTGGAGTTCGACACTGTGCACGGGCGCTGGGACGCAACATTTGCGCATGATGCGGACAGCGTCACGGTCAACGGGACGCGCCTGCCCTTCATCGGAACCAAAGACCTGAACGCCTTGCCACTGGACGGTGTCGATGTGGTGATCGACTGCACCGGCGTATTCAAAACCGAAGCCAAGCTGGCTCCGTATTTTGAGGCGGGCGTGAAGAAGGTCGTTGTTTCGGCCCCGGTCAAGGACGGCCCCACCGCCAATATCGTCATGGGCGTGAACGAAGACACCTATGACCCCGCCACGCATCACATCGTGACGGCGGCCTCCTGCACCACCAATTGTCTGGCGCCAGTTGTGAAGGTCATTCACGAAAACCTCGGCATCCGCCACGGTTCAATGACGACAATCCATGACGTGACCAACACACAGACCATTGTAGACCGCCCCGCCAAAGACCTGCGCCGCGCCCGGTCCGCGCTGAACTCGCTGATTCCGACCACCACCGGATCGGCCACGGCGATCACGCTGATCTATCCGGAACTGAAAGGGCGGTTGAATGGCCATGCAGTGCGGGTGCCGCTGCTGAACGCCTCGCTGACCGATTGCGTATTCGAAGTGGAACGTGAAACCACCGCCGAGGAGGTCAACGCATTCTTCAAATCTGCAGCCGAAGGTGAGCTGAAAGGTATTCTGGGTTATGAAACCCGGCCGCTGGTTTCGACCGACTACACCAATGACGAACGGTCTTCGATCATCGATGCGCCGTCGACCATGGTGGTGAACGGGACGCAGGTGAAGGTCTACGCGTGGTACGACAATGAAATGGGTTACGCACACCGTCTGGTGGACGTCGCAATGATGGTTGGAAACGCGCTGTGACCCAGCGGCCCGAAGGACTGTCGGCCTATATCGCGGTCACGGCGGCCTATTGGGCCTTTATGCTGACCGATGGAGCCTTGCGTATGCTGGTGTTGCTGCACTTTCATACCATGGGGTTCTCGCCGGTGCAGCTGGCATATCTGTTTGTCCTGTATGAAGTCGCCGGGATGGGCACGAACCTGGCGGCCGGCTGGATCGCGGCGCGGTTCGGGTTGGCATCAACGCTTTACGCGGGGCTTTGCTTGCAGGTCGCGGCGCTGCTTGCCCTGGCGCAGTTAGACCCTAACTGGGATATTTCGGCCAAAGTAGCCTTTGTGATGATCGTTCAGGGGGCGAGCGGGATCGCCAAGGATCTGGCCAAAATGTCTTCAAAATCCGCAGTGAAGCTGCTGGCGCCGGCCGAAGGCGACGGGCTGTTTCGTTGGGTCGCCATCCTCACCGGATCGAAGAATGCGGTGAAGGGGTTGGGTTTTCTGCTGGGGGCCGGGTTGCTGGCGACGCTGGGCTTTATGTGGGCCACGCTGGCCATGGCCATTGTGCTTGCATTCATTCTGATCGCAGTCTTCGTTCTGATGCCGCCCGGCCTGCCCAAAGGACGCAAAGGCGCAAAATTCTCCGAGGTCTTCTCGAAGTCCGCCAATGTGAACTGGCTGTCCTTGGCACGCGTCTTTCTTTTCGGCGCGCGGGACGTCTGGTTTGTGGTCGGTATCCCGATCTATTTCTATGCCGTTTTGTCGGACGGAACTGACGAAGGCAACCGCGCCGCGTTCTTCATGATCGGAACCTTCATGGCTGTGTGGGTGATCCTGTACGGGGCGGTACAGGCCAGTGCGCCGAAAGTCCTGCACGCGGCAGAGCGCAGCGAGGGCGACCTGATCCAGGCCGCACGCAATTGGGCCGCGACCCTGTTCTGTGTTCCTGCGGCTCTAACGCTGGCGGTTCTGCTGTCTTCGGGTCCCGAGACATGGCTGACCGCGACGCTGGTTCTGGGCTTGCTGGCGTTCGGCGCGATCTTCGCCGTCAATTCCGCATTGCACTCCTACCTCATCCTGGCCTTCACCCATTCGGAGCGGGTCACGATGGATGTGGGGTTTTATTACATGGCCAACGCGACGGGCCGCCTGATCGGCACCGTCCTGTCCGGCCTCACCTATCAGGTCGGGGGCCTGCCGCTTGTTCTGGGAACGGCGGCGGTGATGGTCGCCGCTGCTGCTCTGACATCCGGCAAACTCATCGACCAGACGTCCGAGGCCCTCTCATGACTGTTTTTGAACGCTTCCTGTCCGTCTGGGTTGCTATAGCCATGGTCGCAGGTGTTTTGATCGGGCTTGCCGCGCCTGGACTGGTCGGGCTGATTGCCTCGGCCGAGGTGGCCAGTGTCAACCTTGTGGTGGCTGTACTGATCTGGGCGATGGTTTATCCGATGATGGTCGGCGTCGATTTCGGCGCGGTGGCGGGCGTGGCACGCCAGCCCCGCGGACTGATCGTTACCCTGACGGTCAACTGGCTGATTAAACCCTTTACCATGGCGCTGCTGGCGGTCCTGTTCTTCGATTACGTTTTTGCCCCGTGGATCGAACCCGAGGATGCTGCCCAATACACAGCGGGCCTTATCTTGCTTGGCGCTGCGCCCTGCACGGCGATGGTGTTCGTCTGGTCTCAACTGACCCGGGGCGATGCGACCTATACGCTGGTTCAGGTGTCAGTGAATGACCTCATCATGGTCGTGGCTTTCGCGCCAATTGTTGCCTTTCTGCTGGGCGTAACGGACATCTCGGTGCCGTGGCAAACCCTGGTTCTGGCAACCGTGCTGTACGTGGTCCTGCCCCTGATTGCCGGGCTGATCACCCGTCGCAAATTGGGCTCGCAAGCGGCGATTGACGCCTTTTCAGCGCGTGTCAAGCCGTGGTCGGTCATGGGCCTGATCGCAACCGTCGTCATCCTTTTCGGCCTGCAAGGAGAGACAATCCTCTCGAAACCGCTTGTCATCTTGCTGATCGCTGTTCCAATCCTGATTCAGAGCTATGGTATCTTCGCGCTTGCCTATGGCGCGGCCTATGCGCTGAAAGTTCCGCATCGCATCGCCGCACCCTGCGCCATGATCGGAACCTCGAATTTTTTCGAACTGGCGGTTGCCGTCGCCATCAGCCTGTTCGGCCTCAATTCCGGTGCCGCTCTGGCGACTGTGGTCGGGGTTCTGGTCGAAGTTCCGGTGATGCTGTCACTGGTTGCTTTCGCCAACAGGACGCGCGTTTCGGTTCAACAGCGTGCAGAAAGTTGAAGTCGCTGTATTGAACAGGTGCGCAGAAAAAAGCGCCGGATGACAAAAAATATAAGCAGGCGTTTTTTTGGGGAGTTGCCGGATCCGCAAAGCCAATGAAAGATAAGTTTTTCTCCAAAAGTTGCATTTTTTGCGCTCTCTGAACTCACCTTCAGAATGGACCCTCGGCCCGCAATTTGCTTCAGACACTCTGGACTTAAGGAGTTGTTTAGATAATTTTTGTTCCGCAGACAGCTATTGCCATGAAACCGACAACTTAGCCGTGAATTGAGCTGGAAAACACAAGCACCGATTTCGAGGCCACCTGATGACCGTATATGTTCCCGGACCATCTTCTTCTTCTCCGCTGAGCGCCATTCAAGGCAACTGGGCCTATGGCGACGGCAATGATGCGACAGTGACAACCATCACTTACAGTTTTGACCAAAAAGCTGGTACTCAAGCATGGACTGAAGCCTATAAAACTGAGTTCAGAATGGCGCTTGCGGTCATCGAGTCCGTCGCAAACATCAAATTTGTTGAAACTGCCAATCCAAACACGGCGGACCTTGTCGAGTACATTGCCCCGAGCAGCTTCTTCGTTAACGAAGGGTTTTCCACCAACACGCTGGGCTATCACTATTCTCCGGGCAGCGGCCCGTCTGAAGGTGCATTCAGCACCGACTGGTGGACGGCAGGTTCAGGTGGTAACGCAGTACCGGGTGCCTATTTCTTCACAACCATCCTGCATGAAATTGGTCATGCATTGGGGTTGGGCCATCCGCACGACACAACCCTGGGTACCGACATTCTGCCCGGTGTGACTTCAGCATTCGATAGTTACGGAGCAAACAACCTGAACCAGGGCGTATATACCGTCATGTCATACAATGACGGCTGGACGCAGGTGAACGGCAATCTGTATTCCAATGCGCAATATGGCGGATCGACAGGGCTGGGCGCATTGGACATCGCAGCCCTTCAGGCCCTTTATGGTGCGAACACAACTTATGCGTCCGGCGACAGTGTTTACACTCTGCCTTCAAACAACATGGCCGGGGTCGGATATCAGTCGCTGTGGGATACGGGGGGCAACGATACGATCCAACATACTGGAGGGTCAAGCGCGGTAATCGACCTGCGTGGCGCGACAATTGACTACTCGGATACCGGCGGGGGGGTAGTCTCCTATGTTGTTGGTGTTCAGGGTGGATTTACCATTGCGCAAGGCACCGTAATCGAAAACGCATCAGGCGGATGGGGCGCCGACACCATCACCGGCAACGACGTGCAAAACGTGCTGCATGGGTACGGGGGCAACGATACTATCTATTCGGTTTCCGATGGTATCAACGACAACTGGCTATTCGGAGGAACTGGTGACGATACGATATTTGTCGCTTCCGGAACCGGGGCCGATACCGTAGATGGCGGTAGCGGCAACGACATCGTAGTCGTAACCAGCAACGCCGGGTCGTTTTCAGGTGGTTTGGCCAGTGACGTTGCCCGTTTTACGGGCGCGACCAACAGTTACCTGTATATTTTCAACGGTACGGCTCTGGAATTCACGAATGTCGCAACCGGGGTCACGTTTACGGTTGCCACCGACGTTGAGCTTGTTCAGTTCTCCAATGGAGCGGAAACCCTGAACTGGGCCGGGCTCAACTCGGTAATGGGTATCGTGAATGTTGAAACGAACGGCACGGTCCTCCAACACGCAAATCATGGCATCTACGTGTTGGATGGGGGGGCATCGAATATCGCGCTGACCAGTAACGGGCAGGCCGTTGGCCAAAATACCTATGCAGGTTGGCAGGCCATTCACGCGGAAGCAAGCGCTGGTGGCTACCGCGTACTTTGGCAGAACATTGACGGCAGCTATGCCGAATGGACCACCAACGGTCAGGGTCAGTTTCTCAGCGGAGCGACCGTCAACAATATCGTGAGTCTTGAGACCGTCTATGGCGTTGATTTCAACAACGACAACCTGATTGGGCATGACTCGACCACAGTCGAGAGCGATGGTCTCGTAAACCTGGTTGCTTCCACACAAAACGGCTATGTCATTGGCGGAACTGCAACTGTGACACTAAATGGGGCAACGGTGATTCCGGGAACGCTGGGCGGCTGGTCTGCGATCCAAGCCGAAGCGTCAGGTGGCGGGTATCGGATCCTGTGGCAGAACTCGGACGGAAGCTATGCCGAATGGACGCTGGACGGGACGGGTGCGTTTATCAACGGAACAGCAATAGCCAACGTCATTGACGTCGAAAGCTTTTATGGAGCCGATATCAACAATGACGGCACTACCGGACATGTGGTGACGCCTATTGAGAGTAACGGGTCCACAAGCCTGTCCTCCTCGACCCAGGGTTCTTACCTTATCAATGGCAGTATCCCGGTATCCCTGAACGGCACGACAATTGCACCCGGCGGTCTGGCTGGATGGGATGCCGTTCAGGTCGAAGCCTCTGGTGGCGGGTATCGTTTGCTGTGGAAGAATAGCGACGGCAGTTATGCCGAATGGACCCTGAACAGCGCAGGTCAGTACAGCGGCGGCGGTGCCGTTGGCAACGTCGTTGATCTTGAGATCTTCTATGGGGCTGACATCAACGGTGATGGCACCACGGGGCACACGATAAACTCCATCGAAACTGCCGGATCGACGGATTTGGGTGCTTCGACACAAGGTATGTACATGATCAACGGGACCATTGCGGTTACATTGAACGGCGCAAACATCGGCCCCGGCAGTGTGAGCGGATGGAACGCCATTCATGTCGAAGCCTCTGGTGGCGGGTATCGTTTGCTGTGGAAGAATAGCGACGGCAGTTATGCCGAATGGACCCTGAACAGCGCAGGTCAGTACAGCGGCGGCGGTGCCGTTGGCAACGTCGTTGATCTTGAGATCTTCTATGGGGCTGACATCAACGGTGATGGCACCACGGGGCACACGATAAACTCCATCGAAACTGCCGGATCGACGGATTTGGGTGCTTCGACACAAGGTATGTACATGATCAACGGGACCATTGCGGTTACATTGAACGGCGCAAACATCGGCCCCGGCAGTGTGAGCGGATGGAACGCCATTCATGTCGAAGCCTCTGGTGGCGGTTACAGGCTTTTGTGGAAAAACACCGATGGCAGCTATGCAGAATGGACATTGAATGGCGCTGGCCAGTTTATCAGCGGTGCCGCGGTTCCTGATGTTGTCGCCGTCGATGAGGAAGATACGGACAATCTGATCTTCATCGCGGAACTGGAAGACGCCGAAGAAACGGAGCCTTTCTTCGAAACAGATGGCGAACTGGCCGCACGAAACATTTCGGAAATTCAGCCAGAGGACAGTGATAGCCTCGAACACCATTCGGAGGATGAGCTGGAAGTCTTTGACCCTCTGGAAGAAGATGCATTCCTGATCTGATCAGAGATCTGATTGCAAAACAAAAGAGAATGGCCGCCGTCAAACAGATGACTGCGGCCATTTTGCAGAAAGCGTAAGAAACCCGGGATCTGGCCTAAAAACCGCCCACTGAAATCAGGCGCGTTTTTCGCCGATTGTCGCGATACCCAGCACATCCAGTACTTTTGCTTCGATATGCTCGGCATTCATTCCGGCCTCGGCATACATATCCGCCGGGTTGGCCTGATCGATGAACGTGTCAGGCAAAACCATCGAGCGATACCTGAGGCCGTGGTCGAACACCCCTTCGTCCGAAAGCAGTTGCGCAACGTGGCTGCCGAACCCGCCCAGAGCACCTTCTTCGATGGTTATCAGGGCCTCGTGATCCTCAGCCAGCGACAGGATCAGGTCCCGATCCAGCGGTTTGGCAAAGCGGGCATCGGCAATGGTCGGCGAAATCCCCTTGGCTGTCAGGGATTCTGCAGCCTTCTCCACCTCGGCCAGGCGCGTGCCAAATGACAGCAACGCCACGCGCGCGCCCTTCCGGATCATGCGTCCCTTGCCGATTTCCAGAATTTCACCGCGTTCCGGAAGTTCAACGCCAACACCTTCGCCACGCGGATAGCGGAACGCGATAGGGCCGTCGTCATGGGCTGCGGCAGTCGCAACCATATGCATCAGTTCTGCCTCGTCAGCGGCGGCCATCACCACCATGCCCGGCAGATTGGCCAGGTACGCGATGTCAAACGAACCGGCATGCGTCGCGCCATCCGCGCCCACCAGCCCGGCGCGATCGATTGCAAATCGCACCGGCAACCGCTGGATGGCAACATCATGAACAACCTGATCATACCCACGCTGCAAAAAGGTCGAGTACATCGCGCAGAACGGTTTCATCCCGCCTGCAGCCAGTGCGGCGGCAAATGTTACCCCGTGCTGTTCGGCAATCGCCACGTCAAAACAGCGCGATGGGTAGCGTTCGGCAAACAGGTTCAGGCCCGTACCATCCGGCATTGCGGCTGTGACCGCGACGATCTTGTCGTCACGCGCAGCCTCTTCCACAAGCGTTTTGCCGAAAACCGAAGTGTAGGACGGCGCGTTGGATGGTGCCTTTTTTTGTTCGCCCGTCACCACGTCGAATTTCGCCGTCGCGTGCCCCCTGTCGCGGGCCTGTTCGGCCGGGGCGAAACCTTTGCCCTTCTTGGTCAACACATGGATCAGGATCGGCCCGGTTGCCCGCGCCTTGACGGTGCGCAGCACCGGCAGCAACTGGTCCATGTCATGCCCGTCGATCGGTCCCACATAGGAAAAGCCCAGTTCTTCGAACAGCGTGCCCCCTACGGCCATCCCCTTCAGCATCTCCTTGGCGCGCTTTGCGCCTTCACGGAACGGTTCCGGCAGCAGCGAGACCGCGCCTTTGGCGGCAGCTTTCAGATCATGGAAAGGTTCTTCGGCGTAAATTCGCGACAGATAGTTGGAGAGCGCACCAACCGGTGGCGCAATGCTCATCTCATTGTCGTTCAGAATGACGATCAGGCGTTTCTTCAGATGGCCGGCGTTGTTCATCGCCTCAAAGGCCATGCCCGCCGACATCGACCCGTCGCCGATCACGGCAATCGCGTCACCCAGACCTTCGGGTGTTACCCCGCCCAGATCGCGCGCCACGGCAAAGCCCAGCGCTGCACTGATCGATGTACTGGAATGCGCCGCGCCAAAGGGGTCATATGGGCTTTCGCTGCGCTTGGTGAACCCGCTCAGGCCATCTTTCTGGCGCAGGGTCCGGATTCGGTCGCGGCGTTCGGTCAAAATCTTGTGCGGATAGCACTGATGGCCGACGTCCCAGATGATCTTGTCGCGCGGTGTTTCGAAAACCGCATGCAACGCCGTGGTTAGTTCGACCACGCCCAATCCCGCACCTAGATGCCCGCCGGTGACGGAAACCGCCGAAATCGTCTCGGCCCGCAGCTCCTGCGCCACCTGATGCAACTGCGCGTCCGAGAACCGCCTGAGGTCCGCAGGGCGGTTCACAAGGTCCAGCAGGGGCGTATTCGGGCGGTCAGACATTTGGCGCGTTCCTGGCTTAGCTGTCCCGGGCAATAACGAAGCGGGCGGCGTCCTTCAAGGTTTCTGCCTGCGGACCATACCCATCCAGCGCGGCACAGGCCTGATTTGCCAGGTCCACGGCACGAGCCTTGGCCGCGTCCAGACCCAGCAGCGAGACAAAGGTCGCCTTTCCGGCCGCCGCATCCTTTTGCAGGCGCTTACCGGCTTTTTCGGCGTCACCTTCTACATCCAAGATGTCATCAGCAATCTGGAAGGCAAGTCCAAGGGCACGGGCATATTGGCGCATCGGCTCTGGGTCGATCTGCGCCAGGCGCGCACCCGCACAGGCGGACCATTCGATCAGTGCGCCGGTTTTGCCCGCCTGCAGGCGCGTGATTTCATCCAGTGTCAGCGGCGTTTCCGCCGTTTCCGCCGCAATATCCATTGCCTGACCCAGCACCATCCCCTGCGCCCCACTCGCTTTGGCCAATGTCACGGCCAGTTCCGCGCGCACTTCGGCGGTTCCGACCTCGGGTAGGGAGCACAACTCAAATGCCAGCGTCTGCAAGGCATCGCCGGTCAAAAGGGCGATGCCTTCGTTCCATTTCACGTGCACTGTCGGGCGACCTCGGCGCATATCATCGTCGTCCATACAGGGCAGATCGTCATGGACGAGTGAATAAGCGTGCAACGCCTCGATCCCCGTTGCGGGCCAGATCGCCTGCGCGGCGTCAACTCCATGTAACCGCGCGCTTTCCAGAACCAGGAACCCGCGCAGGCACTTTCCGCCCTCGGTGGCATAGGCCATCGCCCGGGTCACATCCAGATCGTCCAGCGCCCCCAGCACCAGATCGAACTGGTGCTGAATCCGCGCGGCATCCTGCGCCAGAATGTCCTGAAACATCTACAGACCTTCGACAGGGGTCGTCCCGGTCGGCTGCCCGTCGGCGTCCAGAGTGATCGCAGCCACCTTTTCCTCGGCCCGCTTCAGCTCGTCCTCGCAGCGCTTCTTCAGCTGCGCGCCACGCTCATACAGCGCGATGGATTGGTCCAGCGCCACGTCGCCGCGCTCCAGCTGGCCGACCACGGCCTCAAGCTCTTTCATCGCCTGTTCGAAAGTCATCTGCTCAACTGGGGTATCGGTCATCGTGCTGCCTTCATCAGTTCTTCCACATGGGCGCGTGTCGCCTCGGCCAGTGCGTTCAGATCATATCCGCCTTCCAGAGTCGAGACGATGCGGCCGCCGCAAACCTCATCGGCGATCCTGCACAGTTCGGCCGTGATCCAGGCGAAGTCGCCGGTCGACCAATTGAGATTGGCCAGGGGATCGTTCTGATGCGCGTCGAACCCGGCCGAGATAATGATCAGTTCCGGCTTGAATGCACGCAAACGCGGAAAGGCCTGCGTTTCGTAGGCCCTGCGCATTTCAGGGCCACCCGTACCGGGCGCCAGCGGAATATTCAGGATTGTCTCGAAGGCGCCGGTCTCATCCGGACGACCCGATCCGGGCCACAATGGCATCTGTTGGCTGGTGATCAGCAACGCGCGCCGCTCGTCCCAAAGCAAATCCTGCGTACCGTTGCCGTGATGTACATCAAAATCCACCACCGCCACCCGGCCAAGACCATGATGGTCCAGCGCATGTTTGGCCGCCAGCGCAGCGTTGCCGAACAGGCAGAACCCCATGGCCGTGTCAGTTTCGGCATGATGCCCGGGAGGTCGGATGGCGCAGAAGGCATTGCCGGCGTCTCCCGCCAAAACCATGTCCACGGCCCGAACAACCGCACCGGCGGCGCGATAGGCAGCGTCGATCGAACCCGGAGACAGAAACGTGTCCCCGTCAATCTGGGCAAACCCGTCGACGGGGCGCATTTTGCGCAGGTCGCTGATGTAGCTTTGCGGGTGTATGCGCAAAAGATCGTCATCCGCCGCCAAGGGGGCGGTCACCCGATTCAGGTCCAGGGGTTCAAGCGCATGCAGAATATGCTCCAGCCGTGCGACACGTTCGGGGTGCCCGTCGGGTGTTACATGCCCAAGGCAATCCGCGTGGGTCAAAAGGGCTGTTTTCATGGGGATCCCTTCTTCATCTGGCTAAAAATATCCTCGCCGAAGGCTTGAAGTCGCCGCGCAGCGGCACCTCTCAGTCCGGCGCCAGCATGTACCCGGCCCCGCGCACTGTCTGAAGATAGCGCGGTTGTTTCGGGTCCTGTTCGATCTTGCGGCGCAGTCGGGTGATCTGCACATCCACCGCCCGCTCCTGTGCCTGACCTTTGTCCCGGCCCAAATCCTCGACAAGTTTGGCGCGGCTGATCGGTTCACCCGGCTGGGCCGAAAAAATCTTCATCAACTGGCTTTCCGTCGCCGTCAGGCGTACCGGGTTCTCGCCCTGCCACATCTCTCCGCGCTCAATATCGTACCGAATGGGTCCAAGTTGCAAAATCTTGGCTGCGCTGTCCTGTGCAGGCGTGTCTGGCATCCGCCTCAGGATCGCATTGATCCGCAGCAGCAGTTCCTTGGGCTCAAATGGTTTGGACAGGTAGTCGTCCGCACCCGCTTCCAGCCCGGAAATCCGATGCTCGGTCTCACCCTTTGCCGTCAACAGCAGGATCGGTGTCGCATGAGTTTCGCGCAGGGACCGTGTCAGGCTGACGCCGTCCTCGCCGGGCATCATCACATCCAGAACGATCAGGTCAAAGTCCAGTCCGGACAGCACCCGCCGGGCGTGCGCCGCATCCCGGGCCGCTGTGACCAGAAATCCGTTACGCATCAAGAATTTCTTGAGGAGATCACGAATGCGCTCGTCATCATCGACGATCAGCAGATGGGCGTCCATTTCGCTCATGAAGTCGTATCCCGCAATTTCGTATATGCATGACGCATATCAGCATCCATCATCGCTTCAAGCACTTTGCGAAAGCCCGAGACCGCCTCGGGTCCGGCTTCCTTGTAAGCCGCGCGCATCCGAACGCGCTGCGCCTCAGACAGCGTCGCCTCCAGTGCCCTGCCATTCTCTGTCAGAAATAGGTGTCGTTCCCGTTTGTCCACTGTTCCGACCCGGCTTTCCACCAAACCGTCTTCGATCAAAGTGCGTAAGACCCTGTTCAGAGACTGTTTTGTCACCCCCAGAATGGCCAGCAGATTATTGACCGTTGTCCCCGGCGCGCGGTTGATGAAATGGATGGCCCTGTGATGCGCACGGCCATAGGCCATCTGCGCCAGAATGCGATCCGGATCGGCGGTAAAGCCGCGATACGCAAAGAACATCGCCTCGATCCCCTGCCGCAACTGCTCGTCAGTCAGAAACAGCAGGCTTTCTCCACCAAAGACCTGAGCCGGGCGGGTGTCGGACATATTGCGCCTCATTCGTTACTCGGGTTGACTTTATGTCAGTGATATTGACATTCCAAGTGCACACAGGAATCGATTCCCAGTTTTTGCGCAATTTCATGTCCATTTCAGGCAGAATTTGCGCAACAATCGGAAATAATTACCGGCTCAGGAGGTTCGCATGGCGGGATATGACGATCGTGACGGTGTCATCTGGTTGGATGGCAAACTTGTACCCTGGCGCGAGGCCAATGTGCATATTCTGACCCACGCAATGCATTATGCCTCGTCCGTATTCGAAGGCGAACGGGCGTATAACGGCAAAATTTTCAAAAGCCGCGAGCATTCCGAGCGTCTGATCGCCTCGGCCGAGGCGCTGGACATGCCCATGCCTTATGACGTCGATCAGATCGAAACCGCCAAGGAAGAGGCGCTGAAAGCCAGCGGTCTTCTGGATGCCTATGTACGCGCACTGGTCTGGCGCGGTTCGGGTGATGATATGGGCGTGGCTTCGGCCAGAAACCCGGTGCGGATGGCTGTCGCGGTCTGGCCCTGGGGCGCATATTATGGTGACGCCAAGATGCAGGGTGCCAAGCTGGACATCGCCGAATGGAAGCGGCCCAGCCCGGAAACCATTCCGGTTCACGCCAAGGCGGCGGGCCTCTACATGATCTGCACGATCTCGAAACACAAGGCCGAAGCGAAAGGCTGCTCGGACGCCCTGTTCATGGATTGGCGTGGGTTTGTGGCCGAGGCAACCGGCGCCAACGTGTTCTTCGTCAAGGATGGCGAGGTCCACACACCGTTGGCCGACTGCTTCCTGAACGGCATCACCCGCCAAACGGTCATTCAGATGCTGAAGGACAAAGGCATTACCGTGCATGAGCGACGGATCAAACCGGAAGAAATGGCCGATTTCGAGCAATGCTGGCTGACCGGCACCGCTGCCGAAGTCACCCCGGTTGGGCAGATCGGCGACTATACGTTCGAAGTTGGCGATCTGACCCGCGAAATCGCGGCAGACTACGAAGCCCTCGTCCGCGCCTAATCCCGAGCCCGAGAACCATTGAAACCCTCGCTTTTGGCGGGGGTTTTTCTTTGCAGGTTGTCCGGATTTCCTTGCTGAACGTTCAGCCGGATGGACGATTGCGCAAGGATGTGTAGATTGCAGTCATGTTGGACCTGCTCAGCGATATCCTCACGCGCCTGTCCCTGCGCGGGACGTTCTATTTCCGTACATCCTTTACGCCCCCTTTGGCATTCAGGTTCCGGCCTTTGAAAACGTGGCCCGGTTTCACTTCGTCCAACGCGGGGAATTGAAGGTTCATGTGTCTTCAACCGGAGACACATTGCGTCTCAAACAAGGAGATCTGATCCTTGTCCCGCATGGGGCGGCCCATGCTTTGTTGTGCAACGAGGTCAGACCATTCGATGCGCTGCCACTGGAGCAGGTGCTGCAGCAGTCCGGCTATCAGGGTGACGGTGTTCTGGTCTATGGGGGCGAGGACAAGGATCGCGACACCCAGCTGATTTGCGGGCATTTCTCTTTCACCGGGCCACCGGGGCGACGCGGAACAGGACACATGCTGATCGATCGCTTGCCGCCCTACATTCTGATCGAAAATTACGGCGAAGAGGCGGGCGCCTGGATCGAGGCTACCCTGCGCATGATCGGCTCGGAAGTGAGCGGGGCCCGGATCGGGGGCGACCTGATCGCGCTGAAACTGTCCGAGGTCCTGTTTGCACAGGCAATCCGTGCCTATCTCGAACACCTAAGCCCCAGTAACGCCGCCCTGGCGGGATTTGCCGACCAGCGGGTTTCGCGCGCGCTTACCGCGTTTCACCGCGCCCCCGCACAGGAGTGGAGTGTGGAGACACTGGCCCGCGAGGCAGGAATGTCGCGCACGGCATTCGCACAGTTGTTTGCCGAGAAGATGGGGACGACACCCATGCAGTATCTGAACAACTGGCGCATGCAGATTGCCTGCCACGGCCTGACAGAAAGCCGCTGGAACGTCGCTGATGCCGCCGCCGAAGTGGGTTATGCCTCGGAGGCTGCGTTTTCCCGCGTTTTCAAAAAACAGATCGGATTGTCTCCCGCGGCTTATCGGGCGATGAACTAATACCTCGATCTGTTGAACGATCTGCAAAGAACTGCGAACGGCAAGAGCTAATGCGTCCAGACTTGCGCCCTTATCTTGGGGCTACTCCAAGCAAGGAAAGGAAACATCATGTTTCTTCGTTTCGTAACGCGCACCGTGCACGCCTATCTTGATTACCCGGTCGCCCTGGCCCTTATGATCCTGCCTTTTGTTCTGGGATTGGGTCAATCAAACCCGATGGCCTTGTGGCTGTCCGTCACAACGGGCGTCGCCGCATTTGTCCTGACCGTCCTGACCGATCATCACCTTGGGATCTGGCGGGTCCTGCCCTACAAGCTCCATCTCACGGTGGACCTGATTGTCGGGATCACATTTCTGCTGGCACCCAGCCTTTTTGGTTTCACCGGGCTGGACGCGGTCTTTTACTGGCTGAACGGTGCGGCCGTGGTTGTTGTCATTTCACTCAGCGCGCCCGAGCAAGGCGTCACCGCCTGAGTGCAAATTCAGACTTGAGTATTCCGACTAAAAAAGTCAGATTATCAAGAGGGGCCGGATGCATCTGTTTCGGCATCAGGTTTCGGGGCGGTTTGCGAGCTTAGCGCAGCACAAGGTGACGGCACGCCACCGCCCCGAAAACGACTATGAGAGGTTTGGGATGTGTCGCCCGTTTGATGAACTCATGTCCAAACACGAGGCCGCGACCTCCTGCGGGTGTGGCTGCAATGAAGATTTTGCCGCCTATCTCGATCAGAACGGGACAATCAGTAAAGATACAGACACCCGAGTTTCCGAAGAAGAGTCAGCCCGTCTACGCGAGTCAGTGCGCCGTGTGTTTGAAGCCCGAGCCGCGCGAAGCGGCCCAGCGAATGATTGACCAAACCGACCCGATATCAGAAATCGACACCGCGCTGGGCTTTGATACCGGCCTGAAACGGGTGTTTTTCCACGTTCATTTCGGTGACCAGATCGGCATAGTCCCGCAGCGCTTGAGGCGCGTCGCGACCTGTCAGAAAGACGCTGGTACGCGCTGACCGGTTCTTCAGCCCGTCGATCACCTGTTCGATCGAAAGGTACTCGTAGCGCAATGCGATGTTGATCTCGTCCAGCACGACCAGATCATAGTCTCCGCTGCTCATCAGCTTGCACGCTTTGTCGAAAGCGGCGTTTGCGGCGGCGATATCGCGTTCCTTGTCCTGTGTATCCCAGGTAAAACCTTCGCCCATGGTGTGCCACGTCACCAGATCGCGCTCTTCGAAAAAGCGCCGTTCACCGGTTTTCCATTTGCCCTTGATGAACTGTACGACGGCAACCTGCTGACCCCAGCCCAGCGCCCTGATCACGACACCAAATGCGGCCGAGGATTTGCCTTTGCCTTTGCCTGTGTTGATCAGAACCAGGCCGCGTTCGGGATCGACCGCCTCGGAAACCTTCTTACGGTGCTCAGCCTGCACCTTTTGCATCTTTTCCTTGTGGTCCTGTGCGTCACTCATCGGGAAACCTCGTTGTTTGTCGCGCCCAAACTAGGGAAAGATGGCGAAAGGTAAAGTCACGCTTTGGGGTCCGTGACAGATCTGGCCTTGCCGCGCTCCAGCCCCAGCTGATGCTCGCGCCAGATCACCACCGCATTGCCGGCGATGACCAGAACTGCCCCAAGCAGAATGGCCAGCGTTGGCAGCTCATCGAACCAGACATAGCCGATGCCGATGGCAAACAACATGGTGGTATAGTCATATGGGGCCAGCATCGAGGCCTGTCCAAACCGGTACGAGGACGTCACCAGGATTTGCGCGACCCCCCCGGTCAGTCCCATCGCAATCAGTATCGCCAGCTGCTCCCATGTCGGCACAGCCCAGCCCCAGAATACCGTCAGCCCGGACAGGGCGGTCGCCGTAACCGAAAAGTAGAAAACGATCGCAGCCGGATGGTCGACCTGAACCAATTGCCGGATGTGAATCTGCACAAAGGCCCGCGCGATTGTTGCGCCCAGCACGCAAAGCGCACCAATTGTGGCTGCCAGTTCCAGTTCGGTGCTGCCAAGCCGCGGCCACAGCATGATCAGAACACCCAAAAGGCCCAGAACGACGGCACCAATACGGATCAAACGGATACGTTCGCCCAACATGACCGCTGCGAGAACGAGGGTGAAGATCGGGGTCGCGTAGCCAATGGCAGTCACTTCGGGCAGCGGCAGCAGGCTGAGCCCGGTGAAAGTCAAACCCATTGCGGTCGTGCCCAGAACACCGCGCCAGAAATGACCCATCGGCTTTTTGACCACGAAGCCCTGCGCCAGTTCCCCACGCGATACCAGCCAGATGATGATGACCGGAATGGCAAAGAGCGACCGAAAAAAAACCAGCTCACCCGGAGGAAAATCTTCGGACAATGCCTTGACCAGCGCCGACATCGAGGTGAACAGAAAAAGGGCGCTGAGTTTCAGCGCCACGGCCAGTACGGGTCGATGCGATGTTAAGGGTTTTGCCATCGGCGCGACCCTGCGCCTTTGCGGCGCAAAGATCAACGGCTGGAATCAGCGGTCTGTCCAGCTTGGCGGCAAGGTACTGCCGATCTCTTCCGCGAATTCTTCAAGAAAACGGATCATCCGGCCGATCCGCTGCTGCGCGATCTGTTTTCCGGTCTCGGTCAGCATGTCATTCGGCAGGCTGAGAAGCTTGACTTTCCAATGGTCGACCGAGAAGTGCAGGTCATCCAGAGGCCGGTGTTCTGCAAACGGGTCGGCCGGATCATAAAGCGACCGCCCCAATGCGCCGGAAACAGAAAAGTTGCGGGCTACGCCGATCGCGCCCAACGCATCCAGCCGGTCGGCATCCCGCAGAATACGGGCCTCATCCGTTTCAGGCGTGATGTTGGCCGAAAAGCTGTGGGATTCAATTGCGTGCTGAATGGCGCGGATCTGATCCGGGCGATAGCCCAATTCCCTCAGAACAGTCTCTGATTCCGTCGCGGACCGGCGCGAGGCCAGATGCCGGCAAGGGTCATCTTTTGGCAGGTTCACCAGATCATGCAGATAGCTTGCGGCCAGAAGCACGGCCATATCCGTTTCGCGATCCGCGATGGCCTGCGCATTCACCCAGACCCGGTCTAGGTGGGCCAGATCATGGGCAGGGTCGGTCTCCATCCGCTGGGCAACGATGCCGCGCAGGCGTGTCCGCAGATCAGCCGATCCGTCCACGGTTCTCTCCGATCTGGCCGCGGTGCAGCAGCAGGTGGTCTAGGATCACGCAAGCCATCATCGCCTCGCCTACCGGGACAGCGCGAATGCCGACGCAGGGGTCATGGCGGCCTTTTGTGATGATTTCGGTCTCTTCCCCGGATTTGGTGATCGTTTTGCGAGTGGTCAGGATGGACGAGGTCGGCTTGACCGCGAAACGGACCACAATGTCCTGTCCGGTCGAGATCCCGCCGAGAATACCGCCCGCGTGGTTCGAACTGTATTGCGGGCCGTTCTGGCCCATGAAGATCTCATCTGCATTGGCCTCTCCGGTCAGTTCCGCCGCGGCCATACCCTCGCCGATCTCGACGCCCTTGACCGCATTGATCGACATCATCGCGGCGGCCAGATCAGTGTCTAATTTGGCATAAACCGGCGCACCAAGACCGGCAGGAACGCCGCGCGCCACCACTTCGACCACGGCACCAACCGAGTTTCCGGATTTGCGCAGATCGTCCAGAAAAGCCGCCCAACCCTCGGCCGCGTGCGCATCCGGGGTCCAAAACGGATTTTGTTCGATCTGGGACCAGTCGAAATTGTCGCGATTAATCTTGTGGGGTCCGATCTGCGTCATGTAACCGGTGATCTGAACATTGGGGGCAATCTGTTTGATCGCCTCACGCGCTAGACCTCCGGCCGCAACACGAGAGGCCGTTTCGCGGGCCGAACTGCGCCCGCCACCGCGATAATCGCGGATGCCGTATTTCTGCCAGTAGGTGATATCGGCGTGGCCCGGGCGGAACTTGTCCATGATGTCGCCGTAATCTTTCGAGCGCTGATCGGTGTTTTCGATCATCAGCTGCACGGGGGTCCCGGTGGTCTGGCCTTCGAACACACCCGAGAGGATTTTCACCTGATCCGGTTCACGCCGCTGGGTGGTGAACTTGTTCTGCCCCGGTTTGCGCTTGTCCAGCCAGTGCTGGATCATTCCCTCGTCGATCGCGACGCCCGGCGGGCAGCCATCGACGGTCGCACCCAAAGCGGGTCCGTGGCTTTCACCCCAGGTGGTGACGCGGAAAAGATGGCCAAAGCTGTTCATCGACATGAGGCGTGCTCCTTTGCGCGATGTGATTAGCGGTCGCGGGGCCCGGCCTCAAGCGGATTTGCTGATTGGTCCGGGGGGCGCTGCCCGATGGGCAGCGCGTTTTGAGTATTTTTGAAAAGATGAAGTTCAGGCGACTTGCGCAATCTCTGCACGGGATTCGGTGATCTTGAGAGCGGCCTGTGCGGCTTCGCGCCCTTTTTGAACGAAATGCGCACGATAGATGGCGTTGTGGTGGTCGGTTTCCTGATACTGGTGCGGCGTGAGCGAGACCGACAGGACCGGAACGCCCGTGTCCATTCCGGCGCGCATCAGCCCGTCGACCACGGCCTGTGCCACGAAATCATGCCGGTAGATGCCGCCATCCACGACAAAGGCGGCGCAGGCAACAGCGGCGTAGCGCCCGGTTTGGGCCAGATCGCGGGCCAGCAGAGGCATCTCGAACGCGCCCGGCACGTCGAAAACATCGACCTGATAGGCAGGGATCAGTTCCAGAAAACCATCGAGCGCACGGTCAACGATGTCCGAATGCCAGTTGGCTTTGACGAATGCATAGCGGGTGTGTGTCATCAAGATCTCCTTTCGGTTTGGTTGCCAACTGGCTGTCGCGAGAACCGGTTCCCACTTTTCGCTGCCAGCCCGGCATGACACGTCACCCAAGGCGATCACGAGCCGCCGCGCCGTTTGGCGGCGCGCCAGCACGTTCTCTTTCATCCGGACTGTAACCGTCGGCTCTGGCCTCTCACCAGATCTGCTGACACCCCGGTCGCCGGGGCCGCTCGCGGGCTTGCGGGTCGTGGCCCGCATACCGCCGGTGGGGAATTCCGCCCCGCCCTGAGAACGCGCGGACCTTGCCAAGGTGCGGGCGGTTCTGCAAGAGATTTCGCAGGAGGATAGACATGCACCCGAACCCTGCCTTCCGCGCTGAAGACACCGCGCGCCATATCGCCTTAGCCCGAGAACGGGCGTTCGGGGTTCTGGCCCTTTCCACGGAGCAGGCGCCGTTGCTCAGCCATGTGCCTTTCTTAATCAGCGAAGATGGGGCCGTTGCCGACCTGCATCTGGTGCGATCGAACCCGATTGTGCACGCACTGAAACAGCCGCGTGTTGCCCGGATCGCCGTGTCCGGGCCGGACGGGTACATCTCACCCGATTGGTATGGGGCCGAGGACCAGGTGCCAACATGGAACTATGTCGCCGTGCACCTGACAGGCCGGATCAGGGTACTGCCACATTCTGAATTGCGGGATTTGCTGGATCGCCAATCCGCTTTCTACGAAGAACGCCTGCGGCCCAAGCCGCCATGGACCGCCGAAAAGATGAACTCGGACGCGTTGGAGCGCATGATGCGGATGATTGTCCCGTGCAGAATACAGGTGGACGACATTCAGGGCACCTGGAAGCTGAATCAGAACAAAGCCGACAAGATGCGGCGGGCTGCGGCAGATTACGTTGAAGCGGATGGTTTTGGCAGCGAGACTGGATTGCTGGCCACATTGATGCGGGGAACGTGACCAGCCGGATCGGTCATTCGCTGAAGGTTGCCAGGTAGGCCGCGATATCGTCGGCGCCCTTTTTCAGCCTGACGCTCATGTTCGGACGCGCGGTTTCGTCATTGAGATATTCCCTGATAAAGCCAATCGGATCTTGGGAGTAGGCAGAAATGTTCTCTTCGGTCCAGACCAGCCCTTCTTCGCCCGCCCGGATCATGTCGTCGGTAAACATGCCGATCGGCAGACGCTCGCTGCCATAGCGATAGTCATTTTCGGCTCCGGCAACGCGACCGACGACACCAAAGAGATTCGGACCGGTTATGCCGCCTTTGACCAAAACCTCGCCATCTTTGATGATTGCGTGGCAAGAAGAACAGCGGTTGTAGAGTTTTTCGCCTTTTTCCGGATCGCCGGCGGCCGTGGCCTGAGATGCAGCGGCCAGCGCCAGGGTCACGACGGTTGCAAAGAGCTTTGACATAGAGAACGTCCTGTTGCGGGTGAGGTTTCCCCTGCCATTCCGGGATTCCCGTTAAAAGTGCAATCAAAAACAGCCACAACTATGTTATTGAAAAATATGTATTTTCAACTCAAAATATACGAAACGGTGAAGACCCTTAAAGTGGAAATTTGTGCGGCGAAATCTGGTCAGGAGTATGCAGACCGGGAACCGTTTGGCACGTCCGGTGCAAACATCGGGACAGGTTCCCCGTTTCGATTTGTGACCCCGAATCACGTTGCGTCCGATCTGCGGTGATCGGCAAATTTCCCCGCTTAACCCCACCGCTATCTTGAAAAAATGCCCCTTCGTTGTGACATGAATGCCCAGATGCGGCGTAGTGCGCGCCTATGACCGCTGGACGAACCGTTTTCTCCCGGATAGATAGCCGCGATGAGACGCCGTATTTGATGCGGTGCTGATGCATGTTTGCCCGGTCCACCCGGGCGTCGGAATCGGAGAAAACCTCGTGTCCCACGCAGAAGACCACGAAGGCACCCGCAGAGATTTCCTCTACTACGTCGCTGGCGGCGCAGGTGTCGTTGCAACGGGGGCGGCCGTCTGGCCCCTGGTCAACCAAATGAACCCATCGGCAGACGTTCAGGCGCTGTCCTCGATCCGCGTGGATGTCAGCGGGGTTGAGCCGGGTACGCAGCTGACAGTCAAGTGGCTGGGCAAGCCCGTGTTCATCCGTCACCGCACCGGTGCCGAGATCCAGGAAGCGCAGGAGCAGGACGCCGAAGGCGTTGACGCACTGCCGGATCCGCTGGCCCGCAACTTCAACCTGAACGCTGATGCGCCGGCAACCGACGCCAACCGCGTTATGCCTTCGCCTGAAGGCGAAGCACCGGGCGCATGGATCGTTCAGATGGGCGTCTGCACCCATCTGGGTTGCGTGCCTTTGGGTGATGCCGGCGATTTTGGCGGCTGGTTCTGCCCCTGCCACGGTTCGCACTATGACCTTGCCGGTCGTATCCGCAAAGGCCCCGCGCCTGAAAACCTGCCCGTTCCGCCTGCGGAGTGGACGGATAACTCCACCATCAGACTCGGCTAAGGGAGACCCAGATGTCCGGAATTCCCCACGATCACTATGAGCCGAAGACAAACGGCGAAAAGTGGCTGAACAGCCGCCTTCCCATCGTCGGCCTGCTGTATGACACCCTCATGATCCCGACCCCCAAGAACCTGAACTGGTGGTGGATCTGGGGCATCGTTCTGGCGTTCTGCCTGGCGCTGCAAATCGTCACCGGCATCATCCTGGTGATGCACTATACTCCTCATGTCGATCTGGCCTTTGCCAGCGTCGAACACATCATGCGCAACGTGAATGGCGGCTACTTTATCCGCTATCTGCACATGAACGGCGCGTCGCTGTTCTTTGTTGCGGTCTACATTCACATGTTCCGCGGCCTGTTCTATGGCTCGTACAAAGCCCCGCGTGAGATCACGTGGATCATCGGTATGCTGATCTACCTGATGATGATGGGCACTGCCTTCATGGGCTACGTTCTGCCCTGGGGTCAGATGTCCTTCTGGGGTGCAACCGTGATCACCGGCCTGTTTGGCGCGATCCCGTTCGTTGGCGATGCGATCCAGACCTGGCTGCTGGGCGGACCCGCCGTGGACAACGCCACGCTGAACCGCTTCTTCTCGCTGCACTACCTGCTGCCATTCATCATCGCGGCGCTGGTCATCGTGCACATCTGGGCCTTCCACACCACCGGAAACAACAACCCCACGGGTGTTGAGGTGCGTCGTGGCTCGAAGGCCGAGGCAGAGAAAGACACGCTGCCGTTCTGGCCCTACTTCGTGATCAAGGACCTGTTTGCGCTGGCCGTGATCCTGGTAATCTTCTGGGCGATTGTCGGTTTCATGCCGAACTACCTGGGCCACCCGGACAACTACATCGAAGCCAACCCGCTGGTTACGCCTGCGCACATCGTTCCCGAATGGTACTTCCTGCCGTTCTACGCGATCCTGCGTGCTTTCACTGGTGAGGTCTGGGTTGTTCAGTTCGCCAGCTTCATCACAGGCGGTATCGTCGACGCCAAGTTCTTTGGTGTGATTGCGATGTTCGGTGCGATCCTGGCAATGGCTCTGGCACCCTGGCTGGACACGTCGACCGTGCGTTCGGGCAAGTACCGCCCGATGTTCAAATGGTGGTTCTACCTGCTGATCATCGACTTCTTCGCCCTGATGTGGCTGGGTGCGATGCCCGCGGAAGAGCCTTACGCAACCTTCTCGCTGATCGCGTCCGCCTATTGGTTCGCCTATTTCTTCGTGATCCTGCCGATCCTGGGTGTTATCGAAAAACCCGAGGCGCAGCCGGAAACCATCGAAGAAGACTTCAACGCGCATTATGGCAAGGCTGACGCCGACGCCACGCCGGCCGAGTAAGAAGAGGGACCGGAAACATGTTCAAGAAACTTGCAATCGGTGCCGCGTTTGCCATCGCCCTTACCCCTGCTGCGTCCTTCGCGGCAGGTGGCGGCGAGCAGCACATCGAAGACTTCGACTTCTCGTTCGAAGGCCCCTTTGGCACCTGGGATCAAAACCAGCTGCAGCGTGGTCTTCAGGTCTACACTGAAGTCTGTGCGGCCTGCCATGGCCTGAGATACGTACCCCTTCGCGATCTTGAGGCGCTGGGATATTCGGAAGAAGAAGTCATCGCCTATGCGGCTGGCAACTTTGAAGTGTTCGATCCCGAGCTTGACGATTTCCGCCCGGCGATCCCGACGGATCACTTCCCGGCCAATGACGGCGTTGGCGCACCGGACCTGAGCCTGATGGCCAAGGCCCGTGCCGGCTTCCACGGCCCTTACGGGTTGGGCATCAACCAGCTGGTCAAAGGCATGGGTGGTGCGGAATACATCGCCTCGCTGCTGGATGGCTATACCGGTAAGGAAAAGGAAGAGGCAGGTGCGGTTCTGTACGAAAACACCGCCTTCCCGGGTGGCTGGATTTCGATGGCACCGCCGCTGGCCGAAGATCAGGTGGAGTTCGCCGATGGCCACCCTGCTACTGTCGAAGCCATGTCCGAGGACATCGCCGCCTTCCTGATGTGGACCGCCGAGCCCAAGATGATGGATCGCAAGAATGCCGGTTTCGTTGGCGTTCTGTTCCTGTCGGTCCTGTCGGTTCTGCTGTATCTGGTCAACAAGCGCCTTTGGGCTCCCCACAAAGGCAAGAAGCTACACTAAGCACTGACCCGCAAAGAACGAAGAAACCCCCGCGCCATTGGCAGCGGGGGTTTTTTTGTTGTGACCGGAGGGAAGGGGCCAGCCCCTTCTTGGCCTGCGGCCAATTCAACCCCGGGATATTTCTGGCCAGATGAAAAGCGGATCAGGCTGTCAGTTGAGTGTCCGTTTTGCCCCTAATGGTGGCGGTCACGATCTTGCCTTCGGTTTGCGGTGATGAAAACGTCACCTCGGTGAACTGCTCGGTCCGGCCCATGTTCGGGTTCTCCATCAGGATGTGATGGGTTCCGCCGATCTGGGCAGTCAGGTGTTTGGCGACCTGAACCGCTCCTGCCGCGCGCAAACGGGCGGCGCGGTCTTTGATGACATTGCCGTTGATCTGCTGCGGAATACGGGCCGCCGGAGTGCCCTCGCGTTTGGAATACGGGAAGACGTGCAGCCAGGTCAGGCCGCAGTCGGTCACCAGCGTCATCGAGTTCTCGAAATGCGCTTCGGTTTCGGTTGGGAAGCCCGCGATGATATCGGCGCCGAAGGTCATATCGGGGCGCAGTTTGCGAGCCTCTTCCGTGAAGCGAATTGCATCATCGCGCAGGTGGCGGCGTTTCATGCGTTTGAGAATCAGATCGTCGCCATGCTGCAACGACAGGTGCAGATGTGGCATCAGGCGCGGCTCGGTCGCTATGGCTTGCATCAGGTTCTCATCCACTTCGATGGAATCAATCGAACTGATCCGCAGGCGTGGCAGGTCCGGTACCAGCTTCAGGATGCGCATCACCAGATTGCCCAGCTTGGGCTGCGCGGGCAGGTCTGCTCCCCAAGAAGTCAGGTCAACACCCGTCAATACAACTTCGTTATACCCCCGCTCCACCAGCCGTTTGATCTGATCGACCACGACGCCTGCCGGCACGCTACGCGAATTGCCACGGCCATAAGGGATGATGCAGAAAGTGCACCGATGGTCACAGCCATTCTGGACCTGCACATAAGCGCGCGAGCGCGTGCCGAACCCGTCGATCAGATGCCCCGCGGTTTCGGTCACTGACATGATGTCGTCGACCTGCACGGATTCGGTCTCGCCGATGAAGTCGGCAGCCATGCTTTTCCATGTCGCGGGCTGCATTTTTTCGGTATTCCCGATCACCGCGTCGACCTCGTCCATACTGGCAAATGTCTCGGGCTCGGTCTGGGCCGCACAACCGGTGACAATCAGACGCGCATTGGGGTTTTCCCGCCGAAGCTTGCGGATTTCCTGCCGGGCCTTGCGCACCGCCTCGGCCGTGACAGCACATGTGTTCACGACAACAGCATCTGTCAGCCCCGCCTCCCGCGACAGTTCTTTCATCGCCTCGGTTTCATAGGCGTTCAGGCGGCAGCCCAGTGTGGTGAACTTGGGCGGGTTCATCCCAGTGACCCCAGGAATTCAGGCGTCAGCGTACCCGAGAAGACATGGCAGGTCGGCCCGGTCATCCAGACACCATCCTCGCGCCAGTCGATCCAGATTGTTCCGCCGTCCAGTTCGATCTGAACCTTGCGCCCCGTAAGGCCCCGGCGCGCAGCCGAAACCGCCGTCGCGCAGGAGGACGAGCCCGAAGCCAAGGTAATGCCCACGCCACGCTCCCACACGCGCATACGCAGGTGATCCGGACCGATGACCTGCACCACCTGTACATTGGTGCGTTCGGGGTAAAGGGGGTGATGCTCGTATCGCGCGCCGAATTCCGTCAGGGGAATCGCCTCGGCGTCCTCGACAAAGAAGGTGCAATGCGGGTTGCCCATACCGGTGGCGCTCGGGCTGCCCTCGATCGGCAGTTCCAGCGTATCGACCTCTTCTGCGAGCGGAATCTCATGCCAGTCCAATTGCGGAGGCCCCATGTTCACTGCAGTCAGCCCGTCGCCCACATCCCGCGCAACAAGCGTACCGCGTTCGGTTGTCAGGCTCAGGTTGGATTTTCCGGTCTCCTCCATCAGAAACCGGGCAATGCAGCGGGTGGCATTCCCGCAAGCCGCAGACGTCGACCCATCTGCATTGTAAAATACCAGATGCGCGTCTTCTTCACCTTGCTGAATGACGGCAAGCTGGTCGAAACCCACACCCATCTGACGATGCCCGATTCCCCGCGCCAGGGCGGGCGTCATCTCCACCGACGCCGCACGTGCGTCGAGAATGACGAAGTCATTTCCCAGCCCGTGCATCTTCATGAAGGGCAATCCGGTATCGAGTCTCAGCTGCATGGCGCGCATATAACCCTGCGCAGGACATGAATCCAGTCTGACAGGGAGATTCGTAAAAAAAGGGGTTGACCCCCCTGCGCCACCTGCCTAATTAGGCCGCCTATCGGGTCGCCTGAAACACTGATTTTTCAAGCGGAACGAGGTGCAAAAAAGGTCTTGAACCCAACCGGGAACTTGCCTTAAAGAGCGCCACGGATCGACGAGATCCAAAAAAGAGTGGGCCGTTAGCTCAGTTGGTAGAGCAACTGACTTTTAATCAGTGGGTCGCAGGTTCGAATCCTGCACGGCTCACCACTTTTTTCAAAGGGTTAGCAAGAATAGGCGAGATTTTCTCAAGCCTACAGCAACCACCTAGCAACCACGCGGCGTAGATTGGCGTAGAAACGTGTAGAAAACCGTTTTGTTGAGCGTGCGGATTATCTCTTTTGGTGAGTCCGTAAGTCATTGTTATTTTGATGCTTTTTGACATTTGAAAGAGTTTTTGGTACACTGACTATGTACAGAGCGGCAATTGACTGTCGCGTGCAACTTCCAAAAGAGCACAGAAAACTAGAACGGCTACGCCCAAAAAGCGAAGCTGTGCCTGCCTGTACGTCATCACAACAATCAAAATCTCAAATAGCACTGGAGCTTTCCATGACGGACAGCAAAATCCCTTCGCATGTCAAATTGACCGCCGACATGTCTCCCACTCAGAAGAACCAAGTTTTGAACGATCACTTCCGAAAAACTGGGGAAGGTGGCGTTGTCATGATCTCCATGGGGATACATCTTCTTGGAAGAGCCACCGTTGACGCGATCATGAAACAACTCGCCGGGGATGCGGGCGACAAAAGCGTAGAAGCTGGCGGCGAACATGATGTGGGTTCAATAAAGGTGAACAATCGAACGGTGGATTGGGAGATCAACTACTACAACAAAGACCTTGATGATGAATCCCCAGAATCGACTGACCCTCAACAGACAACAAGGCATATGGCAGTTTTGCTGTCCACGTAATATTGACCATACGAGCCAGCTCTCACTAGAGAGTTGGCTTTTTTGTTTGCCGGACGAGCACAGATGCTTTCATCCCGGGCTTTAGAACACTAGCGCTCTAGGTTTAGGCAAAACTCGCCGCATAAGACGATGCAGTCGAGACGACTGCAATCAAGCTTGTCATGAATTGTTATTGATATGTTGGGTGTGAAACGGAAATCTACGTAAGACTTTCATAACATCTTCTATGTAGCTGTAGTCAAACATAGACCGACAAAAACTCTGATTGTTCCAGATACGAAATCGAGCACTGTTGGTTGGAAGGCTTAAGGTCTCAAGGAAAAGACCGCACTAGCCTGCAATCATTGCTGGAGAAAGTTATGACCCAAGCAAAGGGGTTGGTAGAGGTTTGCCAAATCAAACCCAAAGGAGCACTTGCACCCGCGTTTCTGTCTGAAAAGCAAACCGCATCCTATCTCAACATGTCAGTGCAGTGGCTAAGAAAGTGCCGATCAAACGGGAGTGGTCCCAAATGGAAGAAATTTGGTCAAGCTATCCGTTATCCCATCGCCGATCTTCAAAACTACATCTCGCAATCGACCCGCCAGTTTACCGGGCAGGATGTCAACAGGGCTGAGCAGCGTGTCACCACATCAAGGGATTGGAAATCTAGCTCTGGAACCAAGGTACGGTTCTAACGCCTGATCCGTTTAGCTTGTAAAGCTTGCAAACAGCAAAGTTGTAGAAGCGTCGGCGAGAGGCCGGCCAGAGCATTGACTAAGTCCTTTGCTCTGGTCGGTTGCCACCAAATCAAACAGTCCAGCCTCAGCGCAGAAATAAAACGGTTGCCTTTGTAACCGATGGCTCAGGCGTGGCTGCAATTCAAAGAGGCATCCAAAGATGCGACCTGAGAAACGAAAAAGAAACTCTAAATCTGATCCCACGCGGACAGCAAAGAAGCAGCGCGAGAAGCAGAAAAACGCGACAATGCTTGTAAGTGCACGAGTAACAATAAGAAACAATCCAAATATGGGGATACACGCTTTAAATCAGGGAGTTCACTACAGGATATTAGTACTTCCCACCCTAAACTCAGCCTAAAAAATAAAGTTACACGCTTCGACGATGACAGGGCTCACAGCAAAGAAATCCACCGTGAAATCTGTGACGAGTACAGTGAAACTGTTCATCGTTCTTACAAAAAACGTCGGTTTGTAAATACCAATATCTCGGACTTTGATGCGCTACTGGGCCGCAACGGCCTGTACGCAGATCACATGCCAGCTAGTGACTTTGAGCTTCGGAAAAAGTTTGGAGAATTGACGATTGATCAACTCCACCAACTTTATCTCCGAGCCAAGAAAGATCCACTCCTGAAGGTGTATTGGATAACCTTCGTTGATGAAGCCAACATGGTCAACGAGAGGCGCGGCACGTTTCACGTATCTAAATTTAAGCAAAAGGTTCAGTCGGCAATCCGCAACTACACTTCTATGCACGCCCTTGGCATTCTCGAAGTTCAGGCAATGATAAACTATCCCAAAGATCAGAAAGGGAAATTCTTTTCTCTACACGCTCACGTTCTCTGCTGGGGATATGAAAAATGTGATCCCAAGGCACTCATGGATCATGCTAAAGGCTTCAAAAGCAACATCTCCAAATTGCCGATACTCTCCAAAACGGCAACCATTCTTGAAGGCAGTCTTAGCAAACTTGGACGGTACATGACTAAGCCTCCATACCTTGGGAAAGAGGTTGATTACCGCAAATTTGGAACGGGTGAACCTTGTCTGTTCACTGGGAGGGGCCTGAACAAACACCATGATTTTCGGCTGTTTGAGTATTGTGCAAAGTTGCCGATGGAGCAGACGATCTTCGGCGTGCGTGACGGCTCCAAGCTCAGAAACAAAATTGTCTCCGGCCTGAAGAAATGGCAGTCACAAAGAGAAGGCACCGAAGTCAAACTTGGACACTGGATCAACACTGTGTTCAAGCGCTTCTTCGCAGATAATAGGAGGTTTAAGAACTACCGGCCGTTTAAGGTTAAGTGGTCCAAACCTCCGAAGCGCAAGAGGTTTAGAAAACGATAGTGGTACTGGTTGCGGGAGCATTCCTGTCAAAAGTTACGAGCTTTGAAGCGGTATGAAAATGTAGTTTGGTCAACGGCTTGCATCGCCAGTGAACTCTGCTTTACTTCAATTCGTATGCTAACGAACAACAAGTATTATTGAACTGACTTCGCGATGATTAGCTTCCCATACAAAGGTGCCTTAATGAACTCATACTGCGCCAACTCTGGTGCGGGGCGACCGACGTTCCAACCAAATTTCCTTCCTCTAATTGCTCGCCATCGCAAGCTGACAAAGAAGCAAACTCGAGAAGCAGATCGTCTTCGCAAGGCGAAAGATCGGATGCCGCCAGCCGATGCTGAATCTCCTGATAGTGACAAGTGGCGAATTTTTGTACTGCAACTCCTCAACCACGTGGCAGATTGTATGGATCGGCCGGATGTTGCGAATTTCGGTTACACTGAGATTGAAGCTTTTGTCGATTCGTTCCTCAAAAAATATGAATTAAACTTCGACGAATTTGCGAAATGGTGCGGCGGACCAACATCATTACTGTTGGGTGTAGGGGCCAGTCGCTTCGCTGCTCAGGCAACGGGTTCAGAAAAGTCTCATGCGATGTTTGGATCATTCATGGAGGCTTTTACAGAACCGGAAAGGATGTGCGTAGCGTTGGAGCAAGGCAATATTCCAAACACTGCAATCGTTAAGACCTTTCTATACCGGTTGCCAGAAGGAACTTCTCTTCAAAGGTGGGCACAACTTTCAAACAGTTTTGATGCAGAGCGTATGGGGCGGATGGCTGCACTGACCGGCCTGACTTGGCAACTCGCACTACTTGCAGCTTCGTTGTTTCAAAGCAGAACGGAAGTGCCAACGCCTAACTTGGCGCCTCTGCCAACTGAAAAAGGTGGACAACGTTGGTCCAGCGGACCGGCCTGGATCTTGTGCCTGGCAGAATTCGAAAACAAATACCATGGCACTCAAAGAACTGGTAAGCGTGGGCCCGAAAGTGTAGCGCGTAAGATTCACTCCCTCATCGCGAAAAGCAGAGAAGGTGCAAACGGAAGTGAATACAAAATTCGAAAACTAAATAGAATTTTGTCCGGCCAAGAACCTCTAACCTTTAAAGTGGTCGAGGATATCTGCCGAGCAGTTGAAGGAGCAATGGTTTCGGAACCAGACGGATCATTGCGAAGCGCATTGGCCGAAAATAGGGAAACGTCTTGGAAAACCAGCTAATGCGCCTACGAATCCAAGGCCATATTGCTGGGTTTCTGAGGTACATCGAGCGCGTTTGGGAGTACGCAAGTGGTGAGCTTGACCAACCGTTGTTGCTGCAAGACTTGCATGACATTTGGCAGGACTGGCCTCTCATTTTTAACAGTGCTTTAGACGATCATCGCAATCGCCTTGCCGAGCTTGGCCAATGAGCCAAGCTCGGCAAGGCACTGTATAGGTTTTGCAACTAGGGTCGGTGCGTTGGTTTCACCGCTCGAATACGGATAACTGCTTTCTCCGCACGTTGGACAAATCCTCTGTCAGTCGTCTTGCTATCTTTGATCCGCTTGGCATCGCAAGGAGTCATTGGCCTCCGAGATCCACCGCTAGACTTAGGAGGATTATTTTCGCGGTTCTTACCTGACTTCATGCCAAGTTTTTTTGATGGAAACCCAGCGGTATGTTTCTTTTTTGCGCTCATGACACACTCCTTTGATATCGAACACCAATTGGATCGCATAGTTTGAGCCCAAAACCTTGTCGCACTGCGGGACAAAACGAAGCTGTCCTGGAGATATGCTCAGAGTTTCAAAAATTGTTACTCTGAACCGCGGTGCTGCCGCGTATTTTGGCGAACTGCCATGACGCCAATTAGCCTAATGCCAAGCAAGTGCTCGCGGTTACTATGTGCTGAGCAGCGCTGTAGGCGCGGAGCATGCTCACTTAGCCTTGCCATGTAATCACTTGTGACATTGGCACGATTCAGAGCGTCGGTGCCCCGCTTTGGTACTGTCTGCGCTTTTGAACGTTACAACTCGTAACTTTGCCTGCGTCGTTACGAAGGCTGATCAAACGGGGCGCTGCAGAAGGCAGCTACTGCTCGAACCGATCTAACTGAGCAGCCTCATCTGACTGGTCCAATTTGATTGTTAGTGCATTGTTGGCCTCTGATCCATGTGGATGATGGTTTCCGGGGCTGGTGGGCG
>NZ_JBQFTB010000016.1:0-69966 GCF_056538465.1 Ruegeria sp. BG6 | reverse complement strand
GTCGACAACGCATACGGCGACAGAAACCTCATCTGCACATGCCCTCCAATGTCAGAATACGAAGAAGCCGCTGAGTGAAAGATAAAACCCCTCGCCGGAAACATCCGGCGGGGGCACCATTCAGCCACCTCCGCAGCCACACTCCGGTGCACAAATTGAAAGCAGGTCACTGTTATTGAGATGAAGCACTATATCCCCAAAAACGCCAGCAGCGAGCTGGCTGAACCGGCCGCGTTCAAGGCTCTGAAGGTTCATGAAGTTGACGTTTTCGTAAAGGAAACGGGTTCACTGCCATCCACCGATATGATCGTCGAATTCTACGACGCATTGAACGATCTGATCGAGGGGCACTCCTATAAGGTAAACATCCGGCGTGTCGCCGTTGAAAGCGCGGGGACACCCTTGTACTGGGCCGGACGGACCGCGGTTTTCTGGGGGGATATTCACAAAAACTGGAAACTCTCCTCGCGCGAGCGCAACTGGACCTCGCAGGTGTTTAGCCTGGCACCAAGAACAATTCTGGTTGGCGGCGCCGTTCTGCTGCTGGCGCAGATGGGACGGGCCGACAAGACAGACGCCGCTGTCCATTCAAACTTTGTCGCCGCAGCGCAGGAAAACGGGTTGCGGCAATGCGGAACCGATACGCATCTTGCTTCGACCGGTCGCATGCACAGTGCTTCGACCCGGCTCAGTTCTCTGCGGCTGATGTCGGAATTCGTGTCGCTTGATCACGGGGCCTACATTGCGGAATCCCTGCGCGACTATATCGGTCTGACGGAGTCGGGACCACAATACCAAAGCCAACTGGCCATCCGGCTTATACAACGGTCGGGCGCAGACCCACTGGTCAGGCAGGCCGTGGACACTATGCTGACCCACATTGAAGAGCCGCTGAAAATCCCTGACATCTCGACCGTTCTGGGTACGTCGACCCGGCAGCTTCAGCGAAGGTTTCTGAGCAAAACAGGAACAAAGCTGCTGTGCACTTACAGGGCGCTGAGGCTGGAGCGTGCAAACAGCCTGCTGCGCAATACGGACATGTCATTGCGAGAAATATCTGCCGCGACCGGGTTTTCGTCGATCACGTCCCTGGGTCGGTCCTTTCGGACAATGTACAACAACACTCCGGAAAAGGTGCGGGAACAGCGGTTCTCCGGATGCCTGCCTGGACCGGTGAAACAACACAGTTCAGGGGCTACCGCATTGGCCCAGTTTCCGTCCTCGGTCGCTTACTGAACTGATGTCTGCGTTCTAGCCAGAGCGCATGTCAGTAACCGACAAGATCGCTGGGCTGGAACCCGTTCGCCGGTGACGGTTTTTTTCCAAGGATATTTTTGAGAATATCGTTCATGGTCTTGCGATCATTGTCGAATCCGCCATGGGTGTGACTGTCCGTTATAGATGATGCACGCCCGGCAAAGTGCACTTTGTAGCCCTTCTTCCCGGGAACCTTTTTGCCAAACTTGTCCATGCCCAGGATCGGCATTTCCTTTTGGTCTTCAAATGCATTGGACACGAAATACAGCAGGGATTTCCGATAGGGCCCGACACTGTCATCCTGTTCGCGCTGATCGATCAGGTTATACTGCCAAAGGTTTGTGACACCGCTGGCTACTCCGGCTTTGCGTATTCTGGGGTGATAGCTTTTCTTGAACAGATCAACGGTGCAGGCCGGAGCCATCAGGGAACATGATTCAACCGGGGTGTTGAGCGGGTTCATTTTGTCCATGGCATCCAGCATATGCGCAAGAAGTATCGAGCCCGCGCTGTGACCCACAAAATGGATCTGAAGGGGTTCGGACCGCTGCGCGTTGCCCTTTAGAAGTGCCTTGACAGCTTTACGCCCGCCGCCCCCGGCCCTAAAGCTTTCCCGGGCGTCCCATTTCATGTCGCGCCATACAGCTGTTCCCGGTTTCCGGGCAAAGGATTCCAGGGCGGTATCGAAGAAATCCGACAGGCCGCCGACCCGAGCCTCGGCCCTACTGCGCGACGAAAAGACGACATCTGTGAGCGATTCAAAAAAACCGGTCTCCCACATGAAATGGATGGGGTAAATTCCGTTGCGCTTGAACACTTCCTTCATTTTCCGGACGCGATTGGCCGAGGCGTTGGCGTTGTTCAGGCCACCATGCGCGTAGAACAGCAGATGTTCGTACCCACGCTCAGCCGTTGCGGCTTCGTCGGACAGAAAGTCCGCAGTCTCCTGTATGGTCGTCATCGGTGTCGGGTATTTCCCGGTTTCCCTAAGCTGACCGTCATCGAGATGGATGATGTGTCCGATGATGTCTTCGTGCCGGGGCGCGCGGACTTCCTGTGAACCGAACAGGGTTCGAGATTGCGGTGATGGATTGCTGATTGTCAGGTCAAAGGCGTCCGGCGTCGGAACCGCCAGGCGCAACACCCAGGCATCCATAATGGTGGCGGACCAGTCTTCATACTTCCACAGGGCAATTCCCGGACGGCCATCGAAGCCGCCCCAGTCCTCGCCCCATGAATTCTGGATCAGGAACCCGCGTTCATTATAGCCGACGATGATGAAGGCGTGTCCGCCCTCGCTGAAATATGAGGGTTCGATTTCGCCATCCGCCGGATTTCGCCATCCCCGGTGAATCCGCGCGGACACGTAGATGACGCCAACCTCATTCAAAGCGGCGTGGTAGTCGATAATTTCTGGGCGCATGCGATAATATGCGCCCAGTCCAAGGTTGCGGGCCTCTTTGGCGTGCTCAACAGTCAGATGCCAGCCGGAGTCACCATCCTGGTACGGTGCGGTTTCGTCGCTGCAGACGCCGTTGTGGTAGAACCCTTTCAAGGCCGCACGGATGCTGGACCCTTCGTAGTCTTCCCCGGGCCATTCATCGTTGATTTTGGCCATCTCGTACAGCATGCGTGCACTGGCCATCGGGACCTGTGCGGACGGATCGATCCGTGCGTGGCGCTGCCGGTTCATCAGGGTGATCGCACTGGACAGGGCAAACCCGGTACAAGCCCCTTCCCGTCCCTGATCCCGTATGGGGCTTAGATCGGGATGCGGCGGATCCATCGTCAGGCGAAGCTGTCGCAATGTTGGCTTATATGCTCTGTCCCGCAGGTCAGTCATGTCCCTGTGAGCGTTCAGCACCCGGTTACCAAGCCGCGGGGCCGCAACAAGCGCTTTTGGCAAGCTGGACTTTCCGCCAGACTTTGACTTCCGCGATTTTGTGGGACGTTTGCTCATGACTTTTCCTCTCAACAAACAAATGAATGCCGGGACAGCGGTAAATACTCGTTATCAATGAGAGAAGTGTAGCCGAGGAGTTGCTGCGCGAAAAGCGTTGCGCTGAAAATCGGCGAATTCAAATGAATCCTCCGGTCAACCGAATGGTTACCTTGCGAGGTTTCGGCCTGCACTCCGATTTCAGGGGAATGCAGGCCGGATGGTCAAAGGCAATCCGAGAGGGTAGTTGCAAGATTACGAAGAAGTTGAGGATAAAACGATGGACCCGGTTCGATATTTGCGCCGATCGGGTCGCTGACGCCGGTATTGGCCTCGGTCCCGTCCAGAACCGTCTGGACCAGTCTGGGGTCGAACTGAGGTTCGGTCAGCACACAGTCGATGCCCTCCGCATGAATGCGGCCCTGAATCTCGGCGATCCGTGCCGGGCTGGGATCGGAGGCATCAGAAAGCGAAATTGCCCCGGCGGCCGGAATATCGAAGGCAACTTCGAAATATTGGTAGGCATCATGGAAGACAATGAACTCTTTCCCGCGCGCCGGTTCCAATATCTCGTTGATCTCGGTTTTCAGGGCTTCGATTTCTTCCCGTGCCGCCGCAGCGTTCGAGAAATAGGCACTTGCATTGTCCGGATCAGAGGCTGAGAGCTTCCCGGCGATCAGGTTCAGCCAGATTGCCGCGTTCTCGGGTGACAACCAGACATGAGTGTCGTGTGACCCATGATCGTGTTCAGCATGTTCGTCGTGATCGTGGTCGTCATGATCTTTTTCTTCGGCATGATCGTCATCATGTTCATCATGGTTTTCATGATCATTGTGGTCATCGTGATCGTGATTGTCCGAGTCGGCATGTGCTTCATGGTCATGCGCCTCGAACAACGCGCTCTCGCGAAGCTCCAGTTCGACCGTGCCCTCAGCCTCCATCAGGGATGTCACATCTGCGTTTTCCGAAAGCGTTTCGATTGCCCCTTCCAACCAGGGTGTCAGGTCTTCTCCGACCCAAAACACCAAGTCCGCGTCTTGCAGTGCAGCGGCGTCCGAAGGGCGCAGGGAGTATTCGTGCGGCGAAGCTCCGGGTTGAACAATCAGAACCGGGCTGCCGACACCATCCATTACCCGCGCGACCAGTGAATGCACGGGCGCGATATCAACTGCGACATTCGGTGTATCAGCCCACGCCACACTTCCAAACAAGGTTGCGCTGATGGACAGGGAAAGAAGCTTTCTGGACATGGGGTTCCCTATGTGATTTTATAACATTAATCGCTCAATTATACGATATGTAATAACATGACAAGTGACTTGCAGAACCGCGAGGAAGCCGTCAGCGTCGGGTTCGAACAGCATGACCATTCGGCCTGCGTTACCGACGCGATTGCGTCGGCAGATGCGCGTTGTGAGAAAGAGAACCTTCGCTTTACACCCGTTCGACGCAAGGTGTTGCAAGTGCTGCTGGAAGACCACAAGGCGCTTGGCGCCTATGCGATCCTTGAAAGGCTGCGCGAGGCAGGTTTCGGATCTCAACCACCGGTCGCGTATCGTGCGTTGGATTTTCTGGTTGAGCATGGATTCGTTCACAAAATCGAACGACTGAACGCGTTCGTTGCCTGCGCCCATCCCGGCGAAGCGCACGCCCCTGCCTTCATGATCTGCCGAAACTGCGAAATAGTCGCCGAGGCACAATCCACCCCCGAAAAAGGGGCGTTGGGAGAAGCTGCCAAGACATCCGGATTCCGGATCGAACGAACTATCATCGAAGTAGAAGGCCTGTGCCCGACCTGCGTTGGGAAAGCAAGTTCATGAGTCTGGCAACCATTGAAGGCCTCAGCATCCGCTACGGCGCAAAAACCGTGCTGCGCGATGTGAACCTGTCGATAAATCCGGGTGAGATCGTCACGATAGTCGGGCCAAACGGATCTGGAAAGACAAGCCTGCTGCGGTCCCTGATCGGGGCGACGCGTGCTTCGACTGGCCGTGTACGGCTGAAACCCGGGCTGAGGCTGGGTTATGTGCCGCAGCGGCTGCATATCGACCCTACGCTTCCGATCACGGTGGAACGGTTCATGCGTCTTCCGGGCGCGGTTGATCGATCGGCCTGCAGACAAGCGCTGAAACGTGCGGGCGTTCCCGATCTTTCGGGGCAGCAAATGTCACAACTGTCCGGTGGGCAGTTCCAGCGCGTCCTGCTGGCGCGGGCTTTGCTGAATCAGCCCGAGTTGCTGTTGCTGGACGAGGCGACTCAGGGGCTCGATCAACCGGGTTCTGCAGCGTTTTATCAACAGATCGAAGCCACCCGTGCCGAGACCGGATGCGCCGTACTGATGATCAGCCACGATCTACACGTGGTCATGAGCGCCTCGGACCGTGTCATATGCCTGAACGGCCACGTCTGTTGCGAAGGTACGCCTGCAACGGTGGCAACCGCGCCGGAATACCGGGCCCTGTTCGGTTCGGGGACAGGTGGTGCACTGGCACTGTATCGCCATGACCACGACCATGGTCATGATCACGCTTCGAAGGAGGCTGCCGAGTAATGCTGGATGATTTTTTGACGCGCGCCACGCTGGCCGGGGTTGGTGTAGCGTGCGCAGCGGCACCTTTGGGTTCTTTTGTGGTCTGGCGGCGCATGGCCTATTTCGGCGATGCAACCGCCCATGCCGCAATTCTGGGGGTTGCCTTGTCCCTTTCTTTTCAGGTGTCGATCTTTGCAGGCGCGACTGCCGTTGCGCTTCTACTGGCGCTGACTGTGACGTTCCTGTCCGGGCGCGGATACACGATGGACACCTTGTTGGGGGTACTGGCCCATTCCGCACTTGCCTTCGGTCTGGTCGCAGTTTCGTTTCTGTCAGGGGTGCGAATAGACCTGATGGCCTATCTGTTTGGCGATATTCTGGCCGTATCACGCGGTGATCTGGCTGTGATCTGGGGCGGTGCGGCGCTGGTTGTTCTGTTGATTTCGTGGCGCTGGTCGGCATTGCTGACGGCGACCCTCAACACCGATCTGGCTTATGCAAGCGGTATTGACCCAAGACGAGAGCAGTTGTTTCTCACGCTGGCGCTGGCTGTCACGGTTGCAGTTGCCATCAAGGTTGTTGGCGTGTTGCTTATCGGCGCAATGCTGATCATCCCTTCGGCAGCAGCCCGGCCTCTGGCCCGTACGCCTGAAAGCATGGCGGTGATAGCTGCCGTGATCGGCACCTTATCGGTTATTGGGGGGCTACGCGCTGCCCTGGAATTCGATACGCCTGCCGGGCCAACAATCGTTTGTGTGGCTGCCTTGCTCTTCGCGGCAACAAGCGTGACGAACATGGTGAACAGGGCAAACTAGCCTCGGTTCATACACTGTCAAAACGTCATGTGGGTGGCAGGATATGAACGGAAAGTAGGCTTTCCGGGCATATATCAGCGCATAACCCGACGTCCTCCGGGAATTTCGTTGCCCAAATTTTGCCGCATTGTTAGAAATGTGCAAAAGGGGTGCAAAGCCCGGAGGCGAAAATCGAGCAGAAAGTCAAAAAATCGCGGCGCTTGGTGCCGGAATCCCTGGTAGGGAAACGTGAGGGCCTGTTTTTTCTTTGGGCAGAGCTTGAGCGGGCACGTATCCGGGCGGCAAGGGCGCAGGAAGCCGCCCCTCACCAGGCCAAAGCGAATGGCATCAGCACAGGCAAAGCTCAGGCGTTTCATCCGTTCCACGTGGATGAATTTATCTTTTTTTGATACCAGGCTGGTGCCAGTATGCGAAGTTCGATCCGCGCGTCATCTGGCTGCGATTGTTGCGTTTTGGCGCAATCTTTGCGACGCAATTGACGCGCGAAAAGCCGATTGTTTACTTCGAAATCCAGAACGCGCCGCCGAAGCCGCCGCCGGGTACAAGATCTTCGTTCAGAATTTCCGAGGCAAGCCCGCTATCAGCCAGGTGATGTACCGGAAACTGGATAGTGCCGCCGTCCAGACCGCCAAACAGGAATGCCATCAGCAGGTATTGCTCGTTATAGCACCGTTCTTTCCAAAAATGTGGGTAATCCAGCGGCAAGAAAATGTCGTGGATACCGTACAGCACTCCGCTTTGTAGGTTGGGCAGAATTTCTGTGAAGAAAACAGTTACATCCGAGCCCTGAAAGCTGCGGTGGCTGTTGTCGACAAACAAAATATCGTCGCCCTTGAGCGTCGCAAAGCGTTCAATATCGACGTCTTCACAGCGTTCCCGGATGACCTCGTCGCAGATCTCGTCGATATTCGCGCGGGGGTATGGGTCGACCGAAATGATGCGGGTCCGAAGGTTGTGGTCCTTGATGGCCTTGCGTGCAAATTTGGTCGAGTTCCCCGAACCGACTTCCATATAGATTTCAGGGTTGCGCGCCTTCAGGAAATAATAGAGCGAAGCGCCATCGAGGCTTTCGAACCAGTCATTTTTCCAGAACGGGTCCACGTCATCCGGCGATCCGTCGGCGGGAATCGCACTGTAGAAGGGTGCCAGTTCATTCATCGCCTGCAAGTGCGCCTTTTGAACTTCCTGATCCTTGTTCAGAATCGACAACAGTTTTTTGCCAGCGGCTGTGGTTTTAAGGTCTCGGGTTTCAAGGCCATACGAATAGTCAAAGTGGAGTTGGCCGTTTGCAAGCTGAACGGCAGAGGTTGATTCCGGCAGAATCTCGGGCATACCGACGGGTTGGCCACTGCCGCCCAGACGGACTTCGATGGCGTTCAATCTTTCCGATAGGAATTCCTGATACTTCTCAATCGAACGGGTCCTGTTAAGAACCTCTCGAATAGATTTAATATCCTTTGAGATTTGCTTTAGTTTATTCAAGGTGTTCACCGTTGTTTCGCTTAGAATTTGAACCCAAATCGAACAAATCAAATTCAAACATCGAATGTCAGTGTTCGTCTTTGTTACTTTGCCCATCTGCGGTGTTTCTGACAATAGCGCCGAACATGGATACGCCTTCGCTCAGGCCGATCGTGGGCTGTCGCGTCTCGGGCTGGTGCAGATACTCACCAGCGGCGAACGGAACGCAAGAGCAAAGATTGCCGCAACCGCATTTTGAGGGATTTCTGCCAGATACGTGCTGCTACATCAGGCTGCGCCGCGCTGCATCTCGGGGAACCCCGCTGCCAGACTTTCCTCTGAAGCTTCGAATACGCCACGTTCGGTGATCAGCCCCGTGACAAGCCGCGCGGGTGTGACGTCGAACGCAAAATCCATGCCTTCTGTTCCGTCAGGCGTCACTTGCACCGAAGAAATCTCGTTCGCATCGTCCCTGCCCCAGATATGCGTAACTTCGCGCGGATCGCGTTTCTCGATCGGGATTTCGCGAACGCCGTCACTGACCGTCCAGTCAATGGTCGGCGACGGCAGAGCCACATAGAAAGGCACATTGTTGTCATGGGCGGCCAACGCCTTGAGATAGGTTCCGATTTTGTTGCAGACATCGCCGCGGCGGGTGGTCCGGTCGGTGCCGACAATGACCATGTCGACCTGCCCGTTCTGCATCAGGTGCCCGCCTGCGTTGTCGACAATATAGGTGTGCGGCACGCCGTGATTGCCCAGTTCCCATGATGTCAGCGCACCCTGGTTGCGCGGCCGGGTTTCATCGGCCCACACATGGATGGGAATACCCGCATCATGGGCGTGATACATCGGGCTGGTGGCGGTGCCCCAATCGACCGTCGCCAACCAGCCGGCGTTGCAATGGGTCAGCAGGCGGACCGGTTCGCCTTCGGGCTTCTTCGCTGCAATGTCGCGGATCAGTTCAAGTCCGTGGACACCGATCATCCGATTGATCTCGACATCTTCGTCCGCAATGTCATGGGCCAGTTGCAATGCCGCTGCCGCCCTGTCAGACGGGGCCAGCTGACGCATAGCCGTGCGGCACCGGTCCAACGCCCACCGAAGGTTGATCGCGGTCGGTCGTGTGGCGTTCAGCGTTTCCCAGGCCTGATCCATTGCCGCATCCGACGGGTCCAGCCGCATTTGCAGAGCCATGCCGTAGGCGGCGGTCGCTCCGATCAAAGGCGCGCCACGCACGCTCATTTCCACGATTGCGGTGCAAAAGGCATCCATCGTGTCGACAGGCCGGATCACCAGCTTGTGCGGCAGCCATCGCTGATCAATGATCTCCAGCACATCCTTTTCTGTGTTGAACCAGAGCGAGCGGTAATGCTTGCCGTCAATTTTCATGATGCAGACCTTCCCTTGAATTAGACCGCCAAAGGCGCACACAGCCAGCGCCGCTGTCTTTCGGTTTTGTTGTTCAATGCTCCAATGATATTCAAATTCTTTGCCACAATCCAAGTTTGCTGCGCTTGGACGCGCGCGCCCGTGTCATCGGTTGGTCCTGCGGCGGGCGTGCAGAACTCCGGCTTCGCGGATGATATCGGCAACCATATGTTCGCGTCGATAAGCCATGACATGCGCCCCCGCGACGCCCCTGATCTGCTGTACCTGCTGAAGCAGTTCAATGCAGATCCTTTTGCCTTCCTCGCTGGGATTGTCCGCTTTTTCAAGCCGTTCGATGACCGCGTCCGGGATATGAATCCCGGGCACGTTGTTGCGCATCCAGCGGGCCGCTCGGGCCGATGCCAGCGGGCCGACCCCCGCCAGAATGAACACTTTCTTGTCCAATCCTTCGTCCCGGACACGAGACATGAAAGATTCGAACAACGGCATGTCGAAAATATAGTTGGTCTGGATGAAATCCGCCCCGGCAGTGATCTTTTTGGCCAATCGGTTTGGACGCCATTCATACGGGGGAATACATGGGTTCTCGGCTGCGCCCAGAAACATCTGCGGCGGCGCGGTTATTTTGCGCCCCGACAAAAAGGTTCCGTTGTCCCGCATCGAGCGGATGGTGCGCAGCAACGTCAGAGAATCAAAGTCAAAAACCGGTTTCGCGCCGGGCTGATCCCCTGCACCGACCCCGTCGCCCGTCAGGCAGAGGACGTTGCTGACACCAAGCGCGGCGGCGCCCAGCACATCGCCCTGAATTGCGATGCGGTTACGATCACGGCAGGAGATCTGATAGACGGGCGAGTACCCGGCCCGTGTCAGCAACGCGGATATGCCGATCGAGGACATGTGACAGTTGGCACCCGAAGCATCCGTTGCGTTGATAGCGTCGGCAACCTCGCTGAGCGGCTGGGCGGCATCGTAGACATCGGACGGATCGGCGCTGTCAGGAGGGTTCAATTCGGCCGTGACGGCAAACCGGCCAGACCGCAGGACTTTTTCCAGACGACTGTGTGAGACAAATTCTTCCGGAAGTGCGGAACGGGATGAATGAGTGTCCAGCGCTTCGATATGACCCGTCATTTCTTACCGCTCCCGATATTTTCAGGTTCCTGCGCCAAAGGTGCGGCAACCGGCTCCATCGACCGGGCCTCGGGGAAGGACTGCGCCAGGGCTTGTTTGGCCAGGTCACGTTGATCCCGCGCACGCATCGCTTTTTCCCGGCTGACACGCAGCCACGAAGACGTCCCCTGCAAGGTGTGCTCGACCGGAGGCAAAACCTCATTGATCTGTGCCGCACCGCTGCTCATCCGGCTCGCCCCGCTCCAGGCCAATGCCCAGACGCATTTCATGTCCGGTTTCACTTCGCAGTATTCGCCGGGCCGAACCCCGCCGCAGGGGCCGTTGCGTAACTGTTTCGGGCAATTCATGGGGCACGACATACCGGTCGATGACAAAACGCATTGACCGCACATGCGGCAATCAAACAGCAGCGATTTCACACCCCGTTCAACCAGCGCAACAGGTTTTTCCACCCGGTGATATCCGATCCGGTCGAACAGCGGGTCAAGCGCAACCATCGCCCTTTCCACGTACTTGTAAATTTTTTCAAATGTACCCGAATGCCGGACCGAAAATAGACGAAGGCGATACATGTTCCTGGCCCTCCTGCGGAAGCTGGCGGGCCAGATAGCGGAATGCCCACCGAGCCCGATAAACCCCTCTGACTTAACGGTTCCTGCTTGGGGAAGCCAAGTCAAGCCAAACGTGGGTTTTTGCCCCACTCGCTGATCAACCGAACGACCATTCATCTGCCCGAAACGGGCCTTCGCTCGCGACACAGATACTGTCAGAAAGCATTGGCCGCTTTGGTAAGAAACTCACACAATGCGTGGTCGTGTGCATTTGCGATATGCAGGCGAAACCGGGTTTCCGATTGAACGCGGTAGAGAATGACCTCGAACCCGAAAAATCGACGGACCGCGCTTTTGGATGGCTGATCAAGCCGGATTTCGGTTCCGCGCTGTAGCAACTCCATCGCCCCCGGCCCACTCAGGTCAAAAACCGAATAGGCGTGCGAAACGTCAGAAACAGCCATGTTCTGTTCTTCGTGCCAGCCTTCCTGTCGGTCTGCTCCGTTGATCTCAAGCAATCTGTCGCGACGCAGGGCGATGGTGTAGACGTCATCTGCCACGACATCAGGCCAGCCGGTGCACGGGGGCACCGACCGCGAGGCAAGGTCGGGGCCGGACATCAGGGTCTGGCGTTCGAGATGCACTCGGGACATAGCGGTTAACCCCAAATCAATCTCTTGCCTGTATAACCCGGCGGGGGCCCATTTGTTCCGGTCGTCACGCATTCAGACGCTCCCCTTCCGGGTCGTAGAAGCAAGGCGCGCACAACGTCGCCTTGCGTCGCTGGCCATCGTGCCAGATGTCGATCATTTCGCCTGTTCGTTCTGCACCGCTTTCCATCAACCCCAATGCAATCGGCGCGCCGACACTTGGACTGTCATAGCTTGATGTCACATAACCCAGCGAGCGGGGTGGTGTGTCACCGGTCACCATATGCGCGCCGGTCGGAATGGCCGGTTCGCCCGCCGGAACTGTCAGGCCGACCAGTGTCTTGCGGTCCAAACGGTTGGCCGTGGCGGTGTGAAGGCTGCGGTCCCCGACAAATGGGGTTTTCTTCTTTTCCCGGGGCATGGAATAACCCAGATCGTGCGGCATGGTCTCTCCATCCGTGTCCTTGCCGATCATGATATAGCCTTTTTCGGCTCGCAGGACCGAGATTGCCTCGATGCCGACAGGGGCGGCGCCGAAAGGCGCAGCCGCCTTAACTGCGGCCTGCCACAGGCTGCGCCCAGACGATGCAGGGACCGAGATTTCATAGCTGAGGTCGCCGGTAAAACTGACACGTGATACCCGAACAGAGGCATCATTGAAGCTCCCTTCGCGAAAGTTCATGTGCGGGAACCCCTGAGCGGACAGATCAATGCCCAGATCGAGAACCGTCAGGATTTCCCGGGCTTTGGGCCCGGTGACCGTAACCGTGACATATTGATGGGTCAGGTCGTGCACAAAAATACGATCGGGGTCGTTGCCATCCTGACGCCAGGATTCCAGGTGCATGCGCACGCTGTCCACGTGGCTGGACGAGCAGGAAATCACAAACCGGTTCTGATCCAACCGCGAGATCACCCCGTCATCATAAACGATGCCGCCTTCGGTCAGCATGAATCCGTAGCGGATTGCACCGGGTTTGAGTGTTTTGATGGTGTTATAAAAGATGAAATTCACAAAGGCTTCGGCATCCGGGCCCATTACCTCGATCTTGCCTAAGGGAGAGCCATCGAGAATGCCCGCGCTCTCGCGAGTGCGCACTGCCTCGGCCCGGATCAACTGTTCCGGCGTTCCGTTGCCGTACCATCCCGGGCGTAGCCACCCGCCATATTCACAAAGCGCCGCGTCAAGCGCGCGGTGCTGCGGTTCCAGCGGCAAGCGTTTCAGCGGATTGCAAAGTTCCTTGGTTCGCGCCCCATGGTAGGTCTCTATCGGGACCGGCACAAAGGGGGGACGGAAGGTTGTGGTGCCAACCTCGGGGATTGGCCGGTCCTGAATGGCTGCCATGGCCGCAAGCCCGGCCATGTTTGATGTCTTGCCCTGATCCGACGCCATCCCAAGTGTCGTGTAGCGTTTCAGATGCTCGACCGAGACAAAGTTTTCGCGGGCGGCAAGTTCCACGTCTTTGAGCGTGACATCATGCTGAAAATCGATCCACTGGCGCCCTTTCGAGCCGGGTGTTGGCCACAACGGGTTAAGGATAATAGTGGTGTCCGGACGTGTTGTAGTTTCGCCCCGACCGGCCGCACTTGCCTCATCCAGCGCTGCGTTCAGATCGTAGGTGCCGTTGGCCGCGCCGATTGCGACCATCCCGCCAGGTGCGGCACCAGGCAGGAAGGTCTGCCGCGTGGCGCACCAATCCAGTTTACCCCCAGCGTGCCGCCACAGATGCACCAGCGGCGTCAACCCGCCTGAGCTCAGCACGGTATCGACCGGATAGGTTCTGTCACCTGCAAAGATTGATTTCAGAGACTTGCCGCCAGAAACTTTGACCGGTCCCGTCGAAGGGTCGATTTGGACGACCCGCGCCCCGGTGTCCTTGAGCTTGGCAATGATCGGATCGGCCAATGAGTGATTGCTGAGAACCGCAACCTCCCGCCCGGCCAGAACACCATACCGCGCAAGATACTCGGCCGCGCCCATCAGCGACACCACGCCCGGCCGGTCATTGTTGGCAAACGTTATCGGCCGGTCCAAAGCCCCGCTGGCCAGAATGACGCGCCCTGCCCTCATCCGCCATAGGCGCGGAGCGGTGCCGAAAGGGCCGTTTTCAACCAGCCCAACCAAACCGTGGTCATAGACCCCAAAAGCTGTGGTCGATGTCAGGATGCGCCCGCCTGCCAACTCGATGGCCATTCTTTGCGATGTAACCCATTCTACCGGCGCCCCGGATTCAATCGCCTCGAACTGATAGGCGCTGCCGCCGGTTTCCGGATGATCATCGACCAGAACGACGTCCTGCCCGGCCTCTGCGGCAGTGCGGGCAGCGACCAGCCCTGCCGGGCCCGCGCCCACAACCAGCGTGTCGCAATGCGCATGAGTTTTGTCCGAGGAATAGCCGTCGAAAACGTCCGTCGACACTGCGCCCAATCCGGCCATTTTCCGGATCGATGGTTCAAACAGATGCCAGTCGGGCCAGATGAAGGTTTTGTAATAAAACCCGGCAGACAACCAACGGTGAAAGAAATCAAGGCCGCCCTTGATATCGAACTGTGCAGTGGGCCAGGCATTGACCGCGCGGACCTGCATCCCCTCCTCAAGATGCGTGGTTGTGGCCAGGCAATTGGGCAGTTCGCGGCCGTTCAAGGTGACTGTCATGATCGCGTTGGGCTCATCCACCCAGGCACTCCAGACACCGCGCGGACGATGGTACTTGAAACTGCGCCCCATCACACGCGCGCCGCTGGCCATCAGCGCCGAAGCCACAGTGTCGCCAGCAAATCCCTGATAGGGTTTGCCATCGAATGTGAAATTCAGCGGCCGGGTCCGATCAATCAGCCCGCCCGAAGTAGTGCGAAATGACGTCATGGCGCGACCTTTCTGAGAGGGGTCGAGCCAAGGACATCCATCGTCACACTGTCACGCTCCAACAGGAACACTTCGGCGCAGGTTGTGTGCATCCAGATTTCCCGGACCACTCCCTTATCGTTGCGGTGCATGTGCAGATAGCCTGCCCATTCCGCATCGGAAACCGCGCCGCTGGTATCCGGGCGGGTTTTTCCCGCCTCGGCTGCAAAGTGAAATTCGCGCTCGTCCCGGGGACCGCAAAAGGGACAGGGAAATATCTGCAATTCAACCTCCTAGTGCGGAATGCCAGAGGCCGCGCTTTCATCCACAAGCGCGCCTGTTGCGAAACGGCTGATGTCAAAGGGGCGGCTGATCTCGTGATGGCCGCCCGTGGCCATCAGATGTGCCAGCAGATACCCGCCCGCCGGGATCGCCTTGAAGCCACCGGTACCCCAGCCGCAATTGAGATAGATGCCATCCACACCCGACGGCCCGATTATCGGAGAACTGTCGGGCGTCACGTCGACGATCCCGGCCCAATGGCGCAGAAGCTTCACCTTGGCCAAGGCCGGCATCATCTCGGCCAGCCCGCCCAAAACGACTTCCTGCATCGGCAGGTTGCCGCGTTGACCGTAGGACGGCACTCGGTCCAGTCCGCCGCCGACCACCAGCCCGCCCTTGTCGGATTGGCTGACATAAGTTCCCAGTGCCGGGCATAACACGACGGTATCCAGAACCGGTTTCAACGGCTCGGACACAAACGCCTGCAGCGCATAGGAATGGATGGGCAATTTGTACCCGGCAATTTGCCCCAGAACAGACGAATGTCCGGCCACGGAAGCGCCAATCACGCCCGCGCGCACTTCACCCAATGACGTCTGCACACCGACGCAACGCCCGGCCTCCATCACAAAGCCTTGCACTTCGCAGTTCTGAATGATGTCTACGCCCAATTGGTCGGCCGCGCGCGCATATCCCCAGGCAACCGCGTCGTGCCGACCGGTTCCGCCACGCGGCTGATTGACACCACCATGAATCGGATAACGCGCATCGTCCCGGAAGTTCAGAACAGGAACCCGCTTGCGGATCTCTTCCCGGCTCAGCAGCTCGGCATCTATGCCATTCAGACGCATGGCGTTGTACTGCCGCGCGGCCATTTCCATGTCATGCTCGGAATGAGCGGTCACAAGCATACCGCGTTGCGAGAACATGACGTTGTAGTTCAGCTCTTTGGACAGGCGTTCGTACAACCGGACCGAAAAATCATAAAGCGCGGCGCTTTCAGGATAAAAGTAGTTGGAGCGGATCGCGGTGGTGTTTCGCCCGGTATTGCCGCCGCCAAGCCAGCCTTTTTCAAGTACGGCGACATTGGTCATCCCGTGGTTTTTGGCAAGGTAGTAGGCGGTTGCCAACCCGTGCCCGCCACCGCCGATGATCACCGCATCATAGGCTGGTTTCAGCGTGGCAGACCGCCAGGCTTTGGCCCAGCCTTTCTGACCGCGCAAACCTTCGCGAAAAACCTGAAATGCCGAATACCGCGTCATTCTTTCTTATCCATTGCCAGTGAATAGGCCACGAAACTCTGAATCAACTCAGCTGAAGGTTCCTTTCCGGTAAAACCCTTCAGGAACCCTTCGATCCGGCTGACCCGCACCTCCATGGTTTCGCGCATTTCTGCCGCGTGATATCCGATCTGCATGAAATACAGGATGCGGGCCCGCGCATCTGCGTCGCCTGCGTCGTAGCCGTGGCGCGCGTACATTTCGGTTATGGCGTCCAGTCGGGTTTTATCGGCGGCGTCGATCAGAGCATTGACCTGATCGTCCCGGCGCGCCCATTCCCGCACCGCAAAATCCAGCCCCTGATCGAACAGATCCGAGGTCACAAAGCAGCGGAAGAAATTGCAAACCGCAGCACAGATATCTGGCGCGGGTTTTGCGCAGTGGGTTACGATCGTTTGCGTGTTCCGCGCCTCCCACTCCTCCAGAAGCTTTGCCAGAAGATCGGCCCTGTCCTCGAAGTACCAGTAAAAGCTGGACCGCGAGACCCCAAGCCGACGGGCCAGAGACAGTATCTTCAGCTCGGCAACACCTTCGTGAACCAGAACGTCGCGCGACAGGTTCAGCCAGTCTTCACGCGTGACCTTGATGTTTCCGACCAGCGGGTCCTTTTCCGGGTCATCCCGGTTCAAAATGGGTTGGGCACGCTTGTTCATTCAACTCTCCGGCGGTGCACCGCCTTCCGCCGTGCGCTTTGCGATGAACTGTTTCAGGTTTTCGACCCGTGCACCATCCAAATCGGGTCTTTTGTCTGCAGCAAGAATATCTTTCCAGACCTTGGTCGCCCGCACCGAGGCGTCAACTGAGCCGCGTTCGCTCCAAGTCCCGAAATTGGCATAGTCGTGCACAATCGGTTCATAGAATTCGGTGTTGTAACGCTCCATTGTCTGCGGCGCGGCAAAGAAGTGTCCACAGGGTTCTACCTGCGACAGTGCCGAATCCAGTCCGATTTCATCGGCCCCCGCCGCGCGCCCGGCGCAAAGTTCGGCCACCATGTTCAGAACCTCGGCGTCGGTGATGAGTTTTTCGTAGGAAACACTAAGCCCACCTTCGAGCCATCCTGCGGAATGAATGATCACCGTTGCCCCGGCCATCAGGCATCCCCACAGGCCAAACTGGTTTTCGTTTGCCGCCTGCACGTCGTTCAGATTGGACGCTGAACCGGCAGCCGAACGCCAGGGCAAACCTATGAAACGCGCCAGCTGCCCGGCCGCGAGCGAGGCGTGAAAATGCGCAGGTGTCCCAAAGGCGGGCGCCCCGGATTTCATGTCGACATTGGACGTGAACGTGCCGTAGCAGACCGGCGCACCCGGACGGGCCAGCTGGGTCAGCGTGATCGCCGCCAGCGCCTCGGCATGGCTGAGCGTAATCGCCCCGGCCACCGTGATCGGAGCCATCGCACCCATCAGCGTGAAGGGCGTGACAATCGAAAGTTGCCCGTGTCGGGCAAAATCGATCAGGCCCTGCGCCATCGGGATGTCGAGTGTACGGGGACTATTGGTGTTAATAATCGTGTATGCATGTGGCGTGGCAAGGAATTCATCGTCCGACAGACCCCGAAAGTTCCTCAGCATCTCAAAATTGTCCATTGCCTGCGGTGTGCCACGGGAAAACAGGAACGGAAACTTGTCTGACAGCGTCAGTTGAACTTCGGTCGTGAAATAGTGCCGCAGATGGGTCGGCACATCCTGAGGTTCGACCGAAGGTGACAGCATCTGAAACACATCGAAGTGGTGGTTGATCTGCGTGTATTCCTTGTAGTCCCGCGCTGATCCCGCGCGCCGCCCCCGTTCGAGGTCGGTCGCGTTGGGTGCCCCTGCCCCGGCCTGAAATACAAGGCTGCCAAGCTCCAGTGTCACATCCCGATGTCGCGCCCCCGCGCGGCAGGTGATGGACTTTGGCGCCGTTGCCAGCGCCGCGTCGACCATGTCGCGTCCGATATACACCATTTCGGTGTCCTCATCGACGCGAGCACCGCCCTCTGCGAAAATAGCCCGTGCCTCGGGCAGCAGAACTTTCACGCCCAGCTCTTCCAGCAATCGCAAGGCAGTTGCGTGCATGTTTGCAATCTCATCTGCCGAAAACACGTCCATCGCCGGAAACGGGTTTTTGAGCTGGCGGTAGTTCACATCGCGCGCCGGGGCCTTATCAGCCTTACCTCCGCGTCCCCTGCGCCTGCCACCCCGGCCGTTGCTTTCTGGGCTCATCGCATCACCCTCTCATCGCCAGACCTTGGGGATCATAGGGCGATGCGGCGATCACACGCGCCGTTTTTTCAACGCCCACCACATGGATCTGCAACTTGGTCCCTTCCTCGGCACATTCCCGATCCACCATGGCCATTGCCAGCGATTTCCGTACTGTGTGCCCGTATCCACCCGATGTGACAAAGCCCACGCGCCTGCCATCTTTCCAAACAGGTTCATAACCGCTGGCATCCGCATCCTGACTGTCGATCTCAACCGTGACGATGACCTGATCCGGTGTGGCCGTGCGTTCCGCTTCGGCCGCGGACTTTCCGATGAACGATTTGGACCAGTCGATCCAGCGATCCATTCCCGTTTGCGCGGGCGTGTACGCCTGCGTAAACTCGGCCGACCAGACGCCAAAACTCTTTTCCAGCCGCAGTGACAGCAACGCGTTGAAACCAACTTCACGTATGCCCAGATCCGCTCCGGCCTTCAGAAGGGTTTTTCGCAGAGCGATGTGTTCAGCCGCTCGACAGTGGATTTCGTATCCCAGCTCTCCCGCTACTGAAAGCCGGCCGACTTTGGCGCGGATCAGTCCGATATCGAACGTACCGCACCCCATAAACCGAAGGTCGTTGATAGGGCCATCCGTCAGTTTTTCCAGAACCTTGCGGCTGTTTGGCCCCGACAGGCTGAACCCAACAATATCATCGGCAATGTCGCGGATCGTGACACCATCGGTCAGGTAGGTATTGAACCAGCGCATGTGCCATTCGCGCAGGTAGTAGCTGCCCATGATCCACCATGTGCCGTCGCCCCAGTTGAAGACTGTCAAATCACCTTTCAGCTTGCCTTCGGGGGACAGCATTGGGGCCAGTCTTGCCCGTCCGGGTCCAGGCAACTTGCTGGCCATCAGATTGTCCAGCCAGGCTTCTGCATTGGGACCAGAGATTTCGAAACGCGAGAATCCGGAGATGTCCAGCAGCCCGACGGTTTCTCGAACGGCTTTACACTCCTCGGCCACGAGATCGAATGCGTTGGATCGTTTAAGGGTTGGTGTTTCTGCAAAACCCTTGTCGGGGGCGAAGTACAGCGGAACCTCAAGTCCCCAACTGGCGCCCCACTGGCAGCCCGCTTCGGTCATGTCCGAATAGGCAGGCGCCATTTTCAGCGGCCGGCCGGCCGGCAATTGCTCGTTCGGATAGGTCATCACAAACCGCCGGGTGTAAAACTGACCGGTGGTTTCCTTGATGTATTGTCTGTTCTCGGCAAATGGCCCGTAGCGCGCGACATCCATGCCAAAGACATCCGCCTCGGGCTCGCCATGGATCATCCATTCCGCCAGCGACTTCCCGACGCCGCCGCCTTGCAGAAAACCTGCCATCACCGCGCAGGCACACCAGTAGCCGGGCTTGCCGCGTACCGGACCGACCAGGGGGTTGCCGTCCGGTGAAAAGGTAAAGGCGCCGTTCACCCATGTTTTGACGCCCACATGCTGAAGATCCGGGAAACGCTCAAAACCCAGCGTCAGTTCTTTTTCAATCCGATCCGGGTCCTCCTGCTGCAACTCGAATCCGTATTCCCAGGGCGCGCCGTCCATCATCCAGTGTTCGTGATCGATCTCGTAAATGCCCAGCAGGATGCCGTTCTGATCCTGCCGCATGTAAGTAAAGCCCTCGAGATCCACGACCAACGGCAGTTCTCGTTCCAGCTTCTCGACGGCCGGGATCGTGTCGGAGATCAGGTAATGATGGTTCAGCGGCGAGACCGGCAGTTCGATACCGGCCATGCGACCCACCTGCTTGGCCCACAGGCCCGCGGCGTTGACAACATGTTCGGCGTGGATCGTCCCCTTTTCGGTCACAACCTCCCATCCGCCCTGGGCCTGGTTCAATTCCAGAACTCGGTTGTGTTCTATGACTTCTGCACCGTGCTTCCTGGCCGCGCCCGCATAGGCATGGACCGTGCCGGTGGTGTCGATATATCCTTCGCGCTCGGCCCACATGCCGCCCAGAATCCCGTGATCGGACATGATCGGGCACAGTTCTTTGGCCTCTTTGGGCGACACGAGACGCACGTCGTCGATGCCGATGGCCTGAAATGTCCGATACGCCGATTGCAACCATTCCCATCGGTCGGGTGTTCCCGCCAGGGTGAGGCCACCAGTCATGTGCATCCCGACGGATTGTCCGGATTCCTTTTCGATTTCGGACAGCAGGTCGATCGTATAGGCCTGCAATGCAGCGATATTAGGGTCCGCATTCAGGGCGTGAAAGCCGCCTGCGGCGTGCCAGCTTGAGCCCGCGGTCAAAATGTTCCGCTCGATCAGACAGACATCTTTCCAGCCGAATTTGGCCAGATGGTACAAAACAGACGCGCCGACAACGCCGCCACCAATAACGACCGCACGATAGTGTGACTTCATCGGTCCATTTCCTTCCCTGAGTGCTTTTGATCCGGACAGGCACAGTACTGTTCATAACTGTCCATTAGAGAACAGCATCAATAGACAGCTCTGTCCAGTGTTTTCTGCAAGGTACCCTTCGGGCACAAGCCCGCTTAAACTCGGACGCGGCCTAGTAGGATACCTTCAGGGTGTCACCGGTGATCACAAATGTCGGTGAATTGCCATCTATGGCATTTCCAACGAATTGCGCCACATCCAGTTCAGCCATGTTCGGAGCCTGAAGAACGGGGTACTCAACCCCGTTTTTCAGACCATGGCCGCGAGGGAAGGAAAAAACCAACGTTACCGGGGAACGATTTACGTTTACGGCCCCGGAAACACTGAGCGTTGTGGGGTTCGTACCAAGCTGGACCTTCAGTATGCCATTGGTCAAATCCAGTTGTCCGATACCAAGACCGCCATCATGTCCGCTGAGGTCGAGCACGCCATTGCCGATCAACTGAACCGTTGCCGAGCCTCCGGTAGATTTGTCGGAAAACAGGACCTGACCACCATCGCCGCCGCGCGCCCCGGCATAAGCAATCAAAGTGGCACTGGCTGCGGTGCCCACATCCGTGAACGAGGTATATCCGCCCTCCTGACCCGGTTCATTGCCGCCCAGATTGTGAAAGATCGCAGTTTCTGCGGTCGGTGGAAGATTTGGCGCGCCGGTGCCGTAGGAAGATTCAAATATCGTATAGCCGCCAGCCTGACCGGGGTGGTTCCAGATTGTCGCCTTACCGGCACTGGAAAAGAATTCGTTCGGGGGTTTGATTGAAAAGATCGTATGCCCCGCGCCCGAGTTGCGGTTTACGGCACTTCCGAAATTCACAATGGTTGCGTTGGCGGCTGTGGCATAACCGTAGCGCGCTGTGAATTCGGTATGCCCGCCGCCTCCGGGCCAGTCTTTTGTTGCACCATAGTTGATATAGGTCCCGTCGCCCGCTGATGCGCCGGGATTGTCCATCGCAGGATAGTTGGGGTTGTTGTTGAAACTGGTCACGCCGCCATGCGCACCGTCGATTGTAGCCGGGTAGTTGTTGAACTTTCCCTGCCCGCCTGTCGCGCAGCCGTCAAAAGCGACGTCACCGCCATTGGCCCCATGCCAGTCCGCATCCACTGCGGTGCCGCCAAAATTCAGGTAGGTCGCCTGTCCGGCGGTCGAATAGTCGTAAAACTGCGTGTTGCCGCCATCACCGCCCGGGACAGTGCCACCGTGATTGATGAAAGTGCCCCGATCCGCAGATGCCGCCTGATGAAACACGGCATTGGCAAAGGTATCCCCGTCGCTGCCCAGAGTTCCAAAAATCGAAAAGGTCGCGGTTCCCGCGCGGGCACGTTCGCTGAATTTTACTGTGCCACCAAGACTGCTGTTTCTGTCCGGAGGGGGCACTTTCCCGGTTCTGAGGGTGAAGTACGCGGCCCCGGCATCGGCGTCGTCATGAAAGGCGATCGTGCCGCCCCCGTAGGTCGTTTCCAGCGACGGAGGGCCTGCGTAAAAACTGACCGGCCCCTCGCCAGCGGATGCAGAACCGGTGAACTTCAGCTGAGGTTGGTTGTAGGTTCCAAAGGACGCCACGATGAAGCTTTGGGTATTGAGCGATTGATTGACGATGCCGCGCCCGGTGATCGTCAGCGCGGGCTGCTTGGCAAGATCCCGGATTGTGAATGAATAGGCATCCGACTGTTCCGAAAACTCAAGACACTCGATCTGAGCCATTGAATCAGGAGTGAAGGTTATCGCGGTATGAGAGGAACCTCCGAACTGGGCGTTTCCAGTCGGTATCTGATCTGTGTCCCAGTTGTTTGGATCATTCCACTGATCGGAAGACGGATTTGCTTTCCAATTTGCGCTCGTCATGACGAATTCCTCTGTGAACAAACAATAGGTCTTGGGCACGCTCCCGAGGGGCGGGCCAAAAGTAAAAGGATGCGCGCGTGCCGTTTGCACACGCTCACTTTAGTCAAAATTCAAAAAGCCGCTTGAAAGTCGCCTTGTAGGCGTCAGACGCGCCACCCAACACCGGCGCACCGTGGCCACAGAAAACGTGCCGGAATTCCAGAGCCGACAAGCGCTGAAAATCTTCGGCCTGAGGTTCAGACACCTGCATCCAGACCGGGCCGACATTGGCCGGTGTAAAAAACCCCATGCCTTCCATCATTTCGGCAGAATCCTTACTGAAGAATTCGTCTGGATTCAGATAGTTCTGCAAAGCGTCGCACGCGATCATTACGCCGCCGTCCCGGTCGAGCCCAAAAATGCATTCGGGGGTCTTGGTGGTCTTGAAGGTGAAAAGCTGCGCACCTGATACCGGCAGTTCGCCGCCTTCGACCAGTTCACGATCCACCGGAACGCCTTCCTGACCGGCACCAGGCTGGGCCCAGTAGGTCGCGCCAAATGTGTCCCGGTAAAAGGCATCGTCGGCTCCGTGCAAACCACCGACCTGAACGACGTCGGTAATCCGGCCCAACTGCTCCAGCGCCTTCAACCCGTCATCGGAAAGCCTGACCGCATTGAACAATATCAGCCTGTCACCTTCGCGAACTATCGTCATGTTCCGGCTGAACTGCCAGTCAATATCATTGAAATGCATCTCTCGTGTGCCGGTGACGAAAAAAATGTCAGGCAAAGGTTCCGAGATGACTCCATGCGGAGACGCTGCCAGATGGCCCATAATACCCCCCTTTAAAAAGCCCTATCCTAGCCTTTTTTCGGCTGGCAGGGAAGTATAGTCGAATTGACCTGCATACTGATACTCATCCGCAAAGGCGTGCAGATATGTGTTCAGACAGTCTTTCTGGTCCGGTCGCAGCCGGTCGTTCAGGATATCTTCGAGACATTCGGTCCCGTCGCTGGTGTCCAGTCGCTTGAGCAAAAAAACCGTGACTTCCCTGCCGCCGAACCAGTCCTTCCCGATAGATTGCGCCGGACGCGCATTCGTCATGTCAAAGACAGATCCCGCCAACACCGTCAGGTGCCGGGCAAGCCCGGTGTGGTCAATGACACGGGGAACAGGTCCCGGGTCAAAGGCGGGCAGGACCGGTGGCTGAAGAACCGGATGCCGGTTCAGCGCCGCAATGTATTCCGGGTCAATGCCGGCCTCGGACGCCCCGCGCGCCAGAATGTTCAGATAGCGGCGTGTTGGCAGGCAGGCGTCGTTGACAAAATCCGGCAAGCCAACATAGGCCAGCGCCCGCTCGGTCCCCTGAACAGTTTCGATGTCGACCACAGTCCGGTCATACCCCACGCCAAAGGCTTCCATCTGGTCGAGCGCTGCAAGGTCGGCCTCGTTGCAGCAATGCAGAACGCCCAGAACCCGGTCCTGTGGGTTTCCGGTGTGCTCGATATTTCCAACGCCCCCTTCGTGGCGAAAGAAATGCTCGACATTGAACGTCAAACGCCACCCCCTGAGCATCGCCGCACGGGACGCCGAAGGTGTGACGCCTTTGGCTCTTAATGAAGTAAAATTCATATTAGAGCCGTATCCAAAATAGTTAATCAAGGTTATGCTCTATCTTAATTTCATCCTGTGTAATAATGCAGGAGCCCGCGTTTGTGTCACAGTTTTTTTAAACAGTTCCTTGTAGTCTTTCAGGAAGGTAGTTTCTGCCTTGCATCTTGAAATCGCCGGATACCAGATCGAACAGCAGATCGAGGCGTTTTACGCAAGTTCGCTTTTTCATGCCCGCAACAGCAAAAGCGGGCAGCCGGCGATTGTCAAAACCTTGTCTGCCGAGTTCCCCGATATTCGGGATGCCAAGCGGCTGGAACGTGAGTATTGGCTGTTAAACGAGCTAGGCAGCCTGGACGGGATTATCCCGGTCACGGATATGGTCTTCCTTGGCAATGGTGCCCCGGTCATGATCAGCCCCGCGACCGGATGGACCTTGTCGCATTACCTGCGCGCCAAACGAACCGCCACATGGCCGCTTGAGCGTGTTGTCGACATCATAGTCCGGCTTACCACTGCGCTGGACGCCATCCATGCGCGCGGCATGGTTCACAAGAACATCGCACCACAGAACATTCTGCTGGATGACACGGACTGGAGCGTCCGGCTTATGAATTTCGAAATCGCGACGGCCCTGTCGCGGGAACATCAGGGGAAGGTTGCTTCGAAACTGATCGAGGGCCATCTGCCTTATATCTCGCCCGAGCACACCGCACGGATTTCGCACGATGTCGACTACCGATCGGATTTCTATTCTCTTGGTGTCGTATTCTTTGAACTTTTGTTTGGGCAATTGCCATTCAGGGCCGAAACGCAACTTGAATGGATCCATGCGCACATCGCCAAGCGGCCACGTGTCCCGGATGATGCCGGGGCATATGTTCCAGCGACGCTGATCGAGATTGTGCTGCGGCTTTTGGCCAAAAACCCTGAAGACCGCTACCAAAGCTCGTTTGGCCTGTTGCACGATCTTGAGATCTGCCGCCGAAGCCTCTCGCGCACAGGTGAAATTGCGCCCTTCGATATCGCACAGCGAGACACCTCCGAAACGTTTCGTGTTCCGCAAGTGCTGATCGGACGCGATGCCGAGCTGGAACAATTGACCCAATTGCTTGCCAAGGTAGAGGCCGGCGCATCCGAGCTATGCCTGATTTCCGGCAGTTCAGGGGTTGGGAAAACCGCGCTGGTCGCGGAACTGAACCGGCCAATTCTTGAGGCGCGCGGCTTTTTTCTGCGCGGCAAGTTTGACCAGTTTGAAAGGGTCAGACCTTATGGCGGCATTGCCGCTGCATTTTCCGGGCTGGTTCAGGAACTGCTGGCGGAACCGCCAGAGTCACTGGCGACGTGGAAATCAAAAATAGTGGGCACATTGGGACGAAACGCGCAGGTTCTGCTGGATGTCTTGCCGGATCTGGGGCTGATCATCGGACCGCAACCGCCGGTCCCGACCCTTCCTCCGACCGAGGCGCAGAACCGGCTGCAACTGACATTTCTAAGCTTCGTAAGGCTGCTGGCGGACGAAAACCACCCGCTGGTACTGTATCTTGACGACCTGCAATGGAGCGATGCACCGACACTTAACCTTTTGCAGAAAATGGCAACGGCCCGGGACATCGGTCATCTGCTTATTCTGGGCGCTTATCGCGAGAATGAAGTGGACAGCGGCCACCTGCTGAGCCTGATGCGCAAAGAGGTTGCAAAGACACGGGCGGTACATGATCTGACCTTGCCGCCGCTGGATCAGGCGGTCGTGAACCAGATAGTTGCCCGGACATTCCGAACGGATGAGGCGGACACGCAAGAGCTTGGCGCTGTTCTTTTTCAACGAACCGAAGGCAATCCCCTGTTTGTAAAAGAACTGCTTCAATCCCTGTTCGACGATGGGATGATTAACTTTGACCGCACACATGGCCGCTGGGCATGGGATCTGGCTGCGATCAGGCAGGCCGAAATAGGCGACAACATTGTAGAATTCCTGATTGGAAACCTGAACAAACTTCCGGATGACACCAAGGAAACGTTGCGCATGGCCGCTTGTATCGGACACGAGTTCGACATGGCCAAGCTGTCGCTGCTTCATCAGCGCTCGAAAGAGCAGCTGGGCCTGTCCCTGATGAGCGCCCTGGCCCGCAACATCATCCTGCCCTTGGACGACAGTTACCAGCTTTTCGATCAGGCAGCAGCTCTGACGGACGCCAGGGCAGATGCGGCAGTCAACCCGCGCTACCGGTTCCAGCATGATCGTCTGCATCAGGCCGCTTACGAGTTAATTGATGATGCCGAAAAACAGCCTGTTCATCTGTCGATCGGACGACTTTTGCAGAGCGAAGATACGGATGAGCCGCAAAACGAACGCCTGATCAAGATCGTTCGCCATCTGAACGTGGCGCGCGATCTGATCACCCGGAAAGATGACAAACGCGAACTGGCAGAACTGAACCTGGCGGCTGCGCGCATTGCGCACAATGCGTCCTCGTATCAAGTGGCTTTGAACTATTTGCGTGTTGCCCGGTCCCTCCTTCCTTCGAACCCGTGGCAGGAGGCTTATGGGCTGACCAGATCGCTGTCATCGCTTTATGCACAAACCGCATATCTGAACGGCTTGCATGACGATGCCGATGCCGAGTTGTCACGCGCGCTGGAAAACCTTCGGACCTCGCTGGACAAGGCGCGTGTGTTGTCGATGAGAACAAGGCATTACTCGACCTTGGGCCGGATGAAAGACTCCATCGATTCAGCACTCGAAGGGCTTTCCCTTCTTGGGATCAGGTTCACGGCGGATGTCTCGGATGCAGAGGTTGACGCAGAAGTCGCAGAGATTTCTGTCAACCTGGCAGGCCGGGAGATTGCCGATCTGATCAACGCGGGCCGTATGACGGACGCCAATATGGAAACGGCAGTCGGACTGTTGATGGAGATCTTTCCTGCGGCCTTTCTGTCAGGAGCGGGAAACCTGTTCCGTCTCTTGATCCTGAAATCCGTTAACCTGTCACTGCGGTTCGGAAACTCGGCCGAAACCGCCTTTGCCTACTCGACGTACGGGATGTTGCTGTGCGGGGGCATGAACCGCCCTGCTGAAGCGATCGAGTTCGGCAAGCTCTCGCTTGCAATGAACGAGGCATATGACGACATCGCCCTGAAATCCCGTATCATTTACGTCTACACGATGTTCATCCACCACTGGGGCCACCACTGGAGCACGATGACAGAATGGTTCACCCGTGGCTTGGAGGCGGGATACCAGTCGGGCGATCTGTTGTATCTGGCCTATAACGCTCAGGATTGCATCATCTGGGACCCGCGTCTGGATCTTGAAACCGCAATTGCCGAACAGTCGCGATACATGGTGATCGTCAAAGACTGCAACTATGCGGACAGCTACGATTCAGGCAGTCTTTTTCTGCAGATGTTGCAGAATTTCGCAGGCAACACCCGGGATTTGTATTCACTTAGCGTTGACACGTTCGATGAAGTTTCCTGCCTGAAGGGAATGACCGAGCGCGGTTTCATGACAGGTGTCGCGAATTACCACATCTATAAGGCCGAACTTCACTGCCTGTACCGCAACTTCAAGGGGGCCGTTCCGCACGTAGCCGCGCAGGAAAGGTTGATGGACAGTGTCATGTCGCTGCCGCAATCCGTTCGGTTCCGGTTTCTGGCCTTTCTGACCTATTCCGCGACGTACGAGACATCCCCTGCGGACGAGCAACCGCACCTATGGCTGAAGATGGAAGAACACGCCAATCATATGGCCGACTGGGCCGCGCACTGCCCCGAGAATTTCAGCCATCTCGACCTTGCCATGCGCGGAGAGTTTGCGCGTTTGCAGGGCGATATGTTGAATGCGCTGTCGTGTTATACCCGGGCCGTCGCATGTGCCGAAGAGAACGGGTTTACCCGCGACCGGGCCATGATTCACGAACTCGCGTCGTCGGCCTTTGAGAAGATCGGGCAGAGTTTTGCGGCCAATGCGCATCTGGACGCTGCTCGCCGCCTGTATCACCGATGGGGTGCGACTCGGAAAGTCGATTTGATGGATGCCGAGAACCCCACCCTTCAACTCATCGCACCAGCCCGTTCATTGGGGGACAGGGATGCTGAAAACAGCGCATACTCGATCTCGCACAGCGCTCTGGACTTGCAGGCGGTTATGAATGCGGCCCGCGCAATTTCGGGCGAAATCGTGTTGAGTAATCTGCTGTCACGCACAATGCGCATTCTACTGGAAAGCACGGGCGCGCAGCGTGGTGTTTTCCTGTCAATGAATGACGATCAACTACTGGCCGAAGTTGAATGCGTCGTAGAAGAGGGCGACCTGGAAACCCGCAATACTCAGTTTGAACCCAACCCCGATACCCTTGCAATGTCCGTTGTCAATTATGTGGCCCGAACCCAGAAACCTCTGGTTCTTGACGATGCAGCCGGCCATCCACGGTATGGCATTGATCCTTATGTCGTCAGGAATCAGATCCGCTCGGTCATGTGTGTTCCGGTGATCCGTTCCGACCGGTTTTCCGGGATTGCCTATCTGGAGAACAACCTGGCCGCCGGAGCTTTCCCGGAGGAGCGGGTTGCGATTGCCGAATTGCTGACGGCGCAAGCCTCAATATCGATCGAGAACGCCAAGCTTTATGTCGACCTTGAGCAGAAGGTCGAACAGCGCACCGCTGAACTAAGTCAGAAAACAAATGCACTAGAAGCCGTTGCAAACCAGTTGTCCAAATACCTGTCACCGCAGGTTTATCGATCGATCTTCGATCGCAGGAAAGAGGTCAGACTGACGTCGGAGCGCAAGCTCCTGACGATCTTCTTTTCGGATCTTGTCGGGTTTACCGAGCTTGCCGAACAGATGAGTTCCGAAGACCTGAAGACATTGCTGAACCACTACCTGTCAGAGATGTCCGAAGTTGCTTTGTCTTTTGGCGCGACCATCGACAAGTTTGTCGGCGACGGAATTGTCATCTTTTTTGGCGATCCGGAAACCCGCGGGCCTGAAAATGATGCCATTGCATGCGCCAAAATGGCGATTGCCATGCGTGACAGACTTGGAGCGCTGCGCGAGGAGTGGCTGAAAGAAGGCATCCGAAAACCTCTGGAATGCCGCATGGGCATTCATACCGGATACTGCACCGTTGGCAATTTCGGCAGCGAGTCCCGAATGGATTACACCCTGATTGGCCGTGCCGTAAACCAGGCTTCGCGCCTTGAAAACGCTGCGCGCACCGGCAGCATTCTGATTTCGCAGGACACGTATGACCGGATCAAACCCGAGATCGCCTGCGTCGAACATGGAACGGTTGAACTGCGCGGCATCGGGGCGCCCGTCAGAACATACGAAATCACTGGTCTGAAACAGGACGAAAACACCTGAGGTACATGAAAGACATCAATTGTCCCGTTTTTGGACGCCTCGCTAGCTGTTTGTCATACTGTTCTTCGGTCCGGACGGAGGCGCAATCTTGCACCCACAGGTTTCATTCCCAGCCCCGGCGCACCGCGCCATCGCTTCGTCGAATGTGTATTTCGGGTGCGGCGGTGGTCCCGGGCAATAGAACAAGTCCATCTGGGCCAGCGCGCACATGACCTGCGCGTCGTGTGGGTCACCGGGATTGGGCGGCCCGAGCCCTTTGGTGTTGCCGAACCAGCGTTGGCAGGCGTTCTCCTTTGCCTGCTCCGGCTCGATATCGGGGTTTTTGGTGTATTCAAACAAAAAGGACGCAGCCACCAAATCCTGCGCCTCGTACATCCGAATATCCGGTATCTTTTTCGCGCAGTCAGTGCACTTTCCGGTTACCCCTGCCGCGATCATGTGATTGGCAACCATATACGGCGTCTCGCGTGGGTCGTCGGGGGATATCCGTACTTTCCCGACCTGCAAGACCGGCGTTTCCGGCGTGCCGTTTTCGTCCTTCGGCATATCATCCTTGAACGCGACCCTGAACCAGCCGGGAGCCTGCGGATCATAAAGAGGTGATCCGCAGACCAGCAGCGGCAGCGTGTGACGCTCACCTGTTGCATTAGGCCCGTTCAGATAGAGGTTTAGCATCGATCGGATATAGCTTCGCTCGGGCGGGCCGTCGAAAAAACCCGAGGCCATCATGATGGGAAAATAGTCATTGGGGTATTCGCTTTGACCCGCACCGGGCGCGGCGATTGGATTTACATCCACAATGGTTCGGTAAAAACTCACGTCATCCGCGGGAATTCCGCTGGCCCGCAACACGGTATCCCAGCGATGCATGGTCATACACTCCAGAAAAGTACCCTGCTGCAACACCTGCCACGGCGGGTAATGCATCAGCAACAAACCCCTCTGACCCATGACGTTCAGCCCCAGGGGCGGGAAGAGATGCCACTTGCACAGGCCGTCGTCCTTGTCGCTGTTGACCGGATAACCGGCCATCGGGTTCCAGACCCCAAGGTCCTGCAACAGGTTTTTTCCCGCGACCGCCTTGCCCGCGGCATCCGGCGCGAACAGTTTCTGATGGTGTTCGGCAAAGACAGACAACGCCGCTTCCGGCTGATCAGCCGAGATCGAAACCCGGTATTGCCCGCCTGACTTTGTGACCTGCACGTTGCCCGAGGAAAACCCGTCAGCCTCAAGCGAGTTCCTTGTGTAATGCGCAATCACGCTTTCGCGGTCGGTCAACCCGAGATTGGAATTGGCAAGTTCGGCAGGTGGGAACAGTTCGTTCAACAGCTCCACCGCCCCCAGAGAATAGGAAAACTCAGCCATCGGATCAGCCATCCGAACCGATAGGCGGATAGTCCTTGTCGTAAGGCACCGAGAGCTTAGGGTGATCGGTGCGCGGATCGCTCAGTTCAAACACCGATTCAAAAGTCGGTGCCGCCTGTACCCGATCGCCCAAGCCCCAGCGCGCACGCGGGATGCCGTACCAGTCCAAAACCGTCGACAGCAGAGAGGTGCCTTCATACGGCTGCGGTTGGCCACTGCGAAACACTGTGTTGGATTTCACTCGCGGCGACACCACTATTGTCGGAACACGCGGACCCAAAACATCATACTTGAACCCGTCGTTCACATCCCTCGGCCAGGCCGGTTGCGCCATCGGAGGTGCCTCATGGTCGTACATTCCTCCGCCCTTGCTGAACGTGATCACCAATGCGGTTTTGTCCCATTTTGGGCTGGCCCTCAGCGCCTCGTAGATCTCTTTCAGTTTGCGCTCACCCGGCACCATGTCGCCGGAAGCACCGGGATGATACGAGGTCGCGCCACTTGGTGCGATCCAGGCGGGTTCGAGGAACGAGAATTTCGGCAGCATCCCCGCCTTCGCATCTGCAATGAATGTGCTGAGCGGCTGCACGTACTGAAACTTGCTTTTGTCCACGCTGGGCAACTGATTGCGCATATACAGGTGATAGGTGAACACTTGGTTCTCCCATTCCACCGAGTAATAAATCTTCCAGTCCTGATGGCCATTGTTTTGAAGCACTTTCCAGATCGGCTGCCGCAAGGGCCGCTCTGCGTATTGCGTGTATTGCGGCTCACCTTCGCAGTTTACCGTAATGTTGTAGTTCGATCCCGACAGGGCAAAACCCCGGTTGGCAATTGTTCCGCCCGGCATGGGTGAAAACCAATAATCACTCACCGCGTAATTCTCGGCCAGACCGTTCAGCACCGGTAATTGTGTCGGGCTGAACGAACTCATTGCTTCGGGGCTGAGGTTGTTGGACACAAACCCGCCCATGTCCGGCACTGCACCGCTTTGATAGGCAGGAAAACCGCCGCTGTATTGCTGCTGAATGCTGTCGGCTGTCGAATGAAACGGATCGATCTTGGGCGAGGAAAGTACGAACTGATCGCTCAGCTTGCCATCCTCATACTGGTGCACCGGATACGGGGTGCCTTTGTAAGTGTTCGTATAGGATTTCGAGTTTGCCTTGAAAGGCGGTTCCGCGTTCACGTAGTTCAGATGGGGTGCGTCCGCCTCGTACAGCCAGCCCAGAACACTGTCCATTGTCCGGCTTTCAAGCATGTAGACGACCACATGTTCGATATTGGTGCGCATGAAATCCATCGTGCCGGGAACAAGGGCTTTGGCCGCATCAATAGGAACCGGCATCTGTACCGGAGTCAGCTGACCGGAAACATCAAACCCTTGAGGCAAGGCGCCCTGTTTCAGGGGGCCGACAAACGGGTCGGGAAGGAACGGATCAAACCCCCAAAGCCGGTAACTGCCATCTCCGGGCGCAATGTCCAGAATGTTCTCACCCATGGCGATTAGGTGGTGCGAGGCATCAATGTCCGGGCGCGTGCCTTCAGATATCGTCGGCATCGACAACGGATGCCAGTTTTGCGGATCAAAGTTCCACACGCGGTATTTCGAATGCTCGGCGATCCATTCGAGCACATAGTTGCCCATGGGCAGCAACGCGCTACCGCCGGTGATCTCGGCAAAGGCATCCTGCGGCCCCATCGAGGTAGGCAGCGGGTCGGGCGGCGACATCGGGCTGGGTGCGGGATCGAAATTCCACAGCATATATGTCCCGCGTGCAGCTGTCGGCATATAGGCCAGGACATATCCCGTCATGGGCACAAGCTGCACGATATCCGTTTCGGTTGCATCCCAGGTGTAGTGATCGAAATACTGCCAGAATTTGTGCTGCTTCCACTTCCCCGATTGCAAAGGCTGAACGCTCAGCGGGTCGGGGTTGGTCGGGTCAAATTCGAACAGATCATAAGGAACATGGGGATCTTTTTGATCCTGAAGCTGCGACAGATCATAGGAGAGCATATACCCGCCGATCGGACACAGCTTTGTGCTGGATGGAAAGTTTGATCCGGGCGACAACAGGATCTGTTCGAACAGCTCAGGCAGATCCATGTTCAGCCGCCACAGGCTGTAGGTGTCGCCGCTGTTGACCTGGTTAATCAGATAGGTTGGTGCTGCATTTGCGATAAAGTCTTTCTCGGCCATGTTTCCGTCCAATCCATGCGGGGTCAAAAACTGAAAAAAGAGAGAAATGAGAAACGATTTGTTCACTAATTTGCAACAAATACGCCAAATCAAAAAGAAAAATCTTCTGACCTTCGAATGAACCGCGCATGGCTGGGGGTGGATATTTGGCTTTGAGTTGCGCTGCTATGAGGCGCTGGAAACCGACCCAAGAGACTGTCAGCCAGTTTTCCGTCGACAATAACGATTGCCGTGGGCCACGTCCCAAGAAGACGACCTACGTTCAAGATTGCATTACAGAACAAAGGTCTGCCGTGTGAACGTAATTCTGTTGTCGTCGACAGATGGGGGTGGTGCCGAGTTTTTCGGTAAGCGAATTGAGCATCCGAAAACCAATATGCCCAATACGCGGGCGAGCAATAAAGGTTGATAACCTCATCAAGCTTCATTTGTGGATGCTCAAACCCGCGGGAGACCGGTTTTGTTCCGCCAAAAGTGAAAAGAATCACCGTGATGTGATTGCAAAAATCCAATCGAAGCAACGGATGACTAATAAGCCTCGCGACAATGCTTTTTTGTGAATCCTGCACTGGTAAGGATGTCGATGCTGTGCCAATCTCGTGCCCCGGATAACCTGATCGGCAGCGTTGAAAGTGGAAAAGAAAAACGACACTGAAAGTGAAGTCGGTCAGACGCTTCAGCGGTTGCGGCATGAACGGGAACTGAAGCTGGGCGATCTTGCAGTTCGGGCGCAAGTATCCACTGCGATGATCAGCCGGATCGAAAACGCCAACGTCTCGCCTTCGCTGTCGACACTGCAATCTTTGGCAGATGCTCTGGATGTGCCGCTAATGGCGCTGTTTGCCCGGTCGGATATCGCTGCAGATGTTCATCACGCGCGCGTTGGCGATGGTCTGCCCGCGCGGCGCATCACGCAGGGGCATGCGCATGACTATCTCCTGTTGGGCAAGCACTCGGCACCCGGGGGGATTTTTCAGTCTGCGCGAATTCGCATTTCAAAAGAACAATCCGGCAACTTGCCCGCCTATCAGCACGAAGGTCATGTGTTCATCTACATGATCGAAGGGCGGGCCACCTACCGTTGCGGAGGAGAGAATTTCCAGATGTCGGCGGGCGATACACTGAGTTTTGATGCCAAGCTTCCTCACGGCTTCAGTGAAATCCTGTCTGATGCTGTCGAGTTCATTACGGTCTCAACCCGCCCGCAATAGGGCGCTGCCAAGCTTCGGCCTGTGAGGCCGAGCCTTGCAGCTATGGGCGATTGAGCGCTGCGCGAAAAGTCGAACGTGCCTCTGCACTGTGAATGTATGCGTAGTCTCTGGGATAGGAGGTTCCTGCCGTGACCTCCATCGAAACAAACTGAGGGCCTGCCAGAGACAGGATCTGCGGCGCGGCTTCGGCGAACCTGTCAAGATTGGTGAATCGCTGAACGCCAGCATAGCCGGCCGCCCAGGCCATTGCAGCAAAGTCGACCTTTTCAGCGCCGGGCAACGGATGCGCTCCGTTCACCTCGTAAACCCGATTGGCCGAAAGAAAGTGATAGAGGTTCGACACGCCAGCGCCGGCGATCGTCACCAGCGACCCGAGGTTCATCAGCAGGCTGCCGTCGCCATCAAGAACAATTACGCGCCGGTCCGGATTGGCCAGCGCCAATCCCAGCCCGTGGGACGATGCCTGACCCATCGCGCCAACGGCGACATAGTTCAGGTCTCGCGGGTTCAGGGCCAGCCAGTCAAAGCAGCTTTGATAGACTGCAACTACAATGTCACTGTCATGAATGTGGGGGATCAGCGCCCGCAGCGCCTCGTCGCGACGCATCGTCATGACACTTCCGGAGGTCTGCCGATCAGAAAGATATGAGGCTGCGAGGATGCATAGGCCATTGCGATGGCCTGCGGTATGTGGGTTTCGTCGCCGGGTTCTTCGATCAGCGAATGCGATACCTCCATCGCGTCAAGGACAGGGCGGATTATCCGAACACCGTAGGAGGAAGATTGATCCGGGTGCACATGTGGTTCCTTGCCCTGCAAACCAACCATCATCACAATGGGCAATTCATAATCCATCCCGATGGCACGAATTGCATTCAGGGAGTCCATCAACCCTGTTTGCTGCATCATCAGAACGGCCCGGGTTCCATTGTAGGACATGGCGCCGCAAATACTGACACCTTCATCCTCTTTGCAGATCCGCGTTAGTCGAAAATCGGGATCCTTGGAAATGGGCCACAACAGACCGTCGCTGGTGACGATATCCGGAAGGGCGACGATTTCCTGAACCTGTGCGGCCTTGAGCTGCGCAATGATCGCACCCCCCGACGGGTATGCAACCTTTGGCGCGTCCACTGTAATCCCGGAAGACATACCCATTACACGCCACCGTTCAGGAATTTGGCAATTCCGTCCCGTGCAATTTTCAATTCATGCATATGCCCAACTGTAATGCGCAGATAGTCCGTGTACGCTGGCGATGCGAACCGCCGCACGGCAATGCCGTGCTGCAAAAGCCCGCGTGTCGCAGCTTCTGCTGACTTGTTGCCATCCGGGAAGTGAACAAGAACGAAATTTGCCTGACTGGGGATGACGTCCAGTCCCAACCCCTGCATCTCGGCGGTGATCCAGTTCCTGCCCAAACGGTTGGCATCGCGAACATACTTAGTGTGGGCTGTGTCCTCCAATGCGGCGATCGCAGCCATTGCCGAAGGCGAAGCAACCGGAAAGGTCAGCCCGATCCTGCGAACGACATCGACGATGTCGTCAGGCCCATACAACCAGCCCACGCGCGCGCCTGCCAGACCGTAGATTTTTGAGAATGTACGGCACATGACCACGTTTTGGGCCTCATCAACCAGAATATGCGCTGGCTCGTAATCCTCGGCATCGATGTATTCTTCATACGCCGCGTCGATTATCAGCAGTACATTGTCTGGCAAGGCGGCGTGCAGGCGGCGAATTTCAGAGCCGTTCAGATACGTGCCTGCAGGGTTTTCCGGGTTGGCCAGATAGACGATACGGGTCCGTTCGGTCACGGCTTCGATCATGCGGTCGACCGAGGGTTTGAAACTATCGTCCGCAACCGACACGACGCCTGCATCGTTGGCGTGCGCATAGTTCGGGACTTTCAGGTACCCGTTCGCGCTGCGGATCAATTCGGTACCCGAACCCAGATAAGCGCGGGCAAGCCGTGCCAGCAGGTCGTCCGATCCCTGCCCGGTTGTGATCCGCGCGGCATCGAGGCCGAAATGTTCAGCGATGGCCGGGGCGAGAGTTAGATCGGGGTTTTCCAGATACCGTTCGATTGAACTTGTTGCTGCCTGCGCGGAGGCCCGGGCCCAACGGCTGGGACCAAACGCGCTTTCATTGGAATTTAGCAGGACAGACGGTGGAGGTGATGCATCAATCGCCCCTGCGACCATGTGGGGTTTGATGCGCGAAATTCCTGATTTCGCCAAGGCTACAGTCATTCTTGTCCTCCAGCAGTCACTGGCCGGGTAGGTGGCGCTTACTTTTATCATACAATGTTTATTCTATGGCAATTCAATTTCAAAAATATTATGAATAAAGTAAGCCTTCTTGGATGAAGGCGGCGCGACGCTTGTTTTCCCTGACACCTTCGGCATCGGGTTGAAAATGACAGGCATGAAACGGCAGCCCAATGGGCAAACGGCTTTTGGGCAAACTTCAGCAAGGGCGGCTTGGAACTGTATTACCCGGCCATCGGAAGCAGTATCGCCAATGAAAGTGGTATACTGACCGCAGCAATCAGCGTCTGTAGCGTGACGATCGCCGCCATCAAAGGCGCATCTCCGCCCAGCTGTTTTGACAACGTGTAAGAGGACGCACCCGTCGGAACAACGGAATAAACCACGGCGATCTGCAGCACGTTCTGCGGCAGTCCAACGGCCAGTCCGATTACCAGAACGGCGACAGGGAAAACCACCATCTTGCCCGTGAACGCAAGGACCAGGGGTATTGTGCTGGCAGCCATCGCGCGGACTCTCAGGTTTGCGCCAACGGCCAGCAGAGTAATAGGCAGCGCCCCCGCACCCAGAACATCGGCCACATCGTGAACCACCGGAATCCGGTCTCCGATCAGCTGGTTGGCACCCACTGCCAGCAGGATTGAAATGACATAGGGGTTGCGGGCCAGTTCCCGCAGAATGGCCAGCGGCAGACTCGTGGTCCTGTCGCTTTTCAAAGAGCCGACCAGCATGATCACCATGACGATATTGGTAATCGGAACAAGGATCGCCGTTGCCAGAATGGCGATGTCAAACCCGGCCGGACCGAAAAGGTTTGCCGCCAGTGCAAGTCCGATGAAGGAATTGTGCCGGGCACTGCCCTGCAAAATAGATGTCCCCTGCGGCGGCGCGAAACCCATCTGGCGCGTGCTGACAACCGCAAAGATCAGTGCAGCAACAAACCCGCCAAGGATCGTGGCCGAATAAAGCCCAAGCGCTGATTTGTCCAAAGGCGACATTGAGATCTTGCTGAACAGCAGGCATGGCATCAGTACCCAGTAGACAAGTTTGTCGTTCAGGTTCCAGAAGTCCGTGCTGGGAATGCCACCTTTCCGAAGGGCCAGCCCAAGGGCAATAATCAGAAAGATCGGAAGAATTGAGGTCAGCGTTGTCAGCATGGCAATCAGCAGTTCGAAAGGCGCTTATTGAGCGGACCTTTTCATGCCGGAAATTGCAATTCAACCGATGGTTTCGCTCTGACTTCAAGTCAGGATCTTTATTCTCGTGAATTGCGGAAACTGGTCCGCTAAGCGGCCCTATCTAAGGTGCAAGAACAAAGGCCCAAGCTTTGAACCGCCGTTTCTTCAGGCGGTCGCCCGGGCCAGATAATCCTCAATCATATCGCCAAAACTCTGTTCGACTGCGAATTCGAAACCGCCATCACACCTTGTCACGAGCGCCTTCAGGCCAAACACCTCGGAATAGGTCACGTCATCCGGGCCGAATATGGTTTCGTTCAGATCCAGCGGACAGGCAACGGCCATCACGTCCGCCGCCTCGGGTCCGGCAACGCGGAAAAACGTCAGCGTGTCCGAAATTCGTACGATGCTGATATCTTCCGGGCAATCCGCCGGTTTGAGCCTTTCCTCATATTCCTGTTCACGATTTAGCCCAGTCCGAACGATCCAGTGATTTCGGCCGACATGGAACAGTTCGGCCCCCTCTTGCCCGATGCGGGTATTGGGTTGTTTTGGCAAGCTCGGCAACAGGCCCTTGACCCAGCTTTCGATTGCCTCGGGTTGCCCCTTCAGATCGAAAAGTGCGCTCGGGCTCTGGCGCGCAACTTGTACGTCATAGCTCATCTCAAGACCTCAGAAGTTTGCCGTCGGGGTCGTGAAACACCGGTCTGGTGATTGTGACCGGGATGACCTTGTCCTGAAGACGGACATATGCGGTTTCACCGTGCCGGGCATGTCCGTTTTCCAGCAAAGCCAACCCGACCCAGCGGTCGTTTGCCACGCTCCAGACGCAGGCCGTAACCAAGCCTTCGGTCGCCTCCTTTCGGCCGCCGGGGGTCAGTGGCGCGCCTTCCGGAACCTGCTGGTTGGTGTCTTCGGGCAGAATGCCAACCAGTTCGCGGCGAACGCGCCCGCTTTCGCGTCGCAGCAAGACCGAGCGTTTGCCAAGATAGTCCGGCTTCTTTTTGGACATGACCCAGCCCATCCCCAGATCATATGCGTCGACGGTGCCGTCGACTTCGTGACCCAGCGAAAGAAACCCCTTTTCGACCCGCAGTACATGGCTGGATTCCGAACCGACCGGCAGAATCCCAAATGGGGCACCCGCCTCCATCACTTTGTCCCACAATTCGGCCATATGCCGCGGGGCAACATTGACTTCAAAGGACAGCTCTCCGGTAAAACTGACGCGAACGACACGGGCCGGAAACCCGGCAACAGTGCCGTCCCGGAAAGACATGAAAGGGAACGCGTCAGATGACAGATCAATGTCCGTACCCAGTGCCTGCAGAACATCCCGGGCGCGCGGCCCGCAGATCGTGGCGTTGTTCCACTGGCTCGTGACTGTGGTGATCATCACCTGCCAGTCCGGAAACTCGGTCTGCAGAAGTTTCTCCATATGCTGGTTGATCGAACCCGCATGGCCCGTCGAGGTCGAGATCAGCCAGCGATGCGCGTCCAGCCGAAATGCCACCCCGTCATCCAGGATCAACCCGTCATCCGACAGCATCAGCCCGTACCGCCCCTCGCCAGGTTTCAGGCTGGACATGGCGTTCGTGTACAGAAAATCGAGAAAGCGCGGTACGTCGCGGCCCTTTAGTTCAAATGTTCCAAGTGGCGAGCCGTCATAGACACCGACACCTTCCCTGACTGCCCGGCATTCGCGGTTAACGGCCTCCTGCAATCCTTCGCCGGGTTTTGGGAAATAGCCAGGACGCCGCCAGCGTGCGCCGGCCTCGTACATCACCGCGCCGTTGTTTTTGTTCCATTGCGTTACCGGAGTGTGACGATAGGGAAACAGAACGCTGTCCTCTCGCAGCCCTCCGATCGCGCCAAAGGAGACCGGAGTGTACGGGGACCGGAACGTTGTCGTACCGACCTCCTGCAACAGTACGCCCTTTTGCATTGCGACAGTGCCGATGATGTTGATATTGCCGGTTTTCCCCTGATCGATGCCCATGCCACCCGTCGTGTAGCGCTTGACGTGTTCGACATTGTCATAGCCTTCGCGCAAGGCCAGATGCACATCGCTGACCGAGACATCGTTCTGGATGTCCAGAAACGCCTTGCCGCGTTGCCCCGGCACATCGACACGCCAGAGCGGTTCGATGTCGTATATCAGATCTTCGCCGCCATCGATGATCCGACCCAGGTTCATTTCCCCGGCCGCAGCACCCGTGGCCCGGCAAGCCTGGGCCGCTGCTTCGGGAACAAATGCGGCCAGATTGTCATCGAACCGCAGCGAGCTGCGGGATTGCGACCACAGATGCACAGTCGGGTTCCAGCCGCCGGAATGACCCAGTACATCGCAGTCAATCCATGTTTCAGCGCCGCTGTCGACGGCGACCGCGCGGACGGCGCGCAGACGTTTGTGCCCTCGTACGCCCGCAGCAACCGTTCCTGGATGAACCGAGATACCCGGCACCTTGTCCAGCGCCGCCTGAGGCACCGCCTTGCGGCTATCGAGAATTGCAACAACAGCCAAACCCGCCGCCAACAGATCAGCGGCGACCGCGTAGACGCTGTTGTTGTTGGTGAACAAGGCCACACGTTGCCCGGGAACCACGCCCCAGAGGTTCACATAGGCCTGTATCGATGAGGCCAGCATGACACCGGGACGATCATTGTCGGCAAAGACCATTGCACGCTCCGTGGCGCCGGTGGCAATGATCACTTCACCTGCGCGCACCCGCCAGCTGCGCTCCAGAATACTGTTCTGTTCCGGCTCCCGTTCGTTCACGATCAGCAGGTTGTGTTCGCGATAAGCCCAGACAGTTGCGTGTTGCAGATGGGTAACATTGTCCATCTTGCGCAATGCCCGAACTGCTTCGGCCACCCATTCCATTGCTGGTCGCCCATCGATGGTCAGCGTCCGGTTGAGCAGACTGCCTCCTGCCTCGGGTCCCTCATCCGCGATGAACACCCGCTTTCCTGCGCGACCTGCCTCAAGTGCGGCCTGCAGGCCGGCGGGACCTGCTCCGGCGATCAGAACATCAGCATGGGCGTGCCGCGCCTCGAACCGGCCCGCGGAGGGGGGCCGAGAGGGTGCTGCGGCGAGCCCCGCAGCCTTGCGGATTGTGGGTTCAAACAAGTGCCAATCCGGCCATTTGAAGGTCTTGTAGTAAAACCCGGCCGGGATGAAGCGACCAAGCAGTTGGTTCACCCCGCCCAAATCGAAATCGGGCGAAGGCCAGCAATTGACGGAACGGGCGCTCAGCCCATCCCGAAGGGGTACGGTGGTTGCGGGGCGGTTGCCCGATGCGCCCTCGCCATCCAGTTCCACCAGAGTTGACGGTTCCTCGGGGCCATGACCGACAATGCCGCGCGGGCGGTGGTACTTGAAACTGCGGGCTGTCACACGAACGCCATTGGCCAGCAAGGCCGAAGCCAGAGTGTCGCCCTCGTAACCTTCGTAGCGTTTGCCGTTGAACCGAAACTGCAAAGGTCGATTGCGGTCTATGCGCCCCCCGGACGCGAGGCGGTTACGCTGTGCCAAGGGGCGCCTCCACAATCTCGTGTGTCCGGGTATCGCGCCAGATTGTCAGCCATTCACCGCATCCGCGCGCGTGCCACCATTTTTCCTGCACAGGTCCCAATGGGTTTGGCACAACAGTCAGGTATTCGACCCACTCCGTGTCACTGACGGCATTCGGATCGGGCCGGTCCGCCCCAACCGGACCGCCAAAGATGAATTCGCTTTCGTTTCGCTTGCCGCAATATGGGCAGGGTATCAGCATCATGGTCCTGTCCTTTTCATCGCGCCGTGGTGGTGCCGGCTTCCATCACGAATTCAAGATGACGGAACCGGTCGAGGGTGAAGGATGCCATCAGCGGGTGCGGTTCTCCTTTGGCGACCAGATGCGCCAACGTCAGACCGCCCGCCGGGATTGCCTTGTATCCGCCCCACCAACCCGCCGTGACGAACAGTCCGGGCACTTCGGTCTGGTCCATGATGGGGGATGCATCATGCGCAATGTCCAGATGCCCGCCCCATTGGCGCATCAGTTTGAGTTTTTTGAAGGACGGGAACAGGGAAAGCATCGAAGCAACCGTGTCTTCAAAGACGTTTTGCTTGATGTCCCGACGAAAACTCTGCCCCATATCCGGAGCGCCGCCGATCACCATTTCGCCTTTGTCGGACTGACTGAAATAGAACCCACTGTCCGGGCAATTCACTATGACATCGACCAGCGGTTTGACAGGTTCCGACACAAAGGCCGTTAGGTTCATCGTCCGCAACGGCAGTTTTAGCCCTGCGGTTTCCGTCAGCGTCGTTGTATGGCCCGACACCGCCACGACAACCTTATCCGCGTGTATTGTTCCCCGATTGGTTTCGACACCGGCAATCTTACCATCCGAGCTGCGCATCAACGACTGCACGGCGGTCTTTTGATGGATTTCCACACCCATGGCGTCAGCCGCACGTGCATACCCCCAGGCCACAGCATCATGTCGGTTCACGCCTGCATCGGTATGAACCATGCCGCAAATGACCGGCAGGCGCGCATCCGGCCCTCCGCCGGTCAGCGCCGGAATACGACGGCGCAGCTCTTCCGTCGTGATCTGTTCATAGGTCGAGCCATAGATATCCATGACCAGTTGGCGCCGCCGCAGCTCCCGCAGTTTGGGCCAGGTCTGCACAACATCAACCATGGTGCGTTTTGAATGCATCATGTTGAAATTAAGCTCGTGCGTAAGGCCTTCGTACATCGCGACAGATTTGACGTAGAAAGGGATCGACTCGTCACGCATATAGTTCGACCGGATCGTCACCGTGTTGCGCGCGATATTTCCACCGCCCAGCCAACCGCGTTCCAGAACTGCGACATTTGTAATGCCGAATTCTTTCGCCAAATAATAGGCCGTAGCCAGACCGTGCCCCCCTGCCCCGATCACAACGACCTCATACCTGTCTTTCAATGGTGGGCTGCGCCAAGCCAGAGGCCAGTTGTGGTGTCCGGACAACGCATTCCGAGCGAGCGAGAATATGGAATACTTTTGCATGATGGTAATAATATTTATTAATAATCAAAACACGTCAATAAACAAATTTACCAGGAAGCAACCAAAATTTCGCGTCCAGAACCTCTGAACCGAACCGTTGTTTTGGCGGACCACTCGGGTTGCTTCCGTATTTTCTGGCTATTCACACCAGTTTGGCTAGGATGTCGCCATGATACGCCGCGTTGAACAGTTTCATCGAAGCCTTGCCGGCAAGTGGTCGGCCCGGTCGAAATGGCCCTGTTTCATAATCAATTGCCGCAGTTCACCGGCTTCCTGAATCCATGAAAGCCCGGGCGCGTCGCGCCCATTTTCAACCGTCCTGCAATTCGGGCGGATTTAGTGGATGGAAATGCAATGACATATACAATTGACACAAAGGCCGTTCAGGAAGCCTATGCACGCGATGGTGTCGTGTTGCTGAAGAATATCCTGTCCGAGGAGTGGTTGGCCAAACTGCGCCAAGCTGTGGACACCGAAGTCCAAAAAGGCGATCGGTATTTTGCCTACAAAAACATGCGTGAAATGCCGGGCGTGTTTCAGGATTATTGCCTGACCTCGGACATAGGCCAACGTGTGGCAGAGGTGGCCGGCAGCCCCTGGACATCGTTGATATATGACCAGATTTTCGTGAAAGAGCCCGGCACACAGACCCAGACCGGGTGGCACACGGATCAACCCTATTGGCCGGTGTCCGGCCCGATCATGACGATGTGGATCGCGCTTGACCCAGTCGACCCTGACAATGGCGCACTGGAATTTGTGCGCGGATCACATGCCTGGGGCGCCAAATACCGACCGTTCAAAACCGATCAACTGGGTGGTTTCCTGCATTATCTTGAGCAGGACAACCCGGAATACATCGACATGCCGGACTTTGAGGCCAACCGCACAGATTATGACATCTTTCACTATGACCATATGGAGCCCGGTGACGCTTTGGCCTTTGACGGGATGACCGTGCATTCGGCGATGGGCAACAGAACCACGACCCGCCGAAGACGCGGATATGCAATACGGTTTGCAGTCAAAGGGGCAACCTATGAACCGCGCGATGCGGTGACCGAATGGCTGCATGATGAAAGCCTGCAACCCGGCGCTCGGTTCGCAGGCGGACGTTTCCCGGTTATCTACGAAACTGCATAAGCTGAATGTGGCAAGGGCCGGTGTTCCGGCCCTTCACCGCGACCTCAGGCAGATTTCGCGACGTTTTCCGTTGCGGCGCTTTCCGCCTCGATCGCGCGGTCAAGCACACGGCGGAACTGTTTTGCCCCGGCATCCAGGCCAAGATCTATGTGGGGCGTTTTGGCGTATTTCATTCCCTTGTGAACTTCTTCCAGCACGTCTTTGTCCTCAAGAAACGCCATTCGAGCCCCATCATTCATGAATTTCGAAACTTCGGCATTGTCCGGATAGGAGTTGCGGTGCTGGAACCAGAAATACCGCGTCCGGTCCTCATCAATCGGGGTCATGAAATTGTACGAGATATTTATGAATGTCTCATCAACCGGGTCCTTGTCATATCCACCTGTACCAACGGGTGTGTAGATGGATTTGTTCAGTCCGATTGCCGGCATACACATCTCGTAATGCTGTAACCGGTCACAATCCCCGTCGAAGGACACCAGTTTCGCATAGTACGGAGACGGCGGCTTCTTCTCGATCCACCGGGATACGATCACGCCACGATTCGTCTTCTCGACGTTCAGGGGTTCTTCGTCGGTGCCCGCTCCCGCAAAGGACGTAACGTGCACCCAGGCCACATGGCTGGGATCCAGCAGGTTGTCGCAGACCCAAAGGTAGTGGCAGTCGATGTCCATCACGCCGCCATCGGTCAGACCCCAGCTTGGATCGTCGAAGTTCTCCACCGGGAATATTTTGTCGGGATCGGCCAGCGCCGGGTCGCCCATCCAGATCCAGAGCAGACGATACCGATCAACCACGGGATAGGATTTCACAACCGCACGCCGGGGCGTCATGCCACGTTGTGTGGGACTGTCGATACATGTGCCGGAACAGTCGAAGGTCAAACCGTGATATCCGCACTCGACCAGATCACCCTTAAGGTTGCCTTTCGAGAGCGGCAGCTTGCGATGGGGACACGCGTCTTCCAACGCGACCGCAGTTCCATCTTGCTGCCGGTACAGCACGATATTCTCGCCCAGAAACGTCTCGGCCCTCAGGTCGCGGCTGATATCCTTGCTCCACGCAGCGACATACCAGCAGTTCTTCAGATACATGATCCGGATCTCCGTTCGGTTTGTTGGCTTTGCGCCAGTATGGAGCAATTTGCCCGCGTTTCGCCATGCCGGATTGGTAATGCGACATATAAGGTGGACTAATTTGAAACCGGTGCAGGATCGGGTATGTCCGGCTGCGCCCGAGCCTCTGCCTGAATCCAGTTCAGGAACTCGCTTACCTTCTGGCTGTCCTTGGTTTCGGGTCGGCGCACAAGCCAGTAAGACAGGGGCGATTGCGTCAGGTGGGGAAAAGGCCGTACCAGGCGACCATCGCAGAGCGCATCAATAACCAGAGGCTCACGACCAAGCGCCACACCCAACCCTTCGATTGCGGCCTGCACAACCATATTCGATTGCCCCAACCTGCGCGTCCGTAGTGCAGTCGGCAAACTTAAATCACATTGCCGCGCCCAGAAATCCCATGTCGGACTGGCCGTGCCATGGTGCAGGTTTTCATCCACCAAAAGCGTATGAAGGGACAGATCCTCGATACTCTGAAGCCTTGGCAGAAGGCCGGGCGCACATACAGGAAACAGCTGTTCCTTCATAAGCAAATCGACCTGAAACCCGGGGTATTCGCCCAGTCCATATCGAATCCCGATATCTGCATCAACGCGTGAAAAAGGGTGTTGCCCGGTGTCGGTGGCAATCGAAATCGAAAGATCCGGATGGGCCAGGTCAAAGTGAATGAGCCTTGGAAACAACCAGTTAAAGGCGAAACCCGGCAAGCACGAAATAACGATTGTCCGGTCACTACGGGTTTTGTCCCGCAATTGCGTGCAAACATCCGAAATGCGCCCTAACCCATCGGAGATTGCCAGGGCCAGTTGCTCACCCTCGCGCGTGGGACGGGACTGGCGCGCTCCACGGACCAGCAATTCTCTGCCAAGCCATTCTTCCAGAGATCTGACGTGCTGACTTACGGCGCTTTGACTGACACCCAGTTCTTCTGCTGCGGGCGAAAAGCCCGAATGGCGCACCACGGCTTCAAATGCGCGAAGCGCCGAGTATGGTAGGTTCAGGATCATATTAGTCACCCTAATGTCAGCCATTATTTCTTTCAAATGGATTAGAACCGCGTGCGTCCATTAAATTCATTAAAGTCAGGTATTAGGGGTTATTGATGTCCGACACGACGCCCGAGCGAGGAGCGCGAAATCTGCTGGTGAATTGTGCCCGTGCATCCACAGGTGACCGGTTGCTGATCGCGTATGAACCCCCGGAGTTTGGGTATTTTGATGCCGACTGCGTCAAGGTGGTCAGAAATGCCGCCCAGCAGCTGGGGCTGGTCGTTGACGCGGTCGATGTCGGTTTCAACCCTGACAACCCGCATCTTTCGCCCGATCTTCTGGCCCGTTTTCAGGCCGCGGACATCATTTTGTTTCTGGCGCGTCTGGGGGATCAGTTGCGGTTTTCGGACATGCCGCAGGGAAAGAAGATCATCGTCAGCTTTGCCGTGAATCAGGAGCTTCTGGGTTCAGGGTTTTCCAACGGACACCACGACGCCTTCATGGAACTCAAGGCCGACGTCAACGCGGTTCTGGATAGGGCGGATGACGTGCGGATCACCTGCCCTCTGGGATCGGATGTGCGGGGGCGACCAATCATGGATTTGAAACCCACCGGCGACACATCCATTTTGCGGTTTCCGATGTCCGTATTCACACCGGTTCCCGCGTACAGTTTTTCCGGTCGTGTGGCCATCAGCTTCCTGACGGGCACAGGATCGAAATACTATGACGATTATACACTGGAATTTGACAGACCGGTCTTCGCCATGATGGAGAACGGTCGCCTGACGCGGTTTGACGGTGACGCCGAAAATGCCGCCAGAGCCGAGGCACACTATGATCGGGTCGCCGGACAGTTCGGCATCGACCGGAATTTTGTACATTCCTGGCACGCGGGCATTCATCCCGGCTGCGGATACCCATGGGACATGCGGGAAAATTTCGAGCGCTGGGGAGGTGCCGCTTTCGGCAATCCTCGCATTCTGCATTTCCACACATGCGGAGCATATGCCCCGGGCGAGATTAGTTGGAACGTGATTGATCCGACAATCGTGATTGATGGGGCGACGTATTGGGATCACGGTGTTTTCCACGCGGAAAGGTTGCCCAACGGTCCGTCGATACTCGCCCGGCATTCCTGCGCCGCTGATTTGTTTGCAAATCCCGATCCGGATATCGGGCTGCGCGTGGCTGTCTGACCTATCCTGGCTTGATCGAATCACGCTCTGGTTAGATAATCCATTGTTAATAAGGCCTGACCGAGTTGGCCTTATGGTGCGGAGCACTCCCGTCTCCGGTGCCGGATCATGTGCAGAGGGCGCGACCCCCACACCGGCAAAAATTGTGGAAATCACATGCCAAAACCAATCGTCACGCCGCTGACTCAGGCCCTGGCCGAAGGAAAACTCACGCGCGAAGAGCTCAGAAGCTTCATGCAACGTTCGAACGGACCGGGATTACGCCACCTGGCGCTTTGGGTCCTGTTACTTGCCCTTACATCAACACTCATCACTCTTGCCTGGGACAGCTGGCTGATTTGGCCTGCCATGTTCCTGCAAGGCGTCGTTCTGGTGCACCATTTCTCGCTGCAGCACGAATGTGTGCACTATACGGTATTTCGGACGCGTTGGCTGAATGATCTGGTGGGACAGATCTGCGGGCTGATCATCATATTGCCGCACCGCTTTTTCAGGTACGAGCATTGCGATCATCACACGTACACACAGCTGACCGGAGAAGACCCTGAACTGATACCGCTGCCCAAGTCCTTGGGGCAGTATTTTCTATACCTTTCCGCTCTGCCCTACTGGCGCGGCAAGTTCACAGAGGTGTTTCGCCATGCATCCGGCCGCCTGAGCGAGGCCGAGCTTCGATTTATCCCGAAGGTCGAACACCAGGCCGTATTTCGGGACGCACGAATGATGCTGGGTATCTATGCCGCACTATTCTTGGCCATGGCGCTGACCGGGTGGTGGGGTTTGATCTGGTACTGGATCATACCGTTGTTTCTGGGCGAACCGGTCATGCGGTTTGTGCGCATGACCGAACATGTCGGGCGGCCCACCGTTGCCCGGATGTCGGAAAACACCCGGACTAACCTGGTATCGGCGCCGATGGCATTTTTGTGTTGGAACATGAACTATCATGCGGAACATCACTATGTCGCCTCTGTGCCGTTTCATGCATTGCCCCGTCTGCATGAAAAGCTGAAGGACCACATATTCGTTGAAAATGGCGGGTATCTGGCCGCCCATCGCGACATTTTACGGCAGATCTTGCAGCGCAAACGCGAACATGCGGCAGAGGTTTGAACGATGACGGCCGAAAAAACCTGGCGCGATGTGATCGCGGTGTCCAAACTTGAGAAAAACTGGGTTACGCGGGTCGAAATCGGCCCACGCATGATCGCGGTCTACGATACGCCAAGCGGCATCCACGCATCGCTGGCGTTGTGCAACCATGGCGGGGCCGATCTTTGCGACGGCTATTTTGATGGCCACGTGATCGAGTGTCCGCTGCATCAGGGTGCGTTCGACGTGCGGGACGGCAAGCCTGTGTCTGCCCCGGCCACGCGTTCTATGCGGGTGTTCGAGACGCGGGTTGAAAACGGGATGGTTCAGGCCCGTTTCTGACAACCGCGCTGAACGTTCAGGTTCAGACGGATTACGAACTCATCTTTTGTCTGATCGTTTTTCGAGGCGTGCAAAAAGGCGGCTTAGGCCGAAACATACGACGAAGTAAAACGCTGCGGTCGTGATCCACGCCTCGAATATCATCCTAGATGAAGCGACAAGTTCAACTGTCTTGTAAGTGAGTTCCTGAACCGAAATCAGTGAAAGGATCGAGCTGTCCTTGATCAGGGATATGAACTGGTTTGCCAGCGGCGGGACCACTTTTTTCATCGCCTGAGGCAGCACGATGTAGCGCAGCTCCTGAAAACGGCTCATCCCGATCGAACGAGCAGCTTCGCGCTGGCCTTTTGGGATGGACTGAATCCCGGCCCGGACAATTTCCCCCACAAACGCGCTTTCGAACAGGGCCAGAACGATGACGCCGGAAACCAGCGATGGGAAACGTCGCATTTCGCCGAAGAAAAACGTCCAGATCTGGTTGTCTTCCTGTCGTGCAATTCCGCGGGCCCAGCGTTCCAGGTTCAACGCATCGATCAGTTGCTGGGACAGGAAAAAGAAGAAGATAAAAACAACAACAACGGGCGGGACATTACGCAGGAATTCCAGATAGGTGCGCGCCAGCATCCGGATCGTCAGGTTGGCCGAACAGCGCGCGACACCCAGTATCGTGCCCAGCAGCAAAGCCAGAATGCCCGAATAAATGCTGATGCGAATGGTGGCCGCCAGACCCTGCAACAGCAGGTTGGCAAAATACTCCTCACGACCTGTATGCCAGCCAACGATATATCCGGGGATCAGTTCCCAGCGCCACTTGTAGTTCAGCGTGCCTTCAATCGACACCCAGATATACCCGAAGAAGGCGAGCAAAATCGCCATGATCAGGTAATCAGGCAATCTGAGTTTCTTGAGGAAGTTCTGCACCGGGTTCGCTCCGCCTTAGCTCCGGGGGCGGTGTGCCCGCCCCCGGTCGGATATGTTACTGTGCGACCTGATCAGCCCACTCTTCGGTGGCGAACCAGTAGTTATGACGCTCTTCCAGCCAGCCGGACCGCCATTGCTGGGCAATCCAGTTGTTGAAGAAGTTCATGGCGTCCGGGTCGCCCTTGCGCATGCCAAATGCTTCACCGCGCGGGTCGAAAAGTTCACCCTCGAGAACAACCAATGTCTCGGGGTTGCGACCTGCCTCACGGTTGGGGGTCGGTTGCGACGCCATCGTGGCATGGGCATTCCCGTTCAGAACCTCCTGAGTGGACGCGCCGTCTTCATCAAAAAGCAACAGGTTGGCTTCGGGGAATGCCTTTGCGATCACGGTCGCCGGGGTCGCGCCGCGACGGGCCGCGAAGGTCACCTCGGACGAATTCAGATCTTCGCGCGCCATGCCTGCCGTCAACTCCTTGTTCGCCAGAATTGCAAGGCCCGAATATGCATACGGGTCTGTGAAATTGATTGTCAGGTTACGCTGTGCGGTCACGGACATGCCCGAGATGATCACGTCGAAATTGCCCGACACCAGCGCCGGAATGATTCCGTCCCAGGCGGTGGGCACAAATTCAACTTCGACGCCCATGTCCTCAGCCAGTTTTCGGCCGACATCCAGTTCAAAGCCGATCAGATCGCCATTCTTGTCGCGCATCGACCATGGCACGAACAGCGATAGGCCGATCCGGATCACCCCGTCCTGTTTGATGGTTTCAATAACACTTTCGCTGGACAGTTCTTGGGTCGCGCTTTGCGCCCAGCCCGACGTCGCCACACCAGTCGCCACGACCGCGCCCAGGGCTGCCCCGAGCATTCTGCGAGAAAGCTTCATCTTGGTTCTCCTTGTTGTCCGACAATTGTTTCAGTTTTATTGGTCGACGGCATATTTCTTCTCCAGATGGCTTACGCCAATCGACAGGATCAGGGTCACCACCAGATAGGCCAGTGCGATGGTGAACCAGATTTCGAAACTCATATACGTGTCTGAAATGATGTTGCGTCCGAAAGTGGTCAGTTCGGCCACCGCAATCACGCTGACAATCGCTGAGGATTTGATGAGGTGCACGACCTCGCCGGTCATCGGCGGCAGCATGAAACGGACGGATTGGGGCAGGATGATATAGCGATACGTCTGGGCAGGACTCATCCCGATGGATTTGGCGGCCTCCCACTGCCCGATCGGAACCGCGTTGATCCCGGCGCGCAGGATTTCCGAAATCAGGGCGGAATGGAACACGGCCAGCGTCAGGATGCTGGCGGTATAGCGATCAAACCCGAAAATCGGCCCCAGAACGTAATAGAACAGATAGAGCAGGACCAGCAGCGGGATGTTTCGGATCAGCTCCAGATAACCGACGGCGACTGCCGACCCAACGACCAGACCGGACAGGCGCAGCAGCGCCACGAACAATCCAATAACGGTTGCCAGCAGAAACGCGGTAACCGATAGCTTGATTGTGGCCACCAGCCCGATCGGGATTTCGCCCCATTCGAACCCCAGTTCGGTGTTGCGGTACAGAAATTGCGGCACCCTGTACCATTGCCAGTTGTATCCCATGCCCTGCGCGCCAACGTAAGAGCCATAGGCAATCAGCCCCACGATGATCGCATACATGACGACAGAAACGGGGACCGAGCCGAAAAAGCGCTTGTAGAGCGGTGGCTTGGGCAGTGGCTGGCCCTTTGGTGCAGATATGCCCAGATCGCTCATGTCAGTGTTCCAGTATCTGGTTCAGGAACAACCGGCACCGTTCGCTGGATGGGTTGGTAAAGAACTGTTCCGGCGGCGAAACTTCGACGATCTGACCGGCTTCCATGAAAACCATCGTGTCAGCGACTTTGCGGGCAAAACCCATTTCATGCGTGACGACAACCATCGTCATGCCTGTGTCGGCAAGCTCGACCATCACATCAAGCACTTCATTGATCATTTCAGGGTCAAGTGCGGAAGTCGGTTCGTCAAACAGCATGATCCGGGTCTCCATGCAAAGAGACCGGGCAATGGCCACGCGCTGTTGTTGACCGCCGGACAACTGCGCCGGGTATTTGTCGGCCTGTTCCGGAATGTGGACACGGTCAAGATAGTTGCGCGCGGTTTCTTCGGCCTTCGCCTTTGGAACCTTACGTACCTTCATGGGGCCGATCATCAGGTTTTCCAGCACAGTCAGATGTGGAAACAGATTGAACTGCTGGAAGACCATGCCAACTTCCTGACGCAGCTCGCGAATTTCCTTGGCCCCTTCAAAAACCTCGATCCCATCAATCACGAGGCGCCCGGAATTATGCCACTCCAGCCCGTTGAAACAGCGGATCAGGGTCGACTTTCCGGAACCTGAGGGACCACAGATGACAACCTTTTCACCTTGGTGCACGGTCAGATCGATGTTCTTAAGCGCGTGAAAGCCACCATAGAACTTGTCCAGATTGCTTACCTCGATCATCGGAGTGGGTTGGTTCATGCCTGACCTGTTCTAATTCGGGATCGCATATTGAGGGCGTTGTGCGTTCAGGAAGCCTGTGGCGAGAGCGGTCGCCTTCGGAAATACCTGCGCGCGGAACATTTGTTTCGGCGCAATTTTGGGTCGGCCCAAGCAGTGCCATCGACTTGGCGATACGATTGAGTGGGGCAATCTGGTAAGGCCATGGAATCCTCAATTCTGTTGCGCACTGATTAATATGGTTGCTTAATATGCAATATTCGTCAATAAAAAACTCAGCGGGTAGTTTCTGACTGCCTGAAATTTGATCTGACGGCCAACGGAAGGAGCATGAATGTCTGCCTGGATTCGGATGATTTCTGACGAGGATGCCGACGATCAGCTAAAGGCCGCATTGGACCTGGCCCGTACGCCGCACGGAACCGTCGACAATGTCATGCGCGTGCATTCGCTGCGGCCCAATACGATGAATGGGCACGTTATTTTGTACCGGGCCTGTCTGCACGATGACGTCAACACCGTGCCCATGTGGTTTCAGGAAGTCATAAGCTCTTATGTGTCCACCCTGAACGGCTGCCCCTATTCCTATGCCAATCACTGGGCCAATGCCCGGCATCTGATCGGGGATGATGCACGCGCCGACAGGATTGAAGCCGCGCTGAAAGCCAACCGCCCGGAGGACGCATTTGACGGCGCAGAGCTGGCAGCGATGGTCTATGCCGGAAAACTTACCCAATCGCCCGCTGCGATGGCCGAGTCTGACGTCTCGGCCCTGAAGGAAGCCGGATGGGACGACGGAGAGATCCTCGAAATCAACCAGATTGTTGGATATTTCAACTACGTGAACCGGTTGCTGAACGGTCTCGGCGTGACCACAGAGGGAGATGTCGTGGGTTATTACGCCGACGAGTGACGGGATGTACCATGCAGGATGACACTCCGGGAAGACAGATTGACCGCGCGATCGGTGCATCGCTGAAGGAGCTGCGCCAAAGCCGGAAACAATCGGCCCGTCGTCTGGCCGAGCAATCGGGCATTTCAGCGGCGATGGTCAGCCGCATTGAAAACGGGCTTGTGTCGCCTTCGATCGATACATTGGCCGCATTGGCCGAGGCGCTTGAAGTGCCTATCGTCTCGCTGTTTCGCGAAGCGCGGACAGATCACACCGACTATACCCTGGTTCGCCATGGACAGGGGCTGAAGTCCACCCGTCTTGCTGGCGGGCATTCCCATGAATACGTCAATCTGGCCCTGCATTCCCGCAAGGACCTGCGATTTCAGGCGCGGCGGGTCACTCTTTTGCGCGATGAATGCCGCCCGCCGACTTATGTCGGCCACGGGGTCGTCTTTGTTCAGGCGCTGGAGGGTCAGGCTGTCTATCGTTACGGCGAGGCGCGATTCACCCTGTCAGCCGGGGACAGCATCAGCGTCGACGCCGAACTGAACCATGGGTTCGAAGAGGTTTTGACGCCAGAGTTCGTTTTTCTGACCGTTCAGGCCGAGCGCCCGTAAAGAAATGCTGAAATGGCCATTCCTGCCGAACTTGATCTGACGCGAGGGCCGATCTCGGTGCATTTTCGCACCTTGGCCATTCCCGGCGCCATCGGGATGCTGTTCAACACGCTCTACAATGTTGTCGACATGTTCTTCGCAGGGCTCTTGTCCACAAGTGCTCAGGCCGGGCTCGCACTTGGGTTTCAGGCGTTTTTTGTTGCGATCTCAATAGGCGTTGGGCTTGGCGCCGCCATGAGCGCACTCGTCGGCAACGCACTGGGCGCGGGTGACCATCGCAAGGCTCGCAGACTGGCTGCACAAGGCATGAGCTACGGCTTCCTGGCCGCGTGCGTTCTTGCCCTGGCTGGTCTGTGGTATGGTCCCGCGTTGATCCGATTGGTGTCCGAGCCCGGGGATTATCGCGATGCAGGTCTGCGGTATTTCTTTTGGTTGCTCCTTGCTCTTCCAGGTTTTCTGCTGGCCTTTGGCTGTAACGGTATCCTTCAGGCACATGGCGATGCCGTTTCCATGCAGCGGGCGCTGATTGTCGCTTTTTTCGCCAATATTGGACTGAATCCATTGCTGATCTACGGGGTTCCGGGCCTTGTTCCCGGCATCGGGTTTGACGGTCTGGCGGTATCAACCGTGATCAGTCAGACAGGGGTCATGCTCTTCCTGATACGTCAGGTGCTCAGACGGCGCAGGATGCAACGGATGCGGGTGCGGAATTTTGTTCCGCGCCTGGAAAAATTTGCTGAAATCTCGCTACAGGTATTGCCCACAGCCACGTCGTTCATGGTGATGTTGCTGTCCGGGTTCGTGATGCAGTTTGCGCTTAAGATTTTTGGCGAACACGCAATCGCAGGGTACGGCGTGGCCATTCGTCTGGAGCAAATCCTGCTGTTGCCCGTGTTGGGCGTCACCGGCGCCCTTCTGCCCATAGCCTCCCAGAATTTCGGAGCCCGCGACGGTGCGAGGGTGCGCGAAGCCTTGTTCTATTGCTGGAAGGTTGGGTTCATCATGACCGCCATCGCCGCACCTGCCCTGTGGATTTTCGGCGGTCCGGTTCTGGGCCTGTTTACCGACGACCCCGAAGTGATCCGCGTAGGACTAAGCTACCTGCGCGTCGACAGCCTGATCCTTCCGTTTTACATGATGCTGTTTTCGATCAACTCGCTTTTGCAGGCACTGAAAAGGCCGATCTGGACCGTCTGGATCAGCCTGTATCGGCAGGGTTTTGGGGTTGCTTTCTTCGTCTGGATATTTGTCGGCCTGCTGAGTTTCAACGAGATCGGCGTGTGGATCGGAACGGCCGCAGCGGTCATAACCGGGTGGATGATTGCCCTTCTCATCACAACACATGTGGCACGTCGCGAGCTTGGTGGACTCTGGAAGCCGGTGATCTAGTCAGAGGCCGGTACGTATGCTGCTAGTGATGAAGAATTGACTTTCCCACTAGCTCGTTCTCGGGGCCACTGAATCCGTCCGGCGGGCCTGAGGGACGATGTCGCTCAGCGTCAATTGTTCCAATTTCGGCGTAATCTTCAGAAGGGCACTGCCATGTTCCAACATATCCGGGATTGAGCATGCATGTACAAGACCGCCAGCCTCACGGTGCTCCGGGCTATCGCGCGCCAGTAATTGAAACCACCATCCCGATGGAACAAAGGTCAATGATACACTAGCATTCGAATTGGATCCGTCAGATGAGGCCGCTCACTCGCCTCCATGCACTGCCCGCTCTGAAGTTGCCTAAAGTGAGTTCCCCTTGAGGACACATTGTGATGAGCGCCCGACACTCAAATGCAACAGAAAACCAGATCGTAAGAGACGCATTGACGCTCTTGGACGACACAGCTCTTGCTTGGGAATCATTTCACGGCGGGGATCTCTCGAAAGTCATCCGGCTTCGCCTCGGATCAGGCAAAGATGTGGTTGTTAAGTCAGGTCCGCACCCTGATCGCGAAGGACGCATGTTGCATAAGTTGGCGGGTGCTGGCGCACACGTGCCGCTGCCGATCATGAGCAGCAACAGTGTTCTGGTTCTCAAGGACCTCGGCGCAGCTGCAGCCCCGTCTGATCAATCATGGCTTGCATTCGGTACAAACCTGCGCGCCATGCATAGTTGCAAATCGGATCATTACGGCTGGAGCGAGGACTACGCTTTCGAAACCGTGCGGATACGCAATGGATGGAGCGATGACTGGTCGGCCTTCTGGTTCGAGAAACGTCTGGCCGCCGATATCGACCTTTTGCCTGCCGACGTCGCACGGAGATTGGAAAAGCTCCAACCCCTTGTCAATCAGATCGTGCCAGTTCGCCCAAGACCCTCCCTACTGCATGGTGACCTCTGGTCGGGAAACGTTCATTTCGCAGCGGATGGTGCAGCATATCTGATCGATCCGGCTTGTTATTTTGGCCACTCCGAAGTTGATCTTGCAATGCTGACACTATTCGGGTCTCCGCCGAAAAAGTTTTGGCAGGCCTATGGCATACCGGATGAAGGCTGGAAACTCCGTCGGCACGCCTACCAACTCTGGCCAGCGCTTGTGCACCTTCGCCTGTTTGGAGCAGGATATCGTGCGATGGTTGAGCAGCATTTGTCAGCGCTGGAGAGATAGGAGCTAGAATAAACCGCCAGTACTCGGAGCCTGTCGCCAATAAGGGAATTTTGCATCCCTTACCGCCTGTTCACTGGTTGCAAGATTGCCTTCAGCAATACCGGGGCTAAGCTCCCAAAACCTCTGACATAGCATAGGGGACATGATGTTCATCACCGAGAGCGGGAAGCAGACGTACGGTGAACAGTCTTAGCCCCCGAGTGCGTTTTTGTAGATAACGCCGTCCTTCATTATAATAAGAAAGTTTGCGTCCGGGTCGACCAGCAAGTTGATGTCCTCAACCGGATCACCGTCAACGAGTATTAAATCCGCATATGCCCCCGCCTCAATTACTCCAAGCGGACCTTGCTGGTAAGGGTTTCGTGGCCCTGACATCGCCAAAAGCTTCGCGGTGTTAAACGTGGCCTGTTGCAAAACTTCTGCCCCTGACCACCAACGACCTCGGCGTTCGAATTCAAGGTTCTGTAAGGCCAAAAGCTCGGGGGCTCCAAACAAGTCCACGCCGAAGGCAATCGGGAGGTCGTACTTTTTGATCAAAGAGACATAGTGTTCGACATTGTCGCGCAGCGGCGCGCCCTTCTCGATGGTAGCTGGATCGCCAGCGGCCAACATATTCTCGTCCGGCGTGAATATGAGGAACTGAGGATTGAGGATGGCTCCGGCATCACGGATGGCGCTAATGGTCTCCTCCTCAAATATCATATTGCCATGATCAATACTCTTTACGCCGCCCTTGAGCGCCCTGATCACAGATTCATCAGTGTAGGCGTGAACGATGACATATGTATTCCAGTCCTCGGCAGCTTCTACCGCAGCGCGAATCTCTTCGGGGCTGTAGTGGGTTGTGTCCAATGGATCGTAGGGAGTCGAGTTGCCGCCACCAAGGCTGATCTTTACCTGAGTGGCCCCGAGGCGCAGCACTTCGCGGGTCGCCGCCCGCACCTCGGATACACCATCGGCGATGAACGACCATTCTCGCTCAAAGGCAGTTCGGTCAGTGCGCTGTCGATGGTGGGTGTCATTGTATAGACGGAAGTCGAAGTGACCGGATGTTTGGCCGATCCAGTGTCCAGAACTAAAAATGCGCGGTCCGGGTACAATACCCTCGTCAATGGCCTGTGCGATACCATAGGACGGACCACCCGCATCCCGCAAAGTGGTGAAACCCCGCATCAGCATTCGTTCCGCTTCCCGCGTAACGAGAGCGCCGGTGTACGACCAGTGGAGATTGTATGCCAAAGCCAGGGGCGAGGTCGGCAGCATGATGTGGTTGTGGCCATCAATCAGCCCCGGGATCAAAGTCCGGCCCTGACCGTCTATGACAACAGCACCGTTCGGTTCGATTGGATCGGTTGAAACCTCGGCAATCAAGTTGCCCTCGACGAGGACATTGGCGTGCTCGATCACTGTCGCATTTTCGCTATCAAAAACGTCGACATTGACGAATAGGGTTCGTGACAGGTCTTCTTGTGCAGTCGCTTTGAAAGCCAACAGGAGCAAAAGTATGGCGGCCAAGATTGCCCGCAATGCGACCGCAGTCATCGCTTGTATTCCTTCCAAAGTGTTCAAACACTATGCAGCATTGCTTTCGAGGTGATTGGAGTCAACGTTGCCGCCTGCTTCAGTACACGCGTTTTCCTGCAGTTAGGCGACTTGCAAATCTCAATCCGTCCGAAACAGCGCCGCAGGGTCTGCTTGGGCTCAATTTAGGCGCTTGTCGCCATGCCCTTTGCGATGACTTAAAGTACCCAGCGGCCTCTGCTTTGAGCTGAAGGAAACTCTGCTTGCGCTGTCTTGCAAATGAAGGCCGAACAGTTTGTTCGGCCTCTTGGCCCGTCATCGACTGAAATGCTTAGTCACCATCGGCGACGCCTTCGGCCCGTGCAAGTGCTCGGCGCTGGCGATAGCTGGGAAGGACGACCAATACGACGGCCAGCACCAGCAGACCCAAAGTCATCGGACGTTCCCAGATAAAGCTTACTCCGTCATACAGTTGCATCGCGCGCGAGAAGTTGTTCTCCAGCAGCGGGCCAAGGATGAACCCGATCAGCAGGGGCGCAAGCGGGTAGTCGGCAAACCTCAGCAACGTGGCGCAAACACCAAAACCGACCAGAATAAGCAGTTCGGTCGCGTTGTTCTGCCCGATATAGGCACCCATTAGGGTGAAGAACAGAATGAACGGTATAAGGAAGTTGCGCGGTACGGCCAGAATCTTGGCGATGTAGGGAATAAGCGGAAGGTTCAGGATCAAGAGAACCAGATTGCCCAGATACATCGAGATAATAACCGCCCAAAAGATCTGCGGTTCGTCGACCATAAGGCGCGGACCGGGCGACACATTCAAGGCAATCAACGCACCGAGTAGGATGGCCGTCGTACCAGACCCGGGAATGCCGAGCGTCAGGAGCGGAACAAACGACCCCGTACACGCGGCGTTGTTGGCGCTTTCCGGTGCGGCGATCCCCTTGACGGAACCTTTGCCAAATTGCTCCTGCTCTTCTTTGGACGCGATATTGCGCTCGACGGCGTAACCCAGGAAAGAGGCGATCGTCGCCCCAGCTCCAGGCAGTACTCCGATGAAGAACCCCTGAAGGGACTGACGTCCGATGACCGGGGTAATCCTGCGCGCCTCGTCGCGTGTGATCCTAAGGTCCTTGATCTCGCCGGCCTTTTCGCCATCACCCGTCTTGGATCGGTTCGGATCAAGCACCAGATAGATCGCCTCGGGCAACGCGAACATCGCCATGGCCAGAGTTATGAAGCCAAAGCCCGACTGCAAATCCATGATGCCCATCGTGAAACGCGGTGAGTTGAACAAGACGCCTTCTCCGACGGTGGCCATGATCAGGCCGAGAAACGTCATCAACAACGCCTTGCTTACCTGCCCCGTTCCGGCAAAAGCGGCGATTGCCGAAAGCCCGACAACCATCAGGGCGAAGTACTCGGATGAGTGGAACAGAAGTGCGACTGAAGCCAGCGCAGGGGCAAAGATCATCAACAGGACCGCGCCAATCGTACCACCCGCAAAGCTTGAAATTGCGGCGACCGTTAACGCTTTGCCAGCTTTGCCCTGGCGCGTCATGGGGTAGCCGTCAAAGCTCGTGGCCACGGTTGAGGCAACCCCGGGCGCATTGATCAATATCGATGAGGTCGAGCCCCCGAAAACAGCACCATAATAGACACCGGCCAGAAGGATCAAAGCCGCCGAGGGATCACCGATGGTGATTGCGACCGGGATCATGATTGCGATGATCGACATTGGGCCCAGGCCCGGCAACATGCCGATGAATGTTCCGATCAGGCAACCGCCGACAACCATTAGAATGTTGGTGAATGTGAAAGCCGTTGAAAGGCCCGTCATTAATCCTTCGAGCATCTCAAACTCCGTTCAGAAGTGATGGCATCGGGCTGAGGAAAATGCCCAGGACCACATCAACCAGATACCAGATACTGCCTGCCGCGATGGCCGCTACCACAGCCATCAGGACATAGCGGCGTTCCCCCAGAATGAAGTTACCGAAAGTAAGAAACAGGAACGTGGCCGCCAGGAACCCAAGCGGGCGGAGCAAAAAAGCATATGCAACCATGAGGCCTAACAGAGACAGCGCTTGCCCAACCTTGTACTCGCCCAATCGGGACAGGTTGATATCCGCGGCTTCCTCTTTCGCCGGGGCTTTTTCGAAGCCGAGCAGAATAGCCAGTGACAGCAATATTCCACCTGCGGCAAGAACCTTGGGAAAGGTCGACGGCCAGAGCGGCCGCTGTTTCATGATCGGCGGCAGCAGATCGTCCATTGTGAAATAAGCCGCGTAGCCATAGGCAAGACATAGCATCAGGATGACAAGCGCTATCCAGCGATCAATCACCATCGACCTCTCCCTCGTTTATCGGTACCACGCCCGGGCAGTCCCGGGCGCATTTGTGTTTGGAAGCGAATTAGCGCGATCAGAGGAAGCCAAGCTGCCGCATCAGATCGCCGATAACCTTCTCCTGATTTTCCAGGAAGGTCTGGAAATCGTCGCCGGGGTTGTGAATGTTCACCCAGCCGTTGCGCGAACGAACTTCTTCCCATTCGGGCGTGTCGTACATTTTGGCGATGGCCTCCTGATAGGCCGCCAACTGTTCGACGGGCAGACCCGGTGCCGCGAAGAACCCACGCCAGTTGACAAACGTTGTGTCGTTGCCTTGCTCGACCATGGTCGGTGCATCCGGGTACGCGTCCACGCGATCCGAGGACGTCACTCCGATGATACGGACCTCTCCGGCCTTGGCCAGTTCCACGGCTTCGGAAAAGCCGGTTGAAACCGCCTGTACTTCGCCAGACAGCAGACCCGCCATCGTCGCGCCGCCGCCGTCATATGGGACATACTTCATCGCGACCGGGTCGGCGCCCGCCGCCTGGAACACCATCGCGGCAACCAGATGATCCATCCCGCCCGGGACCGAACCACCACCTACGGCAACGCCCGCGGGATCGGCGTTGAACGCCTCAATCAAGCCATTGACGTCTTGAATGTCGCTGTCCGCAGGAACAACAAGCGCCGCGTAGTCACCGATAGTTCCCGCAACCAGTGTCAGATCGCGGAAGCTTTGCGGGAAAACACCAGTCAATGAACGGATCACGATAGGTGTTGAGTTCACCATCAGCGTGCCGTGATTGCTGGCCGCGTTTTCGATCAGATAACCGATGGCTTTGCCACCACCGCCACCTGACATGTTCTCGTAGCTGGCAGTTCCAACAAGACCCGACTTGGTCAGCGCTTCGCCAGTTCCGCGCGCCGTGCCATCCCAGCCGCCGCCGGCACCGCCGGGGATCAGAAAGTGGATGCTGTCCACGACCTGGTGACCATCAGCAGCCGCCGAGCCGACAAGACCAAACGCCGCAACAGCCGCAAGAAGGGCCCGACGGCCCAGTTCGAAATTCGACATAATGTCCTCCCAATTGACAACCGTCCGCACTACGGATCAGTTGATGTGGGAGAATGCACACCAACCTGACACAGACCTGTCACGCAGAAAAAATCGTTCCAGAGCGCAATGAAGTTCCTTCTTGTCGAAGACAATCTTGACCTTGCCAATGCCATCGCATCACGCATGCGAATAGATGGTCATGTCATTGATCACGCAGAGAAACTTGGAGACGCCTCAGCCTTTGTTGCGACCGGGGAATACGATCTTATCCTGCTCGACATCATGTTGCCTGATGGCGATGGCCGCACGTTCCTTGAGAAGCATCGCGCCAGTGATTTGGACACTCCGGTGATCGTTCTGACCGCCCGAAGCCAGGTGTCGGATCGAATCGGTTCGCTTGATCTGGGCGCTGATGATTATGTCACCAAACCCTTTGATCACGCCGAGTTGGAGGCCCGTATCCGCGCCGTCCTGCGTCGCAGGTCCGGCAATGCAAGAACCACGATCGAGATCGGTGGCGTCGTTTTCGACCCTGTCGCAGGCCACCTGACTGTCGGGGGTGAGGCCGTTACAATGCGCAATCGCGAACTGCGCCTTCTTGAACTGTTTCTCAACGCACCCGGCCAGATCTTTTCCAAGAACAAGCTGTCCGATCGGTTGTTTTCCTACGATGAGGACGTTTCGGAAAACGCGATCGAGGTGTATATTGCACGCCTTCGCAAACATTTGTCAGCCTCGAAGTTGAGGATCACGACATTGCGTGGCCTTGGCTACCGATTGGACCAAGATGGATAGCGTTGCGGTATCAGGATCGCTCAGAAATCGGTTGGTGCTGACCCTGATCGGAGGCGCCGCGGTTCTCGCACTGGTCTTGTTTCTCGCCGTCCGAAACTTTGCGGTGCAGGTGGCGCAACAGGGTCAGGACAACATCCTTGACGCTTCGGTCACATCGATGCTGGACGCCGCCACAATTCGGGATGGCACGGTTGAGCTTGACCTGCCCTACTCGGCGTTTTCGATGCTAAGCACCCCGGCCGACGACCGCGTGTTTTATGCAATCCTGCAGGACGGCCAATTCCTGTCGGGCTACGAGGACCTGACATTTGCCGATGATCAAACATTTCAATCCGACAATATTCGCGGTTCAGACGTCCGGAAAATCAGCGCAAGCCGCACCTTGATCGGGGCGAACCGACGAACAGAAATCCAGATTGTCCTTGCGCAAACGCAAGACGCTCTTTCCGAAACACTCGATCAGATTTCACGAAATGCTGCCCTTCTCGGTATCGGCTTTTTTGGGCTGGCTGCTGGACTTTCATTTTGGGCGACGTCGACCACAATTGGCCAGCTTGGCAAGCTGACGACATCCGTCGCGCGACGGGGGCCGCAGGACCTGAGCCCGTTCGCCAAACCAGTGCCACGGGAAATGGCTCCACTGGTCAAGTCGCTCAACTCGCTGATGGGACGGCTGGACCAGTCCCTAAGCCAGTCCGAGGACTTCATCGCAGAGGCTGCGCACCGAGTCCGCACGCCACTTGCAACCGTCCGTTCCTACGCGGAAGCCACGTTGCAGCGTGTTGAAAAAGAGGAAAATCGCGAAGCCATGCGGTCGATGGTGAAGGCCATCGACGAAAGTTCTCGTGCGGCAGGTCAGCTTCTGGATCATGCGATGATCACATTCCGGGCCGATCATCTGGAACGGCACGAGATCGACCTTGTCGAACTTGTGCGCGATCTGGTTTTGCGCCTGACGCCCATCGTGGAAATGAAAGATCTTTCTCTTTCTTTGGCAGGGGACGCGCACGTTCGTTATGCCGGGGACGCGATTTTGATCCAAAGCGCTGTGCGAAACTTAATTGACAATGCAATGAAATACGGACCTGTCGAAAGTGAGATCGAGATCACGGTTTCGAGCAAACCGACCCCTCGGATCACGGTGTGCGACCACGGGCCCGGTTTTCCATCTCATGAAATCGAAACTCTGACCACGCGTTTTCAGCGTGGGGCAAATGCCTCGAATACCATCGGCTCAGGACTAGGACTGACGATCGCACGGGATGTCGCATCGGTCCATGGCGGCCAGCTAATTCTGAAAAACCGACCGGAGGGTGGCGCGTGCGTAACCTTATCGCTTTAGGTTTGATCTGGCTGTGCCAAGTCGGATGGGCGCAGGGCTGGGAAGATCGGCAGATCTTCAACGAAACCCAGAGGACCACGTCCCTGCGTATAATCTCAAGCACTGACACGGACCTGTTTGCGCCACTGATCGAAGCCTTCGTCGCCAGAAATCCGGACGTGGCCATCGAATACCTGGTCACCGGAACAGCCGATATCGACCGGCGTTTTCGTGAGGAGCCCGAGGCTTTCGATATTGCCATTTCCAGCGCCATGGATTTGCAGTTGAAACTCACAAACGATGGCTACGCCCTAGCTCTGGAGGACCTGTCACATCCGGCCTGGGCGCAATGGCGGCAAAGCCTGTTTGCCTTCACTTCGGAACCAGCGGCCATTGTCATCAACCGCGCCGCCTTCAAAGGGCTGCCAATCCCGCAATCCCGGCAGGAGCTGATCGAGACGCTGCGTGCACGCCCAGACGTATTCAGAGGCCGTATTGGAACCTACGACGTTCGCCAATCCGGTTTGGGCTATCTTTTTGCGACGCAGGACGCACGGGCGTCCGAAACGTTCTGGAGGTTGATGGAAGTGATGGGCGGGCTTGATGCCCGGCTTTATTGTTGTTCGGGCGAGATGATCGACGACCTTACCAACGGAAAAATTGCGGTCGCCTACAATGTGCTTGGCAGCTACGCCGAAGCGCGTGCCGAAAGCCAGGACATCCTTGAAATTGTGCTGCCCTCTGACTACCCGACAACAATGATGCGGACAGCGTTGGTTTCAAGGGCATCCGGTGAACCGGCAACAGCCCGGCGGTTCATCGAGTTTGTTCTGAAGTATCAATCCAACCCCATGGACGGAGCGCGTACTCTGCCGCCGCTTCAGGAAAGAAAGAACGGCACGGAACACGCAACCATTGCGCTTGAACCAGCCCTGATAACATTTCTGGACACCCTGAAGCGAAACAAGTTTCTTTCAGAATGGGAAAACGCGCTGATTCACAACTGAGGTCCTCTGGCGGTTCTCAGTTTTTTCTGTCTTCGACCATTCGTCGATCTTAAGTGATTGATCCTTTTAGGCTACTGGCGGGTTTCGTATAATGCGCATCATCCCGTGATATGTTTAGGGGTCTAGGGCAGGTCCACGATTGTGGTTCAACACGGGCCACAGTTTCCCACTTTGCGTTCATAACCAACAATGTTGCCCTTTTGATCCAAAGAGAAATCACAGCAATTCTCGAAAAGTTTACGCAGTTGACGACGGCTGGCCTGTACCTTGGATTTCAGTGTTGAGTAACTGATACCTAGTTCGGCCGCTTGATCTATTTGCGATACGCCCTGCAAGTCTATCCTGCGCAGCAGCTCGCCCATTTCGGGCGGCAGAGCATCTATGAATGGTGCAACACAATTCTCCAGCACATGCCGGTCATTTTCATCCAGATCGCCGTACCAAAGGTCATCCGGATGAACAGATTTGTGCCGCCCTCTGCTTCGATAAAAGTCCGTGATCGTGTTGCTCGCAATCTGAAACAGCCACGATTTCAGGCTTTTGACCTCATTTGGACCGCTTATGCCCTGGTGCGCTTTCAGCAGGATCACTTGAAGCAGATCTTCTGCATCTTCTTCGTTCGGTACTTTTGAGCGAAGGAATGCAAACAGGCTGGCCCGGTATTCCGACCAAACACTCTCGAGATCCGGTTTCGCTTGCGCCATCCGTAGCCACCCCATCACCGCCAAAAAATATCACTCAAGATCAACTTGTTAGAAGGTATTTTCCCAATAGGTTCGTCTTTTTGCATCGCTGGTCGTCTTACAGGTCGGATCAACCAGAAAGGACTTCACCCATGATCAAGATCGTCAGTTTCAAGATCTGCCCGTTCGTTCAGCGCGTCACCGCGATGCTCGAGGCCAAGCAGGTTCCCTATGATATTGAGTACATTGACCTGAAGAACAAGCCCGCGTGGTTTCTCGATATCTCACCCACCGGCCAGGTTCCTGTATTGATCACCGAAAACGGCCAGTCATTGTTCGAATCCGATGCAATCGTCGAGTACATCGACGAGATCACGCCACCACTCCAGGAGAACTTGACGCCCGAGCAGCGCGCGGCCAATCGGGCCTGGAGCTATCAGGCAACCAAACATTATCTGGTTCAATGCAGCACGATGCAAGGCGCCAACAAAGAGGTTTTGGACGAACGCATGGCGAAACTCAGAAAATCCTTCGAAAAGGCCGAGCGCCAGTTGGGTCAAAGACAGTATTTCTCGGGCGATACGATTGGGAACGTGGATATCGCCTGGCTCCCTCTGCTGCATCGCGCGGCTATTGTTGAGGAGCACAGCGGTTACGACATGCTCTCGGATTTCCCGAAAGTAAAGGCCTGGCAGCAAGCGCTTTTGACCAGCGGAGTTCCTTCGAAATCTGTGCCTGAAGACTTTCACCAGAAGTTTTCTGACTTCTATCTGGCCGAGCGGACATGGCTGGGACGAGGGGCCAATCCGAACGAAGTCCCTTGCGAACCAACACAAACCAAATCGGTTGCGTGCTGTGGATAACATGACGCGTCGGATCCTGCCCATTTGCTATCTGCAAATGGGCAGGCGCATAATCGAACAGGATAAAACTGCGGACATGAGGGTGAAATGAACAGGTGGGTCGCGGGCGCTATCGCAAAGATCAATGCAGATGCACACAGGTCGGCGGATACACACCTGTTCAAACTGCCGGTTCCGCATCTGGAAGGTGTGGACATCTACCTGAAGGACGAAAGCACACATCCGACGGGCAGTCTCAAACATCGGCTGGCCCGATCCCTGTTCCTCTACGCCTTGTGCAACGGCAAAATCAAAGAAGGCACAACGATCGTCGAGGCGTCATCCGGCAGCACGGCGGTGTCCGAGGCCTACTTCGCGCGTATGATCGGCGTTCCCTTCATCGCTGTAATCCCGAGAAGCACCGCGCATAGCAAGATCAGAATGATCGAGTTTTTTGGGGGCCAAACGCATTTCGTAGACTCTGCACCGGAAATGCACGGCGCATCGGTTGAACTTGCCAACTCCATTGGCGGCTACTTCATGGATCAGTTCACTTATGCAGAACGGGCCACCGATTGGCGCGGCAACAACAACATAGCGGAAAGCATCTACCGTCAGATGGAATGTGAACCTCATCCAGTGCCTGCGATGCTGGTGATGAGCGCGGGCACCGGCGGGACGTCGGCCACGCTTGGTCGTTTCATTCGCTATAAAGGGTATGATACCGCCCTGACCGTCGTCGATCCGGAGAACTCTGTGTTCTACGACAGCTACCTGACGGGAGACCGAAGCCTGACGTCTGAAACCTCCAGCCGGATCGAGGGCATTGGTCGACCCAAAGTCGAGCGCTCATTTCAACCAGATATCATCGACCGCATGATCAAAGTGCCGGACGCAGCAAGTGTCGCCACGATGCTCTGGCTGGAAAAGCGGATCGGACGACGCGCCGGCGCGTCGACGGGAACCAACCTTTGGGGTGCGTTGCAGATTGCAAACGAGATGATGGACGCCGGCCGGAACGGCTCGATCGTCACCCTGCTGTGCGACAGCGGAGATCGGTATCTGGATACGTATTACGATCCAGATTGGGTCAAAGCTCATATCGGGGATATCCTGCCCTTCGTCGAGGAACTGGCCGGTGAACCGAGCTGAGACCCGATCTTTTGGACATTTTCACACTGATCATCCAACACAGCGTCAGCCCAACAAACGCCCAAGGGTTCAATGGGCGCCTCCCAAAAAGAAACGGGACTACGCGCAGGGATAGCTTGCGTAGCATTATTTTCCTAAGGATCCCGTATGCCTTTCGGTGCACTGCACAGCTTGGCTGTCAGAATTATCGACCTCAGTGACCAGCTCGTTAGAATACCTGATGCCAAAGGCTGAGGATGGCTCAACGTCGGACGCCAAGGGTGGCATTTCCATTCTGTATCCGAGTTCTGCAGATCAGAATATTGGCTCAGATTTTGTCGCGCGGCACGACATACTTGATGTTCGGAGACATGTTGTGCCCGGACGACAGCGAGTAGAACGCTTTGGTCAAGGAAGTATTCGGTGGGTTCTGTTTTCAGCGGCTCTTTTCGACCAGAAAATCGATCATGGCACGGGTTTTGGCGGGCAGGTTTTCGCGGCTGGCATAGATCACGTTGACCCCGATCAAGGGCGGGCGGAAATCGGGCAAAATCGCCACCAGTGTTCCGGCATCCAGCTCAGCCTGACAGGAAAGTTCTGGAAGACGGGTAATCCCGCAACCAGCAAGGGCAAGCACCTTTTCAGTATGTGCATCGTTGCATCGAATACGTGGAGCGATTGGCACTGCGATCTCTTTTCCGTCTGGCCCTGGATAGGTTCAGTTTTGGGTGGACCCGTGAAACGAAAAATCAATCAGTTGATGCCCTTTTAGGTCATCGGGATGGCCCGGTGTGCCGTTTCGTTTCAGATAAGCAGGGGACGCCACCGTAAGACCCTGCGTGCGAAAAATTTCGCGGGTGATAAGGTCAGACGGGGGCATCTCACCGATGCGCACCAGCAGGTCGATACCTTCACCGATCAGGTCAGCGCGACGCTCTGATACGTCGATGTTCAGATCAACGTCGGGGTATCGCCGGAGAAATTCGGGCAGCCAGTCATTCAGCCACCCGTGGGCGAAAACCACAGGCACGCTCATCCGCAATTCCCCAAAAAGGCCGGTCGCCGACCGAATGCAATCGGTCCTGCAACGCGCGGGTATCATCTACAATCCGGCGCGCGTTTTCATAATACATGCGCCCGGATTCCGTCAGGCTGATCCGGCGCGTTGTACGATTCAGATGCCGGGTACCAAGCCGCGCTTCAAGGCGAGCGATCTCTTTGCTGACATGGCTCGGCGTATGGCCCAACAGCTTGGCGGCTGCGCTCATACCGTCCTGCTCCACAACCGTGCAGAACAGAACCATGCCGTCGAAAAGACCCTTATTATGATCCATTGGGAATAAATGCCGTTCCAGATAAGCTATTAAAGTTCAATACAAGCACAGATACCTTTGTTGCAAGCAAGGGAAAGGTCAAACCATGTTGGACATCAGAAACTTCGATCACATCGGCATCCGTATCAGTAACCGCGATGCATCCGTCGCCTTCTATGAGCGGTTGGGGTTCGAGATGATCGCCGATGGTGGTTTTGACGATGGGCATCCGTTGGTGATGCTTCATCCTTCGGGGATCAACATCAATCTTTTGGGCCCGGCAACGGCAAAGGCGGGCGAGAACGTTCTGATGGACGAGGCAGAGAAATACCCGGGCATCACCCACTTGGCCGTGAAAGTGAAGGACGCCGAAGCAACTGAAGCTTTTGTTGCTGAAAACGGCATTGCCATCACGGGCCGCCGAGAATTTCGCGGCACCAAGACAATCTTCATTCGCGACCCGGATCGCAATGTTCTGGAGCTTGTCGGCCCCGGACCGTCAGTCGCGCAACTTATTGCCGAACATGTGCACGGCTAAGGCATCAACGAAAGAGGCGCTGATATGATCACTTTCCTGTCTGACGTCAGCACCAACGGGACAGTTTAGGCCGATTTGATAAGGGAGGGTTTCTGGCACATCGTGACCACCAAGGAGTGGAGATGAGACAGAAACTTGGAACCCGTAAGAGCCACGGCGAGAAGATCGTTAAAGACATCCGTCGAGCCACCCGCAAGCAGTATTCAGCGGAAGAGAAGATCAGGATCGTGCTGGATGGCCTGAAGGGCGAAGAGAGCATTGCCGAGTTGTTCCGGCGTGAGGGCATTGCACAGAGCCTCTACTACAGCTGGTCCAAGGAGTTCCTCGAAGCTGGGAAGAAACGTCTGGCGGGCGACACGGCGCGTGCAGCGACATCGACTGAGGTCAAGGACTTGCGGCGCGAGGCACGTGACCTGAAAGAGGTCGTGGCCGAACAGGCGTTGGAACTACGACTGCTCAAAAAAAGCATGATCGCGGATGGGGAAGATGGCGAATGAGGAATCCTGCATCCGAAAAGCTGGAGATCATCCGCCTCGTCGAAGGGTCACATCTCTCGACCAAACGCACACTGGACAAGCTGGGCATTCCCAAGACAACCTTCTACCGCTGGTATGACCGGTATCTGTCGGGTGGTCCTGAAGCGCTTGAGGATCGTAGTCCCAAGCCATCACGGGTCTGGAACCGTATTCCGCAGCCTATGCGTGAGAAGATCAAGGACCTGGCTCTGAAGGAAAGCGATCTGTCGCCGCGCGAACTGGCCGTGCAATTCACCGACACGGAAAAGTATTTTGTGTCAGAGGCCTCGGTCTATCGCATCCTCAAGTCTTACGACCTGATCACCAGCCCGGCCTATGTGGTTCTATCGGCGGCCGACGAGTTTCGTGACAAGACGACCCGACCGAACCAGCTGTGGCAGACCGACTTCACTTATCTGAAGGTCATCGGCTGGGGGTGGTTCTATCTCTCGACGATCCTCGACGACTACAGCCGCTATATCATCGCATGGAAGCTCTGCACGACGATGAAGTCCAGTGATGTCACCGATACGCTGGACTTGGCTTTGCAGGCTTCGGGCTGTGCCCAGGCGACCGACTTCCACAAGCCACGGCTGCTCAGCGACAACGGGTCCAGCTACATCTCTGGTGAACTTGCTGAA